>CAZIXF010000061.1:0-29820 GCA_964543195.1 uncultured Roseivirgaceae bacterium
TTAAATTATTTATTTCCGCCTTAAGTTCTTCCATGATTTTTTTTATTTCAGTGATAATTTCAGGATGGTCAGCTGCAATATTGTATTTCTCGGCAGGATCAATATTTACATTAAATAAAAGCGGCGGATCCTGTATGGCAGATTCCTTTTCTATTTTTATGAATTATTTATTTCTAACAGATAGAAGAAAAGTTTACTAAAACGGATGTGTTTTCATAATAAAAAACAGTATCATTTATCTGTGTTGGCCTTTGCTTCAAAGCGAAAAGGAAAATTCTTGGAAGTGGTATGCTCCTGTTCCATAATGTCTTTCATCCGGTTAAGCACATCCGGATGTTTATCTGCCACATTATTTGTTTCTGAAGGAACATCCTCAAGGTTATATAACTCAACATGATCATGAAACCCTTTCTCGTGGACGTCTAACCGGATTGCTTTCCAGTAGCCCTCACGCACAGCTTGATTGCCACTTTGCTCATGAAACTCCCAGTACAACATCCTCTGTTTTTCAATTTTCTTATTTTCAAGGAATACTTCTTTTAGTGATATTCCGTCCAGGCCTTCCGGAATTTCCTTCCCGGCGATAGCAGCAAAAGATGGTAAAATATCAGCAAAATAACCTACAGTATGGTTAATTTGTCCCTGGGACACGGTACCCGGCATGTAAACAATCAACGGGACCCTTATTCCACCTTCATATACATCCCTTTTTCTACCCCTGAGCTTTCCGGAACTGTCGAACCTCCCTTCCCAGCGTTCAGCGGCACCCGGCCATTGCCTCCTCCCAGACCTTTGACACCCCCTTTGCCAAAATTTCCGCGTACCGTAGTATTTCCGGTATACAATCCCGTCATCAGCACACTCCTCGCTGGCGCACAAACCGGGGATCCGGAATAAAAATTGGCTTCTTATCGTTCATTTAAACGGTTGGAACGGGTGCATGAACTTCGGTTGTCCATGCCTTTAATTTTTAAAACTATTCGATATATCCATTTTCCATCAAATACATCCTCCCCGGCAAAGCATCCCACCGGTTTCTTTTACCATTCCAATCCACTCTTCCCTGAACATGTTGGCTCTGGGAATATCCATTTCCGGATCGGCAACTATATTCCAGTCGCCGTCGCGAATGGTAACCGCCAGGCGCGAAGGACTGTAAAACCAGTACATCGGTTTTTCTCGTTTCAACTTTTTACCTTTGAAAAACGGCATCAGGCCCACACCGTCGATTGTACGGTCAGGAAGTTCGGCAATGTCATAGGATAATACAACAAAAACGGCTCTGACTGATTTTTTTTCATGAAATTAAGTAAAAAGCCGGTATAAATATCCGGTCCGTATTTCCCTATTACATCCTTTAAAAGCCTTCCGTTTTGCCATATACCGGGATTCCAGTACCGGGCCAGCTTGAAGTCAGCACCAAGATGAAAAACAGAATAGATTATATACGCCTGATCCATATGACTGTGTGACCAGGGGAGTTTGTTCAATGCCAATTCCGCTTCCTGCGTAGGCGGTTGCCTGTGGCGCAGCCAACTGCCAGCATGACTAGATCGGTATGCTTCAATTACCGGATGTTGATAAATTATCCCATGTGGTAAAAGTAGATATTTTAGATCAATGAAACTGCGGGAAAATTTAAAAGAATGCCGGAAAAATTAAAAAGCTTTGCAGGCTTATAATTCTTATTATTATGGTACCTTGCGGGGAATCATCGGTGCTGCAAGCGGATTAAAGGTACCGGTAATATTACAACTGCAACCATCACCGGTCTGGTGAAGGAAAAGCTACAAGTTCTAAATAAATCATGAGTATGGACCCGATTAAAGAATTTTCGAAAATCCTGATGATCTTCTTATTATGGGGCACTGCCTGTAAACAGCAAGGAACAGAAGAAAAAAGTATCGAAGCAAAAACGGAGCCTGCAGAAAAGTCGGTCGAAGATTTAAAGCTTTCCGATTACGAGCCGGTTTCGATCTATAATATTCAGCGTACGGAAGTCGAAAAAGCCAAATATCCCGTAATAGACATGCATTCACACCCTTATGCCAAATCCCGGGAAGAATTGGACCAATGGGTAATAACCATGGATGAAGCCGGTATTGACAAAACTGTTGTGATGACATATGCGACCGGCCGGAAATTCGACTCCCTGTATACTGTCTATTCAACATACCCTGATCGTTTTATTCTTTTCTGTGGATTCGATTATACGGGCTATGATCAGCCAGGATTTGGCCCGGCAGCGGTAAGGGAATTGGAAAGATGTGTTCAGGTGGGTGCCAGGGGTGTGGGTGAATTGGGAGATAAGGGAGAGGGTCTGTTCTATTCACATCCCGTTAAGGCCTTTGGGATGCATCCTGACGATCCCAGAATGGATCCCTTGTTTACAAAATGTGCTGAATTGGGTATCCCGGTAAACATTCATGTGGCTGATCCCAAATGGATGTATGAAAAAATGGATAAAACGAACGACGGCCTGATGAATGCTTATAAATGGAGGCTCGATAATAAGCCTGGTATTGTGGATCATGGCGGAATGATACAGATCCTCGAAAAAACAGTTAAAAGACATCCTGAAACCACCTTTATCGCCTGTCATTATGCAAACTGTTCATACGACCTCGGGATACTGGGCAGATTATTCGATAAGTATCCGAACCTGTATGCCGATATATCGGCCAGGTTTGCCGAAACCGCTCCCATTCCCAATGCCGTAAATGATTTTTACACCCGTTACCAGGACCGCCTGGTATACGGTACCGATATGGGCACCTCAAAAAAAATGTACCGGATCACCTTCCGGATCCTTGAAACCGATGATGAGCATTTTTATGAACATGATCAGTTCAGCTACCATTGGGCTTTGAGCGGCTATGGCCTGGATGATCAGATATTGGAAAAGGTCTACCGCAAAAATGCCCTGGCTATATTAAATCGGTAAATTTTATTGTCTTCGAGAATCTATCCGTTAATCTTTCTGACTCCGGGAAAAGTTCTTCAAATTAATCGGATCTGTATTCTTGTTGAAGGATTTGAAATGGATAAATGTTTATGTTTTATCTAATGAATAAAAATAGATGATGAATCCGAATAAACCCTATCCGTATTTACTGATCGCTTCCAGATCTTCTTTTTTTAAGATTTTTACTTCTTTTCCGTTCATGTATATGATCTTTTCCTCATGAAACTGATGGAGTACCCGGCTTATACTCTCCCTTGAAGTTCCTGCCATGTCGGCCAATTCATGGCGGCTGAGAATCATCCTGAATTCATAGGATTTGAAAATCTCAGTTGACATATATATCAATGCGTCGGCTACCCTGCCATTCAATTGTTTCTGGGTAAGGTTGATGCATCTGTGAAAATGGTGCAGCTCATTTTTACAGAGATCGAGGATGATCTCATAAGCAAAACTACCATTACGATTTATGAAATCCTTAAACGCATTAATATCAATAAAACAGGCGATCACGTCTGTTAAAGCAGTGGCTGAATAATGATTGACCCGGTCACCAACCGTGGTGGGTATCCCAAGATATGTGGGCGCTTTTGAAATCCGAAGTATACTTTCACGGTCAATACCTTCCATATGCACCTTAACAAATCCTTTTTGAATGTAAATGATATTAGATGAAAGTGCATTCTGCTTAAAAATCGTATCCCCGCTTTTAAACTCAACCCGGGCACAGTTACTGTTCAGTAAATCGAGTTCTTCTCTTTTCAGGTGGGAGGCCGCTGTCGACTTGAGTTCACATATACGACAATTAAACTCTTTCATTATCCCTGCAATTACATATTAAAGTTATAAATTTTTATCAAAATAAAAAGTGACGGATATCACTTTTTTAATTAAAACACATCACTGCTGAAAATTTATATCCCTTTATATCTGTATCTAAATTTGATCAGGATCTGAAATAAAGTAATAAAACCAATTTGGATATAAATAAATTTTTAAATCTAAAATTATGGAAAACAAAAAACTGACAATGGCATTGTATACAGGCAGTCTTGACAAACTGACTGCTGCAGGTGTTATTTTAAGCGGTGCCGCAGCTGATGATATGGATGTGGATGTTTATGTGCTGATGATGGGTGCCCGGGCCTTTAAGAAGGAAGTGGGCGATGATCGCGATAAACTTGACATGGCTGAATATCCTCAGTTAAAAGAAAAATTCATGAGCATGACGGATAAATTGAATGTAAAGCCATGGACCGAATTCTTCAGGGAAGCAAAGGAACTGACCAATGTAAAGATCCATATCTGTGGCCTGGCCGGCAAGATGTGGGACGGTAATACGCTGGATGACTTTATTGACCTGGCGGATGATATATGCGGGATCAATGAGTATATCACCTCTGCACAGGAAGCCGATATGCATTTATTAATCTGAATCTGATAACATTTAAATGACAAAAATTATGACTACACAGGAATTAAAAGATGTAAAGGTCGACAAAGTAGTAGACGCCAGGGGAACAGCATGTCCCGGGCCATTGCTGGCAGCAAAAAAAGCGATCGGTGAAATCCAGAAAGGTGAGATCATGGAAATTCTTTCTTCGGATGAAGGCACGAAAAAGGATGTTCCCAAATGGGCAACCAAAAAAGGACATGAGTACCTGGGTACCGCGGAGGAATCCGGTTATTTCAAGATTTATATGAAAAAAGGATAAAGGAAAATGCGAAATGAGGGTAATAAATTACCGAAAATCCTTGTTTTTTCAACTGAAAAAATTTCCGATCCTGCAATAGACCTGGCGGGACTTCTGAAGATGCATTATTCACCCGGAGTATATGTGATCAGTGTGCCCTGTTCCAGTGCTATTAAACCACGGTGGATCCTGCATGCTTTCGACCAGGGATTTGATGGGGTCTTTGTGGCTGCGGATGGGACCGATTGTCCCTATGATCTTTCATGTGTCGAAAAAACTGCAGCCATAATTAAAAAAACACACAGCGGAATGAAACAAAAGGGGATAGATGAATCCAGGTTAAAAATGGCTGCTATCTGCTCTGTTTGTGCCGAGCCCTTTGCCAGGCATATGAATAATTTTTCCAGAGAACTGTCGAAGAAGGAAAAAGTTTGAAATTATGTTAAAATCCTGTGTTCTGTCTATGTATACAGCTGACGGATACCGGATCAGGTTAATATTTCAATGAATTTGACATGGGAAAAAATACCGAAGACAACTATAAGGATGTTCTGGTAATAGGTGGAGGTATTGCCGGGCAGGAAACCGCATTGAACATGGCGGATATGGGATTCAAAGTGCTGCTGGTAGAAAAAGATCTGTCACTGGGGGGCAAGATGATTCACCTCAGCAAAGTGTTTCCCACACTGGATTGTGCTGCTTGCATTTCTACCCCAAAGGTATCTGAAACAGCCCGACATCCGAATATCTCGATATTAACGTACAGCGAGGTAAAACAGATAAATAAAAATGGGGAATTGTTTGATGTTACGGTGGTTAAAAAGCCCCGTTATGTTGATGAAGATGCCTGTACCGGTTGTCAGGATTGCGAAGAAAAATGCCCGGTGGTGGTGGAGGATCAGTATCAGTGGGACCTGGTGGGGAGAAAAGCCATCTACGTTCCTTTCAGTATAGCCAATCCGAGGATTGCGGCGGTAGATATTGAAAACTGCATTTTTTGCGGATTATGTGAAAAAGTATGTCCGGCGAATGCTATTGATCTGTTGCAGCCACCCCTTGATCTGGAGTATAAAATCAAATCTGTGGTTATTGCTACGGGATTTAACCTGTTTGATCCCCTGAAGATACCCAGATACGGATATGGTAAGCTTAAAAATGTGCTTACTTCGATGCAGATGGAACGTCAACTGGTACCAACAAGACCATATAATGCGGTGCTCAGACCGAAAGACGGAAAAATGCCTGACAACATTGCCTATGTATTGTGCGCCGGCTCCCGTGATGAAACTGTTGGCAACCCGATATGTTCGCAGATTTGCTGCATGTATTCCATCAAACAGGCTCAACTTCTGATGGGAGCCCTGCCTATGGCCGATATTACGATTTATTACCTGCATATCCGCTCCTTTGGAAAGGGTTTCAATGAGTTTTATCAGCAGGCTCGCGATATGGGAGTTGAATTTGTCAAAGGTAAAGTAGCCCGTATCAAGGAGAAGGATAACGGAGATCTTATGCTCAGGTATGAAGACATAGAGAGCGGCCAGGTAAAAGAAGCCGAACATGACATGGTCGTGTTATCAGTGGGTGTATTGCCCAATACGGATATTATGGAATCCTTCAATGGTTCCCGGCTTGAGGAAGACATGTATCATTATGTCCGGCAGGTCGATGAACTTGTCAATCCTTCAAGAACAAGTATCGATGGTGTTTTTGTGGCAGGAACAGCCTCGGGCCCTATGGACATCCCGGATTCCATATCTTCTGCAGGGACCGCTGCAGCTGAAGTAGCCAGTTATATAAATCGAGGATCATGAATAAGAAAATTGGTGTATATATATGTCACTGCGGTTCGAATATTGCAGATGTCGTCGATGTTGAGAAAGTAAAAAAACAGGTTGAACAATTGGAATATGTAGCTCTGGCCAAAACCATGATGTTTGCCTGTGCCGATTCTTTCCAGAAAGAGATTATTGAAGATATTAAAAACCGGAACCTGGATGCGATCGTCGTTGCTTCCTGTTCACCTAAACTTCATTTGTTTACTTTCCGTGCAGTTGCCGAGCGTGCCGGACTGAATTATAATCAGTACCAACAGGTGAACATCCGCGAACAGGATTCCTGGGCTCATGCTGACCAGCCTGACAAAGCCACCCATAAGGCAATTCAGTTGATTAAAATGGGGATCTCCAGGGTGAAACAGGCCGGGCCGTTACATCCCATAGAAATTGAATCGGAAAAATCGGTTTTGATCGTCGGGGGTGGTATCAGCGGCTTACGCTCGGCGATTGAGCTGGCGGACATGGGTATTTATGTTTACCTGATTGAAAAAGATCACTATACAGGTGGTCAGGTTGCTGAATGGAATCGGTTGTTTATGAATGAACAAAGCGGCAACAAGATCACCGGCGAACTTTACCATGAAGTTAAGAAAAGGAGCAATATCAAACTGTTTACGGGAGCCACTCTTCTAAGCAAAACCGGAAGTGTGGGTAATTTTGAAGTGACTGTAAAGATCCGCCCAAGGTATGTAAAACCGGATTTTAACATGAATGATCTTAGGAAGGTTATCGATGTATGCCCCGAGGAAGTTGTGACTGATGACGATAACCTGATCGGTTCACGAAAAGCGATCTACTATCCTGCAAATAAACGGTATCCTGATCTGCCGGTTATCGAAATGGATATTTGTACCGGGTGCGAAGAATGCCTGAAATTGAGTAACGAAATTGATCTGGAAGAGAAGGAAGAGGAGTTAAAATTCCGGGTAGGTTCCATCTTATTAGCCACCGGATTTGACCATTATCAACCCGGGGAGAGTGAATATGGCTATAAGAAAAGCGATTATGTGATCACTCTTCCGGTATTTAAACATATTATAGAGAAAAGCAACGGCGAACTTGTGGTAAAGGGAAAAAAAATAAAGAATATTGCTTATATCTATTGTGTGGGCAGCAGACAGCCGGATGGAGATAATAAGTATTGTTCAAGATATTGTTGTACCTCGGCCATACACACAGCCATTCAAGCCAGGGAGAAATTTCCAATTATAAATAATTTTCATTTTAACCGTGGTATCAGGACTTATGGCAAACAGGAAGTTTTATACCATAAAAGCTCTGAAAATGGTGATGTATATCTTCAGTTTAATGAAGAGAATCCTGTCGAGGTGGAGTCCAATGGTCAGACAATCAATGTAAAGGTAAATGATATTCTTACCGAAGGAAAGGAAATGGAGCTTGATGCTGACCTTGTGGTGCTTGTGACCGGCATGGTTCCCAGGTCTGACCCGGATTTGATCAGTATATTAAAAGTACCCGTCGGTCGTGATCAATTTTATAATGAGGTACATCCCAAACTGCGCCCTGTTGAAACCGTACTGGATGGTCTTTATATTGCTGGTTGCTGTCAGGGGCCAAAGAATTTTACGGAAAGCGTAAAATCATCTTTATCCGCCTCATCCAAAATATTCGGATTGATAGGAAGTGAGCATATTGAGCTGGATCCGCTTCAGGCAAGGATAAAAACGGATTCTTGTGTATGGTGTGAACTGTGCATGGAAGCCTGCCCGTTTGATGCAGTTGACAAAGTGAGGTTGAACGGTAAATATGTGGCCCGGGTGAATGAAGCGAACTGCAAGGGATGTGGGATGTGCGTTCCGGTTTGTGAATCCAATGCCATTGACCTGGTCGGATATTCCGATAGTGAGGTAGAAAGTATGATTGATGCATTATTAGAATAATATTTAGAAGATGTCTGAAAAACGTACAAGAACATTTGTGGAAGCCAGAAAGATCCACGGTATAGATGAAAAAGTACGGGAAGGATCAAAACAATACAAGGAGATACGGAAGAAGATCCTTTCAACACTTGAAGAAGGTCCCAGGACCATTCCGCAAATTGCCGAAGTCCTGCAGATGACAGAAGACACAGTTACATATCATTTGATGACCTGCAGGAAGTACGGGGATATAGAGGTTATCGACATTGATGATATGGACGAATATTACATATATGGACTAAGTAATAAAGAAGAAACCGATGGCAAAGATTGATCCCGATTTTAAACATGAAATCATAAAATACGGTGCAAGGGACTTTGAAGCCTGCTATAATTGCGGCCATTGTACTGCTATCTGCAACCTGACCGAGCAATCAGCCAATTTTCCCAGAAAATTAATCCGGTTGGGTTTATTGGGACAAAAAGAGGATATTGCCGCCAGCCGTGAACTCTGGATGTGCTACGGATGCGGTGATTGTACGGAAACCTGTCCGAGGGATGCCGATCCGGCAGCCTACATGGCAGCCCTGAGACGATACGCCATTGCAAGGTACGATCCTACCGGTATTACCAGGTGGTTGTTTACTAATAATCCTTTTTCCATAATTTTCACTCTATTCCTGGCAATAATCCTGGGCTTCTTTCTGTTTACGCTCAGGCCTGAAACTGAAATATCCAGGTGGCTTTTTCAATATTTATCGTACGAAGTGATCCATGATCTGGGAGTTATATTACTCATATTTGCCGGAATTTCAGCCGTGATAGGTCTATGGCGGATGTCTGTACGATTAAATCAGGTAGGTCATGGTGAAAACGGGAATAAATCGAATAATTTCTTTCAATCAATATACCGGATAATTGGTGAAACCGGTACCATGCGAAGACACCAGATCTGCGATTCGGAGGAAGACTCGGTGTGGCAGGGGAGAGCCTGGTATGTAAAACCCTGGTTTGTCCATTATTCCATCATGTGGGGATTCATCGGGTTGCTTTTAGCCACAACCCTTGATTTTATATTCAAAGATCCGGCTACCTCTACCTGGTGGCCAAGCCGGATCCTTGGAACGGTAGCCGGCCTGTTCATGATGTACGGGGCCACCTTGTCCATTATTTACAGGATAAAAAAAATATCAAGATTTTATGCCAGCACCCGGCTGGCCGACTGGATGTTCCTTGGTTTTTTATGGATAGCGGGATTCACCGGTTTCTGGCTGGAAATAGCCGTGTTTGCCGAGGCCAATAACCTGATGAACCATATCATTTTTCTGATACATACGGTTATATCGATGGAACTGGTGATCCTGTTTGCCTTTTCCAAGTTCGCTCATGCGGTATACAGGCCATTGGCGTTGTTTTTTCAGAATTACCGGTATGGATCTGTTCTTTATGAAAAATCTGCATAATGAACTTCAGGGTACTATCACTCAGGGCGGCTGATCTTTTTTGAGAAAATAACCTCCTCCCTGAGTTTTCGTTTCTGAAGTGATAACGGAAGAAACGAAAGTATCGAGTAGAATTCAGGAGCATAATGTTATCTGATCATCAACTCCTACAACCATCCATCCCCGAGGCAAACTCAGCGGCAGGTGATATTTCTTTTACCTTCACTACGCTTCAGGAAAAGAAGCTCTTGTCTGATGACCTTTTCTGAAAAAATATCTCCTGTCTGAGATGCCTGACCCTGAATTATTTTAAATCAAGTTCCCTTGATAATGCCTGGATATTATTGTCCGGCAACCAGTTCCTCGCGTACCATAGGATGGCCGCATGCCGGACACCTGACTGTAGTACATTTCACACCTCTTTGATGCTGTACCTTTTCTCCACACTTGACACAAACACAATATCCTCCCGGTCCAAAGGAACCGCCCCTGTTCCGGCCGCGGCCTCTTATGTTTTCATCGCGCCCCATATTTTCTATTGAACTTTTTTCTTTTCTCATAATCATAATTTTTAAATAGTGTAATCTGATCAGTTTTTTCATTATCAGAATATTAATTCAGTAGACTTTTTTCTGTTTCCTCCTTGAATTCCAGTTTCAAGGGTATACCATATTTCTTTATGATTCTGGTATATTCCTGCTCGATATTATATGACTGTCTGTATTTATTGATAATAATTATCTTTCTGCCCCCGTTATTGTAAAAATCCTTCCAGGAGGATTCAATTATTTTCCAATCAAGAAATAAAGCAGTTTCTTTCAGTTTGGAACTGTCGATCAGCAGCGTCCGGGTGGGAAATGCCTTTATCACTGACTTTGTATGGTCAATGCAATTTTCGACTTCATTTGCAGGAATGTTCTCTTTCCAGATGATTTTTAATGTTCTGCTTTCAGGATGAGAAATAATATCATGCGATATTGGGTATTTGATCTTATGTTTTTTCATAGGATAAAGATTGTAAGAATTAGTGTAATACAATATCCAACCAAAGTGATCACTTCTTATATTTTATAATGCCCTTACTTTCTTTTTCCAGCCCAGAATGGCCTCAGGATGGAGTCACGTAATACAAATTCTCTTTTTCCCGTCTTTATCTCCTTCGCTATAAAATGATTCACTGCCAGATCGGATGTACGGAAAACAAAAACTTCAATTTCCTGGCCGATTTCCAGTTCACCGACAATATGTGAAACTTCATCGGTCGGTCCCAGATGCACATTGATCAACGAATTATCGATTACCTCAATAATTAAATGTGTTCCCGAAATGGACCTTCCGTGCGTATATTCGCACGGTCCGTCTTTGAATTCAAGTATTTTCCCCGTGAACTTAATCACCTCCGGATTGATCCTTTGTTGTGCCATACCGGTCCGGTTGCCGGCTCCTTTCTGAGCATAACAGATAATGCTCAAGAACATTAATATGGCAATCAGTTTAAATTTTTGTATAACTTTCATTTGTCAAGATTTTATTGATTATTGTGTATCTGTTTCAGGCTAAAAAATTTCCTGTGATTTCTGATCTCAGTCATCTCCCGCAACGCATATTAATTTTGATTATCCATTAATTAAATATACGTAATTACTTAGAAAAATGTTAATTTATAATTAACAAAATTAATTGATAATGTACAGAGTTAACTGGATAGACGGGAGTATTAGGTATCAGTTAAAGTGGATTGTAAATCCTCCTCTGAAAACAGGTTCGCCCTCTATTATGGTATGAATGTCATCCAGGCGCTCAACGTTCTGTCCTAGGATATTATTGATATTCAGGAAAACTGAAGTACGCCGGAAGTTAAGTCTTATTCCGGCATTCATCATTTCATAATCCTCCAATGCTGTGATCAGTCCTTCAGGGTCATCAGTCTCCGCATCAAAAGCCGGCTTCCAGTTCCATGCGCTTCGGTTCCTGGCTGCTCGAATACTTAAAAAAATATTACCCGTGAGATTTTCTGAAAGGCTATAATTGTATAAGAGTTTCGAATAAAAAGATAGCCCCGGATAATATGGCAATTGACCCCCTGTAGTTATATTTTCATTTTCGGTGTAGGTATATCCACCTTCCAGTCCAAAGTTTTCTGAGATATTCCACCTTGAGGAAATTTCATACCCAAAGATCCTTGCATTATGAATGTTTTGCCTTACCCATTTATCCATTTCAGGATTTTCTTCCCATGGACCTTCGTAAATGGGAGTGATCATGTTATCTATTGTATTATAGTATCCATATAGTAACAGTTGGAAAACATCTTTAATGAAAAATTCCGTACCTATTGTTGATGTGACACTATATTCCGGTTGCAGATCCGGATTGCCGAATCGGTATGCCCTTCCTCCATGACCAGCACCAACCTCATACAATTCCTGAACTGTGGGAGCATGAAATCCCCTGCCAGCCGATCCTCTTAATCTTATAAAAGGTGCGGGCTCAAAAAGTATTCCGAATTTAGGAGAAAATACGCCACTGATATTCTCGACCTTGTCATACCGGATGGCCATGAATAAGGCCCATTTATTCAAATTGAATTCATCCTGGATGAAAATCCCTGTTGAATGCTGATGTTTCTCAATCACATTGGATCGCCTGAAGTTGGTGTATCTAAAATCAGAACCTATAGAAATGCGGTGATTTTTAATTTTATCCCATGTAAAAAATAGTTCCGGACGGATGAGTTCATTCTTTTCATCACTCTGTTCTGCTGACCACTGTGTATAATTTATCCTTGTATTCATATGGAGATGATCGGCTATTTTGGTATTATAATAAATGCTTGGTATGAAGAGCCGGCTGTATTTGTTATCATCAAGCCATTCCATGCTGTTTTGTATATAATATAAAAAAGTGGACAGATTCGACTTCCTGCCGATAGTAAAATCGACTGAGTTCATAATCGTAAATTGGGTATAGCCCATATTCCCGATCCGGTGTTCAGGCTTCAATATCGGGTAACCGTCGGATTGTTCCCAGTTGACATAAGTAGATGATTTTATCTTTTCGTTTACTGGTGTCCGCAGAGCCATTCCGGCTGAATATGAGGCATAGCTGCCTATATCGGAAGTAATTGTCAGATCAGGTTTGTCACCACTTTTCTTAGTAATTATATTAATAATTCCACCCATGGCATCACTGCCATATTGCGCCGATGCCGCCCCTTTTATGATTTCAATTCTTTCTATATTTTCTGGTGGTATCAGATCAATATTCTGACCGGTGTGAATATGATCAGTCAGCAGGTGGACGCCGTCAATAAATATCAGATTGTAATTGGCAGGGAAACCGTTCATACTGACCGTGCTGCGTTTAGGCAGTCCGCTCCCTGTACCTGTTTCAATACTTATCCCGGTGACATATCCTAAAATTTCTCCGATTGAAGCGGCATTCATTTCCCTTATTTCATTTGCATTTATAACCCGGACAACTTCAGGGGTACTTTCAAGCAAAGTGGCTTGCCTGGTAGCGGTTATCACTACGTCCTTCAGCATTACGGAGTCAGTCAACCCTGTAGACTGTCCGAATAGAATGGGAGAATAAAAAAATCCGAGGATTAAAAATTTACCGATATTCATGATTTTATAAAATTTTCACTGATAAAAAATTATTAATTCTTCATGTTTTAAAGATACAGGGATTAAAGCCACATTGATCTCCGACAATTTCACATCCTTGTTGTCAATTTTTACTTTTTTATATTTATTGAAATATCCCATGCAATTAAATTGAAGAATATGTTCACCGTCTTTCGGGCTGGTGAATATGAAATCACCCTTTTGGTCCGTAACGGTGACAGTACTATCGTTACATAAAATAACATGGACACCAGCAAGTGATAAACCGGAAATGCGATCCGTCACTTTTCCGCAAATCTGATGCTGGGCATTGACAGAAAAGATTATTAAACAGAACAAAATAATGAATTTGATTTGTGTGGATAACATTGGTCACTTATTTTAACAGTTGAACCCATCCTTTATATATATGTTGTGTCAATGAGGGATCAATGGTATCAAAAAACACTTCCGCTACATAGTAATATGTGCCTGCAGGCAACATTTTACCTGTAATATCCCTGCCATTCCAATCGATATAAATATTCTTTTCATTCCCGCCCGGTTGATTATTCATCTGGTTTTCAGAATTATAGACTTCAAATCCCCACCGGTTATAAACCCTGAAATGGACTTCTTCTACGAATCTCGGGCACATCGAATTTGGCCTGTCAAATGCACGGAATGTATCGTTGACTCCATCATTGTTGGGTGTAAAGACATTAGGCAGCTCATATTGCGGACAATTGTCATGACATATCGGATCACTCCACTCACTTTCATTGCCAAAATTGTCAAGTGAGGAAACACGATAACAGCCAGCAAATGATTTCAGGTGGTTATGTACAAAAAATGTATCTTTTACATTGGCTACCAATTCATAGGGACCTTCAACCGAAACATCTGAAAAATATATATTAAAACTGCTGTAATCCGGATCACAATTGCCGGATACATTTTTTTCCCAGAAGATTTCATTAAAAAATTCCTGAAAATCACAGGGTTTATCTTCCATAAATTCAATACAATCGAATACGCTGGTAATATTTCCGAAGGATATTTTCAGAGGAGTGCAGGGTGGAATGGTGTCGTTCAGATAAGCGGTGATTATCTGGGACCGGTTAAGTAAAGGCTCCGGCAGATCAGGATTGTCGTAAGTTCCGGATGTTCTTACAAAGTAATGATAGGCTTCATCCGAATCTAGCGGCTGATCGCCGGCTAGTCCCCGGTCTGTAAAATGAAAGCCTTTCTGGTTAACATTTACACTGTCAATGAGTACCAATACTTCCGGTTGATCATAATAATAATGGTCCCTGTATATATAATGTAAGGGATAATGAAAGGAATTGTTGGACCACGGAACGTCTGCATGCCAGCTTAAATCGATGCCATCAGGAAGGGGTGAACACTCCAGCCTGACTGAGGATGCCCGGGCCGATTTTCCAATCAGACTGTCCAGCCCATCATACAACCGAACCTGATAGAAGTATTTTTTGTTTTCGGTATTTAATTCCGTATCGATAAAAAAGGTATCCGCTGCATCTAATATAGCCAATGGATCACGAATACCGGTCTGGCCTGCACTATCAAACCGGTACAAATGATATGAGTAGGGATCCTGGAATATACTATCCCTTATTTGCCCGGGTGGAGTCCATTTTATAATTATTTCTCCCTTTTTGATATCCGTTTTATCGACATCGACATGTGTAATTACCGGACCTTTGTCAGTTCCCAGTACAATACATGTCTGTGTTGAAGGATAACTGAACCCATTTCCCGGTAATGGAAACACCGCAACAAGCCGGTAACAATATTTTGCTCCGTAACTGAGTCCATTTTCCCGCCCTGTATCGAGATAGGATGTATCGGATGCCGGAACTTCGTCAATCAGCTCGTACCCGGCAGATGGTGGAATGCCGGTTTCACAATTTCCATACTGAAAATCATAACTTCCCACACGCCGCCATATCTGGATTTTATCTGCGTTTTTACATTTATATGGATCCCAGCTTAGTAAAACATGGTCCTGAATGGTTGATTCAGCTATCAGACCGGTTGGCGGGGGAGGTACAATCGTAACAAGCCAGGTTTCAAAATCTACCAAAGGAGGATGTTCGTTCATTTCCACAGGGTGATCTACTGCCTTAAACGTGATCTGGTAAGGTTTGGCACGGACATGGTTACAATGGGTTTCCCATCTGAATTGCAACCTTGCCGGCGAGGAGCTGACCACCGGACTGTCGGGAATGACCGAAACAGATGGGCCGAACACTTCAAATATTCCGCTGAACGCTTCAATGGAAACATCATGCCCGTCCGGATCTTCAGCATATATATCAAAATTCAGAATCGTGCCTGCCATAACACAGGTATCCTGTGGCTCAAACAGTTCTGGTGGGTTATTTTCCGATTCTTCGATCAGTATTTGCATATCCCTGGTCACAAATCCCAGTTTATACCACTCTCCGTTTATTTTTCGCCATTCTTCAACTATAAAGGCTATATTGTATTGTCCGGCTATACCCGGTGAATCCCAGGTTATATTGCCTGTTACCGGATTCATTGTCATCAATGCCGGAGACGTTCCATCACTATTGGTGGCCCCGATCTCCTCGATATCATGAATGTGGGGCATCTGATAATGGGGAACCTCCATATCACGATTTTGTTTACAAGGGATCATCTTATAAGCAAGGCTGTCGCCATCAGGATCCCAGGCAGCTGGATTATGTTCATAGATCTGTCCTACCACTCCCTTATCAATTGGAGGATTGAGAAGAACCGGTGTATTATTACAAAAAAGAAATGGATCGATAATCACCTGTGTTTCCACGTAAAATGCCACATAGCCTGAATTATACATATTGAGGACGTTATCGTTACGATTGGGCTCATGGTACCTTACCGTATATTTACCCGGCCCGGGAAATGTATGCTTGATTTTAAATGTTTTGACCGTAACAAAATCACCAAGATCTTTCTTCAATACCGGTTTACAGGTATCCAGGTTAATAAAGGTGCCATCGCCGAAATCAAGGACCTCGTATCCGAATTCCAGTAATACCCGTGTATCAGTATATCCGGTAATGGTGAGTAAATAGGTATAACTCTGGCATGAAACAAGTTCAAGTGTGATATCACCTGCACGCAAATGATGAGCATTCGTATCGGCCGGGTGAACAATTAATATCAAAACGATCATTGCCACGATCTGCCTGCTTTTATTTTTTAAATCGGGGGACATGTCACAAAATCTTTATATCGGTCAAAGTCAATTGAATAAATCTTATTATAAGTTTCAATATGAGTTAACATAATTTATAAATACTGTACAATTTGGTTAAAAAAAATCAAAAGGTGGGCGGTGTAACCACCCATATTGCTTCCATTTTTTTATTTTCTGCATTGGCAAATGAATGCGGTGTATTTGAATTGAAATAAATACTGTCTCCCTCATTCAGAATATAATTTTTATTATTCAATGAAACTTTAAGTTTTCCCCTGAATACATATATAAAAACCTGGCCAAAGTGCTGATGTTGTTTCACTCCGGAGGAAGCTCCCCGTTCCATTTTGATAATGAATGGTTCCATCTGTTTATACGGATCGGGTATGGAAAGCAGATCGACATCGATACCTGAACCAAGATGATCGGTATGTTTCCTATCATCTTTTCTGACAACCGGTGAACCGGTATGGGGGTCTGCCTCTCCAATCAGCAAGCCGATCGTTGTGTTTAACGCATCGGCAATATCTTTCAATTTAGAAAGGGAGGGACTGATTTTTCCCATTTCCACCTGGGAAAGAAAACTTGCGGATACACCAACCTTTTGTCCAAATTCCCTTAGACTGTAATTTTGTTCCTTTCTCAGTCTTCTGATATTGGCTCCTACTATTTCCATGATTTATGCGAAAAGATTATATTCAATTCAAAACATAAATATAAGAATTATATTCAAGTGAGTACAGTATTAATTAAATATATTAACCAATAATTCAACACGCCTCATTTCTATCCGTTTTTACTTTTGTTATGCCTGTTTGGAGAAAAACAGGATTTAAATTTTTAATTTGAAAATATTCTCATTATTTTTATAGCGAGAATATTCTCAAAATAACTAGTTCAAATAAAAAGGATGCCGAGAAGAAAAAGATTAAGAAAAGTAGTGGCGCCTCCGGGATTCAAGGGCTACAGGCCATATGGGACTAATGCTGATCCTCAGAAATCCATTGAATTGTTATATGAAGAATATGAAGCGTTGAAGCTGGCTGATTATGATCATATGAACCACAAGGAGGCATCAGAACTGATGGGTATTTCCAGACCAACCTTTGCCAGGATCTATGAAAATGCAAGAAGAAAAATTGCTATGGCGTTGGTTGAGACAAGAGAGATCGTAGCCATATATGGTAATGCATGGATGGACAAGAATTGGTTTTTATGTAATGAATGTAATACCCGGTTTACAATTCCGAAAACAATCAGGGACCGGAATTGCCCTTTATGTTCTTCAGGAGAGATTGAATCACTGGTACAGAAATGAAAAAAAGGATTCAAGGACTTAATAGATGAAAAAGATAATACATACTATGAGTAAAATAATAATTACATGTTCAGGAAATGATATTTCATCGAAGTTTGACCGGCGTTTTGGGCGGGCGGGCTGGTATTGCCTTTACGATGAGGAATCTGACAGATTAGAATTCATTCAAAACGATAATATACATGCCGACCAGGGAGCCGGAACCTTGGCTGCAGAAAAAATGATCGGCCTGAATGTCGGGAAGATCATTTCAGGGGATTTTGGTCCGAAAGCCAAAGACCTTTTAAATAAATTCAATATACAAATGGTGATACTGCAGGATGAAAACATGACTGTGGAAAGTATTATTAATAGACTTAAAGGTTAGATTATTCAATTCAAAAAAGGAGGTTAACATGCCAGGATTTGACAGAACAGGATCCGAAGGTAAAGGACCGGGGACCGGAAGAGGATCAGGAAGATGTAAATCCCGGGACAAAAAATTTATTGAAAAGATCGAATCAACAGGCCTTTCAGAACGCACTGGAAAATTTTCCCGGCATGGGGAAGGCAGGGGCCGTAGAAAAAAAAGTAAAGGACGGGATAGAAACGGGGATGGCAGAGGACGCGGTTGATTGATCGTTCCGGTTGAGCAGCAATTGGAGAGCACCATTTTTTTAATATGGTCTTAAGGAGAAATCTAATTTGTTGAAGTAGGTATAAAATAAACACGCATCAATTTTTAAGAAAAATCATGAAAATAGCTATTCCAGTAGATCAAAATGGAGTATTGGATGCCCATTTTGGTCATTGCAGATCTTTTGCAATAATCAATGTAGAGAATAATAAAATAAGCTCAGTGGATTATATAAATCCACCACCGCATGAACCCGGATTGCTGCCGGGATGGTTGGCAGAGAAAGGGGTAACGGATATACTGGCAGGTGGCATGGGTCGCAGGGCATTAGAGATTATCAACCGGTTCGGGATCAATGCGTTCGTAGGTGCCCCCCGGTTAAATGTAAAGGAACTGGTTGAAGGACATTTGCAAGGAACTTTATCCTTGTCGGCTAATTATTGCGATCATTAATTATGCATCCGGAATGTTATTTCTGTTTAATGAAAACAATTGAAAAACTGATCGGTAAATTACATCCGGATGAAAAGATTGGACGGGAGTTGGGCATCCATGGATCTTTTTTATGTTAATCGCTAAAGGCAAACCGGTTACAAAAATGCTTGGAACAAAAAAAGGTAATATGGTGATCACAATTTAAAATACTATACAAATGCCTTTTAAAATTGCAATTGCAAGCGGGAAAGGCGGTACAGGAAAAACCACCGTGGCCGTTAATTTATTTTGTTTTTTTAAAAATCAATCAGGCGGGAAGGTCCTGTTGGTTGATTGTGATGTAGAGGAACCAAATGATGTAATTTTTTTTTCCGGTGCGATCAGAAAAGACGAAATACTGATAAACCAGCTTATTCCGCGGATCAATAATGATAAATGTACCTTCTGCCGGAAATGTGTGGAATATTGCGAGTTCAATGCACTGGTAATCATACCTCCGGCCCGGTTTGCAGAAGTCAATGCCAGCCTCTGTCATTCCTGCGGAGGTTGTCTGATCGCCTGCGGTGAAAACGCCATCACTGAAAGACCTTATCCTGTCGGCACGGTTACATTTTATGACCTGGAAAATGGATGCAGGCTTGTTGAAGGTAAATTGAAAATCGGGTCAGCCAGGCAGACCATGCTCATTAAAGAGTTGAAAAAAAAGATTACAAATGATAGTGATATTGTCTTCTTTGATGCGCCACCGGGAACAAGTTGCCCGGTAGTTGAAACGATCAGTGATGCAGATTATGTGATACTCGTTACCGAACCGACCCTTTTTGGTCTAAATGATCTGGAATTAATGACCGGTTTTTTATCCAAAATTCAAAAACCATTCGGGGTTGTCATTAATAAGGCTGGGCTGGGGAACAACCTGGCACACGAATTTATAGAAAATACGGGGGTTGAATTATTAACTGAGATCCCTTTCAGTAAGGAATACGCATCCTGTTACGCAACCGGCCGGCTACTTAACGGGATACCGGAAGAAATTTTTGATGCCTATTTAAGAATTGCCAATAAACTGGAAGAAAAAATATTGAAATATGAAGGAAATAACTGTTTTAAGTGGTAAGGGAGGTACTGGAAAAACCAGTATATCAACTGCGCTTGCATCGGTTGCTTCAGGTACCATATTCTGTGACAATGATGTGGATGCAGCCAACCTTCATTTGATCCTTCATCCGGAAAATATTGAAACCAATCCGTTTTTAAGCGGGTGGAATGTAACTATAGATAAAGAAAAATGTACAGGATGCATGGAGTGTGCCAGATATTGCCGGTTTGATGCTATTCATATAAATATAAAAAATAATTTATATATCAATTCTTATCAGTGTGAAGGCTGCAGGGTATGTGAAAGGATCTGTCCGGCAGAAGCTATTAAATCCGAAAAGAAAAATAATAACCGCTGGTATGTTTCTGATACCCGGTTTGGAACCCTGGTTCATGCCAGCATGGAGCCCGGTGAAGAAAATTCAGGAAAACTGGTGACGCAGGTACGTAAACGGGCCCGGGAAATTGCAGCCGAAACCGGGTCAGCCTATATACTGAATGATGGACCACCGGGAATTGGATGTGCTGCTATAGCTTCCATATCGGGCACTGACATTGTGCTTATCATCATAGAACCGACAAAATCCGGTCTGCATGATGCACAAAGGTTGATAAAGTTAATACGATCATTCCATGTAAAAACATATGCGGTCATCAATAAGCATAACCTGAATCCGGAAATGACAACCGAAATCAAAAAATACCTGAAGAAAATGAATATACCAGTATTGGCCAGAATTCCCTTTGACAAGGAAATGGTTGAAGCTGTTTCGGAAGGGAAAGCCATTTCCGAATACAATCCGGATTCAGAAATAACCGGAAAAATTAAATACATATGGAAGATGTTAAAAGAGAAAGCTTATCGGGAAGTTACTTAAAATCTGGCAGGGGGAAATGGAAACAGATTATCCGATTCAATATTTGAATATATAGGAGTTTGTATGAGATGCGGTATGTCCCGTTCATAAACAATTGCGATAAAAAGGATATAGTATGAATAAAAAATTTCGAATAGAAAATGTCTTTGGACCGGTGCCCTCAAGACGATTGGGCAGAAGCCTGGGGATCAATAATATTCCTTTCAAGGCTTGCAGCTATTCCTGTCTTTACTGCCAGTGCGGGAAAACAAGAGGCCGTCAGTCGTTTAGGCAAAAATTTTATGATTCCGACGATATAATTGATGTGGTAAAAAAAACTGCATTCAATGATAGAAGACCGGCTATTGATTTTATCACCATAGTGCCTGATGGTGAACCAACCCTGGATCTCAACCTGGATATGCTGACAGAAAAATTAAAACAGTTTGATATACCGGTTGCAGTTATTACCAACAGTTCGCTGATGGATAACAGGGATGTATGGCAGGACTTATCAAAAGCGGATTATGTCTCTTTAAAGATCGATAGTGTAAATGAAAAAATCTGGCGAAAGATAAATAAACCGTGTTCCGGCCTCCGGTTAACCAAAATTCTGAATGGCATCATCTCATTTGCAGAAAATTTCAGTGGCACACTTGTTACGGAGACCATGTTGCTGAATGGCATGAATGACAGAAATGATGAAGTCTCGGAAATTTCCGGGTTCATCGGTCAAATCAAGCCGGCAATTGCGTATCTGGCCATACCCACCAGACCTCCCACATATAAGAATACCGAGCCCGCAAGTGAAGTTAATTTGATTGAGGCATTTGAGACTTTTTCGCAGGAAATTAAGAATGTTGAAATATTGAATGAATATGAAGGTGAAGCTTTTTCATCTACCGGTGATTTTGTAAGGGATATTCTCAGTATTACATCTGTTCATCCTCTACGGGAAGAAGCCGTTTTTGCCCTTGCTAAACAAACAAACGATAATATTAACCTGTTGAACAGGCTGGTAAGCAAAAAGTTGGTGAACAGAATCTTATATGATGGACATATATATTATCTCAGAAATTTCAATGTCGAACCATAAAACAGCAATTGTAAATGGAAAACGGATTAATCAGGGATGGTGTGCTTCATGTATCCGGGATAGATGGATATGATGGAATTTTTAAATCCATTGGCACTCTTTTTTTCCATTGTTCTTAATATGTCGGAATTCGTTCTCGGGATTGCCCTGGTCTCCGGGGTTTACCTTAATGTGTTTGTCTGGATGGCCCTGATATATATGGCATTTTTCACCCCGCTTACATTTGGCCTGGCCATATATGATCCCCCGTCTGGGCAGATTTTAGATATTTCTGCAATTTTTACCGAAAAATGGAATGTTTTTTAATCAAAATCGGTTTTCAATAGTAGAAATTATATGAATTACAGAAATAAGGATATGTTTAATAGAAAGCCCCCAATTATGAAAAAGTTTTTTTCGACATTTTTTATCTTATTGATTATAAGTACAACTTTATATTCTCAGTCGGCTTCAGCCGATAATGAACCGGCTGCAAAGATTAAATTCAACCGGGTAGTGTACGATTATGGTACCATATCGCAAGGAAGTGACGGTACCTGTGAATTCAAATTCACCAATGAGGGTAACGCGCCGCTGGTATTATCTTATGTACGGTCCTCCTGCGGCTGTACGGTTCCCGAATGGCCCAAGGCCCCGATCAATAAGGGGGAAGAGTCGAAAATAAAGGTTAAATACAACACCCGGATTAAAGGAAATTTCAATAAAAGTATTATCGTTTATTCCAACGGTTCCAAGGATCCCATGGTACTCCGGATCAAAGGTTCGGTTGTTGAAGATGATTCCTGATTGAAGTAGAGATAGAATATATCGGCCGGGATGAGCATTACATTTTTATAATTTCTATTCATAAATTTTTTATTCCCATAGATCTCATCCCGGCTTTTTTCAGCTTACGCGTGCTTTTATTTGGTGATGTGGTGATGTGGTGGAGTTGAATCAGTCCTGAGTTGCCTGACAATGGAAGGCAGTATTGCCTGTCCTGCTGAAAGCAGGAATGGACGGTTTTAAGGTTTGAGGAATTGTTGAGTTGTCCCGTAACGTAGCTGCAGGAATGCCGGTGGCCGGCATGGAGGTGTGGAGAGGAGTCATTTAGGAGGAATCTCGGATTTACAGGAAAATTTAACCCAAATCCGTTAATAGAACATAAAATATACACGTAACTCTCTCTAAATGTGAATATTACAGATAAAAATTTCTAATGACCGTCATTAGAAACTATTTGATTTTCAGGAATTTATGCTCTAATGAATAATCCGGGTTTAAATTTACCTGGAGAATTTTCCCGTTAGTGTCAGGTAAAAGGTTCTTCCGTCGGAAGGGATGATCCCCGGTCCGGGATAACCGGTGGCCCGGCGGGTGAAATACATGTTGTCGATAAGGTTATTGATGCTGCCCTCGACCTCAAGCCAATTTTTAATCCGGTACCTGGCGGAAATATCGGCTACGTAATAGGCCGGGATCGTACCCTCCACGGCTCCGGGAACCGGAGGATTGTTGGGTGCATTGGAGGCATCGCTGAATTGCGCTGAGAGGTATGAAATCTGGGCGGATACACCCAGCTTTTTCCTTTTAAAAGAGAGTCCGCTCCTTAAATTTACCGGCGGAGAAAATTCTACCCTGTTGCCTTTAACTGAAGATTCGCCGGTTAAATATTTCGTATTGAGCAGGGTCAGGTTGACGAACCAGTTCAATGAAGATTTCCTCGAAATGCTGCTGTTCCAGTTCAGGATATCGGTTTCAAAAAAGCTTTCAATTCCCAGGTTCCTGGCATCACCAAGATTGGTACGATACCTGAAAACCCGGTAAAAATCGTCCCTTTTAAGGATCGACCCGATCCTGTTTTTATACATCAGCATAAATGCCGTTATCTCATAGGTAAATAAAGCGGAGCCATTCCCACGGATCCCGACATCAAGGCTGTACCCTTTTTCATCGGTAATATCCTGATCGACCACCAGCGTGGGCGTGGTGACCCGGATATCATTGTAGCTGATCGACTTGTAGTTCTGTGAGAAGTTTCCATAGAGCTCCACGGCTTCATTGGGTTTATAACTGACCCCCAGACCCAGTAAAATAAAATCCCGCCGGTTGTCTATATCGCTGTACGCTTTCAGGTTCACGGTGTCAGGATACAGGGGATCGCCTGCCAGATCCCGCGGTACCGGTTTGCGGAAGTAACCGTTGGAGGAAGTGTGGATGTTTTCGTATCGTATGCCGGGGGTGATGCTTAACCGGTTGTTAAGGGTGAATATGTTCTCGGCAAACAGCGCCAGGTTTTTTCCCGAGTTGTCATAATCATAATCCAGTGAATCGGGATTCCTGTATAAGAAATCCTGCTCTTTTCCATTCGGGGCTGCCCCGTATGTCTGACGGGATTTTCCCGAATAAAGCCGGATTCCGCCAAGAAAGGATGAGATGTTATCGAATAACGAATACCGGTGAAGCAGACGGGTCTCGTTACCGATGTTCCTGAAATCACCATCCAGAAGCGACCGGTCAAAGGACATGTCATCAGTACGGTCGATCCGTTCCAGGTTGCCCAGCGCCTCCCGGCCGGCGATCAGGCCGAAAAACCGGCTGTCAAGTTCGGTATTGGGACTGAACCGGTATTCCGCCCTGACCTTGGGAAGGTTCCAGTTTACCCTGAACCAGTTCCTGTCCCGGTATGACCGTTGCGGATCGGTGTTAAACTGAGCATCAGTGAGGCCTCCCGGCTGCCGGGCCAGGTACTGCATGAAGGTATATTCAGTGCTTATCTTGAATTTATCCGATAGCAGATAACTTGTTCTGGCATAAGCCGAATGGGCATCGAAGTCCGAATTACATCGCCAGCAATCCCCGGTCCGGTATTGATAATACGTTACATAATCGAATTTATCGAGTGTGCCGCTAATGGAGTTGTAGCTGTTGATATAATTATAGGAGCCGTATGTTTGCGAACTTTCAACACTTATTGTTTTATGGACAGGTGGTTCTTTCAAAACGAAATTGATCAATCCGCCAAACTGGGTACCATACTGTAACGAAGCGGCACCGCGTACGATCTGGATCTTATCCACTGCCTGAACAGGAGGGGAGTAATAGCTTTCGGGGTATCCAAGAGCATCTGCACTCATGTCCACGCCGTTCTGGCGAACATTAAAATTGGAAGACCGGTTAGGGCTTAATCCTCTACCGCCTAACCCCAGTTGGATCCCGGCGCAATCGCTTTCCCAGATATTGAGGCCCGTAACCCTGGAATACACCTGCCGGGCGTTGCTGGTTGCCTTATTGGCAATAATATCATCCATCAACAGCACTTCGGATTTTTTGCCTTCATATATTCCCATTCCGTCAATGGCATTCAAACGGGTGATACCAAAGCTGTTCAGTTTCTGCGATTCGACAGTCACGTTTTCCAGCATCTGTTCGGGTTCATGGAGATGGAAATTGACCTCCTCAATGTCGTTCTCGATCACGATCTCCTGTTTTTCGGTGGTGTGTTCGTAGGCAAAGGCAACAATGATATACCTTCCCGGCGTGATATTGGATAGGGTATAATATCCCTCATTGTCGGTAATTGCGGCTATTGACGTGTTCGCCAGGAATACCTGCGCATTGCCGGCCACATCCATATCGTCGCAGATCACCCTTCCCTTGATGGTATACCCTTGCCCTCCCTGTGCAAAAAGGACATAGCACGGGATTATAAATACAAAAATCAGCAGCGATATTTTAATGAGCGGTTTCAAATGGGAGTATCCAGTTTTTAGGTTCCAGGTTTCTTTTAACTTCTGCCAGGTTAACATCCGGATCGATCATCGGCCTGCTTCTATGCCCCTGCAGGGTTACCCGCGATTCGGCATATATTTGCGGTGAATGATCACTTTCTGAGGTGTAATTGTTTCGTAAATAATGCACAAACTGGAGGATCATGTCGGGTTGGGTGGTCATCATGCGTTCCTGAAGTACAGTCAGGTGATCACGGTTGTTGATGATCATGGGAGGGTCGGATCCTTTATTTTTTACATAAAATGTGCACATTCCGGCTTTTTCCATCAGCATTACCCTCCATGAAAAACGGTATCCTTCCTCAGTCCAGAAAAGCTTTCCCGGATAAAGAACGTGCCGGAAAGGGAACAGAAGCTGGACGGCAAAATGAAAGACGAGAAGAAATGTGATCAGCCTGGTCCCGGCCGGCCTGAACAACGGAAGTTGATCTTTCACTGTTTTGATCAACCGTGGCCTGTTTTTCAGCCACAAGTACCCCGGAACCGGTTTTTTTGCAGGTTTATATAGCTTCGTTGATGCTTTATCCGTATGGGTTACCGGTGCTGGCCCATTGCCTGAATTGAACTTCATGATCGGCTTAGGGGTAGGCAGGAATCTGGTAAGCAGCCTTCCGGCCGGTTGGACGAACCGTTTTTCCAAACCTCGCAATAATTTTTCATGGAATCCGGCAGGGAAAAAGATCAGGGTAAGGCCGATCATGATGAAGGGAAACATGCCGATAGGAAACAGTATCCTGGTCATGACATGGAAGAAAATAACGGCGCCATAAGCGTAAGGGCGTGTCCTGGAATTCAACAACAGGAAGGGAATGGAAAGGTCGTACAACATTCCTGCCCAACTGAAGGCGTAGGCTAGCCAGAGTTGCGAAAACAACTCCCCGATCACCGGCAGGTAAGCCCTGGCAGGAAGCCAAATTTTCAATGGCAGGGCTTCCAGAAGCCATTCGGGATTGATCTTGGCCAGGCCGGCGTAGAAATATACGATGGCCAGTTGAAATATAAGTATATTGATGGTCCAGGCCGGCACTGTTCCTGAAGCCAGGGAAGGTTTGCGTTTGGCATCCAGCGAAAACGCCCGGTTGGCCGGCAACAGGATCAGCAGGAAACCGATGATGCTGATAAAGTAATAATGGTTGAGGTAATAGGTTTTGTCGATCAGTTCCACATAGGTGAACAGAAGTAAGAACGCGATCGCGGACCAGCGGTACATGAATCCCAGCAGGATGAACAAGGCCGAAAGCCCCATGATAAAAAAGACAAGGTACATCCCGTCTTCAGGCAGGGGTTTTATCCAATCAAATCCAAAATAGGTGAAATGAAATGCCGGGGCAACGTAAAGTTCATGGATCCATCCTTTGGCGGCAAAACGGATAATACTGATCAGCATCACCAGGCCGAAAATGATCCTGAAGGTTACCAGCGGAGCGATGGACACAGGATTCGATATGAACTTCTTCAGTTTTTTCACCTGCATAAAAAATTAATCCCCGTCATTGTCGGTATAGGTGATCGAAATGCTGAGTGCGGATACGATATCCACTTTTAAAAGGGCTATGATCGCTTTGTAATTGTTAAAAATCGCTGTAACCCGGTCACCCCGGTTAAGGATCGACTCTACCCAGGTTCCCTCCAGCTCACTGATCTGATTCTCCACATCGACGAATAAGTCGAGGTAATCACCAGCCAATGTCCCGTCCTGGGCATTCAACTCGACCAGAAGATCATGAATGCCTGCTCCATCCGTTCCATCCCTGCCAACTCCAAGGTAAAAATCCCTTAAGGCCCCATTGGCCGTTCGAACCAACTCCTTGGTATATATCCTGCTGTAATAGGCTTCGGATTTTTCCGGGAAAGGCCCGAATCGTTCTTCGGTGGCCACGCTGTTCCCGTTAGGAATACCGATCTTGGCATTTCTGACATGGATTTCCATATACTGGCTCCAGGCATTCACCATCAGGCTGAGGCCCGATCCTGCACTGGTACCTTTATTGGTTTTAAAGGTTTCAAGATAGTTGCTGCCGGCAGGCGACCAGAGATCGTATACATGATCTGCCAGGGAGGCTATGTTACCGGCGAGATCAACCACATATTTCCGGGCACTTTCATTGGTCGAAAATTTATCGATAATGGCCTGGTCAGCGCCGGCATAACCGAAAAGCAGGTAATCGAGTGCGGGAAATCCTTTGGCAAAGGTATTGCCGGCGGCAGAAAGATTATAACTGCCGCTGGCAATATTGTTTTCAATCAGTTCCACATCGGCCGGGTAAAAATTGATCGTGATGATGGCGCTGGTTTCCGCAGGGCCAAAATCATAAAAGGCCACATGCTGCCATGCTAAATAGGCTGCAATCCACTTTTCACGAACATCTTCCAGTGTGGTGACTGAAGGGTTATCCCGGAAAGCAGCTGCGCTTCCCGAGAGATCTCCTGCTTTTACCTGAAAATCTTCATATCCCTTAAGAATGAGATTTTCTCCAATATTGTTCAAAAGTTCGGTATGATCCAGCGTGGGTACTTTGCCATTATCGCTGTTCTGACATGAACTGAGCGTCAGGAAATACAGGACCAGTAAGGCTGCCGGGATTAATATTTTCATTTTCATTATAGCTCCTCTTTCACATCAGTCAAACCTGCATATTCGGCTAGTTTATCTTTTGCTGACTGTAAGTCTGCTGGTGTAACGTTATAAAAATCATAATTTCCTTCGTTATCTTTCAGATAGCCCAGGACTTCTTCAATCTCGTTACTACCGACCACGGCTGTTTCACCGGAAGTGAAATAAAGGCTTTCAATAAAAGCAACGGCCTCCGAAAGCTCATGATTCCTGATGGCATCATCGGAAAAATTGCTGATGGCTCCGTTCAGGTAATGAATCCCGGTACCGGCAGCCACTTTTTCAAGTTCCCGGCGAATGATCTGGACCTGTTCGTCCCGGGTGATGTAATCCTTATTGGATATGGCCGCCCGGCCTTTCAGATAGGCATTCATGATCGTTTCATTCGAGCCCAGCGATTCGTTAACCGTGTTGCAGTATTTTCCCCAGAAACGGTCGGTGCCGCCGGCAGGAAAATCCGTGGCGCTTGTGAAGTACCCGAAAGCCTCATCCCAGTGATGTTCCATGGTGGTATAAAACTTCCCGTTGTCCGGATCAACCGGTTCTTCATTGTCCACGTTGAGTTTTTCATTGCTCAGGTATTCGTTCTGGATCTGGTCATAAAAAACGGCACCCATCAGCCCTTTTTCTATAAGTTGGGTAAATTCACCTCCTTTGGCGTTCACCAGGTATTGTTTTTCACCGGACCGGATCACACCCGCTGTTCCATTGGATGCATTAAATTCACCGGCCACGGTTGTTCCGCTCACTTCGGCCATTCCTTTCAGCAGGTTTTCAAATTTGTCCTGATAAATGGTATTGCCCCTTGCGGTTTTATTCTTTAACTGCTTCCCTGGCGTTCTGGCTTCTTCACTGAAAAATTCACTGCCATCCCCGTTATTGTTGGAATACATTTCGAGTAACCGGGTTTCGCTTAATGCAGTTCCCGGGGTGTTGGCCGTTTTCATATAGGTTGTCAGCTCCTGGAGTTGATTCAATCTTGCCGTCTGGCCACTGAAATTCACCGTGCTGTTGCCGGCATCATCAGTAAAGGTATACGTATCGGGTATTTCATAACCCGGATTTACCTCTTCATCATTGTTGCATGAAAAAACAAAAAATGCAAGAAGTAGATAGACAAAAAGTGGGGTTGAAGGTTTTAAATTTTCCATGTGCTTTAATGTTTATTTAGACTGATTATAAATAAGGTCCAAATTAATAACTTATTTAGAATTAATCCAAATAAGGAATAAAGAATTTTATGAATGAGTTGGCCGATTTTTTTTGGGAAGTTTCACCGGGTGAAGCTTTTCCATATTGTCCAAGGATCTATTTAACCCGAAAAATTCATAAATTTTTCGCCCGAAGGGCCGATTAAGCGCAA
>CAZIXF010000062.1:0-26754 GCA_964543195.1 uncultured Roseivirgaceae bacterium
GGTTAATCCCTTTTTGTAACTACCTGATAATAAATATTTTAAATAGTAAAAACGATTTATTTTGAGAATGGTTTATGAATAATCGGGGTTAAAAGAAATAGGAATAATATCCCTTAACACCGTCCTTGGTAACCCCTTCAATATACACCCTGCCACGGATCCTGGTAAGGACATCCACAAGTTTCTCCGGGTCTTTGATAGGGATCTTATTGATGTAGGTGATGATAAATCCCTCTTCGATATTCAGTTTATTGATCAACCCGCTGCGAATGCTGGTTACCCGTACGCCATGAGGGATATTAAGTAATTCTCTTTCTACTTTGGGGACTACCTCAAAATCAGCACCCAGGCTTTTGGAAGAATAGATATCCCTTTTAATAATGGATGTGGTTCCCTGTGCATTTGTCAATGTTATAGAGGTATTTTTAACGTTATTGTTTCTTTTGAAAGTAATGTCCAGACGATCTCCGGGAGAGTGATAGCTGATGATCTCCTCGAATTCACTTTTCGACCTGATATCTTCATTATTCAGCCCGATTATAATATCTCCTTCCCTCAACCCGGCTTTGTCCGCCGCACCATCCTCCTGTATGTCCTGGATGATCACCCCGTTCCAGTTCTTCAGCTTCAGTTTTTCTCCCAGTTCCTGGTCGATATCAATAATCTCGGCACCGAAATAGGCTTTCTGAACTTCTCCGTATTTGATAAAGTCTTCTACCACCTTTGAAACGATATCCACAGGAACGGCAAATCCATAGCCTGCATAGGAACCTGTTTTTGAGAGTATGGCCGTGTTAATACCCACCAACTCTCCCTTTACATTAACCAGGGCACCTCCGCTGTTTCCCGGGTTGATGGCCGCATCGGTCTGAATGAAAGATTCGATCGGGAAATTGGTTTTAAGGATATTGATCTGGCGACCCTTTGCACTTACGATGCCGGCGGTTACCGTGGAGGTGAGGTTGAAAGGGTTCCCTACGGCCAGTACCCATTCTCCGACTTTCAGACCACGGGCGCTTCCTGTGGGTATGGTAGGCAGATTGCTGGCATCTATCTTGAGTACGGCAATGTCAGTAGAAGGATCTGTGCCCACCAGTTCTGCCTGGTAAGTCCGTTTATTATGGATCACTTCGATCACATCCGCGTTTTCAATTACATGATTGTTTGTCACGATATAGCCGTCGCGGGTATATATTACACCGGATCCGGTGCTGATAAAGGATCGTCCGGTCCGGTCACCGAAAAACCATTCATACCAGGTATTGGCATATCTCCTTTCCGTAAGCGTTTTTATATATACCACACTTTGTGTGCTGTTTTCCGATGCTTCCGCAAAGGCACCATTTAACATATCTATATTGTCCATGCCGGTTCCTGCAGTGCTTAGTGGCGGGTTATTCCGGTAATTTACTGATTGATCCGGTTGTTCATTCCGGATCATAAGTGCAGGTTCGGACCACTTTTCCCCCTTGGATAGTTCCGGCATGGGGATTAAATAATGAAAAGTAAAAGCTCCCAGGAGACCCGAAGCATAGGCAATAACGATAATCAGGAGATATTTTTTCATGATTTAAACGTTTTTAGTTTTCCAAGCAAAAAATATGCATATTCGTTTGTTCGTGTAATTTGTTGAATTTTAGAGACAGTATGTCGGTAAATGATTAGTTTTGCATGTCATGGGTGTCAGATCGCTTTTAAGTAAACCATTTGCCTCATATATCATTCACAGACAAAACCGCTGGACCTCCAATCCCGGGTTAACCCAGGATAAACAATTCTTATCGATTGTAAAGGCTGCCGCCGGCACAGAATTTGGCAAAGATCATGATTTTACCGGTATTCAGTCATACGATGATTTTAAAATGCGGGTTCCTGTCCGTGATTATGAAGCACTGTCGGGATATATCCAGAAGATACTTGAAGGTGAAAAGGATGTGTTGTGGCCCGGGAAGCCGGAATACCTGGCCAAAACATCAGGAACTACCAGCGGGACCAAATATATACCGATTACCCGCGAATCCATACCGAATCATATTAACGGAGCCCGGGATGCCCTGTTGAACTACGTTCATGAAACCGGGAACTCGCGGTTTCTGGATGGTAAGCTGATATTCCTGTCAGGAAGTCCGGTACTCGATGAGAAGGCAGGAATAAAGACCGGCAGACTTTCGGGCATAGTCAATCATCATGTTCCCGGTTATCTGCGTTCAAACCAGATGCCCTCTTATAAGACGAATTGCATTGAAGACTGGGAGGAGAAAGTGGAAAGGATCATCGATGAGACGTTGAAGGAGCGGATGACACTTATTTCGGGCATTCCTCCCTGGGTACAGATGTATTTTGACCGCATTCTGGAACGTACAGGAAGAAAGATAAAAGAGATATTCCCCGGTTTTTCAGTTTTTGTATATGGTGGGGTTAATTTCGAACCTTATCGTAGCCGGTTGTATGAGACAATAGGAAGGAAGGTGGATTCCATTGAAACCTATCCTGCATCGGAGGGTTTCATAGCATTTCAGGACAAACAGGATGAAGAAGGTCTGTTAATCCTGTTGGAGTCCGGTATATTCTATGAGTTCATTCCCATGGATGAATATTTCCAGGAGGATCCGGCACGCCTGAAAATCGATCAGGTAGAAACCGGCGTAAACTATGCCGTGATCATAAACAATAACGCCGGACTATGGGGTTATTCCCTGGGAGATACGGTGAAGTTCGTTTCTACGGATCCATACCGTGTTATTGTTACGGGCCGGGTAAAACATTTTATCTCGGCTTTCGGTGAACATGTGATCGGAGAAGAAGTGGAAAAATCCATGAAAGAGGCTTTGCGCAAATATCCGGAAACCGGGGTGGTTGAATTCACCGTGGCACCTCAGGTTACCCCAGAGCAGGGTCTTCCCCTGCATGAATGGTTTGTAGAATTTTCAAGCCAGCCCCATGATATGAGAAAGTTTGAAAAAACAATAGATGAAACACTTCAGCAGTTAAATTCATATTATTACGACCTCGTTTCTGGGTCAATATTACGCCCCCTTGAAATCAGGACATTAACACAGGGGGCTTTTCAGAAATACATGAAGTCGGAAGGAAAACTGGGCGGGCAGAATAAAGTACCGCGTCTTTCCAATGACAGAAAAATTGCCGAATCGCTCGAAAAATATATCAAATCATGAGACTAACACTGCTACATTCGTCTAAAGAATAATATTGTGTCATCATCCAGAAAGAATATTGCCATTCTAGGCTCTACCGGCTCTATCGGGAAGCAGGCCCTTGAAGTAGTCGATGCCAATCCCGGTCAGTTTCAGATAGAAATACTCACTGCCAATAATAATGCCGACCTTCTGATTGAACAGGCCCTGAACTATGAACCCAATGTAGTGGTGATCGCTAATGAAGACCACTATAATAAGGTGAATGAACATCTTTTTAAAAAGGGCATCAAGGTCTATGCAGGCTATGAAGCCATTGGGTCTGTAGTGGAAATGGATTCCGTGGATATGGTACTGACCGCTATGGTCGGATTTTCCGGACTGGAACCCACCATTAGAGCCGTTAAGGCAGGAAAAGATATAGCCTTGTCCAACAAAGAGACCCTGGTCGTTGCCGGTGAATACATCACTTCCATTGCATTGGACAATGATGTGCTGATCATACCCGTGGATTCAGAACATTCTGCCATATTTCAATGTTTGCTTGGAGAATCTGAAAACAAAATAGCCCGCCTCATCCTGACTGCGTCCGGTGGGCCCTTCAGAGGGAAAACGAGAAAGGAACTGGAATCGGTGACCAGAGAGGATGCCTTGAAACATCCCAACTGGGATATGGGAAACAAGATCACCATCGACTCGGCCACTATGATGAACAAAGGCCTGGAGGTAATCGAGGCCAGGTGGTTGTTCGGGGTAGGGGCCGGTCAAATAGAGGTGGTGGTTCATCCCCAGTCGATCATCCATTCTATGGTCGAATTTGAGGATGGATCAATTAAAGCCCAGATGGGTCTTCCCGATATGAGGTTACCCATACAATTTGCATTATCTTTTCCGGTTCGCTTGAATTCTGCCTTTCCCAGGTATAATTTTACAGATTATCCGGCATTGAACTTTGAAAAGCCGGATCTGGATACGTTCCGGAACCTTGACCTGGCTTATCAGGCATTAAGGAAGGGAGGAAACGTGGCCTGCGTGATCAATGCAGCCAACGAGGTGGCGGTCGAGGCTTTCCTTAATGAAAGGATAGGATTTCTGGAAATTTCTGAAATAATAGAACATTGCATGGTAAAAATACCGTATATAGAAAAACCCGGTCTTGATGATTATTTCAATACCGATAAAGAGACTAGAATATTAGCTAAAGAAACGATTAAATAATGGACATATTAAATTTCGGGGGTCCGCTGATGGATGGATTGATTATGGCGGCCCAGATGATCCTTGGACTATCCATTCTGGTGGGACTGCACGAGTTCGGTCATTTGCTTGCGGCCAAAATGTTCGGAATGAGGGTTGAACAATATTCGATCGGTTTTCCTCCCCGTATTTTCAAATTCAAATTTGGCGAAACCGTATATTCAATCGGTGCAATCCCCCTGGGCGGCTATGTGAAAATATCAGGAATGATCGACGAATCACTCGATACGGAGACCATGAAGGAAGAACCCAAACCCTGGGAATTCCGGGCTAAACCGGCCTGGCAGCGGCTGATCGTGATGATAGGAGGTATAGCCGTGAATGTACTGACGGGCATTGTAATCTTCGTGATCATGGTCTATTCCCATGGAGAGACTTACATACCTAAGGAGGAAGTAAACAAATATGGCATTGTTGCCAATGAACTGGGCCGGAAAATAGGGCTCAAAACCGGTGATATGATCCTGCAGGTAAATGGACAGGATTACGACCGTTTTTCACAACTTACCAGCCCCGATGCATTGCTGGAAGATAATGCCTATTACACCGTAAAAAGAGGTAACGATACGCTCAGGGTAGATATACCGGGTAATTTTATTGAACAGATTTCGGAATTCAATAAAGAGAAGGGAATCGATTTTATAACACCCGTGAGCCGTTACACTATAGTCAGTGTTCAGGAAGGCTCACCAGCGGAGGAAGCTGGCCTGCAGGAGGGAGACCGTATAATAGAGGTAAATGGAGTCCACACGGAATTTTTTCATGAATTACAGAATGTCCTGGCTGTCAATGCAGGTCAGCGGGTTCGGCTGACCGTAGAAGGGATGGAACAGACCAGGAACCTGGAAGCTACGGTAAGGGAAGATAGCACACTCGGTTTTATGGCCAACAGAACGTTTGACCACCTTAACCTGGCCTCGATCAATTATTCCCTGGCCCAGGCCATACCCAAGGGAACAGAAAGAGCATTCAACATTGTTTTTCTCAATATAAAGGCATTCGGCAAGATATTTTCCGGAGAACTGAATTTCAGCAAATCGGTTTCCGGCCCGATAGGGATCGCCAGGGAGTTCGGTGGACAATGGGACTGGTTCAGGTTCTGGACCCTGGTCGGATTACTTTCCATGATCCTGGCTTTTATGAACTTTCTGCCGATACCGGCCCTGGACGGAGGCCATGTCATGTTCCTGACCTTTGAAATGGTATCCGGGCATAAACCTTCGGACAAGTTTATGGAGAATGCACAGAAAGTAGGTATGGTGATCCTTCTTTCCCTGATGGTATTCATCATTTTCAATGATATTTTCAAGGCGATAGTCTGACAGTCAGTGGAGGTTACCAGTCGGAAGATTCTTCCATCTGTTCGAGCATGCGCATTTCTTCAAGTTCCTGCATGCTTGGACGGTATAATTCAAATTCAACACGCCGGTTGAGCTGCCGGTCCTCCTCGGTAAGTTCTTCCACAATAGGTTGAGTACTCCCATAGCCTTCCGCTTCTATCCGGGCCCGGGGCACATTACCAAAATACACCAGGTATTCCATGATGGCTTCCGCCCGCTCTTTTGAGAGTTTCAGGTTATACTCCGGGGTGCCGTATGAATCGGTATGACCGGAAATCCGTAACTTGAAATCGATATTGTCAAGGAGGAATATGGCCAGTTTGTCGAGATCAGTGAACATGGAAGGTTTCAGATCCGAACTTTCCAGGTCGAATTCGATGGATTCAAACTCCATTCTCGAGGCAATGGATTCGGTATATTTATTGATCTCCATATTTCCCACCAGGGTAAAAAATTCCTCGATACGGAAAAATTCGCTGCTCTGGATTATCAACAGATATTGGGTATTGTTAATCAAATTAAAACGGAATGTACCCTGCGGACTTAGTTTTCTGGGTGCCACCTCTATACCGTTTTCCAGATCGATAACCGTTACGATCCCTGAAGTAAAAGGATCATTGGTTTCCATGTCGGCAACCGAGCCGGTAAGCGTAGCCGTAGCCAGGGGTTGAGCTCCCATGGGCAGGGGAAAGGAATAGAGATCAAGATTTTCCATATCGTTCTCGATGCTTTTTGCATAAAAAAGATTCTTCGATTCGGCATCAATGGTGAAATAGAATTCTGAGCCCTCATTATTGACCAGCGGACCGATGTTTTTTGGTTCTCCCCAGAACCGACCCAGCCGGTATGCCTTGTAAATATCGAACTCACCGAAATTAAGCAAATGCCCGTTCGAGCTGAAATATAATACATCATGTACCGGGTGATAAAACGGACTTACCTCATTATCCCTCGTATTAATGAACGGCCCTGCATTTTTTGCCTCCGACCACTCCCCTGATTTCTCCCGGTAAGTATAATATATGTCGGAAAGACCGAATCCGCCGATCCTGTCAGAGGCAAAATAAAGTGTATCACCTGTGTGGGAAAGGGAAGGATGAGAATCCCAGGCATTACTGTTGATATGTGATCCGAGATTAGTTACATTGCCCCATTTACCATCATCCATCATTTCGGCCGCAAACAGGTCACAATTGCCATATGTATCCGGAGCATCGCATCGTGAGAAGAACAGGTACCGGCCGTCTTTGCTAATGCAGGCACTTCCTTCATTGAATATCGAATTGATCTCTTTAAGCGGTTCAGCATCGATCCATCCGTATTCATCCTTATGGGAATAGAAAATATCCTCGTTTCGCCTCACATCCAGCGCTACTTCATAGTCATTTCTTTTGGAAGTAAAAAAAAGTACCGAATCATTAATGTTCAGGGAAGGCCCGTAATCAGAATATTTTGAATTGACCAGGTGCCCCATGTTCAGCAATACGCCCCGGGGTGGCTGAAGGGTGTCTACTTCCTTCCTGTAATCAACCAGTTCATAATAATAATCAAGCGAAACATACTGGTCTCTTTCATATCCGGCAATTGAATCAAAATGCTGCTGGATTTGATGGATATCGATATCCTGGCGATGATGTTTGAGCACCAGTTTATACAGGTCGATGGACTCCTGTTTTTTCCCCAGTTGCTCTGAGAGCTTTGCCAGGTCCCAGATCATCTCGGTATCTTTATAAAAATTCTGTATACCGAAATTCGAGATATAATCGTATAAGGCTGAATACCATTGCTGGATATCTCCGCGGGATTCGTAATTTTTTATTTTTCTGAGTTCTTTTTTATCATAAAAATAAGGTATTTCATTGATGTTCCTGAAATCAATTACAGGTCTTCCCGGATCACCGGGCAAGGTCCGGATCACCGTTGAATCTCCATCGGTTTCCATCTGTTTCTGAGAAAACCCTTGATGCCGGCAGCATGCCAATATTGCATATATTAATAAAAACAGACTTACCGGTCGATTCATGATCTTTATGTGAAAAACCTCTTTAATAACGTGAAAATGATTATTTATTTGTAAATTTAATCAGATCCATCTATATATTTTTATATAAAATACTTTGGCATAAGTATTGAGCTAGTATAATAATTCATTTAAAATATACTTATATAGAAATAATGACATTTTGTCATTGCAAATAGATTTTATGGGATATAGCAAAAATAAGTATCTTACAGCATTTGGATTGGGAGATTTTAATGACGATGATTCAGGAGAATTTGTTCAACTGATCACTCCGGGTAATGAAGAGGAACTCAAAGAGGAAATCATCTCGGATGAGCTGCCTGTTCTGCCGATCAAGAACACAGTACTTTTCCCGGGGGTAGTTATTCCGATCACAGTAGGCCGTCAGAAATCGATCAAGCTGGTAAAAAAAGCCTACCGGGGCGATCGTGTGATTGGTGTGGTGGCACAGAAAAATACCAAGGTGGAAGAACCGGGGGAACAGGATATCTTTAATGTAGGTACCGTGGCCAGGATCCTTAAATTGCTCGTCCTTCCTGACGGGAATACTACCATTATAATACAGGGGAAGCAACGTTTCGAAATAAATGAGATCAGGCAGGTGGATCCTTTTATGATCGCCAGTGTTCGTGAACTTGAGGAATATTTTCCCAACAAGAATAAAAAAGAGGCACAGGCCATCATCGAATCGATAAAAGATACGGCCCTGAAAATAATGAGCCTAAATCCTGAAATACCCCAGGAAGCCCAGGTAGCCCTGGATAATATTGAGGATCCTAATTTTCTGACTCATTTTCTCAGCTCCAATGTCAATGCCGATGTCAAGGAGAAACAGAAACTGCTGGAGATAAATAATGGTTTGGAAAGGGCCTCGACACTGCTTGAATATCTGCTTAAGGATCTGCAGATCCTTGAATTGAAACAGGAGATCCAGACGAAAGTGAATTCCGATATCGATCAGCAACAGCGGGACTATTACCTGCGTCAGCAGATGAAGGTACTGCAGGACGAGTTGGGTCAGGAAGGTCCGGATCAGGAAATAAAAATACTCAAGCAGCGGGGGGAAGAAAAAAACTGGCCGCAGCATGTAAAGGGCCATTTTGACAAGGAAGTGGAAAAAATCAGGAGAATGAATCCGGCATCAGCGGAATTTCCGGTAGCCATGAATTATGTGGAATTTCTGGTGGATCTTCCCTGGAACGAAATGACGAAGGATAACTTCGACCTGAACCGGGCAAAAAATATCCTGGATAAGGATCACTACGGACTGGAAAAGGTTAAAGAAAGGATCCTTGAATACCTTGCGGTACTTAAATTGAAGAGTGATCTCAAGGGTCCTATATTATGCCTGTATGGACCTCCCGGGGTGGGGAAAACCTCGCTGGGTAAGTCCATTGCCACATCGCTCAACAGGAAATATATCCGTATGTCGCTGGGTGGTGTTCATGATGAGGCCGAGATTCGCGGACACCGGAAAACCTATGTAGGTGCTATGGCAGGAAAGATCATTCAAAATATAAAAAAATCAAAAACCTCGAACCCGGTATTTGTACTGGATGAAATCGATAAAGTGAGGTCTGATTTTAGAGGCGATCCCTCATCAGCCCTGCTGGAGGTGCTTGATCCCGAGCAGAACAGTACCTTTGTCGATAATTACCTCGAGGTGGAATATGACCTGTCCAAGGTGCTCTTCATCGCAACGGCGAATACCCTTGATACGATACATACGGCCCTTCGCGACCGAATGGAGATCATCGAGATCAATGGATATACGGTGGAGGAAAAGGTGATGATAGCCAAACAGCACCTGGTACCGAAGCAACGGATCGAACACGGATTGAAATCAAAGGATGTACGGTTTACCAAAGGAGCCATTACTAAAATAATTGAAGGGTATACCCGGGAATCCGGTGTGAGAAACCTGGAACGGAACATAGGATCGATCATCAGAAATGTAGCCAAGTCGGTTGCCATGGAAGAAGATTATGAAAAAACGATTTCTCCAAAACGGGTGGTGGATATCCTGGGATCGGAAAAATATGAAAAGGAACTGTACCAGGATAATACACTGGCCGGCGTGGTCACCGGACTTGCCTGGACCCAGGTCGGTGGAGAGATCCTTTTTATAGAGTCCAGCCTGAGCAAGGGAAGCGGTAAATTGACGCTCAGTGGCCAGCTTGGTGATGTGATGAAGGAATCGGCCATGGCTGCCCTTTCCTACCTGAAATCGAATTCAGGAAAACTGGATATAAACCATAAGGTGTTCGAAAAATACGATCTTCATATCCATGTGCCGGCAGGTGCCGTGCCGAAGGATGGCCCATCAGCCGGTATTACGATCTTCACCTCGCTTGCTTCGGTCTTTTCACAAAAAAAGGTCCGGGATAAAATGGCCATGACCGGGGAGATTACATTGAGAGGGAAAGTATTGCCTGTAGGTGGCATAAAGGAAAAAATCCTGGCAGCACGGCGTTCAGGGATCAAGGATGTAATTCTCTGTAGCAGAAACCGGAAGGATATTGAGGAAATTGATGAACAATATCTGAAGGATATCAATATCCATTATGTCGATCATGTGGATGAGGTCCTTAAGATCGCCCTGACCGATGAGAAGGTGCCCGAACCCATGGAATTTGTGTTAGAATAATCTTTCTTTGAAAAGGCTGTTCATATCGATAGCGTTATTTTCGATCACTCATTTGGCTAATGCCCAGATCGGAGGCAGGAAAAGTTTTGACTTCATTAATATTCCCGGCGATACAAGACTGGCTGCATTGGGCGGTGTCAACGTCTCACTATACGACCAGGATGTAAACCTTTTCTTCTCCAATCCGGGATTGCTGAATGAACAGATGGCGGGATTTGTCTCATTGAATCATGCCTTTTATTATGGCGGCATTAATGTTAGCAAATTTGCATACAGCCATGCCTTTAATATACCCGGGGTCTGGGGTATCGGTTTTCAGAATGTGAATTATGGTGAAATGGATGCCTATGATCCGTCGGGGAATCCGATTGGTGAAATAAAAGCCAATGATTTTATGGTTATGGGCAGTTATGCCCGGAAAATCGGGAATTTCAGTCTTGGCCTGAATACCCGGTTTGCGTATTCCAGTATTGCCGGTTATCATGCATCAGCCTTCCTGATTGATATGGGAGGGGTTTTCATACACCCCGAATTGGATTGGACAGCAGGCATGAATATTCGGAATGTCGGGTTAAAGTTAAGTGACTATACGGCATCGAGCGGTTCAGGAATCCCTTTCGATCTTCAACTGGGTACTTCATTTAAACCTGAACACATGCCTGTACGTTTCTCAATAACAGGATACAATCTATACAAAGGAAATATTTTGTATAGTGATAAAGGTGCTGACCTGTTTGACGGGGAACCCGGTTTGTTTCAAAAACTGATCAGCCATTTTAATTTTGGAGGTGAAATATTGATCAGCGATAACTTGAATGTGCGTGGTGGTTATAATTACCTGATCCGCCGGGAATTGAGACTTGAGCAACGTTCGGGAGGGACGGGTTTTTCGTTCGGGTTTATGCTGAGGATAAAATCCTTTGAACTGAGTTACTCCCGGGCCATATACCATGTCGCCGGCGGAATAAATTATTTCGGCATAAGCAGTGATCTGAAATCGTTTTACAGAAAAAGTTAATTAGAATTAAAAGAGATAAGAATATGTTGGATAATGATAAATATTTAACACCAAGACAGATTGTAAAAGAACTTGATAAGTATATAATCGGTCAGGATGAAGCCAAAAGGAACGTAGCCATTGCGTTGAGGAACCGGTGGCGAAGAATGAATGCGGATGTGGAGATCCAGAGTGAGATCATTCCCAATAACATACTCATGATCGGAACGACCGGTGTGGGCAAAACAGAGATCGCCCGCAGACTGGCCCGCCTTGCTGATGCACCTTTTACCAAGGTGGAAGCCTCAAAATTTACGGAAGTAGGCTATGTGGGACGTGATGTGGAAAGCATGGTTCGTGATCTGGTGGAGCAATCGGTAAATCTGGTTAAATCAAAGAAAAAGGAAGAAGTGAAAGAAAAAGCTGGGCAGGCCGTCGAGGATATCATTCTGGATATATTGATTCCACCTATGAAAAAACCTTCATTGAGATCGGCGAATCAGCAGGATAATGATCAGGAAACAGAACCTCAGACCGATTATGAACTGAATGAACGGACCAGGGAGAAATTCCGGGAGAAATTGAGAAAGGGAGAACTGGACGACCGTAAGATCGAGATCAACGTGCGACAACCTGCCAATGCAGGGGTTGGAATGATCGGGGGAGGAATGATGGATGAAGCCTCCATGATCAATTTGCAGGAAATGATCGGTAATATGTTGCCGAAAAAGAATAAAAAAAGAAAGGTAACGATTGAAGAAGCCCGGAAAATCCTGATCGATGAGGAATCGTCCAAACTGATCGATATGGATGAGGTGAAAAGCGAAGCCATTCAGAAGGCCGAGAATACCGGTATCATTTTTGTTGATGAAATTGACAAGGTGGCTGGTGGAGGCGGTAAAAAGGGAGGTCATGGCCCGGATGTCAGCCGCGAGGGTGTCCAGCGTGATCTTCTTCCCATTGTGGAAGGAAGTACGGTTTCCACAAAGTATGGTGTGATCAATACAGACCATATTCTTTTTATAGCTGCCGGAGCCTTTCACGGATCCAAACCTTCTGATCTGATTCCCGAGTTACAGGGGAGATTCCCCATCCGTGTTGAATTGGATAACCTGACCAAGGATGATTTTGCCAGGATATTGAAGGAGCCGAAAAATTCGCTTACGAAACAATATACTGCCTTGTTCAGGGCTGAAGATATCGAGATCATTTTCAATGATGATGCACTGGAAGAAATTGCCGAAACAGCCTTTCAGGTGAATGAAGAAGTGGAAAACATCGGAGCAAGACGCTTACATACGGTGATGAGTAAGCTGCTCAACGATCTGCTTTTTGATGTGCCCGATAAAATCGGTCCCAACGCAAAGATCACCATCACGAAGGAAATGGTTTCAGATAGGCTTGTAGACCTGGTTAAGGATAAGGACCTGAGTCAATATATACTTTAATGAGATATCAACTAATTCACACCCAAGTTTATGAATAAATATTATATAACCGGAAGCAGTAAAGGCATTGGCCGGGGACTGGTAGACAGCTTACTCAAGAAGGAAAATAATCTCATTACCGGCATTTCCCGTACAAATGATATTGATCATGAGCGGTTTGACCATGTAAAAATGGATCTCAGTGATACGGAGACACTCGCGCAGGAGGCGGATAGGTTGTTCACATTGGATCAGTCTTTTGATCAGATCATCCTGATCAATAATGCGGGATACCTCGGTGAGATTAAATACCTCGGTGATATTCCCGACAGGGATTTTTATAAGGCCTATTCGATTAACATAACCGCTCCGGCTGTACTTATGAATGCTTTTATAAGAAATTTCAAGGATAATAAGGCTGCGAAGAAGATCATTAATATCAGTTCCGGTGCAGCCCAAAACGCTTATGACGGCTGGAGCGAATATTGTTCTTCAAAAGCGGCCATCGATATGTTGTCACGGGTGGCTGATATGGAAAGGGAAAAAAGGGGCTATGATATTACCGTCGTGTCGCTTGCTCCGGGTGTGATCGAAACGGGCATGCAGGAACAGATCCGGAGTACATCAGAAAGGGACTTCAGTAATGTGGGCCGGTTTCATTCCCTTAAGGAAAATGATCAGTTGCTGTCGACGGATGAAGCAGCAGAGAAAATCATCCGTTTTATTGAGCAGATCCGTCCTGGACAGGAGACCGTGGTGGATCTCCGTGGATAAAGATCTCAGCCTGACGATTGTTTTTTGGGATAATCGAAAAAGACCAGATCCCCTTTTCCGAAATCTGTTTCATGCCAGGCTTTGCAGTTGAAATCAATGGCCACAATGCCGGTAGTGGGAATATTGTAAATGTTGATATTGCATAACCTGTTCGCAAATTCGGTGAATCCGGGATTATGACCGAATAGCATCACATTGTCGGAAGAATCGGGAAGTGATTGAACTACCTCGATAAGCCCTTCATCACTTCCATGATAGAGTTTTTCGTTGATCGTTATTTCCTTTTTGGGATATCCTATTTCCCTGGCGATCTTCCGGGCTGTTTTCCGGGCTCTCTTGGCAGGGCTGGTGACAAGCAGATCGGGCCTGATCTGCTGTTTTTTCAACCGTGAGCCCATTTCGGGAGCATCACGTTTGCCCCTTTTATTCAGAGGTCTGTCGATGTCGTCGAGGGAGATGTCTTTCCAGGATGACTTGGCGTGCCGAACCAGAAAAAGTCTTTTCATGGGATGTTTGTTCAGATTGATTTGGCGTAAGCTAAAAAATTATTTATTATAAACAATCAGAGCAGACAAATTTTTGAAAAAATATCATATGATAGTTTGATAATATGATAACCTTTTCATATGTTTGTACGTACATACTAAAGAATATGGGCTAAGATGAAAAGTTTATCCGTTTTTAAAATATTATTTGTTATGATCCTGCTGGCTGTAACAGGCTGTAATTCGGGAGATAACAAGGAACAAGTAAACAAGTTAAAATCAGAAATAATCAAGACAAAAAGGAATATTGAAATGGAACATTTAACTAAAGAAACCTTTCTCGAGAAAGTATTTAATTATGAAGAGAACAAGGACTGGAAATATGAAGGTGACCTTCCTTGTGTGATCGACTTTTATGCCGACTGGTGCGGACCCTGTAAAATGGTAGCTCCCATATTGGAGGAGCTGGCCAAGGAATATGATGGCAAGATTCATATCTACAAGATAGATACGGAGGAGCAGCAGGAACTGGCCGCCGCATTCGGGATCAGAAGTATTCCCTCCATGCTTTTCTGTCCGAAAGAAGGACAGCCCCAGATGGCACAGGGTGCATTACCCAAACCAACGTTGAAAAAAGCAATTGAGGAGATCCTGTTGGCAAATAATGAAGTAGAAGCTAACTAGGCTTGTTTTATAAATTCCAATGTGCTCTTAAAAGGTCGTTTCACTGAAGCGGCCTTTTTTTATGCAAAAATTGAAATTATATTTCTTTATGGCATCCTGCGGCAGATCGATCATGCGCCATTCCAGTGAACCGGCGACCTCATCAATTTACCATCATATCAGACTGTAATGGGGTTTTCCCCACTCAATTCCTGAAGCACTTCGGAATTTCATTCCACCCTGACCCCTATATGTGTTCACGTTTAAGTTACGCCTTCACCTCCTCAAGGGTGCTGTCTTTTTTTAACACCGTCCTGAATGCTTCCACGATAAGGATAAAGGCCAGGATGAGCAATATGAAAGCTATTGTTCCTATAATGGTAAATCCTCCCTGGTAGATCAATTGTATCAATGCCCAGATGGTCATGATCAGCATAAAAAGCATGGGGATTATAATGAAAACCGTATTTTTCCCCTTCTTTTTGAGCCATACGAAAACGACCAGCAGGGCAAGACCGGCAAGGAGCTGGTTGGTAGCCCCGAATACGGGCCAGATGGCCTGCCAGGCTGGGATTATTTCACCCGAAGCATCTCTGAGGACCATAAAATTGAAAGCAAGGGGTAAGGTGAGTGTCGCTACCGTAGCAATGATCCTGGCGTTTTTTCCTTTCATTGAGAAAAATTCCTCGAATATGTACCTTCCAAGACGGGTTGATGTATCCAGCGTGGTAAGCAGGAATGTGGATACGGCCAGGATGCCGAAAGTTTTTCCGATTTCATAGGGAAGCCCGAGCACCTGAAGGAAATTTCCCAGTCCGTTCCCGTAGATCTCCAGGGGATTGGTAGTCAGAATGTCATGTTTATAGACCACCATGGCCACTGTGAAAAGGGAGATCACAGCAACCAGGCCCTCGATGAGCATGGCACCGTATCCGATCGGCCGTCCGTCGCATTCGTTATTCAATTGTTTGGAGGTAGTACCGGAGGCTACGATCGAGTGAAATCCCGAACAGGCTCCACAGGCGATGGTAATAAACAGTATGGGGAAAAGCGTACCCCTCTCAATATCCGACCAACTGGTGAACATGGGGTATTTCATATCAAAACCCCCGATCAAGATCCCGATAAAGGCACCCAGGAGCGACCCATAAAGAAGAAAAGATGACAGGTAATCCCTGGGCTGTAACAGGATCCAGACCGGTGTAATGCTCGCCACAAAACAATAAATCAGCAGGATCACATTCCAGGTACGTTTTGATTCACCCATGATGGCGGGAAGTGCCGCATTGTCAAAAGGTAAAAGATGCCCGAAGTAAATTCCGAAAAAAACGAGTGGGACAAAAAGCAACGAAGCGGATTTAAGGGTAAGCCCGGTCCTGTTGATCACCAGACCGAAGATCACAGCCAGGAAAATAAAGAAGGTAGATGAGGTAGCTACTTCAGGACTGCCGGTAAATCCGGCAGAAGTAAGGTCTACAAACACGATCAGGATATAAACCAGGGCCAGCCAGATGAAGATGAGAAACATTTTGTAGGACAGGGGTGTCATATAGATGCGGGCTATTTCACCCACTGATTTGGCTTTGTGCCGAATTGAAGCCATTAACGATGAATAATCATGCACGCCACCAATGAAAATTGAGCCCAGCACAATCCACAACAGGGCGGGCAACCAGCCGAAAGCAATGCCTGCTATAATCGGACCCACCACCGGTCCCGCCCCCGCAATGGAGCTGAAATGATGACCCAACAATACCGGTGCCCTGGCAGGTACACGGTCTACTCCATCATAATCGGTATGGCTGGGGGTGGGACGGTCACAATTTACATCGAATTTGCGGTCAAGATATCTCCCGTATATTCTATAGGCCAGAATAAAAACAACTAATGCCGCCAGAAATATATATACCAACATCGCTGATAAGAAAATTTCCTAAATATACAGAATGAAAAACACAAAATTTGTATTTTTAACGATGTTATAGATGAAGTATCCTACTATTAAAAATTTTTGATCATGAAAGTTATATTCACCGTTATTTTTAGCATTTTGTTTTTAAATCTGATTATGGCACAGGAAATGAAACCTGAAGAAACAGAAGTATGGGAACCGGTTCCCGAAGTGGTGACGCCGGGTCAGGGTACCCAGCCTCCATCCGATGCGATCGTACTTTTCGATGGGAATGATCTTTCAGAATGGGAGTCTGTGAAAGGAGGCCGGGCAAACTGGAAACTGGAAGGCGGGGCCATGACCGTGGTAAAAGGAGAGGGCGATATTCACACCAAGCGTTCTTTCGGAAACTGCCAGCTCCATATAGAATGGAGAACGCCTTCGGAGGTAGTTGGTAAGAGTCAGGGCCGGGGTAACAGCGGAATCTTTCTCCAAAGCACATATGAAGTTCAGGTGCTGGATTCCTATAATAACCGAACCTATTCCAACGGACAGGCAGCCAGCATTTATAAGCAATACATGCCCCTTGTCAATGCAAGCCGTCCTCCCGGTGAATGGCAGACCTATGATATATTTTATGAAGCGCCGATATTTCATGAGGATGGTACCCTGGCAAAACCTGCTTATATCACCGTGGTGCATAATGGTATACTGGTTCAGAATCATGTGATGCTGAAAGGCCATACTCCGTATATAGGATTGCCCGAGTATAAACCTCATGGCAAATTGCCGCTCCGTCTTCAGGACCACAGCAATCCGGTGAGTTACAGGAACATATGGATCAGGGAGCTTAAAAAATAATATCCGCCTGAGGCATCGGCTGATTCATTTTTTTGATAGCCCGGGAGATTCGTTTTGTAATATCTGATGAAATGAAAAGAACTGTTGGTTCTTTTACACCATTTATCAAGCATAATTTATCTCCTGATCTCTCCGGGTTTTCAACATGTTTCATAGCCGATCAAACCGGTTTATATTATTCTTTCATAAACCCAATTTCGATCAGGAATTCATCCGTGCGTTCCAGGATCTCTTCATCGAAATAACGGGCATATTTTTCGATCCCCTCACCCAGGTAGTGGGTTCGTCCAGGGTATGTGATCAGCTTGTACGAATTACCAAGCTCTTTGGTCTTTCTTTCGTAAAGCTCCACAATATACGGGAGTACCGTGCAATCCGCTTCTCCATGAAAGGCTATGGCAGGAGGCATGTTCTTCTTCAGGTTATGATACGGTGAAATATCCCAGATCTGCTCCCTTTTATCCCCCAGTATCCAGTCGATCCAGGCTTCCATGGTATTTACATTACTGGAATACAGTAACAAAGCTTCCGGTACGGGGTTGAAATCAAGGTTATCGGATTGTTCATTGATATCGTCGCATAAAACGGTTGACAGGGCCAGTTGTCCTCCGGCCGATTGTCCCCCCACTGCAATTTTATCCGGGTCAACCTGCAGATCTCCGGCATTTTCCTTCATCCACCGGATTGCTGACCGTGCATCTTTTACTGATTCGACCGGTGTGATTTTTGGATGAGGAAAGGATCCATCCTCCTGGATGGACAGCCGGTATTGAAACGAAAAAGTCACGAAACCTTTTCCGGCATACCGGCGGCAGGCGCCATGAAACTCGGAAGGATCGCCAAAAACCCAGCCTCCTCCATGGAAAAAAGCAATGGCCGGTTTTGGAGTTTTAATGCCGGTATTTTCAGCAAAGAAAATATCGACTTTTAATTCCCGGCCGTCCACTTCTTTGTAGATCTTTTCCTTCTGAATTATGGAATTTTCCTGGGCATAGATGCTAAAGCTCAGAAGGGCTAAAGCAAATCCTGCAGGTACAATAATCCTGTTCACGTTAATAGATCATTTCTATAATTTCATCGTCCATGGTATGGGTTAGCAGGGCGGGATCAAGGGGCTGCATGCTGAAACCGGGCCCGCTCAATTCCAACTGGATCGATGGATTGGTTTCCTCCATATTGCAAAATGTGAATTGAATGGGATGAAAACCTTTTTCCAGATGGATATCTGTGGTAAGGAAAGTACCTGGATCGTACAATTTGTCGGCATCGATCACCGTAGCTTTATGTATCCGGAGCACGCCTTTGCCATTCATTTTAAGAGATAAGCTGTACTTGCCGGTTTCAGGTGCTTCCAAAAGACCCGTATACAAGATCACGATTTGGTTATCCCTTGTGCGGACATCCGGGTCAAAGTTTTCCACAGTCCCTGTCTCAACCGGGTCTTTCTTCAGTGTCCCGATGTCTGGTACCCAGGGAGTTGATGTTTCATAAACCTGATATCGCAGTCCTTTTTCAAGTCCGGTTATGGAATGGGCCGGAACGGGTACCCGGTCGTACGGGCGGACTGCCGTGGTATCCGGACGGCGCAACCTGATCACTTCCTTTTTCATACGCTCCTGAAGGTCTGTAAAATAATCGTTGCTCCCGGCCAGATCATTGGTTTCACCCTGATCTTCGCTGGTATCGTAGATCCGGAAGTTATCGGACCATGAATCAATATCGTAACGCACGCCTTTATATCCATCGAGATAAACCACCTGCATTTGTCGCCGCAATTGGCCGGCATGGGAAGGATGAAATTCCTCGTATTCAGGTGTGGGCCTTCCTTCGAAATATTCTACATATACCTTTGATTTTACCTGGTCATCGTTACCCATCAGTAATGGTACGAGTGATACGCCGTCGGAGCGGCCAGGTGCAGGGAGACCTGCCAGTTCCGAGAAGGTTGAAAGCCAGTCGTGGAACTGGGTAGGCGTATTGTTTGATGTATTTGAAGGAATATGTCCCGGCCACCGGGCAAAGGTAGGCATCCGGATCCCGCCTTCCCAGGTATCTCTTTTGATTCCATCGAAAGGTCCGAAACTGTCGAATAAGGTGGGGTCGTAATCTCCGTAACCGTAGGATTCCCTGTGTGGGCCATTATCCGATGAAAAAACGATCAATGTGTTTTCGTCAATATTAAGGTCGATCAACAACTGACGCAGATCACCTGTGGCATTATCAATCCGCCTGACGATACTGGCAAAGCGCTTCTGGGTATCCGGCCAGTCTTTCTCAGCATAGTCCGGATGGATATAATCATTAACAGGCTCCTCAGCAGTATTGATAAAATTTCCATCTTCCCCTATCCATTCCAGTCCTCCGTTCAGTCCTCCACCCTCCGGGTAGGGAGTGGAAGCTACCTCCAGGCCTGCATGGGGTGTATCATAGGCAAGATAAAGGAAAAAAGGCTGGCCGGGACTGTTATTGGTGTTATCCGTGATCCATTTTTTTGCTGCTGCGATAAAAAGATCGGTAGTATAACACCCTTTCAGTTGAGAAGATATTTCTTCGTTGCCTGAATAAAATTCCACAGGAGGACGGTCCGGCGCTTCATGGGCAGGATAATGGTTATGGCCATCCCTGTGTCGTACATAGCCGAAGAAATAATCGAAACCCCGTTTTGTGGGGTAAGCTTCCCATGTACCGGGATTACTCCCTTCGCGGCCCTGTAAACCGTATTTACCGATAAGACCGGTGGTGTAACCGGCTTCTTTAAGCACGGTAGCCAGGTTGTGGTTATCCGACAAGGCTTTGTCAAACTGATTGTCACGTATCTGTGCATGACCCTGATGTACGCCCTGCAGGAGAGATGCCCGTGAAGGCGCACAGACAGGAGCCGGAACATAATGCCGTGTCAATAACATACCTTCATTGGCCATTTGATCAAGCCTGGGTGTTTTATGAGAAGGCAAACCGGCCTCAGCCCGCTGGTTCTGGAACAATACACCCAGGTCACCATAACCCAGGTCATCGGTAAGGATAAAAATGATATTGGGTTTGGGTGGAGGTGCCTCTTTCTTATCCGGTTGTTGCTGACAGGAAAAAAGTATGATCAGAATAAGAAAAATAAGATAAAGATGATTTTTCATGACATAAAATATGGTTATGAAACCAATATAACCATTTAATTTAAATATGAGAAACGGGGAGGTCAGGATATATTCCCAGAAGGCAAACCTTAATTCATTACTGCACCGGGATTAGTCTGCACAATTATTAGTGCTGTATTTTTTTACTCTTTCCATTTATTAACCCGGATCCTGTCTTCCATAAATTTATCGTTGGGTTCTTTTTCTTCTGCCGGATATCCCAGCGGGATCAATGAGAACGGGATAATATCTTCCGGTATATTGAACAATTCCCTGATCCCGGTCATTCTTTTTTCCCTCGGATAAATACCCACCCATACGCCTCCCAGCCCGAGATCCGCGATCTCAAGGAGCATATTCTGGGTTGCGGCAGAACAATCCTGCACCCAGAGCCCCTTATGTTTCTCCAGGGCAGGTTCACCGCATACCAGTATGGCTGCCGGTGCCTGCCTGATCATCTGCGCAAAAGGGTGAAAACCGGCAATGGCATCCATCTTCTTTCGATCGTTGATCATGATAAAATGCCAGGGCTGCTCGTTCCCGGCTGAAGGCGCATTCATGCCGGCCTTGATTATTTTTTTTATATCATCTTCAGATACCGGAGAATCTGTATATTTTCTGATGCTACGGCGCCGGTAAAGGATATCCATATCGTAAAAATTTTACTTTCTTTAAAAAAATTTTAGGGTAATTTAAATTTACAATTTTTAATCCGGAAGTGGTCAGCCTTTGCCGGTTATTCTGCGGAAAAGTTTTCTGAGGTCATTAGACAAAAACGAATTAAAATCCTTGTTGATATTGCTGTCTTTACGATATAATTTATTTTCGAAAACTTCAATAACCATGCACATCAGCGCCAGTGAGATATAAATATCCTTCAGGTCGGTAGTGTAAAACGGCCTTATGTATAAATAATCCAATGACCCCCCATGAAAAAGGTTATCAATGATGTTGCATAGTGCTCCGGCCACGATCAGGTTGACAAAAAGATTGATCCACAGGCTGTTTCGTCTTTCAGCCCGGTAAAATCTCCAGAATTCGACGAAAAAGGGCATCAGCAGCAAAACCAGGAAAACATTGAGCAGGTTGGAAGCCCCTTTCCAGTCCAAGAGTACCCAGAGGTACGAGCCCAGTGTATTGTGAGTGGGGATAATATGAAATGCCGGCAGGATAAGAGGAATATTTATGTCATCCCAGTTTAATGAGAATAAGTATATCTTAATGGCCTGATCGACGGCTATCGCAGAGAAAATAAACACAATGCTCAATCTCCGGAGAACTTTGGTATTTATCTCCATGATTGTAAAAAGAATTCCTGCCAGGAAGAAAAAGGCAGCGGGTATCACAAAGATCTGTAATAATAAGCCGGGTTGCCTGACCCGGTATAACAGCGAATAGAGGAGCATGGCCAACACCCAGCAAAGGATCAGTATGCCGGCATTCTTTAATATCTTTCTTAACATAGGTTAAAAATAAAAAATTAACAGATATGTCATAAACGAACACCTCATTGATCTTTATCAGTCTTTTCCAGCATTACAGTTCCCTCAATTCAAAATAATAGGTGCCTGTTTTATTCAAATTAAGGTCAATCCCTTCTATTAATTCGTAACCTGAATACACATTTTCTTTGGTTGTTGTGTGGTTGTAAATCGTATATTTCTTATTATCCTCAACGGTGTACCATTCCGGGAACTGATTGATCCGGGGATAATCCAGCGGTAAATTCAAAAATTTACGGTGCCTTTCCCGGTCGAATCGGATGGAACCTTTCCATGGCTTTTCTATAATTACTGCAATTCTTAAGATCCCATCATCATTTTCGGCTCCATATTGCAGGTCAGGCCTCCAGGGGAACATGTGAAGTCCCTGTGTCTTCCAAAGGCAATACATGATGGTGGTTCGGGCAAAATTACCGTCACCATGCCATCCTTCAATAATACCCCTATTTTTCCATTTAAGTGCTCCTTCCCGGTGACTCGAATCCTGCATCGACCACATGATCTCTGTCTGGCTGTCGATCCAGTTTTCAGCCATGTCACCCCGTTCGCGGTTATACAGGTTCAGCGCACTCTCAATGGCATCTGCATAACCGTCCGCACTCCCGGTTTCCCAGTCGTAATTTTCATATTTATCCAGATTATTCAACACATTGACCACTGCCTCGCGATAGGCTTCTTTTCTGTCGATGAGGAATACGGTATAAAAACCATTGTAGGTATATCCCCAGGTATCCGCCACGGTACCGGACTCTACTCCTGTATTTTCAGGTTCTCCGGTCTGTGGGTTTATGTTATTATAAAACATGCCATCCTCATTCCGGCCGACTTCCAGGACACGATCGAGCATACGGTGTAATGGATCACGGTATGCTTCCTTTTTTTCCGGCCTGGTATAATTTACGGCTGTATATACTTCACATAAACCGGATACAATCTCGCACCCATGATCTCTCAGCCGCAGCCTGGTAAAATCATCGGTAGGATGATGATCGCCAAGCAGATAATAATCCCCGAGACGAATAGCCCAATCCAGATATTTTTCATCACCGGTCATCCAGTAGAGCCTTGAGAGCGCCTGCATCATTTCTCCGTTGATTTCCGGATCCGTGGAAGGGATAACCCCGAAACGGGTGGAGACCGGCGCTATATGCCAGATATCATCGATAAGATTGATCATTCGTTCCGACCAGGGGCTGGGGCCAAGCCATTCGGTAAGGGGCAGAAGACCATCCTTGACGTATTCGGATGCCCCGAAAATCAGGGAAGCTGTGTCGATTTTTTCATTTGTAAAATCCTGTTCCACAAAGGAATAGGTATCCGGAAGACTGTATAAGCGTGAGGTATGTTCAATCTCGGATCTCAGCATGTCTTTCATCCGGTTGTTGAACATTTCACGGTCAGTCAAAGCCGTCGTGAGTACCATAAAGGGGTAATTGTCGGCAGCGGCATCCTTTGCATTCCAAATATTGCTTGATCCGTAAAGATTTCTCGGGATGAGACCTGTGGTTTCATCGGCATACGTCAGCCAGTCACTCGCATATCTCTGACAGCGTTTAAATCCCTCATTGGCGGTTTGTGCATTATCTACGGCTTTTTCAAAAAAGAGCTTTTCCTTACCGGATGGAGTACAGGATAACAAAAAAATTATAAGTATTGGGAAGGGTTTTATCATCAGTGAGAAAAATTTATGGCCGGAAATATCCGCAATGTTCCTTTTCCTGCAATATAGGAGGCTAATTTTAAAATTAAAATAAAAAGGTACGATTCATATACAGGTAAAGTATGAGGAGATCACCGGGAACAGCAATTCTTCTCATACCGGGAACGTCAACCCAGGCCGGATGCGGAGTAGAAACATACCCCGGTTGCTAATGGAGCAGTTATTATTTTGGGAAACCGGCAGGATTTTGTATTCGGGAAAATCAACTTTATTTATAATCCCATTCCCCCTCCGTGTCTATAATGGATTAACCTTATAATCCATTTTCCCCGGGTAAAATTTTAAATAACCGTATTTAAATGTTTGTTATACGATTAAATAAAAACCATTATATATTATTGTGTATTAAACAGCCAGCTATGGAGATTTTTAGGGACGAAAATCAGCATGAACTGCTTCGTTTCAATAATGAGCTGAAAAAAATTAAGCTATCTGTAGAGTATGGGGCTGATTTTCCATTTGAAGTGGAAGGTCTTCCTCCGGAAATAGAGAGTCAGTGGCTCGATCATATGCTCGAATTGGAGGAAGCCTTTTCTAATCGAAAGATAATTTCGGTATATGAAAAAATCGGATGCCCCGCTTACAAACGAACTCAAGAAATTACCGGCGAAGAATTAAAAACGGAATTAAAACGACTCATTGATATTCTATTCAGGAATGAGATCGTAGTGGACACGCTATGTGAAGTTGAGGACAGGATTTTGTATCAGTTCATTATTCATGATCTTTTTAATGAGGAAATCGATGATATTCCGGTTAGGGGCATAGTTACATATTTTATTTATGAAGATTTTTATCCGAACGATGAACTGGATGTCAGTGAGGCCTGCCACGAGGCGGTCCACATGATATTCAATAAGGAAAATGAATTTTACCTCGATTTTCTTTTTACAACCGAGCAGATGGAGGTCTATGGAATGATTATTAATTCGGATGTGCTTCTGGATCGAATAACCGGTTTCAGGAAGAAGCATAAAAGTTTTGAGATAACTCATTTCAACATTACCAGCCTGGATATTGAAAACGCTTTTGCCACAGTGGGTTTCTATATTTCATATTTGGGTTTACTCCATGATGGATGTGGGAAGAAATTATATTTTGGTGTGGGCGGATTCGAGCTCAGGAAGGAACCAGAGGGGTGGATCTTTACTAAAATAGATTTGCCTGGCTTGAAATAGAGAAGATCTTTAATGATTATGATATAGGTTTCAAATATAAAGCTCTATTGATCCGGTGATCCGGCAACATATAGAACGTAGAAAAAAAAGTGATCGATCATTAGAAAATGCTTAGTCAGCAAGTGTATTATTTGTTCAACTTAAATTTCTAAAATTATGAAAAGACCAGCGATTATTTTATTGATTTTCAGCTTCAGTTTTATCTCCTTTTATTGCAATGCAGTGGAGGGGACCGTTTGTCTGCGACCAAAGAGTTATTGTCCAATTGTAGGATCTCTTTGGTTTTCATACTCAAGCCCAATCATGGCAAGCCCTTATGTTATGAACTGCGGCCCACATGATGGCCGGCCGAAAGTGAAATTACTCAATAGGGATCTCTACGGTACAGCCTGTGCCTTTCAGGAGGTTATTGATACCGGAAGCCGGGTTATGAGCAGTGGTTATTTCGGGGCTTACGTGGAGTGGTCCTGGGAATACGGAATTATAAAATGGAAGGGAGTTCCATTATTGATAGTAGAAAGCATATCGGAGTATAGATATGTAAATTGTTGGAAACAATTATGTTAAGTTATAATCCACTTTAAAATCATTGAATTATGAAACACCTAACTATCCTATCCATTATCGTGCTTTCTTTTGTTATGTATTCTTGTGATCAGGAAGAAGAAAATGCATTGGTTGAATCCGATAAATTAAAAGTCATATTAAACGAATCAGATATAATACTAAATGAAAGTGAACAGAAAAAACTGAATCAGATTTATGAAGTCATTACAAAATATGATGGAAGATTTAACGATCAGGCCATCACTGAAGAATCCGTTGAATATTTATTGAGCACGGATATTTCTGCTCTGGAACAGGAGCTAAGACAGATTCAGGCTGAAAGGGAGTATTCCAATATGGTTTCGGTACTTTCTGAGGAATATTCACAAAAGTTAGATACAGTAAAGACCGAAAGTGAATTTGAGCTACTCTATGAAGAATATGACAATCAAATCAAGATACTTCAGAAAGAATATTTAAATCAAAATTTGATCTCTCCAAATAAGAAATAATTCCGTAAATTTTATATCTTGTCTCCTGAGGAATGTGCCGGGTATCCTGTGAATTATATTGGTTTCTCAGAACCCCGGTACTTCTTCTGATATAAAGCATGCATTCATCAACCATCAAAACACATGATATGGAAGAGTATTTTTCGTTTGAAAAAATGGTAAGCCAGAGCCTTATAAAGGTTATTTATTTATTGGGAAGCATCATAATCACAATTGTTCCGATTTTATTGATCTTCAATGGAATATATCCTGTTGGGGGCATGATGGTACTGGTTATTTTCGGAATAATTCTTGGTAATTTGCTTTGGAGGGTATTTTGTGAGGCCTGGATCGCCCTGTTTAAAATACTGGATTCTTTGGAACGAATGGAAAAGAAGAAAGAAGAGTGAGTTTGAATTGCTTTAACCCGTGCTGAGTTCGGTTACAGTGAGTATAAGTTACCGGGCTGATAATATTTCAAAAAACGGAGACTACCATTTTATAAGGTTGGCACCCCCTGACATCCGCCAATTTAAAGCAAAATTAAATGCAGCAGCCAGGGTGATCAAACTTGTCCTGGATAAAATCAAGGAAACTCCCGGGAAGAAACGTCTTAACCCCGATTATTCATAAACCATTCTCAAAATAAACCGTTTTTACTATTTA
>CAZIXF010000063.1:0-26615 GCA_964543195.1 uncultured Roseivirgaceae bacterium
TAAATAGTAAAAACGGTTTATTTTGAGAATGGTTTATGAATAATCGGGGTTAATACTTTAAAGGTTCTTATATTTATGAATGGAATTTCAGGGCGCTGAATCAGGAAAGATGAGAATAAAAACAAATCGAATTACATTAAACAAAATATTTTTTCTGAATAAAATATTATTCAGCCTGATTGTGATTTTCATGTTAACCTGTTCCAAGGAAGAGGAAACCCCTCCCTTAACGATCAGCGAGATTCCTAATCAGAAAGCCAATATCAACCAGGATCTTGGTCCGATTAATTTTAATATTGTGTATAACGGGAACGATATTAGTATTGTGACCATTGAGGCTGAATCGGATAATAAACCATTGATCCCGGATGAAAATATTTCTATCTCAGGATCAGGTGCCGAACGGTCTATTTTAATCGAACCCAAACATAATGAATCGGGAAAAGCGAAAATATCACTTCTTGCTACTGATGGAACACTCAGTTTTGAAAAAAGTTTTGAAGTAAGGATAGTACCCACGCCCGGTTCCTGGAAAATCGTGGAAACGGGTTTCGCTAATGATGTAAACCGGATCTTTTTCCATGATACCCTCAAGGGATGGACGGTGGGTGATAATGGATTACTGATGTCTTCAATGGATGGCGGGATTACCTGGAATAAAGCAATCCGGGACTTTCAATCTGAAAATTTCAATGATATTTTCTTTACCAATCGCAAGAACGGATTTATCGCTTCTACCTGGCATGAAGGAGAGGTAGTGGGAGGACAGATCATATCAACGATCGACAGTGGAAAAACCTGGACACAGAAAATAACTTTTCCAGCACCTCTGCATTCCATCCAGATATTCATGGGACTCATAGGTTGGGCTACCGGTGATAACGGCCTTGTGGCGATCAGTCCGGATGGTGGGGGTCAATGGATTACCCGTGAGGTCTCCGGCAAAGAGAATCTGCTTGATGTTTTTTTCATTAACGACAAAAGAGGATGGGTAGTAGGTGAAAAAGGTGCCATATATGTTACCGGCAACAGCGGAGCAGAATGGACGAAGCAGGCGATAAACATTGACGTCACACTGAATTCGGTTTTTTTTATTGATGAATTGAACGGATTTGCATGTGGAGACCGGAATACACTGATAAAGACTGAAACGGGAGGCATCATCTGGCTCGACTACAATCCTTCGATCGGTTTCCCGACCGATGAATGGAAGGATGTCTTTTTTATCAATGACAAGGCAGGATGGTTGATCGGCATCGATGGCCGGATCTATCAGACCAAAAATGGTGGATCGAGCTGGGACTTTCAGCAGACCGGGACAACAAAGGACATGAGCACGGTCTTTATGCTGAATGAAGGCCTGGGCTGGATCGGAGGTGTGGAAGGCACGATCCTCAAATATGAGTGATCAATAGAGCGGATCGATGAGCGGACCTGTGAACTACGCAAAATGTACCCGTTACCGGATTACCGGGGCAGAGGTCTCGGAAAACAGATGATGGTGCATGCCTTAAAAATCGATCTCACCCAGGCCGGCGCCTTCCCCCGGATAAAGTACACCCTCTTTAAGCCTGATCATGCCCCGGAACGGATCGTCCTGCAGGTCCAGGTGACCGTCAAGGTCGGCATAGATCACATTGCTGCGGGCCAGTGCAAAATGCAGGCCTGCCGCCACACCCAGCTCCGATTCGTCCATACATCCGATCATTGACTCCACGCCGGCCGATTTGGCCACCGAATTGATGTGAAGCGCCTCATAGATCCCTCCCACTTTCATGATCTTTATGTTGATCATGTCGATAAGATCTTTTTTGGTCAGCCTGAACACATCACCCAACGTCATAAGGCTCTCATCGGCCATCACGGGAACCGGCACCCTGGCCGTTACCGATCCCAGCGAATCCTCATTGGTCCGGTTCGTGGGTTGTTCAAACACCCCGATACCTGCTTTTTTGGTTTCCCGGATGAATGTGACCGCCTCTTCAGCCGAATATCCCTGGTTCGCATCGAAGCGGATCTCGATCTTTTTACCCAGTTCAATCCTTAAACGGATCACTTTTTCGATATCTTCGGCCAGATTTCTGCCACCCTTTATCTTAAGTATATTGAATCCTTTCCGGATCATATTACGTGCTGCCTCCACGGTTTCATTGAGAGGAAGAATACCGATGGTTATACTGGTTGGAATTTTTTTCCTGTAACCTCCAAGAAATTTATAAAGGGGTTCACCAGCCTTTTTTGCCATGAGATCATACAGGCACATATCGGCCATAGCCATGGCGGAAGGATTACCGGATGCATGTTTTTTGATCTTTTCGATCAGAAGAGCATAACGAAATGGATCGGCATTCTTTAAAAGCGGATCTATGATATCGCGATAAATCCGAAGCACCGTTTCGCCGGATTCGCCGGTTACCGCTTTATCGGGAGCAGCACAGCCCCATCCCGTGATACCGGTATCGGTACCGGCCTTCATGAACACATTCTCACAATGATCAACCGTCTCATAAGCTATGGAATAAGGGATTGCCAGTGGCATTTTATGCACCCAGCAATCAAGTGAAGTTATTTTCATCCGGGGTAATTAATATTTTTTCTGATACAGGTCGTCCAGCCGGCTCGATTTGATCTCTTCCACAAATTTTACCAGGTGGGCGATCATTACTTCCCACATCTTATGGCCTTTTTCTGCCGAAGCCTTTGTCGGATCCCCAATAATTCCGGTCTCGGATATTTTCCTGGTTTTTACATACCAGGGAACACCTCTGGACGAGGAGTAATCCAGGTAGCTGCTGGCAAATTCGGGGGTTTCCTTTTTGGCATTACCGGGTTTTACCAGCCAGGGGCGAAGGGCCAGCGACGTACTGGTTTCTATTTCGCCCGCATGAATATCATTATGCGTATCCGACAATTTTTCGATATCCCTGTCGCTCGTTTCACCCGTATCCACACAAACGAAAATACCGGCATCCCGGTTAATCATCTGGGCTGCAAAATTCAGGGTGGGTGCATTATCACCATGACCATTAATCATGATCAGCTTTTTGATCCCGTTTTTTGCCAGGCTCATCCCGATATCGTAAACAAACCGGGATAAGGATTCATTGGTAACGCTCAGGGTGCCTTTGAAGTCTTCATGATGATAGGAAACACCGAACGGAACCGGCGGGAGCACAAATGGCCTGGGATCGCTGCAAGCTTCAGCCACTTTCCGGGTCAGGTATACGGCATCGAAATAATCAATGTCGACAGGCAGATGGGGGCCATGCTGCTCAATGGCTCCGCAGGGCAACAAGGCTGTATCCACTATTTTCAGTCTCTCCTGCAGCTCAGGCCAGGAAAGGTTTTCCCACACATAATTTTTTTGTTCATAATGCTGGTGATCCCGCTCACTCTGGGAAGGCATCCTTATTTCAAAAGGATAGGAAACCTTGTTGCTGAATTCCATCACATTAAAATCGGCCCACTTTCGGTTTTCCAGCCTGACGGCCCCCGCTGCATGTTCAAGAAATATAGGCCATATTTTCTCCCTGAATTGCCTGGGTAGATCAGACAATACACTTCTCTGCTGATCAAACCGAAGTTTCATGATATGGGAATGTGGCCGGGCATTTTTCCGGATATGATCATTTTTTTCAACCAGGCCCTTTTCTGAAAGCAGATGAAACAAATGTTGAGCATCCGATCCGATCTGCTTAACTGATTTTGTTTCGTAGGATTTCAACGCCCGTTCGATCTGATCCCGGCGGTATCCGCACCGCGTTGGATCCTGGTCCAGGGCCATGAGCATGCCTATGATCCGGCGGCATTTTTCACACTGCCCGCAGGGATAGATGCGTCCTCCTTTTTCATGGGCTGAATGACAGCTTACCTGATGTTCCTGCAGACCGGGATACCGTTCGGTAAGCATCTTCTGAATCAGCAGTTCGGATAAGCTTCTCAGTATCGAGAACTGGAACACGAACCATCCTTTTTTCAGATAATAACGGGTCAGGAAATTATCGAAAAATTTACTCTGGTCATATAATCCATTGTAATGGGTGATCCCTTCATAGGTAGATCGCTGCGTCGTATCGTACTCATCGCCGATGAGTATATTGCCAATGCCCCGTTTCCTGGCAACAGGAAGAACCCCGAATAAAAATACCGCTACGGTCCAGAGCCGCACCGGGTACATATCGGACCGGATCCGGCTGAAATCTTTCCGGATAAAGGGCAGTTGCCTGAGCATCCAGTTGAATATCCGGTCACTGTTGCACCAGACCCGGGCTGTGAACGGCTCTGTTTTTTCATAATGCCGATACGCATTGATGGCGGTAAACCAATGCCTTCCCGATTCATTGATAAATACGGGATGGGTTTCAAAACCAAGTTCCGTGGTTATACCGTAAGTTAAAAGGCTGTCTTTTCCCCCGCTGCTCAGAATTGCTGCTTTACCATGATCGCCTTTCCAGTGATCCCACCCTGGCGTCGAATTTCCGAAGGCGGTATTCTGGAAAATAACCTCAGCACGGGTATAACGCTTTTTCCGTTCAGGCCGGAGGCCCCGGTATTGGTCCACAAGAAATTCATTGGGAGCAAGCAATTTGTTGACGTAGATCTCCCTGGACGTGTTTTCCATCATATCCAGCAGAAACCGGCGGTCGGTATTGGTGTAGAGCCCATCAAACACGATCCGCTTGCAGAACAATCCATAATTCAGGGCCACCTGGGCAACCATGAGGGAGGCCAGGTTCTGACTGAAGGGATCGCCCGGATCAAAAACCTTTTCGGCATAACTGTACGTCAGTTTATTTTCCGATTTTTCTCCCGACAGGGCGGTCACCCCATAGGAGGCGGTTACCTTTTTTTCTTCCACGGTTACGGGCCCGATCTTAAGTTGTTTTATAACAAGTAATTGATCCAGCCTTATTTGCTCCCTCGTATTCATTTCACATATTTTCTGATTGACCTGACCAGTCCATCCGGCCCGTCTGCCAGTACGTCATAAGCCGGGAGCCCTGTTTCTTCGGTAACCTTTTTGCATTCATCCGGGATCTCTTCAGGTGTCATGTCTTCATGATTTACCGTTACCGCAATCACCTTCCGGCCGGAAACAGTTTCAATTGCATTGATCTGTTGCTTGAGCGGATGGAGTTTATATCCCGGGAAACCATCATATTCGATTCTTCTCGGGGCATGTTGCAGGATCACGTAGTCCGGCCTTCCGGCGGCCAGTATCTCGAATCCACCGGGATAGGCGGGATTCATCAGGCTCCCCTGGCCTTCAATAACGATCACGTCCGGATTTTCATTTTTCCAGGCCTGAAATACCGCATTTTCTATTTCACCTGAAACAAAATCATTGACCAGTGAATCCATGATAATGGAATATTTGGCTCCCTGCATCCAGGCGGTCTGTCCCGTACCGATCATCAGGGCTTTCAATCCCGCTGCTTCAAAACCCTGTACCATTAGCCAGGCGGTAGTCCGTTTTCCGATTGCCGAATCGGTACCCAGCACAGCCAGCTTAAGGCAGTTCACCTTTTCGATTTTGCCTGTGAAAAAATTCAACTCATCCCGGGAGGGTGTCTTGCGAATATCACGTAATTTCACCTTATGATTTTGGGCTAATTCCCGCAACTCCGGAATATCGCCCAATAAATCATGCAGTCCACAATCTATATTCAGCCGGTAGCGGATGGCACCCTTTATATCATTCCGGGTTCTGTTGTCCAGCCTTCCCCCATCAGGAGCCAGTCCGATCACCATATATTTTGGAATATCCCCGTGACCGATAGAATAATAAATGGCTTCTCTCAGGTCACCGAAGACCGGGATCCCGTTTTCTTCCCCATCGAGTACCTTGCCCGCATCCTGGCCGGCATAGGTTGAATCGACCACAGACAGCACATTATACCGCCGCGTGAACCGGACCAGTCCATGAGCCGTTTTTCCATTAGGCGTATTATAAGCCCCTTCGGCATATACGATTGCGTTACCATCGAGCACATTTTTCATTTCTTACTTATTTTCTTCCTGTTAAAACCGCCACAAAACGGTCTCCTTCGAATTCCTCCTTCCGGTGCCACTCCAGCAACCCGATCAGCCCTGCCGTGGAGGCAGGCAATACATTCAGCCCTTCCTTTTCTCGCAGAATTCGGCTGTAATGGGTCAATTTATTATCACTCACATCAAAAGCCCCTCCCCCACTTTTTCTCAATGCATACAGCGCTTCATTCCCGTCAAAAGAATGCCAGTTGATCAGCGGCTCATTCACTTTACTTTCCTTTACGGTTTCCGGGTAAAGATCTTCGCACGTTTCCAGTCCTTTTTTGAATGACCGTATGATCGGGTTTTTATTAAACGAGGATCCGGCTATCATTCTGGGAATACGGGATGTCTTGCCCCGTTTATAAAGGCTCACAAACCCCCTGTACAAGCCGGCCAGCAGGGTACCATTACTTACCGGCGTGGCCACAGCCTTTGGCGCATCCCGTAATGAGTCGTATATCTCATTGGCAATCCCCGAATAGGCCAGAATCTGCAGTGCCGTGTTAGCACCACCCGGATTGGCATCATAATATTCTTCCTTTTCCGCCAGGACGTTCGAATATTGAACGGTTTCTTCATAGGTGCCTTCCACCCGCTGTATCAGCGAACCGGCAGATTCCATCTCCCTGATCCGGTGTGTATGGTAGTTCCCGGGTATACATATAATACAATTCAGGCCGGCCAGCCGGGCAGCAAGGGCCATCGAAGCACCATAATTACCACAGGTGGCCAATGTAATGGTATCGAAACCCCTGCGGAGCGCATCATGACATTGGGCAAAGGCTAGCCTGTCTTTCTGTGTTCCTGTGGGATTGCCGCCTTCGAATTTCAGAAAGATCTGCCGGAGTCCCGTTTCCCGTTCGATATTCCTGGCGCGGCTGAGTGAGGTATCACCCACCTCGATGTTCATAATGTCTTCATACGCTTCAATCCGGTCGGTGAGGCTCAGGGAGAGATCTTTGACTTCTGCACTTAGCTCTTCAGTCTCTTTTGAAACGGAAGTGCCAAAACCGGAAGCACCGTCTAATAATTGATCTATTTTCGGTGGTATTACTTTATTTTCTTCCATTTTTTCTCCATGGATCAATAGGGATAAAGATCATTCTGACTTGCGTAAATATGTTCGCCTGCGATATGATCGATACCTTCTCTCCAGATATTCTTTTCACCCAATTCCTTAACTTGTTTATTATCCAGCCGGCTCTGGCCGGTATGATCCGGGAAAGTGGATTCCATTTCAATATTGGATATATTAACCCCGATCTCCTGCTCATGCCCGTCATTGATTGTCCATGTGCCCAGGTTAATCACATATTTATCGACATCCAGATCAAGGAGTGAAATGGCTCCGTTTGATCTTTCCAGATCTTCGTTGATATTCAGAATTACGTCATGCCACCTGCCCGGAGTATCGGTTATATCAAAAAATGAAGTCCGGACGGCCGCTCCATAGCTTCCGCCTACAGAGCGATGGGCCCGGCCGATAGAATACAGGAGGCTGGCTCTCAAATGCATGTCACTATAAGCTTCAAACCACATAAAAGCACCATTCCAGCTTTCCGGATGAAAATTTTGTTCTTCAATATAAAAACTGAATTTTACTGAAGGAACCATTCCGGGGGTTGTGCGAATGACCTGTGAAACCTGATTATTGGTCTGTGGCAGCCTGTCCTGGCCCGGTTTATCATAGTCTCTCTTCCGGGAATAAAGATAAAGTCCCTGCTTACCTGTTTCAGGCATGGCCCTTACTTCACATATGTTGGAAGGGTTTTGATCTTCTGTATATACATATTTTTTGTACCAGAACTTCAATCCCTCCTCAAAATTGCCGTTTTCCAGCTTGTCGACTGCATCAAGTTCCCATTTATATTTAAACCATAAAGGATCATCCTCTTTCTTATAGGCTGAAAATTTATGGGGATAATGGAAGGTCTTTCTGGTTACCGTTTTATAGCTTATATCCACCTTTTCCTGGTCCACATCCACTATGGTTATACCTTGCGAAGGTCCTCCGTAGAGGTCGGGCTCACCAAAAGCGCGGGGCCTGTATCCTGTAGGCGGAAGGTTGATCATCCTGATCCCCCTGTAATCTACTGCTGTCTTATTCGATGACCTGATGGGGATATGCACATGTCCACTGAACACATATTTGACATTGCCATGTCGCGATAAGATATCGAAGAGCAACCGGTTGACATGTATATCATTGACGTAACTCACCAGTGGATTGATTCCGATCGGATGGACAGGAACATGCTGAAAGAAAAATACGGGTTTATCTTTATTGGCTTCAAGGTCCCTTTCCAGCCAGTCGAAATAATGGGGATGTGTATTCCAGAAATTCCCTCGCAGCGGATCCGGCCATACGATAAAATGCCATCGGCCCACATCGAAGGAATAAAGAAGTTTTTCGAGACCATTGATCTGTTTCTGGGCAGCAAAATAATTGTCAAACTCACTCATGTTATAACCCGGTGTGAACCTGGCACCATACCGGGTTTCATGATTGCCTATTTCCAGAAGTACCGGGTTTTTCAGCTTTTCATAAAATCCGATCATTTTATTGAAATTTGACCGCTGCCCTTTACTGTCGGTTAAATCTCCCAGGATAAAGGTAAACAGGGATGAAGGATTTAATTCATTGGCCGCTTCAATGCTTTCTTCAATGAACGCGTTGTGAATTTTTACCCGGGTGGTGCTGTCGTTGGTCTTATCTTCCGGATCGCCCCCCTGGGGATCCGCCATGATCACAAACCGGAAATTCTCATCCTGATTTTTAATATTGAGGGTTTCGCCTATATCAATAAATCCGGTTTCATGGTATAAAAGGAGATTGGCTTTGAGTATAAAATCATCATTTTCATGTATGAATTCCGGCTGTTGGATAAGGGCGCTCATCTCAAGAGATATATCCCCGATCTGATTTCTGCATTCGATACGGGTATCAACGGATGCTTTTTCGATCCAAAATGCCAGGTGATGGGTAGCCTTTTCATAAATTGACAGATCGAACCGGCCATTGGAAAGATCAATGCTATTGGTGCCAAGCAACAAATAATTTCTTATCCTGTGAAAGGATCCTTTCTTAGCCACAAACCGGCCTGTCAGCCTGCTTTTCAATTCTTTGGATTTCCCCTGGATCTCAACACGAACCGCCAGGTGCCCTTCGCTGTTTTTGGCATCCTCCAGACTCTCCGGATGAGGATAAGTATACTCCCCGATCCCCTGCGATTTTTGTCGTTTCAGATAAGGGGGAAGCAGCATGGATGATGAAATCCCTTTCCCCAGATTTTTGACGAAATTTCTTCGCTTCATGATATGAATGGTTCAATATAATTTACAGGATATTATTATTATTCTATTAATGAATCAGATGAAATTTTTGCAAACTAAATAAAATAACCCGTTGTGTTCATTATTTATACTTCATTATCTTTTACAATATTGATATTTAATGATTTACTGTTTCCTTTCCTGGTGTTTCCTGATGCTCCCTTGTCTTGGTGGAATCAAATAATTATATCCTTGCCGCCAGGGCTCAGAGCCACGGAGAATTTCATTGTCTTCATGGTTCCTGATCGCCCAATTGGTCATTTGATGCCTTTGGCTAAAAAAAGGATCGCCAAATGATCATGTCACCAGGGTTTCACCAAGTTTTCCAATATCTGTTTATACTTCGGATTTTTAATATTATCTTTTTATAAAAGTGTATATTAGGGGAACTATTATAAGCATTTTTTTATTAATACTATATTAAAAGCAGTAATACAAAATTATAATACCTTGTCGGATAAGACACTTGAATTTTTATTTTATCAACCTGAAAAAATTTTTCCTGAATTATGAAAGAAAAAACCTATCCCAAAAAGCAAAATCTTTACCGGATGCCGTATTCCCTGAATGATAACCCGATCGGATGGATCGAGGCGACGGATATTTGTAATATTAAATGCAAGGGTTGTTACCGGCTTGTCATCGGCGAAGGGCATAAACCCAAGGAACAGATAAAGGAAGAAATACTTTTTCTGAAAAAGTGGAGGAACTGCGATAATATTTCACTTGCCGGCGGAGAACCCGTACTTCATCCCGATATGCTGGAGATCGTCTCCTTTATCTCTGACCTCAAGATGAAAAGTGTGATCCTGACCAATGGAATAGCATTAAACGACAAGCTTCTTGAAGAATATAAAAAAGCAGGATTGCTGGGCTGGAGCTTCCACATCGATATCACCCAGACCAGACCTGAATTCAACAAAAGAAAACTGACCAGTGAACTCGAGCTCAATGACCTGAGAATGAAATATGCCAAAATGGTAAAAAAGTACGGGTTTTACTCTCATTTCGGGATTACCGTCACTGCCGACAACCTGAAGGAAGTACCTGATTTCATCCAGTGGGCTATCGATAATATTAAACTGGTTAATGGTGTCTCGCTTATCATTTACCGGGGAATGCCTGTCATGCCCGGTGTGGATTATTATGCTCAGGGTGAAAAAGTAGATGTAGAGTCGAACCCGCTGGGCTATGGTGTGGATGAGGAGGAATATTCTAAAATTTATATTAAGGCTGAGGATGTATATTCCGTCATCAAGGAACGGTTCTCTGATTATGATGCCATGGGTTATCTTGGAGGAAGCATCGATCATCGATCCTTCAAATGGTTGTGGGGATCCATCCTGGCAAACACGAAAGGTAAGACATTTGGGGCTCTCGGTTCCAAGACGCTTGAGCTGGCTCAGACCTTTTATCATTTTACCCATGGCACTTACATGGTATATCCGAAGGGACGGATAGGCAAATCGATATTCCTGATGTCGATTTTCGATAAGCAGATCCGGAAGGCGTTATGGAAATTCCTGTTGTACTGTCTTAAAAATCCCCTTCGTCTATTTTACCCTACCATGTCTTTGGGGATAGGTATGGTACAGGCACCGGACCTGCTTGAAAACGGCCAGATCGATATGTGCGACAGCTGTCCAGATATGTGTGTATTCGAAGGCCGGCTGGTGAATTCATGCAGGCTGGATGAATGCCGGTTATTCGGAGACCTGCTGCATATCCATGTGGATAAGGACGCGCTCAAAAAAGTAAAAAAACAGGGGGAAAAGAAGGAGATCGAAGTGGAGTAGCAACCGCTGGTTTTCACTTGTTGGAAGCAAGTCGTCTCAGACAGAAATACTGATGATTGTGGGCCCGCCCGGTGGAAGCAGTAAAGCCCCATATCACATTGGACCGGCCTGAAAATATCTGTTTTTTCAGGTCGATTGCTCCGTGGTATACGATCTCGCCATCCAGCATTGCGGTGATCTCTTTTTTATCCGGATCCCAGCGCAGATAAAAACTATGCAGGCGGCTGTCCTCGAGATTGAAGTTCATATCATCTCCATTCCAGTAATCATCATGCATACTGATGCCGTTCTGCAGGAAAGCCACATGATCGGAAGGCGGATCATTCTGCCAGGGATTCTGATAGGTGTCGAATTCAATGGCAATGGAAGGTGAGATACTGTTGCCTTCGGCAAATGGATTGAATCTGCCATAACCCATGCATTCGCCCCAGTTACCAAAAGCACCAAATCCCCGTGGATCATCATGGATTACGAAAGTGATCCCGTCGGCTCCTTCATCCTTGTCTCCGAGATGAATATCAAACTCAATCTGGAAATAAGAATCCAGATTCAGTTTATTTCTGTTATAGGCTATTCCTTCGGCATAGGGTGTATCGGAGGTGAGCTGAATACACCCGTTCATCATATCCCTGGCATCACCCATCATGACGTAGTCCTGCGCGCTCGCATTCAGGTTGGCCGTCAGGACTGCAGTTAATATGAAGAGGTATTTATACATAGGAACTTTCATCAATTAAAACTTTATGCTGACAGGAATTGTTTGAATGACCCGACATTTGATTTCGATACAAGAAGTTCACCTATGAAATAACCGGACCAGGCCTGTGTATTTAGAATAATACCCAACTGACAATGAAAGCCGACCACCATCGACCACCATCAATAAACCTTATGCCGGACCTTTAGCGCAGCAAACCAGGACTCCGGCAGCCCGCCGGATTCATACCAAACGGAGAATATACTAATTTTTTTATTAATTCCCATTCTTTCTCCGCTCAATTCGCTAATTTAATCCAGTCAATACATGCTGTATTTTTAATTCGAATCGGAATTATTTACTTTACTTACCTTAATTCTTAACCATGAAGCAAAATAAAAGAGTAACCGGTTTCGCTTTGATCCTCTTTCCAGTGACTTTTTTTCTATTATCCTGGACTTCCAACGAAAAAGTATATATCAGGATTAATCAGGTAGGTTATCTTCCTGAAGAGACTAAGGTTGGCATTGTTTTCTCCAATCGGGGGTTGAGTGGAAATTTCCGCATTCAGGATGCTTCTCTGAATGCCATGGCTTATACAGGCAAGCTGGAAAAAGCAACTCCATCTGGGTGGGGAAATTATAAATATTATTATGAAGCTGATTTTACCGGTTTTGAAAAAACCGGCGAATACGTGTTGCAGATAGACGGCACTTCTGCCGAATCCATGGAATTCTCTATCGGAAAAGACATTTATAATGGATACCAGGAAGACATTCTGGGATTCATGCGTCAGCAACGTTGCGGTTACAATCCGTTTTTCGGTGTAGCCTGTCACCGGCTGGATGGAAGAACGATGTATGGATGGCTTCCTGATTCCTCATTCCTCGATCTTTCAGGCGGCTGGCATGATGCCGGCGATCAGTTAAAATACCTGATCACCTCCAGTTTTGCCACGGGTTTTATGCTTTTAACCTACGAACTTGAACCCGGCAAGTTTGATGACCTTACCGACGATCTTGGCAGGCCGTTGCCCAACGGCATTCCCGATGTACTGGATGAAGCCCGGTGGGGCATGGATTGGCTCCATAAATTATATGCTTATCCGGAAACCCTGATCCATCAGATCGCCGACGACCGGGATCATGTGGGTTGGAAGTATCCGCACAAGGATCCTTCCGATTATGGATGGGGCCCTGACAGCTACCGGGTTGCCTATGTGGCCACAGGTGAACCCCAGGGACTGGGAGAATATAAAAGCAAAGCAACCGGTCTGGCCAATCTGGCAGGCAGGACGGCCGCGGCAATGGCCATTGGATACAGGGTATGGAGGAATATCGATCCGCCCTATGCTGAATTATGCCAGCGTAAAGCGATAAGCCTGTATGAGTATGGCAAAAAGAATGAAGGATTCCAACAGGGAAATTCATATGGGGCGCCGTACCGGTACAATGAAACCACCTGGTCGGATGACATGGAATGGGCAGCCGCCGAACTATACCGGAATACGGGACAGGAATCTTATCTTGAAGATGCCCTCCGGTATGCAGAATCGATCAATACCGAATCATGGATGGAATACGATACGACGGCCCATTATAAACTCTATCCTTTTGTTAATATCGGCCACTATGCCCTTTATTCCCAGGTCGACAACCAACAGAAGGATAAACTGGCCTCCTATTACCGTTCCGGGATAGAAAAAATTCAGGAACGTTCCTCCAGGAATCCTTTCATGGTGGGCACTCCTTTTATCTGGTGCAGCAACAATATCATTGCTGCCTTGATCACGCAGATCATATTGTATGAAAAAATGACAGGCGACCGGTCATATCATGACGTGATGGTCGCCCACCGGGACTGGCTGTTCGGGACCAACCCCTGGAGCACCTCCATGTTCATGAATATCCCCAGGGATGGAGAATATCCCGAAGATGTGCATACCAGTGTATATGCTTTAACCGGGATTGAGGTTCCGGGAGGGCTTATCGATGGTCCGATCTATGCTTCAATTTATAACAGGCTTTTAGGCCTCGAACTGACCGAAGAAGATGAATTTGAGGCCTTTCAGAATGATATAGTAGTGTATCACGACGATATCGGGGATTATTCCACCAATGAGCCCACAATGGATGGGACGGCCAGTACATTGCTTATGTTCGTCACATTGAATTCAGATTAACATTAATAATAAAACACATTAATTTTTTAAGGATATGAAAAGACGCAATTTTATTACTACCGCAGGTCTGGCCTCCGTAATGCCATTCAGCGCATTTTCCGGCTCATCCGGATCAAATCAGGAACAGCAATATATTGAACTGATCAAATACCACCTGAACGTAGGTCCTGAAAGAGGACGGGTTGAAAAATTTTATGAGGAGGTTGCCATCAAAGCACTCAATGATATGGGTATTGGTCCGGTGGGTGTATTCAGAGTGAAATATGGTTTTAATCAACCTTCTCTTTACGTGCTCATTCAGCATAAGAACCTGGAATCGTTTGCCACGGTTAATGATAAACTCATGAAAAACGACTGGTTCCGGGAAAAAGGAGAGGCCTTTCTGAATACTCCCCTCTCCGATCCGGCTTATAACCGCATCGAAAAAATCCTTTACAGGGCCTTCGAAGATATGCCCACCATTGAAGTTCCCGAGGCCAAACTGGCAAACAATTCCAGGATATATGAATTACGGATCTATGAAAGCCATAACCTGAAGGCGGCCAAAAAGAAGATCGATATGTTCAATGAGGGCGGCGAGATCGCCATATTCAAAAAAACAGGTTTGCAGCCGGTGTTCTTTGGTGAAACCCTGGCCGGGCCCATGATGCCCAACCTGACCTATATGCTGGTATTCGACAGCATGGAAGAAAGGGATAAAAACTGGAAAACCTTCGTTGATCACCCCGACTGGAAAAAACTGGCTGCCGATCCGCAATATGCCGATACGGTTTCCAATATTTCCGATATTATCCTTTCTCCGGCACCTTTTTCGCAGGTTTAATAAGTTTAAACAGACCTTTTAAAAAAAATTTGTTATTTTTATATGATTTATTATTGTATAATTAAAGGAAAAAAATAAAACAGATGAAGCATTGCAGCCGAAGAGACTTTGTAAGAACTTCCCTCATGGCAGGCGGACTGGTCGCCATGAATCCATTCCCTTATGAGACCCTGGCATCTGAAGAGAAAAAATATGCCAATGACATCGTAAAACTGGGTAATACTGGTATTGAAGCGTCCCGACTTGCGATGGGTACCGGTACTCACGGGGTAAACAAGTCATCCAATCAAACGCGTAAATTGGGTGTTGAGGGGGTTGCTGACCTGCTCCATGCCGCATACGACGAAGGGGTGAATTTCTGGGATTCTGCCGATCAATACGGAACGCATCCGCACCTTAAGGCGGGGTTGAAACATGTGCCCAGGGAAAAGGTGGTGATCCTTACCAAAACCCATGCTACTACCGAAAAGGAAATGTGGGATGACCTCGACCGTTTCCGCAAGGAAATAGGAACCGATTACCTGGATATTGTATTGCTGCATTTCATGACCAAGGATAACTGGCCCGAAATTAAAAAAGGTGCGATGAATGTGCTGTCGGAAGCCAGGGAGAAAGGCATTGTAAGGGCACATGGAGTATCTTGTCATTCCCTGGGAGCATTGAAAGCTGCTGCTGCCTCCGACTGGGTTCAGGTAGATCTGGCAAGGATCAATCCATATGGATCCCGCATGGATGCCGATGTGCCCACTGTGGTGAAAGTGCTGAAAGATATGAAGAAAAAAGGCAAAAGCGTGATCGGAATGAAATTATTCGGTGCCGGCCAGTTGACTGACAAGGTAGATGAATGTCTGCAATATTCATTGGCCGCCGATTTCGTGGATGCCTTTACGATCGGTCAGGAAGATGAAGGTCAGATGAACGATCTGATAAAAAGAATTCCTCAGGCAAGTGTGAGAGGATAATAATAGATATATATGAAATATAAAAGCCTCCTCCGGGAGGTTTTTTTATTTCCTATGTTAATCCGGAAATAATCTCTGGAAAATATTGCTTCCCCCGGGATTATATAATAATTTAATCATCACAACCCGGGAACCCATGAAACGCAAAAAATTGATCACCAGGGCAGCAACATTTGTTCAAAAAGCCTTGAAAGATGCCGAAACAGGTCATGACTGGCATCATGTGGAAAGAGTGATGACCAATGCCCGAAAGATCATGAAAAAGGAAAAATGCAATAAAAAAATCGTCCGGCTGGGCGTTCTTTTTCACGACATTGCCGATCCAAAATTTCATGAGGGGAATGATAAAAAAGGCCCGGCCTTGACCAAGGCTTTTCTGAAGGAAATGGGAGAGCCTCCCGGGGTAATCGACCAGGTAGTGGCGATCATCCGGAATGTTTCCTGGAAAGGGGGTCTTGAAAAGGTGGAAGATCCATCCATAGAATTTCAAATCGTTCAGGATGCAGACCGGCTGGATGCGATGGGGGCGATCGGCATAGCAAGAGCTTTTAACTATGGTGGATATACCGGAAGGAAAATATTTGATCCCGGGATAAAGATAAAGGAATATAAATCCGAAACGGAATACAGGGAGAGTCCGGCCCCTACCATCAATCATTTTTATGAAAAACTGTTGAATCTAAAAGACCGGATGAATACCAAAAAAGGTAAAAAGATGGCTAAAAAACGTCATCAGTTCATGGTGGATTACCTGGATCAGTTTAACAAAGAAATGAAAGGAAAGGCCTGATCTGATATAAATAATTCGATGCGAACTTCGATACGGGTCAACTTCCCCGGCTGGTTTGTGCAATTGATAAATAATTTCGTTTTGAGCAGAAATGGGGTCATCCCCGAGCCGTTTATATTCAATTACTGGAAACACCATTTCGGTTTCCTCATCGAAGCGATCAGGGAAATGCATCTAAGGGAAGATACTTCCAGTCTTAAACAGAATCTTAAAAAAATAGGCAACTCAACCACGGATCTCTACACGGGAGAAATATCGATATCTGAAATTACCGATTATTGCTTTCAATATCTGGGCGACTTTAATCTTTTGGGTAAGACTGATTATCTCGACTGGATAAATTCCTCCGGAACATCCTACCGCGAGGTAATTTTCCCGGACCGGTCCGTCTGGGTTTTCAAGAAAGGGACCGAACCCGACCGCCATATTCATATTCATCCGGGCAGAAATGCACCTCATACCGCAAGGGTGAAGGCCAATGTACTTAAAACCGCCATTACGGCAAACCTTATCTCCTTGATTGAGGATACCAATCCGCTGCATATAAAAACGGTCAACCGGGTCAGAATGGAGTTTATTGATCTGGATCCGGTAAAATTCATTACCTTGAACCAGGAGCTGGGACGTGTAATCAATGCATTTGCGGAACAACTCGATATAAAGACCTGATCAGGCTATGAAGATTAAAAAAATCGCATTAAGAGAGGCCGGTTATTGGGTCATATCCATATTACTTGTCGTTTTATCCTATATGGTATCCGGGACTTTTTTCAGGGTCTGGATCAGGGATCTCCGGTTGCTTATATGGATGGCTGTTATTTATTATTGTATAATCGGTTTTTACAGAATTCTGAATCATATGGCAAGAAAATACAGGGATGGTGCATGATCTTAACATGTTAAAACAGGTTAATTTTTTCTTTATTATGATCATTTGATATAATTTTCATCCCTTATTTACGTGTATTATCAGATTGATCGATATATTCAGTGCAAAAATATATTTCTCCTTTGGGAATACACATAAGTCAAAAAGTATGATTTATTGCCAAGATGCTTCGATAATTTACTAACTTCGCCGACGTTAACCGGAATATCCATGAGCAAATTCACAAAATATAATAACATTACAGGATGGCTGGTATTCCTTTTTGCCACAGTCGTTTACTGGATCACGGTAGAACCCACAGCCAGCTTTTGGGATTGTGGTGAATTTATAGCGGTTTCATATAAACTTGAGGTCCCGCATCCTCCCGGGGCGCCGTTTTTTCTGTTGATCGGCAGGATCTTCTCCTTTCTGGCCATGGGAGATGTGTACAAAGTGGCTTTCTGGATTAATATAATCAGTGTATTGAGCAGTGGGTTCACTATTCTGTTTCTTTTCTGGACGATCACGCTGTTTGGGAGAAAAATATTGAAGATCAGGGAGGAAGGGCCAAATGAAGGACAAACTTATCTGCTTCTGGGAGCGGGTATAATAGGATCTCTTGCCTTTACCTTCTCGGATTCATTCTGGTTTTCTGCGGTAGAAGCAGAAGTATATGCCATGTCTTCCTTTTTTACCGCTTTCGTGGTATGGGCCATGCTGAAATGGGAACGCATTGAAGATGAAAGCACGGCCGACCGATGGCTGATCCTGATCTTTTACATGATGGGATTATCGATAGGCGTTCATCTTATGAACCTGGTGACCATACCGGTCCTGGCGCTGATTTTTTATTTTAAAAAATACAAGCCTACCCGAAACGGTATTATTGTTACTCTTCTGGCCAGTGGATTGATCATTATCATTATCAACAATTTTATCATCACCGGTTTACCCACCATTGCAGGTTCTTTTGAAATTTTCTTTGTCAATTCACTTGGATTGCCTTTCCGTTCCGGCATCATTGTATTTCTTCTCCTGTTTATCGGGTTGGTCATTTATGGTATTTATTATACTCAGACCAAAGGCAAAGAATTCCTGAATACGGTTTTCCTGGCCATCGCTTTTATTCTGATAGGATATTCCAGTTACAGCATTATCCTGATCAGGTCAAATTATGATCCTCCCATTGATGAAAATGACCCGGAAAATGTGATCAGTTTCGTATCCTACCTGAAACGTGAACAATACGGCTCACGGCCTTTATTGTATGGACAATACTTTGATGCGGAAGTGGTCAAACAGGAACGGGGCGCTCCCGTATATGTTCAGGGGGAAGATAAATATGAGATATCGGATTATAAAATTAAATATGTTTACGACCCCGGCCGGATGACCATCCTGCCCAGGGCATACAGCAGTTCGCAGAACCACGTTCAGCTTTACCGTCAATGGATGAATCTGAGGCCCAACGAGGTGCCGAACTTTGCCGACAACCTGGAATTCATGTTCCGTTATCAGGTCGGATATATGTATATGCGTTATTTCATGTGGAATTTTGCCGGCAGGGAAAGTGACATCCAGAGCGCTTCATGGATGATGCCACATGAACAATTCAAGGAAGTGCCCAGCCAGCTCAAAGAGAATAAAGGAAGAAACAACTATTTCATGCTGCCTCTGATCCTTGGGCTCATCGGGATTTTTTATACTTACCGGAGAAACCAGCAGATCTTCGGAGTACTGGTTATGTTGTACATCCTTACAGGAGTCGCACTGGTCCTGTATTTGAATTCTCCACCCGTTGAACCCCGCGAAAGAGATTATATCTATGTGGGTTCCTATTATACATTTGCCATTTGGATTGGCCTTGGGGTGATTGCGCTCGGCAAAGGCTTGTCCAATTATACCAACAAAATGAAGAGATCGGCCATTATAGCCACCCTGATCACGCTGGTAGTGCCGGTGATAATGGCTGCCGAGAACTGGGATGATCACGACCGTTCCAACCGCTTTTTTTCAGTGGATTCGGCTAAAAACTTCCTGGCTTCTTGTGATGCCAATGCCATATTGTTTACGGGAGGCGATAATGATACCTTCCCGCTATGGTATGCGCAGGAAGTAGAAGGTTTCCGGACCGATATGCGGGTTATTGTATTGAGTTATTTCAATACCGACTGGTATATCAATCAGATGCAGCGTCCGGCTTATGAATCGGAACCGGTTCCTTTTTCCATACCACCCAGGCTGTATCGCCAGGGAGGACCCAACGATTATCTTCCCTATGTGGAAAATCCGAATATCAAGGGTCAAGCTATTAATCTCAACAGCTATCTGAAGCTGATCCGTCAGGATCATCAGGCAATAAAAGTGCCCACCATGCTGGGAAGTTATAATTCATTACCAACGCGCTCATTATATCTTCCGGTGGATAAGGAAGCCGTACTGGAAAAAGGTATCGTACCTCCGGATATGGAAGACCTGATACCTGACCGGATGGTATTCAGGCTGAAAGGCGGAGGGCTGGAAAAGAATACCCTGATGATCCTTGACCTGATCGTGACCAGCAACTGGGACCGGCCTATCTATTTCAATAACACCTCATTACAGAATGCCGGTATCGATTTCAGGCCTTATGTGGTACAGGAGGGCAATGCATACCGGTTACTTCCTATACAGCGTCCCGATCTTCAGAATGACCTCGTAAATACCGAGGTGTTGTATGATAATGTGATGAATAATTTTTATTTCAGGGAGATGAACAACCCGGATGTTTACTATTCGGAAGATTACAGGAATTTTGCCCTGAACCATCGATCAACCTTCAATACGCTTGCTGAGGACCTGCTGAACCAGGGAAACACTGAACGTGCCAGGGAAGTATTGTTGCAAAGCCTTGAGGTAATGCCCGATAAATCGATCCCTTATGACCATTCGAATCTGCAAACAGCATCACTCTTATTCCAGACCGGTGAGGATGAACTGGCATTGGAGATCGCCAGAAAACTGGGAACGCGAAGTCAGGAATTCCTGCACTATTATATGGCTGAGGATAAGGGCTCACAAAACGATATACAGAAGGAAATGACCGTCTTGAGTCTTCTATCCCGGATGCTGAAAAACAACGGTGAGGAAGAACTTGCCGCTCAGTTCGAATCCACGTTCATGGAATATTATAATCAACTGAACCACTAGCATAAGCAGACCGGTAATTCCCCCTGAGTTATTTTTCGAATTGGTCAAATATCGGTTAGGGAAGATATATGCCGCCATGAACGGCCTGCCCGTTGCAGCGGTTTTGGCATGGCAGGGTATCCCTTGATCTATACATACTGTTTTTCACTTCTTCCCCCGGCAGGACATGGTTTTCCTGGTTTACATGGGGGGGGGCAGTGTGACAAATTAGAAAACCAGGAGCGTTTCAGGCCATGAAAAAATATGGTATCGGTCAATAACAATGGATCGGTTCAGGAATTTTAAATCAATAATCCATCCTATATGAATGAACATTTTTGTTATTTTGCATTCCATATTTAACTGATCATGAATTTTCTCGGTATCATACCAGCCCGTTACGGGTCCACGCGCCTTGAAGGTAAACCCCTGCTGAATATTGCTGGCAAGCCCATGATACAGCATGTATACGAACGTGCAATGGAAACGCTGGATCCCGTTTATGTCGCTACCGATGATGACCGTATTTATGATAAAGTAAAAGCGTTCAATGGAAAGGTGATCATGACCTCTCCTGACCACAACTCGGGAACAAACCGATGTTTGGAGGCCTATGAGATCATTACCAGGGATACACATCAGCATTATGATGTAATAATCAATATCCAGGGGGATGAACCCTTACTACACAGGGAACAGCTCAAAACATTAATGGATTGTTTTACCGATGAATACATTATGATGGCCACACTGGCCTATCATACCCGGGATCCTGAAGATCTTTTGAGCGAGGATAATGCGTTTGTGGTTTTTGACAAAAACCTGAATGCCCTTTATTTCAGCCGTTTGCCAATCCCTTCCTTAAAGGGCATTCCCCATTCGGAATGGATCATCAGACATGATTATTATAAACACGTTGGTATTTATGCATATACGGCGGAAGCACTCGAAATCTTTGCCGGCCTACAGCAGACAAGCCTGGAGAAGGCGGAAAAACTTGAACAGAACAGGTGGCTTGAAAACGGTCATGCCATTAAAATTGGAATTACAGAATACCCGGCCATGGGCGTGGATACGCCCGGGGATCTGAATAAAATAAGGTCTATGTTAGCTAAAGAATAATATTAACCATGAGCAGAAAAAAGGTTGAGGTTGGTGGGATCGACTGCGGAGGCGACATACTTTTCTTGATTTCCGGCCCCTGCGTCATCGAAAAGGAATCACTGATGCTGGAAACCGCTGAGGTATTGAAGCGGCTATCGGAAAAACTCCGGCTGCCGATGATCTATAAATCATCTTTCCAGAAGGATAACCGCTCGAGTGTGGAATTTTACCAGGGACCCGGTCTGGATGAAGGATTGAAAATACTTGAAAAAATTAAAGGAGAATTCGATCTGCCTGTGCTGTCCGATATCCACTATCCCGACCAGATTAAGTCGGCTGCTGAAGTGCTGGATATTATTCAAATACCGGCCTATCTTTGCATGCAGACCACTCTGGTGGTAGAAGCGGCAAGAACCGGAAAAGTGTTAAACCTGAAACACGGACAGTTTCTGGCACCTGAAAATATGTCGAAACCTGTTGGGAAAGTCGAATCGACCGGTAATCATAACATCATACTTACCGAAAGGGGATATACATTTGGCTACAATGACCTTGTAGTCGATCCCCGCAGCTTTTATCATTTACAGGAAACCGGATATCCGGTGGTGTTCGATATCACCCATTCCATCCGAAAATACGGGATTCCCAGTGCAGATCCCGGTGGTGGTGCAAGGCAATACCTCCATGTACTTTCCCGGGCAGGCGTGGCGGCCGGTGTGGATGGTATTTTTATTGAATCACATCCCTGCCCCCGGGATGCTTTATGTGATGCTGCCAGTCAATATAATGTAAACGAACTGGAAGAATTCATAAAACCGCTGATTGAAATACATCAGGTGGAAGTTAATTATCGTAAATAGATCAGAACAAATAAAATAATGGAATTATACCTCGATTCGGCAGATATCAACGAAATCAAAGAAGCCTTTAAAGTGGGTTTTCTTTCAGGACTTACTACCACCCCCACTTTCATGCACAGGCATGGAATCACGGATATTGACGCCACCATCGTGGAATTATCAAAGATAGTGCCCGTATTACAGATCGAAGCATTGGGAAGCACCGCAGAAGAAATTGTGGCGGAGGCAAAAAGGCAGGAGTCGTTAGGACTGGATAAAAACAAGACGGTATTTAAAATACCGATTTCGCTTGAAGGAGTTAAAGCCTGCAGTAAGCTGAAGGATGAAGGATTCCTGGTTAACATTCATCTTGTTTATACGCTTCAGCAGGCCTATATGGCCATGGCTGCCGGTGCCGATTATGTATGTCCGCTGGTAGGGAGACTTCAGGACCAGGGCCAGGATGCACTCTGGTTGATCGAACAGTGTGTTAATGCAGTAAATTATTATGGATACAATACCAAGATCATGTTCTCATCGGTAAGGAGTGTTGAACATGTAAGAAATGCCCTGAATTCCGGAGCTCATACGGTTACCGTACCGTGGAAGATCCTGAAACAGCTGACTGAAAATCACTTTACCGAATTGGGTACGCGACAGTTTTTCGAACATACAAGATTGATGACTAAAAAGGTAAAGGAGGTGATTTCAAATGTCAACCCTGTAGTTACGGTCGAAGAAAGTATCCATGATTGCCTGGTGAAAATGACGGTTGGCGGAAGGGGTGCCGTCACCATAATCAATGAAAAAAATGAACCCATTGGAATTTTTACCGATGGCGATCTCCGGAGAATGATAGAAAAAGAAGGTGGAAAAGCCGTTAATGGAAAAGCTGGAGATCTTTCGCTCAAGAGGCCCCATTCAATTGATGGATCGGCATTACTCCATGATGCCTCTGCCCTGTTCAAAGAGACCCAGGTAGACAATCTTGTGGTCACTGAAAATGGAAAAGTAACCGGGATACTGGATATCCAGGACCTGATTAGTGTCGATGGTTATTAATAAATTAGTTCATTTTGATAGGAAAAAAATCACAGCATAACGTACCCGGCAAATTAATAACTCCCCGGGAACTATTCACTGAAAAGCTCAAGCGGATCAAAGCGCTGGTATTTGACTGGGATGGGATATTTAATGACAGCAGTAAAGGTTCAGGTATTAGCCAGTTCAATGAAGTGGATTCCATGGGTGTAAATATGCTACGCTTCGGTTATTACCTGATCCATAGCCAGAACCCTTTTACTGCCATCGTTACGGGCGAAAGAAATGAAACAGCCATTAATTGGGCCGAAAGAGAACACTTCCACTTCGTACATATGAAAGTTAAAAATAAGGTAGATGTGCTCGAACGGATTACCGAGGAAGGTTCGGTAGAGCCCGGGGAGATCATGTTCATCTTTGACGACATCCATGACCTTTCACTTGCCAGAGAATGCGGGGTAAAGATACTGGTGAATAATTTCGGAAGCCGTCTTTTCAGGGAATTTTGCCGGAAAAACAAACTTTGTGATTATATCACGGCAAACCGGGGAGGCAACCAGGCCTTAAGGGAGATCTCGGAAACGGTACTCAGTCAACTGGGCATTTTTGAGAAAACTGTGAAGGCCCGTATAGATTTCCATGGGATATATTACGATTATTATCAGATCAGGAATCTGGCTTCCACCAATACATCAGAACTGGATTATTGATCCACTAATTATATGGCTTTAATTCTCAGCATAGAAACAGCCACAAGTATCTGTTCAGTAGCTTTGCATGATGATGAAAAATTATTGGGATCAGAACATCTCCATCAGGAAAAGTCACATGCCAAACATCTTGCCGTATTAATTGCTGATTTACTGGATCAGCATAATATCAGTACAGATGATCTTGCTGCAATAGCCGTTTCGGGAGGCCCCGGATCGTATACCGGTTTGAGGATAGGGATCTCTACGGCAAAAGGAATGGGTTTTGCTTCGGACCTGCCTTTGATCGGGGTCAATACGCTTGAAGTCATGGCAGACCAGGCAAGGCAACATAGTACCGGCAATCACCAATTATGCCCCATGATCGATGCCCGGCGAATGGAAGTATATTGTGCCCTTTACGATCATGCATTGAACGTAATCATGCCTGTTCAGGCGGTGATCATCGATGAAAATTCATTTGAAAAGGAACTTAAAGATAATCCAATCCTGTTTTTGGGAGATGGCATGCCCAAATGCAGGCCATTGCTTGAAAAGCGTAAAAATGCTTTTTTTGCAGAAAACATCCATCCGTCCGCTGAATCGGTAGGATTTCTTGCTTTTAAGAAATTTAAAAAAGAGGAATTTGAAAACACTAATTCATTTGAGCCGTATTACTTAAAGGAATTTATGGCGACAAAACCACGAAAACTGATTTAACCTATGAAAGAAGGCTCAGAAATTATTAACCGCGTAGCTAACAGTCCCCTGATCACCTTTAATCTGGAAGATTATTTTCATAAGGGGGAAAGGATCGTATTTGATATTAAAGATTTTCTATACGAAGGAATGATTCTTAAGGAGAAGGATTTCAGGTCCTTTGTTAAAGATCATGACTGGTCGAAATACCATGACAAAAATGTAGCCCTTATCTGTACTACCGATGCCATAATCCCTACCTGGGCTTATATGCTGATCACCACCAGGCTGAGTTCCCATGCCCATATGGTGGTATTGGGTGATCTGGATGATCTTGAAAAATCACTTTACCGTGAGGCCTTGTCCGGGATCGACACAGAAGAATTCAGAGGTAAAAAAGTGGTGATCAAAGGATGTGGAAACCTCCCTGTACCTGAATCAGCCTATGTGGAGGTCACCCGTTTGCTTACTCCGGTAGTATCAAGCATCATGTATGGTGAACCCTGCAGTACAGTTCCCCTGTTTAAAAAACCAAAAGTGTAAAAGGCTGATTGATCGGGTGTTTAAATCTGTCTGGAATATTGACTTTTTTTGATTTTAATCGCCGTAGGCAAACTGCTCGTTGAAAATTCGATCTTCGAGTGTATGGTCCGGGTCGAACATGAGACTTACATGTTTTGAGCGGTCTTCCCTTACATCCACTTCTATTACGTCAGGCCATTCCATAAAATCGGCAGACACATAAACAGGACGTTTTTCCGGGTCAATATTCACGAATTTCACCTGGGCTGTATGAGGGAGAAGCGCGCCATTCCATCGCCTTGGTCTGAAAGGGCTGACCGGAGTAAGGGTCAGCATATTGGAGCCTATAGGAATAATAGGACCATGCGCCGAAAAATTGTAGGCTGTGCTTCCAGCCGGTGTGGCCACAAGAGCCCCGTCACACATCAACCTGGATATCCGTTCCAGGTCATTTACCACGACCTGTATGATGGCTGTCTGGCGTGTATGCCTTATAAGCGATACTTCATTAAAGGCTATGGCTTCAGCTGTTTCTCCATTCTTTAATGAGGCTTTCATGTCCAAAGGATATAAAATGGCCTCCTGAGCCTTTTCGAGTTTACCCATCAGGTCCTCATTGGAATATTCATTCATGAGAAATCCATAAGTGCCACAATTGATCCCGTAAAAAGGTTTCTCCAGATCCATATATTTATGCAGGCTATGCAGCATGAATCCATCTCCCCCCAATATGATCAGCATATCAGCCTCTCCGGGGCTGACCAAAGAATATTTCCCCTTGATCTTCCGGTAAAGCGCTGAGGCAGCTTTATTATCCGAATATATACAGGCAATTTTTATTTCAGACATGTGGATATTTTTAAAGAATCACTACCTGAACAATATATTAAAAATCTTCTGTAATTCATTTCATTACACGTATTCTTTTGTTTTTTCAACATCCTATTCGACTGGTCCTGGTTAACCTGTTTTGTTTAATTATATTTATTGATTTTATTTTCTGTCCGACAATACTATTAACCCCGATTATTCATAAACCATTCTCAAAATAAACCGTTTTTACTATTTA
>CAZIXF010000064.1:0-26447 GCA_964543195.1 uncultured Roseivirgaceae bacterium
AAATAGTAAAAACGGTTTATTTTGAGAATGGTTTATGAATAATCGGGGTTAAAAACTGCCAAGTTGTCATTTTGCCATGATAAATTTGTCATAATCTGGTTTTAAAAATATCCATGCTATCCAGAATCCATACCTGGCATTTAATTTTTCCTGCTTGCTCCTTCCCCGCTATATTTTTAAAATTTCCCTCAATTTAAGACGCAACGAGCTTCGGAATTATAAATTTGGATTGATCTTTATATTAAAATAGTTAAATTTTTTATAAGGTTTTAAATATCGGATTAAGTGGTTTGAACCGATCCTGCCAATCATGTCTTTTTGACAGTTTTTTAAATGTAAACATTCCAAATATGGTCAAAATGGCATTTTAACGCCTGGATATCCGCATGGTATGTGATTTGTTTTTTGATTTTCCGGTAAGATAAAAAAATATCAAATAAATACAATTTCAGGTATACATAGAACCTTTAAAAAAGGAGGTTGCCATGGAACTATCAAACTGGACCCAAAAAATGAGAAAAAAATTCCCCGGGATGATCGAAAAATTCATGGGCGGGAAATCCGGTGCTCCGGATAAGACACGGGAAAACATGGATGTAATGCCATCGGTGAATATTTCGGACAGCAATCACAATAATTTTGAGTTACAGGTTGCTGTACCAGGGTTGACTAAAAAAGATGTGGACATCGAAGTGGAAAACAATTGTCTGATCATCACCTCTGATGTGGAAGAGCCACGGGATGTCAATTGGATCCGGAAAGAGTTCAATTACGCTTCATTTCATCGCGTTTTCGAGCTTCCCGAAAATGCCAACCCGGAAAATATCAAGGCCAGCCTGGACAATGGCATTCTTAAAATAACCATCGCAAAGAAAAAGGGAGTGAAACAGAACTTTAAAAAAATATCTGTCAAATGATAAAAATAAAATGGGATTACGGATCTGAATACGGACATATTTTTTAAACGAATATATTGTTCAACAAAAAGAAAGAGATTATGAAAAACCATATTATATCGGGCATTGTCGCTTTGGGAGTATCCCTGGGAGTGATATGGGTGTACCCGGAGATAGTTCCGGGAAGCAATACGATCAAAATAGAACATATCAACAGTACTCCAGCTCAAAATGCGGTCTTTACCATAAATGAGGACAACGAAATAGTTCCTCTGGATTTTACCGGAGTAGCTGAAAAGGTAATGGACGCTGTGGTTCACATACAATCCACCCGGACCTCGAAATACGGGATGAGAGAACAAAGGGAATACCGTGAGTTTCCCGATCCTTTCAGGGACTTTTTTCGACGATGATCTTTTCGAACGGTTCTTCGGGCCACGGTACCGGACTTGAGTCATAAACCAATATACATTGTATTCCGGGACCTGAATTTTATTACCGGTCGAAATATGAAACAGGATCAGAAAATTTCAAGTATAAAAGGGATAGAACGATTTTAATCGACAAACAGGAAGCATTAAGAAAATATGGATTACAGAGATTATTATAACATACTGGGTGTTAGTAAAGATGCCAGTCAGGATGAGATAAAAAAAGCTTACCGTAAGCTGGCATTGAAATATCACCCGGATAAAAACAAGGGGGACAAGGACGCCGAGGACCGCTTTAAGGAGGTAAGCGAGGCATATCAGGTACTTGGGAAACCCGAGACACGCAAAAAATACGATAAGCTTGGCGCCAACTGGAAACAATATGAAGATGCCGGCTTTGAGGGATTCGAAGGATTTGGCGGTTTTGGTGGTAGAGCCGGAAGAGGCCGCGGTCAGAGACAGTACCGTCAACAATACCAGGGTGATCCTTCGAATTTTTTCGGAGGTAGCGGTTTTTCTGATTTCTTTGAAACTTTCTTTGGTGGAGGAGCTGCCGGATTCGGCAGTACGGGCCGAAGAGGGCAGCAAAGCCGGGGACGCAGAAGGACATCCTTCGGTGATGCGGAAGATATGTTCGGTTTCGATTTTCAGACCCCGGGCAGCGACCTGGCCGGCGAAATAAGCATCAGCCTGTTCGAAACCTACCAGGGAACCGAAAGAATCGTTGATCTTGGCGGGGAAAAGATAAAAGTGAAAATTAAACCGGGAGCCTATGACGGTTTGAAACTTCGGGTAAGAGGTAAAGGAGAAAAAGGCAGGTCGGGGAAGGCAGGTGACCTTTATCTGACTATCAGGGTACAAAACACTACACCGTTTGAACGTATTGGCGACGATCTGTATAAGGACGTGGAGGTTGACCTGTTTACGGCAATGCTGGGCGGAAAGGTGGAGGTGGTTACATTAACCGGCAACAGGCTGAACATTGCTATTCCGGAAGGAACACAAAGTGGCAAGAAACTCCGGTTGAAGAATAAAGGTATGCCGGTATACGGAAAATCCGGGCAGTATGGTGACTTGTACATCAGGATCAAAGTGATGATACCCGGAAACCTGACACCGGAACAAAAGCGTCTTGTAGAGGAATTGAAAGACAGTTTTAATAAGCAATACGCATAATGAAAGGGAATTTTAACCAGATCATCAATTCGGAGAAACCGGTGTTGATCGACTTCCATGCAGAATGGTGCGGGCCATGCAAAATGCAAATTCCCGTACTTCAGGAAGCATCCTCCGAATTGGGCGATAAGATAAAGATCATCAAGATCGATGTGGACAAGAATCCGGGTATTGCCTCCAGATATCAGGTAAGGGGGGTCCCTACCCTGATCCTCTTTAAAAAAGGCAAGCCTGTATGGCGAAAATCCGGAGTGGTTAACAAACAAAAACTGTTGAATACTGTAATGGAATATGTATAAAAATAAAATAAAAAGGTCATGTTCAGAAATATAGAATTTTATGACCGGTTAACGGGATTTTTCTCCAGACCATGGTGGCTGTACCTGGTCATGGGACTGGATCAGGCCAGATCATCCATTATTTTTTCTGCTATTTCAAGAAGTTCCTTTAGCGTGTCGAGCATCTGCCCTTCGGTAAAGAGGGCGGCAGGCTATAGAGTTTGCCATGGACCGGATTAAAACTTCCTTTTTATTGCAGTCAGCTCTTTCAATATCCTGAAAAAATTCTTTGAAAGGGATAACCGGGAATCCGGATCGGAAGTCCAGGTAACGGGAAATTCCTTTATCCGGTACCCTGCCTGTTCAGCCCGGAGAATGATTTCAATATCAAATAAGAACCCATCCGTTTCACATTCGTCGAACAATTTATCCGCAACTTCCTTTTTATATATCTTCAATCCGCACTGTGTGTCGGACAGATGAGAAGGAATGTGCATCCACCGGATAATAAACCGCCGGAACATCCAGGTAAGCACCCTCCTGAACCAGTTTTTCTTTCGCACTATATGGCTTTCTGGCAAATAACGGGAGCCATGGGCAATGTCACATTTTCCGGATCTGATTAATTCAATTCCTCTCATTATCTGGTCGTAGGGAATGCAATTTCCACTGTCAATAAAGAGCTTTAGACCGGAACCGGATTTTAACATGCCCTGTTTGACTGCATAGCCTTTTCCTCTGTTAGATGCCAGGGAAACCACGACCGGCTCAAGAGGGAACAGATGCTTCTGTTCAAAGATAACATCCCGGGTTTTATCTGTACTTCCGTCATCCACCACCATGATATCCCCGGCCAATCCGTTATCCAATATAAATTTTCCCGCCTCCCTTATGTCAGCGGAGATCTTTTTTTCTTCATTATAAACAGGAATAACGATCGACAGTTTCATTTTAAAAAATCTATATGCCAAAAATAGGTAATGTTATCGATTCTGCCTTTACTCAATCCCTGCCTTCTTCCCTGCCTGATAAAAAACATTTTTTATCTTTAGCTCCGCGGCTCATTCTGTTCAACGGCATGAGCTCTTATGCAGAAAAGAATGTAAGCAAGCCAATGTTATTCCGGGATTTTGATTTCGTAAATTGAAGATCCTCAATCTATTTATGATCTTATTTTTCATCACGCAGTATAACGGTCCTGAATGAATATGCTGAAAAGCATCATTAAAACAAAATTCAGGAAAAGAGTTGGAGTAACTCCTGCAGGATATTGAAAATGGAAAGCTGGATGGCAGCTTTGCGCCTCTTGCGATTGCAGCCAAAAATGAAAGGATCAGGGATCTCACAGAACCGGCAGCGTTTGGTTGACAGTTATCTTGGTAATGATCAGTAAAAGAGATGAATATTCCGGTGATTTCAATAGGCAATTTGAAATAAATCAATATCTTGCAATAATAATCAATATGCAACATGGAAAGCGTAAACACCTTCACTTTGATGCTGAGAAACCTCAACTGTTATCTGCCGGATGAATCGGATGGCGATGAAGTTTATATAAAATTCCGGGATGAGAAGATCTGGCCGGAAGATAAAGGATATGAAAAAGTTAACAGTGGAACCTATCCGCTGGACCTGACCATTCCCGATCTGAATTCGGGCGATACGATCACTTTGGAGTTATGGGAACATGATCTGCTCAGTCCGAATGACCTGCTTGGCACGTTTGAAATGCAAATCGACCAGTCGGGCGGCCCCTACAACACAGACCTGAAAATTAACCAAAAAGAAAGTCAATCGGCCCGTTATAATTTAGAATGGAAGATCTCACATTAGCATCAATCCATCTCCCAGCCTTCAGGCCAGGTAGCCGGATTGTAAATAAACACCCTGGAATTCGTTAAGGAATTGCAGCAAGTATTCAGTGGATAATGACGACGATACAATCCGGACCGGTACCCTCCTGAATTTTCCGCCCTCCTTTTCAGGAGCACAGGCACTTTGGTAATGGAAGAAGCCTGGAAATAACCCCATACGTTCCTGTCGGGTTGATCAGGATAAAATAAATTCCCCCTGATCCTGGAAGGTGGCGGATCGAACACGGTGCCGCTCTGGTTGACCTGCTCGTCCACCAGTTTCCAGAATTCATAAGCCGAAGCGGTAATATTATACTGTTCAATGCTTAAAAGATAATTTCCAAGATCAAAAAAGGGTACCAGATAAATTTCCTGATCAAAAACGTTACCATCAAAAAGCCGGTCATTGACTACCTTCAGATAGTCCTGGTCATATTCATATCGCCAGCACATCGTGGGACAGGGTGCCAGCCTTTCAAATTGCGTATGAAAAATATAATATCCCTGCCATCTCCACCGGTAATAATTACGTGTCTCTTCAGGATCATTAATGACCAGGTGAACACTGTGTCCGGCCCGGGTGATCGGAGATTCTTCTATGAACTCATAATAAAACGAATCCACTTCTGCCGGATAGGGCATGGTTTCGGGAATCGATTCTATAAACGCTCCTTCCATGGTTTCTATGGTTATGTGATAGGACCGGCCCGGCCTGCCCTGGATATAGGAAGTTCTATATATGCCATTGCCTTCTTCCCACAGAACTTCCGCATTCCCTGCATCATCATACAGGGTAACGACTGCTCCGCTGACCGGAAAATTAACGCCTTCGATCTCATGTGTATAAGCCGCGGTTTGCGTCAGTTTCACCTCATAAGGACCCGGCTTATCCGTGATCAGACCCTCAACTACAAGTACGGATTGGTTATCGTCAATCTCTACATCGATAGGCCTGACACAACCGGTAAAAGACAATAGAATTGTCAACCCGATCAGCACCTTGTATCTTAATTCTTTTCCCTGCATCACTTAAATGTAAAGTTATACGTCAGTGCCGGAAAAGCAGCTCCCAGGATGGAAAGTTTATAAGCCTGAGGCAGCCGGCTTCCCGGTTTAGGCTGGAAAAACACGGAATAGGCATTTTCCCGGCTGTATACGTTAAATACTGACAGGGTCCAGCTACTCACCCATCGTTTATTCCTTATATTGGTTCCTTCAAAAGTAATGGCCAGATCGAGACGGTGATAATCCGGTATCCTGTGCTGATTGCGAACAGCAAAATCGGCCAGTGTAAACTTATTTATTTCATATTTGCCGGATGGAAAGGTGGCCGGCCTCCCACTGCTGTAAATGAAATTCCCCGAAATACTCCATCTTCTTGATAACTTAAGGATCGAAGAAAGCTTCAGATCGTGAGGTTTATCAAAACTTGAAGGATAATACTGGCCGTTGTTAATAGTCTCAATATCCGAGATGCCATTGATTTTTCTTTCCGTCCGTGAATAAGCGTAGCTGAACCATCCTGTCAGGATCCCGATTTTTTTTCTTGCCATCAGTTCTATCCCATAAGCCCGTCCTTCTCCCTGAAGAAGATCTGCCTCAAGGAATGGATTCAGGAACAAAACAGCCCCATCTTTATAATCCACGATATTATCCAGATTTTTATAATAGATTTCAGCTGATGTTTCTATGGTGTTGGAAAAAAAGTTTCTGAAATATCCCAGCGCATACTGATCACCCCGCTGAGGTTCCATATACGGATCGCTTGATTTCCATATATCCACCGGTGTAATGGTCGTGGTGTTGGATACCAGGTATAAGAACTGGTTTAACCGGTTATAACTTAATTTAACCGAACTTTTATCGTTGATCCCAATTCTTAATGATATCCTTGGGGAAAATCCATGATACCGTTCGATCACCCTCCCATCGGAAAAAAACTCAGAACGTACAATGTTACTTTCACTTCTTGGCATCCCGCCTTCATAAAAATTAATGGTCTTCGGACCAATCAATTCATACATGGTGTACCGAAGACCCACCATCAATTTAAGCTTTTCGGAGATAGTGAATTCATCATTCACATACATTGCGGATTCACGGCTGTGTTCAGCTTCTATCCTTTTTTCATTCAAAGCACTTTCAGGCCCGGGAATAAGATCGCCCTGGCCAAGAATATACCAGATCACTCCTCCTCCGAATTCCAGGCGGTGACGATCCCGTCCGAGATAAATAAAATCGGTCTTGATATTTTTGTAATTGATCCCTGCCTTCCAGTCAAAATTATAAGGCTTCTTATCGCCGGCAATACCATAATCGTAGTCACTGAATGCAAGTACAAAATTTCCCACCAGATCTTCTCCAAACAGATGATTCCATCGTAAAGATGCATTCCGGGTACCCCAGTTATAAGTGGTATCCGAGGGAAGAGAAAAATCATCATAACTTGAATAAAGGGATAACAATAAGGTGTTTTTGGGCCCGATCCTGTAATTCAACTTAAAATTGGCATCATAGAAAAAAGCGGAACTATTACTGATATTGTTATCAGGAAAAAAACCAAGAAGAAAATCACTGTATGAGGTTCTCCCGCCTGCAATAAATGACATATGATCCTTCCAAAGCGGCACTTCAGCAGCCAGGCGACTCGAAACCAGCCCTATTCCTCCATTCAGCATAAACTGATCAACCAGGCTTTCCCTGGATTTAACCTCCACCACAGAAGATAACCGGCCTCCGTATTTGGCCGGAATACCGGCACGCATCAGGGTGACCTGATTGATCATATCATTATTAAAAGCGGAAAACAATCCAAACAGGTGAGAGGTATTAAAGACGGGTGCATCATCATACAGAAACAGGTTCTGATCGGCACTTCCTCCCCTTACATTGATCCCGGTCGAGGCCTCTCCCACCGAAGTAACACCTGGGAGCATCAACAGACTTCTGACTACATCCGCCTCTCCCAGGAAAGCCGGTTGGGCCCTGATGGCCAGGTTACTCAACCGGCTAATACCTACCGCTACATCACTGACGTTGACATCTTCGGCCTCATCCCGTATGATCACTTCACTCAATTCAAGTACCTTGTCAGCCAGTTCTATATCCATATGACGGTCTTCAGTAAGTTCTATTACAGTAGTTTCTTCAATAAAGCCAACAGAATTTACCCTCACATGATATTTTCCGGCAGGGATAGCCAGACTGAACTTTCCATTCACGCCGGTCACCGTGCCGGTGTCGAGCTCATCAATATAAAGCGTGGCCCCGATCAAAGGTTCTTCCTCCGTAACGGATAGGATCTGCCCCGAGAAAATATGAATTTTATCCCGGTCGTAAACCCTGAATTCCGGAAGCGATTGTTCATACTCTATTTCCTGGTAGCGACTTCCCTTGAGGATCACAACATAATTCCCGGAATAAATAAGATAGTCCAGATATTTATTCCCTAATAATCGCTGGAGATCTTTTTCAAGTGATACATGTTCACTGATACCGGAGGTCATAACCGTATCCACCATTTCGGGCAGGTAAAATAATTTTACACGATGATGATCTTCCAGTTTATCGAAGGCCCGGGTAATCGGTATTCCGGAAGGATCCTGCGCCAGAGAAGAACCCATGCAGAATAATAATCCCAGTAAAATTATAAACTTAACTTGATGTATATTTCTTCCTGCCATAATTCAAACCAGCATCAATCCAGCAAAGGTTCTATACGTACGACCGTGCTGCCGCCGATCAATTTACCTTCATTATTCAAACCAATTACTTTTATTTCCAGATCTCCCTGTTCGTCTCCGCAATAAAACGAAAACCCATTCCTGTTGCCGGTCATTTTCAATTCCGGATCCCATAAAGGTAAGGGGTCAAAGTTAGGAACCGGATCCTCAATATTTTCCATGTTATAATCATAGGTTTTTCTGCCTTCGGGGTCGAAGATCCCCTTAACACTCCATTGCCTGAAGTTGGGGACTTTCACAGGCTGGTGAGTATATAACGCAAGTATTCCGCTTCTGCCCAGCCAACCGAAAGGAAATAAGGCCTCTTTGCTGTAAAGGATCTCAATCACATCGATATTATCCACATCCATATTTACGACATAATCATGATCCTTTGTAGGGATTCCGTTGACCAGAAATAAAGGATCCCGTTCAAGTTCCGGGAAGGTCAGATCCTGTTTCAATTCAGGATTTGTCCGGTTAAAGATAAAGAGCCGGTAGCGGTCATTTTTCTTATTTATCTTTACATAGAGCAGGATTTCCCTGATCAGTTCCGGCATATCTGCGAAATCCACATATTCACTGAGCTCATAGGTTTTATCTGCCAATTTATATACACGGGTAGTGTCATAGATCCTTAACGTATCTGACTTTATCTCCAATTTCTTCAGGTTATAGTTTTCGTTGATGGTTTGTCGTACACGATAGTTCTCCATATACCTGTCAAGCACTTGCTTATTCCACTGACGGGTTACACCTCCATAAAACCCGGTTTTCAGTTCCGGATATGTTTTTTCGAAAATTTCCACATTATCAGAAGATCCGTTTACCGCTGAGAGGTATACATGTTCATTACCTTTTAAATGAGAGATATCGAAATTAAATTCCCCCTCTTTGTTGGTATATTCATAACCAAGTAAGGGATCCTTTCCCAGCACCGAATACACGATCAGCTCATAGATCTGTTTTTTCTTTTTTTCTTTCCAGTTATAGTTTCCCCTTAAATAAATTTTAGAGGGTGAATTGTTCTGAGAATAAATATGGTTGCCGGCCTCCACCTGATCCAGGATCAATGTACCGATAGGTTCTCTTGGGGGAAAATATTCACGATATCTGGCAGTAGCTACAAAGCAGGCATCCTTTTCTGCTGGTTGATCCGGCAATTTTACATTCACTTTAATTTCCGAACGGGCCTGATAGCTTTCCCTGTGGGTCGAAAGGTCAATTCGGTCTGAAAATTTCACAGCACCTGAAATACTGCTGTTCTCCCGGGTATCATTTTCTTCTCCGACAAAGGGATGATGTTTTTGATCGACATTCAGGATCAACAGGTGAATTTGTGCCGATTCTGTTTTATCACCCTTCCAATATTTTTTTAAATATGCCCGGATCAAATAATTTCCCTGTTCCAGGTGTTTATCGATTCTGAAGATTCCATGGGCCTGATCCGGGGAAAGTCTCACTATCTGTCTTTCAACAAGCTGCTTGTGTTCATCCCATAATTCGGTATAGACCACATGTTCTTCTTCGTTTTTATTAGCTTTTATATTTGAATGATAAAAGAGTTTATAATAAATGTTCTCGCCGGCAAAATAATAGGGTTTGTCGGTTATAAGAATGACCTTTTCCGTACCGGATTTAGAGGTTTTAGCCACAGAAACAGACAGGAACAGTATCGCGGCAAAAAATGAAATAAAAAATATTAAATAAGGGATCTGCTGATTCATCAATAAATTAATTGGATAATATAAAGCAGACGTGAAAAGATGTTTATGTTCCTTACATTCATAATCTATCTAGCTATACTCCATAAGGTCGAAGATTTTTTCCATGGGGATCCATTTCTCCCCTTCTTTGGCGCCGGGAGGGGCTTGTTGATATTTCCACATAAGCTGCTGCCATTTTTCCTCAACAGGGTTATCGGAATCAATTTTTGCCGCTTTTTCAAAGCTGAAATCACTGTTAACTTCCATGATCATAAACATACGGGTGCCTTTAAGGTAAATTTCCATCTGTTTCACGCCCTTTTTCCGAAGCAGGTCAATTATCTCAGGCCAAACCTTTTTGTGGTAGGCTTTATATTCTTCAATGAGATCCGGATCATCTTTCAGGTCACACATGAACACATGTTTTGCTTGGTTTGAATTCATGAGAGATCTTAACATATTGGTTTTAAAAAAATCACCACATTTTAAAATTAAAGGTAAAGACCAATTCTGATTAAATCCTGAATTAAGTTAGAAAAATTCTATCCGGTCCTTTTTTATTACACACTGTGAAGATAAATATTTTCGATCCAAACAAATCAATATTATCTCCGTAATCTTAATTCAGTTTTTATTAATTTTAACGCACAGGTTCTTTTTCAAATCATTGATCAGCATCGAGCCCCTTCGGGACAATACGTACTGATCGACTGTAACTCAAATAATGAACTGGAAAATTAATATTTTTAATATCTATGAAAAAAGAAATAAAACATCTGATAGACATATCGCAGAAATACGGTAAAAATAAAGATTACACACTTGGAGGAGGAGGAAACACCTCTTATAAGGATAAGGACAGCCTTTACGTTAAAGCCAGCGGATATTCCCTGGCGGATATACAGGAAGGGGGGTTTGTCAGTCTCGACAGGAAAGAAATGGCCACTATCATGGAAAAACGCTATCCGGATGATCCACACGAACGTGAAGCCGCAGTTAAAGAGGATCTGATGAACTGCAGAACAGACCCGCAATCAGGCCTCAGGCCTTCAGTGGAAGCATCGCTGCATGATATGATCAGTCACAAATTCATAGTGCATACCCATCCTTATCTGGTGAATTCTCTTTTATGCAGTAAAAATGCCGGCGAAATTTCCAGGGACCTGTTTGTTGATGAGGCAGTCTTCGTTCCCTATGTAGATCCGGGATACATTCTTTCCAAAACGGTGAAAGGTATCATAGAAGACTACAGGAATAAGCAGGGAAAAGATCCGGAAATCATTTTATTACAAAATCACGGGGTATTTGTAGGAGCTGATTCAACCGGAAGGATCGATGAGATATATCGTTACCTGGAAGAAAAGATCCTTTTGCGGGTTCAGGAGATCATTAAAATTGAACCCATTGAATTTCAGGGTGCGATCAACGAGATCATTTCGATCCTTGATGATTTACTGGAAGGTAACCTGAATTTTCAATACCGGTTTGATACACTTGTAGCCCATTTCACAAAAGACGGTAACTCCATTTCCAGAATTGACAAACCCTTTATTCCGGACCATATTGTATACTGCAAAGCCCACCCACTGGTAATCCCTGTCGAAGAGGACCAGACCGTAAGCCGCGCTGCCATTGAAAATTTTCTGGGAACATTTCGTCAACGGTACGGTTATGATCCGAAAATTGTACTGGTTGAAAAGGGACCGATAATTGCCGTGGAAAACAATAAAAAGATGGCCGGATTATTACTTGATGTGTTCGAGGATGCCATGAAAATCTCATTTTACTCGAATTTTTTCGGTGGCCCGAAATTCATGGCTGAAGAAGAGATACAATTTATCGAAGACTGGGAAGTTGAAAACTACAGGCGAAAAATTTCAGCGGAAAAATAACCTGTTACCTGCCTCAAAATGGTATGCAGCGAAAAATCAGGTTATTATATCCATAAATTGAAAATGCAAAAAATAATTGCCGCTTTTTTGTCGTTGATAAGTAAAACCATTAAGTTTGAATTGCCATCCGTATACTTAATTTAAAGTAACTTTAATTAGCATGCATTATGATCCTCCAAAGAGGATAATTGATGCATTTTTCCTGTTTAGGCACTGAATTAAACCGGTGACAAAATACTATTGTACTAACTTTTAATATCAAAGGAAATATCATGAAATACCTGACCGTCTTATTTATAATTTCTATGTTCTTTTTGGCCCATCACGCGTCTGCCCAGCAGGCAGATGATCATTCCTTACATAATAAATACCGGTCCATGTATAATAAGGCTGAAACGTACAATGAATATAAGGTTTTTAAAACCACTGCCATTAATTCATTCTGGAACAATGTGGAAGATTCTCTCCAGGCATACAAGGAAAAAATCAGTCAAAGTCGTCAGGAAATAGGAAATCTCAATAATCGCATCGACAGCCTTGGCCAGCGAATAAATGAGCTTGAACAGGCACTGGATGAAAGCAGAGCGGAAGCTGACAGCATAAGTTTTATCGGTATACCTTTTTCAGAGTCGGTATATCATATTTTTGTATGGAGTATGATCGGTGGTCTTGCAATCCTGGCATTTCTTGGATATGGAAGCCATACCCGAAGCAAAAGGCTGTATAACAAAATCCATCATGAACATAATAAGCTCCTTGAGGAGATCGAAGCCGTGAGAAAGAAATACCTTGATTACAAGGTAAAAATGGGAAGGGAATTACAGACCGAACGTAATAAGATCATGGACCTGGAATCCAGGCTCAGCACCAGCGCTAACCGTTCTTCGAGATAGTTCAGACAGTTTATTCTTTATTCCAGGGCACTCTTTTTGTTCATCCAGAAAGGAACCGTGGCAAACCAGAGAATGGTGCCGGCCATCATCAGGGTTTTATTCATTTCCATCGAAAGTGATCCGGTCAGCACCAGTACGGAAGGAATAATGGTAAGTCCCAGACCAATGTAGGATAATATCATTAATATGGTTTTCATAATTTTATCGTTCAGGTGATTTCCAGATTTCTTTTCTGTATAAGATAGCTCATTGCCAGATAAACGGCAGAGGCAATAAACCAACCGGGCAATCCAAGAAAGTACACTTCCACATTAAAGAACAGGAAGAATATCAAACCGGTGAAGAGGGTTAAAAACCAGGCTATACCCGCCGCCCAGTTGAATTTCTTATTGGCTTTTTCGGCATAAAACTGTTGCAATCCCAGTTTTTTCATGAAATAGGCATCAATGAAAATTACGGCGCCCATAGGCATCAGTACAAATCCGTAGATAGCCACAAAGTCAAGCAACCGCATCACCAATGCAGGGAAAAAAGCAGCAATACTGGTAACAAGTCCGGTGATAAGCGTCACTTTCCAGCGTTTCCATTTGGGATTGATCGACTGAAAAGCAAGACCTGCCCGGTACAAGGTAGGATTTGCCGTGGTCCATCCGGCAATGACTACGCAGATCGCACCCGCCAGCCCGGCTGCTTCATAGGCGATCTTACCGGGTGCAAACTCGCCACCGGTACCGTATTTAGTCAGAAAATAAGCATATAGTATCCCCGAAGCCATCCAGGCCATATAATGGCCCAGGAACATACCCGTAGCCGAAGAAAATCCGTATTGCCATTTGCGGGCATACCTGAAAATGGAAAGATCAGCCATACCGATGTGCATGGCCATATTGGCAAACCAGGCGAAAAAGGTGGTGTGCCATATGGTGAACTGACTTTGTCCGGCCAGGGGTATGCCAGTCCATATCTTTGTATCGGCCACTTCCCAGAAATTCCCGAAGGAGGAGATACCCAGTTCGGGCATAACGGCAAAAGCCGATGCCAGGAAGATCAGGATCATCCAGGGGGAAGCCATGTTGGCGAATTTTGATACCTGTTCATATCCCAGGATGGCGATCACTGTGATCACTATACCTACTCCTAGAACAGTAACAATCCAGCCGATACTGGCAGGCAACCAGTCCTGCAGGGTAGGCATGGTTATATCAAAAGGTATACCCACCGCAGTAGCCGATACGGCGATCATCGAGCCGGCCAGGAAACAAAACATCAGCCCGTTTACAATGTTATAAATGGATACCAGCCGGTAACCACAGATCTTTTCAAGATGATAATAAAGGGTGAGACGATATTTTGTGGATATGGGAGCAGTCAGAAGAGCCCAGCTCAATACGGCAAGCACATTTCCCAACAAAAGACCAATAACGATGGCTCCGGCACTGGCCCCGTGAGCCACAAAAAGCGGACCGATCACAAACTCCGTACCGGCCGTATGCTCCCCGGCATACATTCCAATAAAGCTTTTTATTCCCTTTAACTTCGACTCCGGAACCGGCCGCTGCTCAAATTCTTCGATGGAATCCAGCCGGGCAACTAATCTGTTTCTTTTTCCCATATGGATAGCTTAAAAAAATCTTCCCAAAAATATAAATTCTGTCGGTTAATGCTAAAAATATTTGTTGACATCCCGGAATATTTTAAAAAAAACTGTCTCATGGGCTGGGCACACAAGGAGTCAGCGTAAGCCAAAAGGCGAAAAATTTATGAATATCGGGTTAAAATGCTGAATAACCGGAAATTTTCAATCCCGGTGCCGGCTCTATTTTCCGGAACTTCAGTATATCTTCCAGATCCTTATCGATATTCCATGCCGAATGCATGGTGATGGCCGCTCCAAGCGGGGTAACGGTAGGGTTCAGAGGGGTGTGGATCTCCCAGTCCGGCATCAGGCTGGCTAAAAGACGCAGAAAAATATCGTTTTCACAGAATCTGCCTGCCAGAAACAGCTTCTTCACTTTTGTTTTTCCCCTGGCCAGCTTTATCGACTCTGATTGCATAAAAGCAAGGTCAAGTACCATCTGATGATAGGCCTCCTCGAAATTTTCAAATAGTTTCAGGTCGGCCCGCTGGAGAAATTTATCCGGATACGGTCCCGTCCCCTCCATCATTTCAGGATAGAATTTCTTATACCGGTTATTTTCCTGAACAAGGTTTTTAACCAGTTCCATATCGAACTTGACCGTTTTAAAATATCCGTCAGTCTTATGGAAATATTTTGCTATCCGGTTAGCCTGGTAATAATGTTCCTTACCCAGATAGATCCGCGATGCCCTAACCGGTTTGTTTTTGTAGTTGATATAATTGAGGCAATCGCGGGAAAGCTCCACAGGCGTCAGATTTTCTTCTGTAAACGGGTTGAAGCTTACATTCCAGGTTCCGGTAATGGTAAGTATGAAAGGATCTTCAAATAACAACTGGTACGGGATAAGGGCTGCCGACGAATCATGTACCCCGATACCGCATGAGATCAACCGGGTCTTGAAACGTATTTTTTCGATATTGAAGGTATTGACCAGTGGTGGAAAAAGCCCCATCAACTTCTCACTATACACCCAGTCATGAGGATGTTCTTTTTCAAAATCCCATAAGGAACTATGACAACCCAGGTTAGTGATCTCCGAATAGGTTTTCCCGGTATACAGGTACGAAAGATATTGGGGAAAATGCAGGGTATATTTTATTTTATTGAACAATTCAGGTTTCCGGTATTTGATCCAGTATAATTGCAGCCCTGAGTTCAGGAAACCAAAAACCGGAGAGGCTGTCTGCTGGGCGAATTTATCCTTATATCCGTATTTTTGAAGAAACTCATCCAGCAGGTCTTTTGGATAGGGTTTAAGATAATTATACAAAGGGCCGACCGGCTTTCCATTATCGGCAAGATGCACCAGGCCGGCTCCATACGTGGTAAAATTTACCGCTTCAATATTATACTGGGGCATTTTAATGGCCTCCCTGAATGTCACCTTGATCCAACGGGCGAGGTCTTCCAGATTTTCCGAAGGGAAACCATCATCATCGGGCACCTCCTTGAAAGCGCTTATATCCTGATGAACCAACTGATAATCCCGGTTAAGGAGAATGAATTTTTTATTGGTTTTTCCAATGTCAAAAACAGCAACAACAGATTGCATATGCTTTTATTTATAATCCCGTAGCTATGGTTTTAAGTCCTCTTTCCCTTTTGAGTTGTTCCCTGACCTTGAGATCCCTGAACAGGCCCAGGGGCCTCAATGCCGCCCCGTTTCTTAATCTGGCTTCTGCCAGCAAAGGCCTTACATCAGTACGGTAGGCATCCTGAAGAATTTCCTGGGCCATCACCACATCATTATTCTGCCTGCTTTCTTCCAGCTTTTCCCTGTCTATGATCATGGCCTGGGCATAAGCGATGTTAATGGCTTCTACAGACTGGAGCAGATCCTCCAGGGGATCCTTTACATTATGGCTGGCATCGATCATCCATCCCAGTTCGGGATAATCATTTTCCATGCCATCCACCAGCTCATTGAAAATCAGGAACAACTGGTACGGCTTTATTGCCCCCACCGTGAGATCGTCATCCGCATATTTGGAATCGTTGAAATGAAATCCACCCAGCTTTTGCTTCATCATCAGTATAGCCACGATCTGTTCAATATTGGCATTGGGCAGATGATGCCCGAGGTCGACCAGGCTCAACGCTTTGGGTCCCACATCGGTAGCCAGCAAAAAGGACGTTCCCCAGTCAGGGATCACCATCGAGTAAAAATTGGGCTCAAATGGTTTGTATTCGATAAACATCTTCCAGTTTTCAGGCAGATGTTCGTGAATTTCGGCAAGTGACTCCTGCGTATTCTGATACGCTTTTCTGAAGTTCATCTGCCCGGGGAAGTTGCTTCCATCGGCAAGCCAGACGGTGATGGATTCCGATCCCAGTTTTATCCCGTGATCGATCACTTCCTTATTATGTTCAACAGCCTGCTTTCTCACTGCCGGATCGGTATGAGATAAAGATCCGAATTTATAGGAAAATTGCTGATCTTCCTGGTCCTGAAAGGTATTGGAGTTGACCGCATCAAACTTAAGCCCGAATTCACCGGCAAGATTAAGCACATCATTGTAATTTTCCGGTATATCCCAGGGAATGTGCAGGGAAATGGCGCCACTGGAACGGTTGATAGCATGCAATAGACCTACATCCTGTATCTTTTCCTCAAGGTTTCTTGGCTCCCCTCCTTCCGGAAATCTTCCGAAACGCGTTCCGCCGGTACCCAGCGCCCAGGATGGGATAGCCACCTGAAAATCTTTCAGTTTACGGACAACATCTTCTGCTTCAACTTCTTTTTTTATGAGGTGATTGCCCAGTGAATTAAAAGATTCCTGATGGGCTTTCCTGTAATGCTGGTTATGACCTGCAATTTGTTCGGATGTAATTTTCATACTTAAAAATATAAGCTATAAAAAATATTTTACTAATAATAGGATCACGTAAAAATAATTATGAAATAGGACTTTTGTTAATATACGGGCCATTCTTCCTTAATTTTCGGATAAATTTTAATCCTGGTATACTCACCCCTTATGCGATTACTCCAATACCTTAAAAAAAATGAGACGCCCGCTGACCGATCTTTCCGGTCTGCCTCGTAGTGTTCGAAAAAGAACCATCATTCCACTGGCATTTTTGGATTAGCTTGCAATATGGTTGTTATGAATTATACCAGGGTGGTTTAAGTGAGTACGCGTGGGTTTCAGGACAAAACGGCGATAACGTACGATCTGTAGCTGAACCCAACAGGTTGGAACCGTCCCCCTATATCACTTTAATCCCGGCTTTTCAAATGAATTCCTTCCTGTGCCGGGCATTAAGCATATTAATACTGATCTGACAGGCAGTAAAAACTGAGATAATATGGTTTCGTTTCATCAGACAGTTATTTTTCTATATAAATTTGTTCAGAAGATAAGATTTTATTTTTTCCGGATAAATTTAAATGATAAATTGAATTACAGGAATAGAACAACAGTTTTTTACGCATTGACCCATGAAATCTTCCCGACGTAAATTTCTTAAAAAAGCCTCGTTACTGGGCACCATTCCCGTGACAGGTACCTATCACTTGCTTCATGATGCCGAACAGTCATTTGATGAGCCCATTAAGGGAAAATACCTTACAGTGACCCCTCCCGGGAACTCACGTTATTACCAGCCTCTGGAGCGTGTTAATCTCATGATCGATGAACTGGATAGAGGTATGGTAAAGGTATTCGACGGCCGCGGAAACCGGTATCACCAGAATGCGGTCAGGGGCCGCCTGAATTTTGATGCGGGTGGATACCTGGGATATCACACCATTCAGTTATTCGACCATAGAGACAACCTGATGGACCAGCTCACCTTTCCGGTCAACTGTAAAACAAGTCTTAAGGATGATGACGGAGAATTCAGCAAAATATTGGACATGTTGCATTGGTCGATATTCAAGACGCGGTCGGGAATGGGCAACAGCGTGCGGTATAATGAAAAATATTATAAGCATTATTCAGGATGGTTCCAGGATACCATGTATGCGGTTACCAGGGGCATGAAATATTTCATCCCGGATATAGAGGGAGGCATGGATCTCTATGGTGACGGCCAGCGGGAAGATGGAATGATATTCGACAATTATAAACATCCCTATACCGAACATCAGAGCTACTGGGAATACCGCTTTAATTACGGAGACTTTGTATACCGTCCCGAAGATCCCCTCTCCTCCTGCCTGTTTGTGAAAGTACCTGTGGAAAATATAGGCCAGTATACATTCATAGAAGGACTTTATTATACCTGGAAAGCACTGGGTGACGATATCTGGCTTAACAAACATATCGACAAGGCAGTAAAGGCGGTGGATTTCACCATTAACTCCCCCTATTACTGGTCGGATAAGTTTCGGTTGCTGCGCAGGCCCTTTACGGTAGATATCTGGGATTTCCAACCCAGGGAAGATGCGCAGATCAGTGGTGGCGACATCATGGGTTATATCCTGGGAAAAACAAGGACAGGTATTCATTTCGGCGATAATATCGCTTTTTCGAATGCCTGTCATCAGCTGAGTGAAATGCTCATTCATCTTGAAAAAAATGATGAAGCGGACAGAATAAAGAAACTGGGTACTGACATCCGGACCAGGATCGATAAACTGGCCTGGCAGGGTGATTATTATCTGCACCATATCCCGGAAGATCCGGATATCGACAGGGACCTGGGGGTAGAACAGTCGGAACAGGTTTCCTTATCCAATGCCCTGTCATTGAACCGGGGCCTGGAGCATAACAAATGCGTTTCCATCATTCGACAATACCAGGCGATCCGGGAGAAAATGCCGGATAGTTCACCGGGAGAATGGTATACCATTTATCCTCCTTTTGGCGCAGAGAAATTCGGCCGGCCTCAGTGGCAGTATATGAATGGCGGGGTCACTCCCATCGTGGCTGGTGAACTTGCCCGCGGGGCTTTTGAACATGGATTCGAGGAATATGGTGTGAGTATCCTGAGAAGGTTGTACCAGCTTGCTCAACTGAAGGATAATTGCCTGAAAGGATGTTATCGTGGAGCCATGCCCGCGTATCCGGAAAGGAATTTTACCATCATCGACATGAAGGATTATATGAATACTTCGAAAACAGCAGGTAATAAGGGTAGTGTTCCGGGCTGGATCGGCTCCGGAAAAGATGATTTCAGGAACCTGCCTGCAGGCAGAAGGAATTTCCATGAGATCCCGTTCGAGTTGATCGACCCGGAAATCAACAACAAAAAAACCTGCCTGGTGCTTTCAGGCGACACAAGGTTCACTGAAAAAGTGATCATCCCGGTTGAGGGCAAACATGCGTCCCTGTATTTACTGCATACCGCTACCAGCAACCCTGTGGCAGGAAGCGTTAAAATAACTTATGAAGATGACTCCATTCATCATCATTATGTAAGTTCGGCTAATTCCGGTTCGGGAGATTTTTCCCACTGGTGGTATCCTGAACTTAAAGAGACCCGGGGAAGAATCCCAACTGCTGTGATCTGGTGGCGGGGCCCTTCCACCGAAGTAAAGGATGTGGGACTATCCGCGTTTGGATTGAATAATCCCTATCCGGAGAAAGCCATTAAGAATATTGTACTTAAAAATGAAGACAAAGGAATAAAATGGGCCGTTTTCGGACTCACCCTGAGTGATCATCCCGTTTTTTTCATGCCTGATATTGAATCCACCATACCGGATCACTGGGCATCGGCACATGTCGTATATGGCCTGGTGGAGGGCCTTGTCGGCATACAGGACGGTGGTGTGGCTTTCAATAAGGCCGTTATCGCTCCAAGATGGGAGGCAGCCGGCAAAAGGGATGTGAAAGCCACCGCGAAATACGAAGCTTCCGGCGGATATGTATCCTATAAGTACCGTTACCTTGAAAAAGAAAATAAGATGCTTGTCGAATTTACCGGAAACAGCGAGAACACTGTAGTAAAGGTCCTCATCCCGAAGGACAAAATCCTGAAGGGCGTGTATTGCGACAGGGAGATCTGCCGTTATGATCTGGAACATGTTGAAAATTCCGATTATGCGGTATTCGAGGTGGAAGGAATTGGCACCCATATTGCCGAGATCCGGGTTGAGTGATTAATCCATTGGGTATTATCGGAGGATACTCTCAGTGGTATTATCGGAGGGCACTATCAGTCGGTAGTAAAAAATTTGCTAAAATCGGACTATCCACCACCAAAGGAAGTGGCATTAACCCCGATTTTTGCCTTGCACCGCAAATTTTTTTCAGGCGCACACGCCTTTCGGGCAAAGCCCCGCAAGAACATGGCCACGCCCTAAGGACGTGGGTTTTTAATTTAAACTAAAGGAAGTGCTTCACGTATCAATATTATTAGAGGATTATCGTTTATTTTTACGGGAAATTTATAATTAATAATTGTTTTTATTTGAGTATGGAGAATCCCCGAAGAAGGCAGTTTATCAAAAAATCAGCCGGTTTGCTGGCAATTAGCCCGTTTATCAATCCGCTCAGCTTTAATATCCGGCAAAGGAAAATAAATAAAGTAATATTACGGTCAGGATGGAGCACGGATAATATCGGGGATGCGGCCAGCATTCCGGTCATATGCAAACTGATCGTGAGATATATACCCAATACCGAAGTTTATCTCTGGGCCGAGGAGATCAATGAAAATATCGAAGCTTTATTGAACAGGTTTTTTACCCGGGTGAATATAATCAGGGGCGGGATTGATGATGAGGGGATCCCGGATTCCGGGGAACTGGAGACTGCATTGGAAGAAGCCGATCTGCTGTTGTACTACAAGGGTACGCAGACTTCCATAAACTGGACCGGTAATATGCCGGATGCTATTGAAACACGTTCATTGCAATATTGCAGAAAAAAAGGTCTTCCTTATGTAATATATGGTACCGGAAAAATTCCTGATGTAGCCCTGAATGAGTTCAGGGAAATCATGTCGGATGCCGTTCTGGGGTATTATAGCCTGCCTGAAACAGGGGATATGCTCAAGAACAAAAAGATAAAAATTAATGACCTGGATCAGTCTCCTGAACCGTTGCTGGCTTTTGATTTCAAAAACGAGACCTTAGTCAGGAATTACCTGGCGAACAATATGATTTACCAGAGAAAATACCTCCTGGTATCGACCAGATTCCGGGGATTGTCGGAAGAGGAAAAGAAAAAAATCTTCGGATCTGTTAAATCCATCATACAGTCCTGGATCACCGATCAGGGTAAAAAAGTGGTCATATTGCCTGATAGCGCCGGAGAGGTGGATCCGGCTAGAGAACTGATCGATGATATGCCTGAAACCATAGCAGAAAATATCCATCTTGTGGAATGGCCATTAGCACCTGATATGGCCTCCTCCTTCTGTGAAAAGGCAAGGATCATATTGAGTATGTCACATCTGATTTCCTATTTTTCTATCCAGTCAAAGATCCCTTTGCTTTATATTCCGGCCGGCCACCACAGCAACCTCTACAGGGATCAATTGATGAGCTATGGTTTAAAGGATTATATTATGAACCTGGAGAAAAACACGGGCGACCAGGTGTATGAAAAAATGAAAAATATAAACGATAATTATGTGGCGGCCATGCTGGATATACAAAAAGTTTCCGGATCGACACAGAAAGACATTGGAAAATGCCTTAAAGACATCAACAAGGTAGTCGAAAAGATCAATCCACCTGAAAAAAAGAGGAAAAAATAAATCTTTATCCGGAGATTAACTAGCCTGTCGATTTTTCTTTGCCTTTTTTCAAACCCGATAAATTTCTGGAGGCTTACTACAAATATTTTATCTTTACATTAAGATATGTGGTCATATTCTATCGGATAAATGAAACTCAGGGAATTCATATTCACACTCATATTCCTGTCGGAATTATTGACCGGCGTATATTCCCAGCCCGCTGTCAGGCCTTTTGTGATTAATCATGATACCAGAGAATATCAGGCCGATTACCAGAACTGGTCTGTTTCAGTAGCCCCCGGCAAACAGGTTTATGCAGGGAATAATCAGGGTCTGTTAATCTTCAACGGAGCCGACTGGACATTAAAAAAGATGCCTGAGGAACTGATAGTCCGTTCGGTATCCGCCCTAAATGACAGTATGATTTACGTGGGGGCATTTGAAGAATTTGGTTTCTGGAAAAAAAACCTCAATGGTAAATTAACCTATATTTCATTGAGCGATTCCCTGGAAAGGGATGTTTTTCACAATGACGAGATCTGGAGGATCATACCGCATAAAGGAAAAATATATTTCCAGTCCTTCCGGTCTATTTTTATTTACGACGGGGTTACGGTCGACAGGATCCATCCTGGTTTCTCTATTGTACTCCTTCAAAAGGCAAACGACCGCTTATTCATACATGGGGTTGATCATGGACTATATGAGTTGACCGGCACCCAACTGAGATATATCCCATCAAGTCAGTTTCTGTCAAATGATGAAATAAAGGTAGTCCTGCCCTATGGAAAAGATGAATTCCTTCTAGGTGCGGCCAACAATGGATTATTTATATATGACGGGGATCAAATTCATCCCTGGACAAACAGCCGGAATATTGAAATAAGAAATGCAGAGATCAACAAGGGAATTAAAACAAAGGATTATTATGTTATTGGAACCATTGTCGATGGTATTTACATTTTTGATCAATCCGGGAGGCTTCTGCAGCATTTGAACACCAATAATTTATTACAGAACAATACCGTGCTGGCGCTGGAACCTGACGGTGGAAATAATTTCTGGGTTGGTCTGGATAACGGGATCGATTATGTCAAGATGGATAGTGATCTTGACTTTTATTTCGATGAGTCGGGCCGAATTGGTACCGTATTCAGTGCCTCATTATTTGAAGACCGTCTTTTTATCGGTACCAATCGTGGGCTATATATGTATTATAATGATCCGGTTACCGGTTATTGTTGCCCGGAACTTATCCAAGGTTCCCAGGGACAGGTAAGAAATCTGAAGATTTTTGATGGTGAGCTGTTATGCGGTCATAGTAACGGAACATATAAAGTCTCCGGTTCCAAATTAACCAAAATTTCTGATTTTAATGGTGGTTATCAACTGGAAAAAATAGAGTCCGGCAATCAGCTATATCTCCTGCAAAGCACTTATAGCCCGCTGGTCATTTATGAACAATCGGAAAATGGGTGGAGATTCAGTCGTACCGTTCGTGGTTTCCTGGAGCCGATCACCCATTTTGAAATTGATTATTTAGGTAATGTATGGGGGAATCACGCCATAAAAGGCATTTTTAAGCTCCGGCTGAATAATGATCTGGATTCGGTTAATTCTGTGGAATATGTAGGCAGGAACCAGGGGTTGCCCACTGAGCGCAAATTATTTGTTTCAAAACTCGAAAACCGTATCGTTATAAGTACCGGAATGGGTATTTATACCTATGATGACCTGAGGGACACAGTTATTAATTATCAGCAACTCAATGCACAATTGAGTGAATACAGCAATGCTCAAAGGATTATCCCGGTGGGGAAAAATCAGTATTGGTTCATCCTGGAAGATAAGGTAGGATTGTTCCTGATCGACAATTTTTTAATACAAAAGATCTTCGAGTACAATCTTGGCCAGCATGAGGCTTATCTTTCATCCAATTTTCCGGAAATAGTCGTGCTGAACGACAGTCTCAATCTTTTCTGTCTCGATAATGGTTTCGGCATATTTCACAAAAACCGGATCGCAAAGAATTATCCCCCGCCCCGGGCAGGGTTGCATGAAATCAAAATACTCAATAACCAGGGTAAAAGCCGTTTCCTTACGCTGAAATCAAGGTCCGAAACTATGGAGATCGCACATCAGTTCAGAAACATCCAGTTTAAATTATCCACCGATCAGCGTATTCCACAACCGGAGTTCAGTTATTTTCTTGATGGTTTGGAAGAATCCTGGAACGACTGGTCAGTGCAGTCTACGGTTGATTACACCCGTTTGCCCTACGGGGAATATATTTTTAAAGTAAAGACCAGAAATATCCGTTGTACCGAAAGTGAAGTGATCAACTATCCATTCGATATCAAACCACCCGTATATGCCTCTGCTCCGGCAAAATTCTTTTATATATTCCTGGTGTTATCCGGGGGTGTTCTGTTGAGAATCCTTTTCATCCGAAGATTAAAAAAGCAAACAAGAAGGTTGACTGCCATTGAAAAAGAAAAAAGGGAAAAGGAAAGGATTCAGGCTGAACAGAAATACATAAAGCTCAAAAATGAAAAACTGAGTTCAGAGCTTAAGCACCAGAATGTTCAGTTGGCTAACCGGGCCATGACCATAATACAAAAAAATGAGTTTTTGACTAAATTAAAAAATGAATTGATTGAACTGAAATCCGGATTCGATGATCCGGGAGCCACAAAAAAACTCCAGAAATTTTTACGTCTGATTGATAATCAGATATCTTCAGGAGAAGACTGGAGAGAATTTGAAGTCCATTTTGATCAGGCAAACCAGGATTTTTTCAAGCGATTGAAAACCGGATATCCCGAACTTACACCAAATGATCTCCGGTTATGTGCCTACCTGCGTATGAACCTCAGTTCTAAAGAGATAGCCCCGTTGTTGAATATTTCAGTAAGAGGTGTCGAAATTAAACGCTACCGCCTGCGAAAAAGATTGAATCTGCATCCGGAAGACAACCTTATTGATTTTCTCCTTACTTTCTGATACACCTTAACCAATCCATTATTAAATGGAATATGACCAAAAACTTTTACATTTACTGGTAATCCTTCCCTTATCTGATCCAATCCATTTTCCCGTTTATTAAAATGAAAGATTATTCATATGATGTGGTAATGATGTAGTCTAAATTTCTTTTCCAAACAGGTGAAGTAATCAAGTTGAGTTAAAAAAGTTTCCCCGGTAAAATATAATTATTAAGTTTAATACTTTGTAAGATCGAAATATTGCATATTTTTTATTCTATGGACTTATAATATTATCATAAAAAGACATAAATGATTAATAGATTAATAATCAATAAGTATATGTGGAAATTATCCTGGATCATCGCTGGCCTGTTGTCGATGGGCGTATTATCTTGTGAAAGGGTTGAGAAACAGGCTACGGATGACAGAGCACAGGAAATTTTTCTTGAAGATTTGAAAAAACGTACTTTTAATTTTTTCTGGGAACTTGCAGACTCCTCAACCTGGCAGATCCCTGACCGGCATCCCACTGTCCGCTTTTCCAGTATTGCAGCCACGGGATTTGGTCTGCCGACCTATTTAATCGGTATCGAAAATGATTATATAACGCGGGAGCAGGGAGCCGAACGCGTGCTGAATACATTTAACTGGCTCTGGAATTCAAAACAGGGGCCTGATTCTGCAGGCGTTACGGGTTACCGGGGTTTTTATTATCATTTCCTGAACTATGGCAGTGGTACCCGGTACAGGAATGTGGAACTTTCCACTATCGATACCGGATTATTAATGGCCGGTATCCTAACCTGTCAGTCATATTTCGATATGGATAATGCCACAGAAACAAGGATCCGGCAGCTCGCGGACTCATTATATCTCAGGGCAGAGTGGGATTGGGCCATGGAAAACAGAAAAACCATGTCGATGGGATGGCGCCCGGAACGAGGATTCATAGAAGCCAGGTGGACTGGATACAACGAGGCCATGATCCTGATCATCATGGCTATGGGCTCCCCTACTCATCCCATTTCCGACGATTCCTGGGAAGCGTGGTGCAATACATACAAGTGGAGGGATTTTAAAGGGTACAAACATCTAAACTTCACCCCTCTTTTCGGTCATCAATATTCCCATATGTTTATCGATTTCAGAGGAATTTACGACCCCTATATGCAGGAGAGGGGCATCGATTATTTTGAAAATTCAAGACGGGCAACCCTGAGCAACCGGTCATATTGTATGGATAATCCCCGGAGATTCGAGGGATATGGCGAAAATATATGGGGTTTGACGGCCTGTGACGGACCGGCAAGAGATACCCGTGTAATTCACGGTGACAGTA
>CAZIXF010000065.1:0-24859 GCA_964543195.1 uncultured Roseivirgaceae bacterium
AATAGTAAAAACGGTTTATTTTGAGAATGGTTTATGAATAATCGGGGTTAATTCAATCCCTGAGGGAGTCCGTGTTTATATTATTTCAGGGAGGGATAAATTCCTGGGCAAGACACCGGTAAAAAATGAATTTGAGTTTCACAGCGAAATGTCTGTCCTCAGGCTGGAACTTAGAGGATGCGGATTTTACGATTCCATCGTTAAGATAAATCCCCGGGTTGAAAAATTACTCATATCAATGAAGGAAAAGAAGTTCGTGTTAATGCCGGCAACACAAAAAGATACGCTTCCGGATGAAGAAAATACTATCCTGGCTTCCGTTGTGGACCATTACCTGGAAGAATTTAAAGTTTCGAATATCGGTAACCCTGTCAATATTGCAGATTTTTCGGTTTTCCGGTATTCCGGTGACAGCCTCATTGTCCATTTGATTTTTGAAACGGATCCGGAAGATATTCCCTCCAATTCTTTTCTGATTCCTTATCTCCATCATGTTCAGGATTAGTGATCAGCTCCCGATTTCCGGCAAACTGTTTAGGGAAAACCGGTCTTCGTATCGATAACAGGATCACCAGGCAATAAAGATTTAACATGGCCATTATTGACGATTTATCATGTTCTTAAATCCGGTCAATTATGTTTTTTTTCATCAGGACGGTCAGTTTTCCCTTCACAGGTGTTTATCTTGCTTATATTGATAAAGGCCGGGATTGCCTAATTCCCAGGCCCAATGGTGAAAATAATATAAAGAGTTGCTTTTATTCTGTGGCATCGGAAGTTCAGTCCGGATATTATTTCACATACCCATTCTATGGTATTTCAACTTTCTGTATTTATTTCTATTTTTAAACCGGGAATTTTTATTTAATGTCGATTTTTAACGGGAGGATTTTCATCCTGAAGAAAAGACAAGCGGGAAGTCAGAGCAATAATAAGAATTCGGGCAATGATTTACCCGTCTGCAGGTGATTAATCATTTCCAATGAACAAATTCGTTATTCAAACTTAATGATATTATGTACAGATATGCTATGAACCGGATAAAAACGCCGACCCTGCTGATGCTTTTAATATTTATTTGGGGAAACACCCTATGGGCGCAGGTCAGGCTGACGGAAGAGGAATGGACGCTACCGACCTATCCGTTGAAACCCCCTGAAAAAGCCCCCATCTTTTTCACCAATGAAAGCTATCAGGGCGCCTCGAAATATATTTATCCGCTCAAGCTGAACGATCAGATGTCGGATGAAAAGGTCAGTCATGACTGGAAGGCGGTATTCCTTGAAAATGAATATATCAGGCTTTGCGTGACACCGGAAATAGGAGGCAAGCTTTATTATGCCGAGGATAAGACCAGCGATTATAATTTTATCTATAAAAACGATGTGGTCAAACCGGCCAACATCGGGATGACCGGCGCCTGGGTTTCCGGCGGCATCGAGTGGTGTGTTTTTCATCACCACCGGGCTTCCACCTATCTTCCCGTGGATTATACCACCAGGGAAAATCCGGACGGCAGCAAGACCGTTTATATTGGTGAAACAGAACCCCGCCATCGCATGCGGTGGTCGATCGCCATCACACTCCATCCCGCTAAATCCTGGTTCGAGGCGGAAGTCACCGTTCATAATCCCACACCCCATACCCACAGTTTCCTGTACTGGGCCAATGTGGCTACTCATACCAATGAAAATTACCAGACCATTTTCCCTCCAAGCGTGAATGTGGCCACCTTCCATGCCAAGAACAGCTTCACCCGGTGGCCCATTTCCACGGAAGTATACCGGGGACGCGATTTTACCGAAGGGGTGGATGTGAGCTGGTGGAAGAATGTGAAACTCAACAATTCATTCTTCACCCACGACCTGCAGGAAAACTTCATGGGAGGTTATGACCATGGAAAAGAAACCGGCACGGTCCATATCGGTGACCATAATATCGTGAAAGGAGCCAAGCTCTGGGAGTGGGGATCCGGACCAAGGGGCCAGGCTACGGAAGCCCGTCTGACGGAGAATGCCGGGCCCTATGTGGAACTGATGGTAGGGGCGTATTCCGACAATCAGCCCGACTATTCCTGGATAAAACCGTATGAGACCAAAACCTGGAAGCATTACTGGTACCCGGTAAAGGATATCGGTGGTTTTGTGAATGCAAACCTTTACGGGGCGGTTAACCTGGAACAAAAGGACGACAACCGGGTCTTCCTGGGATATTATTCTACAGAAAAAGTTGAAAACGCCAGGATCATCCTGCGGGATGGCGACCGGGTACTGCTTGAGAAAGACACAGAGATTTCCCCTGAAGAAGCCTTTACCCGGGAGGTGGCCATCGATGGCCCTTATACCTTTACCGACCTGTATACTGAGATGATCAACACGGCTACCGGTGAGGTGCTGCTATCTTATCAGCCTGTGGAAAGGGAAAAGGTAGAAGAGCTCCCGCCTGTGGTGGAGCCTCCTTTGCAGCCGGAAGAGATCAAGACCATTGAAGAGGTTTATCTGACCGGCAAGCGGATCGAGCAATTTTACAATCCAAGGTATGAGGCCATGGATTATTACCGGGAAGTGTTAAGGCGCGATCCCTACGATATACGCACGAATATCTCAGTTGGGAATCATTACCTGAAAAACGGGGATTATCCGGAGGCAAGGCATTATCTGTCGCGGGCCATTAAAAGGCTGACCGATGATTACACCCGGCCGAAGGACTGCGAAGCCCTTTACCTGCAGGGGCTGGTACTTAAAAAGATGGGTCTGTACGAGGCGGCCATCGATACCTTGTACAGGGCCACCTGGGATTATGCCTGGCATTCACCGGCTTATTTTGAACTGGCCCAGATATCGTGCATGAAAGGCGATTTTGCCCGGGCTCTGCAACAGGTCGATGAGTCGCTCTCGACCAATACCCGGAATATGCGGGCAATCGGTTTAAAAGCCTCCATACAGCGAAGGATGGGTGATTATGAAGGAGCCATGGCTACCCTTGAAGGAAATCCCCTGGATGATCCGCTGAATTTCAGGCTGAGAAATGAACGGTATCTGCTTGCCAGGGAGTCGGATGATGCCCGGATGGCGACATGGCAGCTTTCGGCCCTGACACTGAAAATGAGGGATTTCAACCAGAATTACCTGGAACTGGCAGCAGGCTATATCGAAGAAGGGTTGTATGATGAGGCGGAGAATGTACTGCTCCGCTACCGGGGCAACGATCCTATCGTCCAGTATTATTTAGGGTATATTTATCACCAGCTGGGCAATAAGGATCAGGCAGTGGACAGGTTTATCAAGGCCGGGGAAATGTCCGGGGAATATGTGTTCCCTTTCCGGCTGGAAACCATTAACGTACTGGAGACAGCGCTGAAGCATAACCCGGAAGACGGCAAAGCCTATTATTATATGGGCAATATTCTATATGACAAACAGCCGGAAGCTGCCGTCCGCCACTGGGAGAATGCCGTTCAACAATCGCCTTCCCTTGCCATGGCCTGGCGGAATCTTGGATGGGGTTATTACCATCATTACGATGATCCGGGTAAGGCTATTCACTATTATGAAAAAGCCATTGCACTTGACAGCGATGAGGCAATCTATTACAGTGAGCTGGATGTATTGTACGAAATGGAAAACGTACCCGTGACAAAAAGGATGGAGCTGTTTGAAGGTAAAAACGATATCGTGAAAAAAAGGGACGATGCCTTTGTACGTCAGATCAGCGTGCTTACCCTGGCCGGTCAGCCTGAGAAGGCCCTGGACTACCTCGAAGGGAAAACCTTCAGTTTCCGGGAAGGCAGCTCGAGGGTCAGGGAGATCATCATCGATGCCCACCTGACTTACGGCCTGGAGCTTTTCAAAAATAAAGAGTACCGGAAAGCCCTCGATCACTTCCTGGCCGCACGGGTACCGGATGAAGAAGCCGGCAGCGAGAGTGCCGGCGACCGGGATATCCAGGTGAATTACCTGATCGGGATGGTATATGATGGTTTGAATAAAAAAGAACAGGCTGAATTCTATTACCGGAAGGCGATCGAGAAAAGCCAGCCGGAAAGTTCGGATATCATGGGCTATTATTATGGCCTCAGCTTGCTGGAACGCGGTGACAGAAGAAAGGCGGAAAATGTCTTCAGGGCGATGATCGCGGAAGGAGAGCGGCAGCTAAACACAGGCCCGGAAACCGATGTCGATTTTTTTGCAAAATTCGGAGGACGGGAAGCGGAAAGCACAAGGATCTCCAGGGCCCATACCCTGAAAGGGCTGGGTTATAAGGGGCTTGGGAAGATAAAGGAGGCGGAAGAAGATCTCGAAAAAGCCGTGGAACTGAAGGCAAGCAACCTCTGGGCAAAGATCGAACTGACGTCGATGTAATCATATCGTGAAGTGTAACCTGTTTGATATGGTGAGGTTCAGTGACGCGGGGATATGGTTAGGAAAGGTGGTGCCACCGATGCGAGAGTTTTTTGTGTTGTATTTTGTGATTTTATAAATTTTTTTATATTCTGAATATCCACATACCGGATTGTGGACCATGAGATCAATAAACAGCACATATGATACGCGTAGAACTGGAAACCACCATTAACAGCCCGGTTGAAGAGGTATTCGACCGGTTAACGGATCTTCCCGGATACAACAACTGGATGTCCGGGTCAGGATTGTTCAGAAGCAGCAAAAAGACATCGGAGGGACCCACCGGAAAGGGAACCACCTTTCTTGATATGATTCGTTCCGGGCATGCCGAGGGTGAGATCACCGAATATGACAAGCCGACCCATGTTCAATTCAGGCAGACGGTCTATTATCGGAGTATCAGACTGATGGAATCGCGGCCGGGTTATACCTTGAAATCTGAAAACGGCCGTACAAGGTTGTATCACCTGGCCGAAGGCAACCTGTCCGGTGCTTTCAGGATTTTAGAGCCTGTCGTTACCCTGATTGCCAGGGCGGAACGGAAAAGAACGGTCAGGAATTTGAAAAAGTCGCTGGAAGAGAACCGGCAAGGATAAGAATAATTAAACCCGGACGACAAGGATAAATCATGGATTGCGTACACCGGTTAAACCGGAAACGATCCCCTAAAATCCTCCTGTCAGATCATCTATGCGAATCGATAAATCTACCGGGCAGAATATTTATACAATTGACAGAAAACCCTCTGGCCGAATATTTATGAGCATTGATAAGAACTCATGTGCCGGATCATCATCTATGCGAATTGATAAAAATCCAGCGGGCGATAATAAAAATTTATGAGATCCGAAAAATTTTTCGTTAATTGAAAATTAAAATAAAACCCGGATGTTGGGCATAAAGGCAAGGCCATGGGTTAACCGCTGTCCTCCTGCCCAATCCGTATGCTTTACCCCAAAACTGCTATTATTAAATGATGAAACGAAGGGATTTTGTAAAATTAGGTCTGGGTTCGCTTCTTACCGCACCTTTGCTGCTTCATAGCCGAGGACTAGTGTATGCCGATTCATTTGCCTCGTCCGTTGTCAGTGTTCTCGATGAAAAGGCCACCCGGCTCAGTTTCCGGGAAGGGGAAAAGATCAATTCCGATGGTGTGATTGTCGATAAAATACTTTCCTATCATATAAACCATGCCCGGGTAGCCCGGATGGTGGATACGGCCATCATGAAGTTTACCGGTCAGCCTGCTTTGGGCAAGGCCTGGGAGTCGCTTTTCCCTGCAGGTTATCCAACAAAAGAGACTACCATCGGCATCAAGCTGAACTTTTCCTATGGCGACTGGCGTAACGACGAAGAGAACGACTGGTCAAAGCTTTTTTGTCCCTTCGGTCCGAAATCTGCCGTCACCGATGCGATCGTGAATGGCCTGAGCCAGATGCTGGATGGTACATTCCCGGTCGAAAACATCACTTTCGTGGAAAGGATGTATGCGGTAGGCGCCCGCAGGCTGTATCCGCTGATCCAGGGCTACCGGCCTGTCAACCCGGACAAAGAGGGTATATACCATGATTCCAGGCAGGGAGCCTCTGCTCAGCACTGGATCTATGCGGCCAATCCAATCGAACTTCCGGAGGAGGCACCCCGGTTTATTGCCGCCCCGGATTATCCCGAAGAATACCGGGCGCCCCAGCGGATCTATTCAGCGGTGTACCAAAACGATTTTCTGATTAACTATGCTATAACAAAGGATCACCGCGAAGCGGGAGTTACGGGTGCCATGAAAAACAACTATGGCTGTACCGATAATCCTGTGGGCACGCACGGTACCGTATGGAACCGCCCCGACAGTCCTTATCCGGGAACGCGGTTATGTGTACCGGCTTTTTACAAGAATATCAACGAACATGCGCCCTTCCTGATCAATATCCTCGACGGCATTACAGGGGTTTACCAGGGCGGACCTTTATCCGGAAAAGTATTCCGGGGAAATTCGCTTGCTGTGAGTAGAGATCCTGTGGCCCTGGATTCCTACGCACTCCATATGATCAACCTGTCGCGGAAAGAAAACGGATTTTCATTGATCGGGACCACCGATGGCAGGACTCCGGAAGGTCATCCCAATGCTTCCTTTTTGCCGGTTGCCGCTGAAACCCATCAAATGGGCAGCATGTCACTGGACGATCTCCAGGTGTATGATCTTTCCTCAAGTAATGAACCTTATATTCTCCCTGCTGTAGAAAACAGCCAGTCGCTGATCAGTGAGGTGACCCGCCGGAATGGTGGATACCAGGTTCAGGTATACCTGGATCAATCCGGGAGAAACCATACGATCGAATCCCGTATTGAAGATCCCAGGGGGAAGGTTATAAAGAACTTTTCCATGGTGAGTACGCGTACAACGGGCATAACGCTTGAATGGGACCATAAAAACGATAAGCAGGTCACGGTTGGCGAAGGTATTTATACCTGGCACATTAGGGTCGATGGCCGGCTCCATACCGGCACGGTTAATGATTTTCAGGGCTGAGGAAGATAAATCCGGATATCCCGGGCGGAATTTGGAACTTGCGATTTGAGATTTGGGAATTGGGAATTGGGAATTGGGATTTGGGATTTGTGATTTGTGATTTGGGAATTGAGATTTGGGAATTGTGGAGGTGTGGAGGTGTGGAGTCGTGGAGGTAGCCGTGGAGTTGTGCCCTTCCCTGCTTTGCGGGACAGGCCATGCAATACACCTTTCATCGGATCACTCAGGATGAAGTTGTATCAGTCCTGAGCGTTCTTTTCAGAAGCTCAGCGGAAGAAAAGGATTTATCGAGGGAGATGGTTTTGAGATTGATAGAGGATTGTTGACAATGCGTTATACATATTAAGCTTTGGCAGGGCCAGGGTGAAACCGAATTAAAATCCGATTATAAATAAATAATTACAGAACCATGATTTTTTTAAAACATCGAGTATTGATTTTGGGAATTATTTTTCTGGCCGGTGCCTGTTCACAGCCTGATAACGGCCAGGAAACCAGTAAACCCAATGTGCTTTTTATCCTTGCCGATGATTTCGGCTATCACGATATGAGCGGGATGGGAAGCGACTATTATGAAACCCCGAGTATCGACCGCATTGCCCGGGAAGGAATGGTGTTCACCGACGGGTATGCCAACTGCCAGGTTTGCAGTCCATCCAGGGCAAGCATCATGTCAGGGAAATTCACTGCCCGTCATGGCATCACCGACTGGATCGGTGCACGAACCGGTACCGCATGGCGGGAACAGGGAAGGCATAATAAATTGCTGCCTCCCGAATATGTGCGTAATCTGCCGCATGAATACATTACCTTGCCTGAGGCCTTGAAGGAGGAGGGCTATAAGACCTTTTATGCCGGGAAATGGCACCTGGGATCCAGGGGATCCTGGCCCGAGGATCATGGATTTGACATTAACAAGGGGGGGTGGGATAAAGGCTCACCGACAGGCGGATTTTTTTCACCTTTTAAAAACCCGAAGCTGGAAGATCGTGAACCCGGAGAAAACCTGTCGAAGCGATTGGCCAGAGAGACTGCAGATTTTATAAAAGCCAATAGGGACTCGGCTTTCTTTGCCTTTCTATCCTTTTATGCGGTTCATGCCCCACTTCAGACTACCCGGGAAAAATGGTCAAAATATCGTGACAAAGCGCTTGAACAGGGAGTCGCACCCATCGGTTTCAGGATGGGTCATTTCCTTCCGATCCGCCAGGTTCAGGACCATCCCATCTATGGCGGCCTGGTGGAGAGCATGGATGAGGCGATTGGAATGGTGCTTCAATCCCTCGATGAAGCAGGACTGGATGAAAATACGATCGTTATTTTTACCAGCGATAACGGGGGAGTAGCCGCCGGTGATGCCTATGCTACCACCAACCGTCCCCTGCGGGCTGGTAAGGGCTATCAATATGAAGGGGGTATTCGTGAGCCCTATTTTATAAAAGTACCATGGATGGATATCGCCGGGAAAGAAAGCAATGTGCCTGTGACCGGAGCTGATTTTTATCCTACCTTGCTGGACCTCCTTGATCTCGAACCAAGGCCTGACGAACATAATGACGGGGTGAGCCTGTTGCCCCTGTTAAAGGGGGAAACGATCGAGGAACGGCCTCTGATCTGGCATTACCCCCATTACGGGAACCAGGGTGGCCAGCCTTCGTCAATCATCCGGCTGGGGAGGTGGAAGCTTATTCATTATTATGAAGACGGACATAAAGAATTGTATGACCTGGAAACAGATATCTCGGAGGAAAATGATCTTTCCGGTGAGCATCCCGATAGGGTGGAAAGGCTCAATGAAAGACTTTTTAATTATCTTGAAGAAGTCGGTGCCCGGTATCCCGAGGAAGACCCCATGTATGATCCCGAACTGGAGGAGGAGCATCTCGAGTACGTGAGGAATGAATTAATGCCCCAACTGGAGGAGTACCGGCTGAAGATCCTGGAAGAGGATTATGATCCGGGAAACAACTGGTGGGGCAGCGAGGCAGGCAATGAATGATCATTCCGGAAAACAGATATTCGGGGATATGAGATACGGTTAAAACCTCCTCATTACCAGAATAAACGGAGAAGGAAGTTATTTTTTCAGTAGCCAGTTTAACTGTTAATTTGTGATTGGGGGATTTTAATTCTATCTGACAATATCCATCCGTTACGAACAATATTATCACCAGCACCAGGTAAATTCTCTTCATAATGTTCCTTTTTTAAAATGAAATGGCATGTAACATAAAGTAATCATCATCTTTATTATCTGTTTTTAAACCGATATCCACCGGCCGGCCCGACTTCTGATCATAAAGTGGAATAAACAACAAATAATTGCCGTTTAAATTTTGGTTCAACTGTACGGAGTAATTTTGCAGGAAAACTTCGCCCGGCATCCAGTTTTTATTACCGGCATCTTTGATTTCAAATTCAATCATTTCGAATGAACTATTATCGGACACCAGCTTTCCTTTCAACATATAGCTATTACATGCAGGGGCAACACCTTTATTCAGCCATTCAATGGTAAAACCCAGTTTGTCAGTCTTTGCTGTAGTTACCTGAATTGATTTGGGAAAACACCAATATCCGCTAAGATTGAGCAGCTCACCGGTTAAATCGGGATTGTCTCCAAGCCATTCACCCGGGTAGCCAAAAAATCCAATGTAGGCAGGATGGATCAGTTCCATATATTTTTTGAAAATATCTGCCCCGCTTACGCCAAGCCCTGGTATAGTATCTTCCCCATTTTTGCCCAGCCAGTTGCCATCTTTTTTTACACTGCCATAATACTGTAGTCCAAAAACGGCAGGACGGTTTTTATACACTCCTTCAAAAAAATGAGGATGGTTCACCGACCAGGTATCCGGATTCTTTTCTATGTACCATGCTACAATAGGACTGTCGTCACTTAAAGTTATTCCTTTCGAAATAGCATATTGGTACAGCTCATTTGCCTCCTGCTCCGGAGAATCATCCTGAATAAGATATTTTCCTATTCCATTGTCGAGCATGTGGTGGTACCAGCCTTTATTCGGATTGTTTAACGGACGCAGCGTATCCCATGTTGAAACAAGGCTCATTTTTATGAGGCACATTATTTCTAGTTCCCATTGGAAGTCGGTTTTGATTTTCGAAGGAAGAAATTGATAGGTAGTGTTTCCATAGCGATGTAAGTTAAATTAAAAAGTGCAGTAAATATAAAAAGTGCAGTAACCTGGTGCATAAATATTTGAATTAATTCGAGCCGTTATGATAACAGTTACAATTGACGTGATTTTTATTAAATGTCCTGATATGGCCAGAAAATGCACATTTATGGCAATAAAAAAGCCCCGGGATTACGGGGCTTGGAATGATTTGAAACGGTTTGATTTCCGTCTTAGCGGTCTGGACGAGACTCGAACTCGCGACCTCCTGCGTGACAGGCAGGCATTCTAACCAACTGAACTACCAGACCAGTTTATGTTACGATTTGGCGATGTTTTGATTTGGCGATGTACTGATTATAGATCTTTGCTGCTTGTTTTACTTAAATTCGGCACATCAGAACATCACTATATCGCCAAATGGTCCTGCAAAAGTAGAGGGGATTATCGTTTTATCCAAACGGAAAATACATTATTTTTTTTATCCCATAATTGGCTCCTCCCCGGGATTTTTATATATTAAATATTATTTAAATAATTTGAAATACTTTATGTTTGTTGCGAACATTATTATGTGAAATATGCATTTGGAATTTGAAAAACCGATTATAGATCTTGAGACGAAGATAGAAGAGATGAAGGCTCTGGCGCAAAATAGCGGGGTGGATGTGGATAAAGCGGTTCAAACACTGGAAAAAAAACTGGTGAGCCTGAAAAAAGAAATCTTTGAGAACCTTACCGCATGGCAGCGGGTCCAACTGGCCAGGCATCCCGACCGGCCTTATACCATCGATTATATTTATGAAATAACTGATGATTTTATCGAACTGCATGGCGACCGGTCGGTTCGCGATGATAAAGCCATGGTAGGAGGAATGGGTACCATTGACGGACAGACGATCATGTTTATCGGTCAGCAAAAAGGCCGTAATACCAAACAGCGCCAGATGAGAAACTTCGGCATGGCTAACCCGGAAGGATACCGGAAGGCTTTACGACTTATGAAACTGGCCGAAAAATTTGACAACCCGGTGGTTACGCTCATCGATACACCCGGTGCCTTCCCGGGCATTGAAGCGGAAGCCAGGGGGCAGGCCGAAGCCATCGCCCGAAATTTGTTTGAAATGTCCACCTTGAAAGTGCCGATCGTATGCATCGTTATTGGAGAAGGAGCCTCAGGAGGTGCGCTTGGTATTGCGGTGGGAGACCGCGTACTGATGATGGAGAACACCTGGTATTCGGTGATCAGTCCCGAAAACTGCTCCACCATCCTGTGGAGAAGCTGGGATTATAAGGAACAGGCTGCCGATGCGCTTAAGCTTACAGCTATCGACATGAAAAAACTGGGACTGGTAGATGGTATTATCAATGAACCGCTGGGCGGAGCCCATACCGACCTCAGGACAACCGCCCTTTCGGTAAAAGATGCCATATTGAAAAATATTGCCGACCTGAATAAGTTATCAGTCCAGGACCGGATTAAAAAGCGCATCGATAAATTTTCAAAGATGGGTGTTTATTCTGAATAACACCCAGCCAAAACGTCTTGACCGGTAAAAAATCCGTATGCAGATGGCCATTGATCTCGTTGATCTTAATTTACTTGTCAAATCGTAATTCCTGCAGGATATGGAAATTCATATAATACATGCCGGGATGCTGAAATTTGACGGGGGTGCCATGTTCGGCGTGGTACCCAAGGTATTATGGAATACGTTGCTTCCTGCCGATGATAATAATTTATGTCCTATCGCCATGCGCTGTCTTCTTATCGAAGATGATAACCGGTTGATCCTTATCGATAATGGCATGGGAGATAAGCAACCGGAAAAATTCTTCAGCCATTATTATCCCCATGGCGGGTATACGCTCGTGGGCTCTCTTAAAAAGGCGGGCTTTCATCCGGATGATGTGACGGACGTATTTCATACCCATCTTCATTTCGATCATTGCGGAGGGGGTGTGAAATACAGGGACAGGGAAAAAGGGATCTATGAAATGACCTTTAAAAATGCAATATACTGGTCAAATGAAGATCACTGGAGATGGGCTAACCAACCCAATGCCCGCGAAAAGGCCAGCTTTTTAAAGGAAAATCTTCTGCCGATTGAAGAACAGGGCTATTTACACCATATCGATATTGAAAAGGAATCACCATTTCCCGCATTTGACATCATTTACGTTGACGGGCATACCGACAAGCAGATGCTTCCCCTGATCAAATACAAGGACAAGAAAATCCTGTTCGCTGCCGATCTTTTTCCCACCTCAGCGCACATCCCCCTGCCCTATATCATGAGTTATGATACCCGGCCTTTGATCACCCTGAAAGAAAAAGAAAAATACCTGAACGAAACACTTGAAGAGGATTACATCCTGTTTTTCGAACATGATCCGCATGTGGAATGCGCCATCTTGAAACAGACTCCCAAAGGCCCACGGATCGGCCAGACTTTCCCTTTGAACGATGTCTTATAAAGCCAGAATCGGCATATCGCTTTCAGGTGGTGGTGCGAGGGGTATCGCGCATCTTGGCATGCTGAAAGCACTGGAAGAGATCGGTGTAAAACCGGCCATGATCACCGGTACCAGTGCAGGATCGATTGTGGGTGCTTTCTATGCCTGTGGCTATTCCCCGGAGGAGATTTTCAAGATCGTCAGCCGTACCCGCCTTTTCAGGATTCTCAGGCCTTCTTTCAACTGGCAGGGGTTGCTGACCCTGGAAAAAACCTTTGATTTTTTCAAATCCCTTCTGCCTGTCGATTCCTTTGATGCCCTCAACCTTCCTCTTTATGTCTGTGCCACCAATGTAAGGAACGGGAGGGCCGCCTTTTTTTCCGAAGGGGGATTGATCAGACCGGTGATCGCTTCCTGCGCTATACCGGTCGTCTTTTCTCCGGTAAAAATAGGAGATGACCATTTTATGGATGGTGGGATCGTGAATAACCTTCCGGTGGAACCCCTGGTGGGCCATGTAGAAAAGATCATTGGCCTGCATGTGAACCCGGTGGATGATAATTTTCAGGCCGGAAACATGAAAAACCTTCTCGAGCGGACTTTTCTCATTACGATCAATAAAAATGTGGAGCAGAGGAAAAAAGAGTGTGATATCTTCCTGGAACCTTATGGTTTGAGAAGTATTGCTGCTTTTGAGTTTTCCAGGGGAAAGGAGATCTTTGATACCGGATATGATTATGTGATGAAGGAATCAGCCCGGATAAAGGAAGTGCTGGGCATTGTGCCACATGCTTCTGAAGGCAGGGAAGGCACTCAATAAGGAGCATTTAGATGCTTCGCACCTTGACCTCCGGAACCTGGATATTGAAGGAGGGGAGTTCAGCATGGAGGAAAATTCGGAGTGACGTTACGTTCAGTACCGTCATTGCGAGGAGCGGACTGTAAGCCGGCGACACGGCAATTCCTCCCCGTTCAATAACCGGGGGACTCCCGCGGCTGTGCCTCGGAGTGACGTTACAGTAGGGGACTCACACGGCCTCCTATCTTCGGCCTCGGAGTGACGTTACGGTAGGGGACTCCCGCGGCTGCGCCTCGGAGTGACGTTACGTTCAGTACCGTCATTGCGAGGAGCGGACTGTAAGCCGGCGACACGGCAATCTCCCCCGTTCAGTAACCGGGGGACTCCCACGGCTGCGCCTCGGAGTGACGTTACAGTAGGGGACTCCCATGGCCTCCTATCTTCGGCCTCGGAGTGACGTTACAGTAGGGGACTCCCGCGGCCTCCTATCCTCGGCCTCGGAGTGACGTTACCTTACTGGAAACTCACCTCCACCGCCATGCGGGTCCGAAATACCTGGATCTGCAGGCCCGGTGTATGGTAGAACCTGCCGATGATGTATTTGGTCTTTCCGGAAAGGTCCTCCTGCGTGACGGCTTCTCCAAGCCAGTTTTCCTGATCATAACTGAATTCAAACCCGGTTCCGGCTCCTCCGGTTTCATCCAGCAACCGGAAGTACAGGCGATTTACATGCTGCTGGTCAGGATCGGTGCTGGTATCGGTATCCGCTGTCTCGGCGATAAGAAAGTCCCCGGCATCGAGCACCTCATCATCCGATAAATAGATCTGGATCAGGAACTGAGGGAATCCCTGCGTGGTCACTCCCCAGTACACTTCAAAATTATCGGTTATATTTTGAGAGGGCTGTACAAAAAGTGTATCGAGATTGAATGTGTTTTCGGTTTCAAATTCATTATCCGAACCACAGGAGGCGAGAAATACAAGGTATCCGCTCAAGACTGCCAACAGGGAGTAGACAAGTAATTTTTTCATGAGTGACATTTATTACAAGTAATATGAGTGTTCGATCAGTATATCACTGAATTTATATATGCTATCAGGATAAAAAGTAACCCTGACTATTCGGCTATTATCAGGTAATAATTTTTCTTACCTTTCTGCACAAGCAGGTATTTATCGTTAAGAAAATTAAAATCCACCTCCTGCGAAGGATCTTCCAGTTTTGATTTATTAATACTCACACCACCCCCCTGGATCATCCGGCGGGCTTCACCTTTCGATTTGAATATCGTTCCGCCGGTTGTGCTGGATAAAAGTTCCGTCACATCCGGGGCATTAACCACCTGGTTGCGAGTAACCCGGGTCTGGGGCACCCCTTCAAAGACAGATAGCAGGGTTCTTTCATCTATGGAATTCAATTCTTCCGTAGTAGATTTTCCGAAAAGAATGCTGCTGGCTTTAACGGCCATCTCGTAATCCTCCCGGGAATGGACCCGTACGGTGATGTCTTCGGCAAGGGCCTTCTGTAGTGTACGCCGGTGCGGAGCTTCGGCATGTTCCTTTTCCAGTTGTTCGATCCTATCCCGGTCGAAAAGGGTAAAGACCCGGATGTAATTGGAAGCATCCTCGTCGGAACTGTTGAGCCAGTACTGGTAAAATTTATAGGGCGAAGTCCTTTCCGGGTCCAGCCATACATTGCCCTCTTCCGTTTTGCCGAATTTGGTGCCATCTGCTTTTTTGATCAGCGGTGCAGTAAGGGCAAAAGCTTCTCCTCCATCCTTCCTGCGGATCAGTTCAGTGCCCGTAACGATGTTGCCCCATTGGTCGGAACCCCCCATCTGAAGTTTGACTCCCTTATTCCTGTACAGCCAGTAAAAATCATATCCCTGGATCAGTTGATAGGTGAATTCGGTGAACGACATACCCGTTTCCAGCCGTTTCTGCACCGAGTCCTTGGCCATCATATAATTGACCGTAATGTGTTTGCCCACATCCCGGATGAAATCCAGTATCTTAATATCCCGGAACCAGTCGTAATTGTTAACGATCCCGGCCGAATTGCTGCCGCTTTCAAAGTCAAGGAATTTTTCAAGCTGCTTTTTCTGACCTTCCAGGTTACGCTGGATCTCATCCGCCGATAGAAGCTGTCGTTCTGCTACTTTACCTGAAGGATCACCCACCATCCCGGTGGCGCCACCAACTAGGGCAAAAGGTTTATGGCCGGCTCGCTGAAAATGCACCAGCAGCATGATCGGTACCAGGCTGCCGATATGCAATGAATCGGCGGTGGGATCAAAGCCCACATAGCCGCTTACCTGTTCTTTTTTGAGTAATTCATCCGTTCCGGGCATGATGTCATGGATCAAGCCCCGCCACGATAATTCTTCGATGAAATCTTTCATAAATATATTAATCAGGGGGCAAAGATATAGGATATTAGTAAAAAAGTCAGTACCCCGGAGGCAAGAAGATGGGCCGGTAAAAAAAGAAGTAAAACAGGGGGAAGGCGGACTGGTCATTTGTTGATCAGCTTCATCAGGTGAGATTTATACGAACGGCTTACCGGTATGTCGATGGAGGGTAACTGTATTTTGTTGTTCGCAATGCTTTCAATTTTATTGATATTCACCGCATAGGAACGGTGGCTGCGGATGATATCCTGATGATTAATTTTGTCAAGCATATGCTGCAGGTTATTTGAAACCGTATAGTGATTATTTCCGGTTATAATTTTACAATAGCTTCCGTCGGCTTCCAGGAATACAATATCGTTAATGCATATTTTTTCAATTTTATATCCGTTTTTAATAAACAACCGTTGGTCGGAAATATAATTACCTGGCAATTCTTCTGTTTTTTCATTCATTACCGGGGAATCCGATTGTTGATTTCTGGAAAAATTATAGAGAGCGATCTCAATGGATGAAAAAAGATTCTTAATGTTGAAAGGTTTAATTATATAGGCGTGAGGTTTCAGTTGTTTAGCCCTGACAAGCATATCAGAGTCCGAATAGGCGGTGATGAAAATCAGGGGCAAATGATGGTTCTTCAGGATACTTTTAGCAGCTTCAATACCGTTCATTCCCTTTCCAAGATTGATATCCATCAGTACAATATCCGGTTTTTCCGCCTTGCAGGTCAGGATGGCTTGCTCTCCATTATCAATCGGGTCGAGCACCTCATATCCATTCGATTTTAAGTGCATGGCTATATCCTGGGCTACAATAAATTCATCTTCCACGATCATGACCTTTATGCTGCTCATACAGTTTCTATTTTATATTTATGGATCCATATATTGATTTTTGACCCCTGCTGCTGTTCATAAAAAATTTCTCCGTTCAGTTTTCTCACAAGATCCTCGACTAACCGTAAACCAAAGGACTTATTTACATAATCCGGATGGAAACCATGGCCGTTGTCTTTGATCTCAATATTCAGGGAATTCTGTTCCAGCCTAATACCAAGGAACACGCAGGGCTCCTCTGATTGCGAGCACCCGTATTTAAGTGCATTGGAAACCAGTTCATTACAGATAAGCCCAAGGGGCATTGCCGTATCGAAATCAAGATAAATCTCCTGGATGTCAAGTTCCAGGTTGAAATGACCGGGGTGATATCCGAATGAAGAAATGAGGTTGGCCGTCAATTTTTTAATATATTGTCCAATATCAATAGCGCCAATATTCTTTTTCTGATACAGCCCTTCATGGATGAATCCCATTGCCTGTATCCGGTTTTGACATTCCATAAAGGCATGCCGGGATTCCGCATCTCTTAACTGGAGTGACTGAAGGCTGAGAAGACTGGAGATTACCTGGAGGTTATTTTTAACACGATGATGGATCTCTCCAAGCAGTATTTCTTTTTCTTTGTTTCTTTTGCCTAACATGATATTCTGATGCTCGATCTGCTGCTTTTGTTCGAAAAGCAATTGGCTGTCGTTCTTCTTTTGCCGATAGCGTTTACCAATCGTGAGGGCTACGACCAGCAGCATGAATACAATACCGATCGTAGCATAGGTTATCGTAGTCCTGATTTTGATCTCAGCCTGTTGAAGTTGATTCTTTCTGTCCAGTTCAGCTATCTCACGTTGCTTCTTCTCCGATTCATATTCCACATTTAACAGGGCCAGGTGAAAATTGGACACGGCATTGGTAAGGCTGTCGTGCACTGATTTATGATCTTTTTCATATTGATATGCCAGCCCGAGATCCCCCCGTTCATAACTGAGATCAGAAAGCAGCGAATAGGCTTTATGCAGGATATTTCCGGCCCGTATTTTTTTCGCTATATTGAGCGATTCAACTGCCGTGGAATAGGCTAAGTCAGATTCTCCGGTTATCCGGTAAATTTCCGACAAACTGAGGCCAAGATTGGCTATGGCATGAAGATTTTTCATTTGTGAATGAAGCTCCATGGATTGCTTGTAATAGTAGAGGGCCCTTTCATACACGCCTTTATTTTTATATGCATCGCCCAACTGACCGAGCCCGATAGCCTCCGATATTCTGGTGCCTTTTCGAATGGAGTTGGCATATCCCATTTTATGTGCATATATGGCCGAATCATACTTGCCGAGAGCTGAATATGCTTTTCCCAGATCATGCCAGAAAGGCATTTCGCCCATTTTATTCATCAGGTCAACTGTTTTTTTAAAATACCTGACAGCCGGGTGAAATTCCTCAAGAAAAAAATACGCCATACCCAGGCTGTGGTGAATTTCAGCCTGTTTTTTCACGTTATTATGGTCTGCCTTGTTCAACCGGTCATGGAGAAAGTCCAGTTCTGACCGATAATATTTTTTCCGGATGAAAGCAGGAGCCACACCCTGGATGCTGAATATAAGATCACTGCTGCTATCAATTTTTTCCTTGATCCGCAAAGATCTCAGTAAATAGTCGATAGCCTGTGGATAATTTGCCTGTTTATGATAGACAAGGCCGATATGCCGCAGAACCTTGCTGATTTCTGATGAGTCGCTCAACAGTTCATAAAGCCTGAGTGAATTTTCATGATTCTTTACGGCAGAATCATAATCGGCCATATAATAATAGGCAAGAGCAATGTGATTGTAGTTTTTAGCCATTCCTCTTAGATCGTTAAAAGAGGTCCTGTATTGTATGGCTTTTTTATTTAATTCGATGGCTTTATGATAATTTCCATCCAACCATTGAACGTATGCCATTTGAGTGATGGCATTTGACTGTAACCACGGGTAATCAGCCAGGTTTTCTTCAGATAATGCCTGTTCCGCATAGAATATAGATCGTGTGAAATCAATATTTAGATAAGCATTGGAGAGAGTGATTAATGTTGAAATCCGTGTGCTGTCATTCAAAGTCTGGTTAAGGGTGTTTTCAAGCTGCAGAATTTGATTTTGTGCATAGCTTATGTTAAAAGATAAGCTGGCCAACAGCACTATGATGATTCGGATAATGAGTAGCACTTATACATCATTTTATTGAGGTTGTCAAAATAAACCATTCACCCACAAAAAAAAAATAATCATTCACAAAATAGCGCTTTTTTCTCTTCGGTTAGTTTACTTTTTTAGAAATGGGAAAAAGAATCAGGAAAGATAAAAGATAATCTTATCGATTTCTTAAACCTGGCCAAAAGCCGCTTCTAAAGGTTTGCAGCTGGGATGAGACGAAAGATCGTTTATATTTCAATTCCACTCATAACATCCCTAACTCATCCTATGATTCCAAGTCATAGGATGAGTTTTTTCAGCTAGTTTCTCTGATATGGTTCACTCACAAAGAATACTACCCGCTTTACAAAGAATGTGTTGACCCTCTAGAGCATAAGCCCTTATTTAGGAGCGTTTGAAACTAATTTAATGTTGTTTGCCATGAAGAAAGCACTACTCCTGTTTGTCTCAATTTTATTGATTAAAGGTTCCATTTCTGGCCAGGTACCGGAAATCACGAGCTTTGCTCCCGAAACCGCTCTGCCGGGCGACGCGGTGACCATTTCTGGGTCAAACTTTTCAACAACAGGTGGTAACGTAGTATACTTTGGCGGAGTAAAGGCTTCTGTCACATCGGCCTCCTCTACTGAAATCACAGTAACGGTACCCGTCTCAGCGGGTACCGACCGGTTATATTTGATTGCAGATGGGCAATCAGCATTTTCAGATAAAAGATTCATACCCAGTCTTCCCTATACGGCAATTTTTGGAAGGGGAGCCTTTAATGAGCAGGTTATTTCCTTTAGTGTGGCCGGAGATTATACCAGGGATGTGGAGGCAGGTGACCTGGATGGCGACGGGAAACCTGATCTTGTTGTTGCCAATGATGGAGTGAAAGCGGGGGGAAGCCCCTCAGTATCAGTGTTGCTCAATACGTCCAGTACGGGAATACTTGATAACTCGTCCTTTGGTACCAGCCAGGAACTTCCCACAAGTGATACACCGTACATGATTTTTTTGCATGATATAGACCTGGACGGCAAGCTGGATGTGGTAGTAGGGTGTCATCAGCAGACGGTCCTGAATATTTTCAGGAATACGAGTACACCCGGAAACATCAGTTTCGGACCACGTTTCGATCTTACCACGGGTAATTCTCCCTGGGGCCTTGCGGTGGGCGACCTTGATCTCGATGGTTCACCTGAACTCATTACTGCCAACCTGAATTCCGGCTCGGTCCAGGTATTCCCCAATTCAAGCACACCCGGTGCAATCTCATTTGGCTCACCCACTACCCTGACCGGTTTCAATGCTCCCCGTTCGGTTGAGGTCGGCGATCTGGATGGAGACGGCCAGAACGACCTGGCTGTAGCGCAGGGCAATGGAGGCATGCGCGTTATCCTGAACACGTCCACACCGGGCAACTACATTTTTGGACAACCCTATATTTATACATTCAGTACCGGTCAGCAGCCTTTTGATCTGGGCATAATCGATGTTGACGGGGATGGTCTCAACGAAGTGGCCGTATCGCATAACGGATCCAACAGCCTGAGGTTATTTAAAAATGCCAGTTCTCCCGGCAGCGCCAATTTTTATCAATATGTTGATTATTACCTGGATCAGAATCCTCAGGAGTTGAAGGTCAGTGATTTTAACGGAGACGGTATGCTGGATCTGGCCGTTATATGCTATGTCGATGGCATTGTTAATGTACTGGTCAATGAATATACTTCCGGGGACATTGATCAAAATACATTTACTGAAAAGATCAATTTTTCGATGGCTCCCAACAGTGGATATTTTGATATAGAGGATCTTGATGGCGATGGTTTACAGGATATCGTTTTTACCGAATCACTGAGTAACAACGTTTCGGTAAGCCAGTGCCAGTTCGGGTCTCCTCTGGTGGGACTTCAATCTGCAACGGGTATCACTTCAACTCAGGTTACCCTGAACGGTAGTGTTAATCCCAATGGGGATAACACAACGTATTATTTTGAATATGGAAACGACAGTAATCTGGGAACTGTTACTTCCTCAACAGGGGTTGGGAACGGATCAACGGATCAGGCTGTAAACCATATCCTTACCGGGTTGACAACAGGGGTTCCGGTTTTCTACCGGGTTGTGGCACAAAACACAAGAGGTTCTACCTATTCACAGATAGCCACTATAACTCCCGGGATTCCTGAAATTACCGGTTTCAGTCCACTGGAAGGACCTGTGGGAACGAATATTACGGTCAACGGAAGCGGTTTTAGTACCGTAATCGCTGAAAATAAAATATTTTTCGGAGGTGTACAAGGTATAGTCATAAGCGCAACACCAACCCAACTTGAGGTGGAGGTTCCCGGTGGAGCTACCCTGGATTTCCTGAAACTCAGTGTAAATGATCTGGTGACTACATCAACTGAAAAGTTTGTACCTACCTATACGCCGCCCCGTCAGTTTGATGAGTTTGCATTGGATGATAATTATGATAGGAAGGATGTTTCACAGAACGCTTATCAGATTAAGTTGGCCGACATCGATCTGGATGGAAAGATCGATATTGTGACCTCCGGGAGTTCCCTCCAGGTGCACCGGAATACTGCCGTGGCAGGAGCACTGGATGAGAATAATTTTACTACTCAATATAATTCGAGTACGGCATACAACTCACGTGGAATGGATATTGGTGATCTGGATGGTGATGGGAGATTGGATATAGCCGTTACGCAATTGCTCGGTGATGTATATGTATATAGAAATACAAGCACTCCCGGAAGTATTTCATTCCAGCCTCCCGTAAAGTTTGAAATAGGTTACAGTGCGTATGAAGTACATATCGAAGATTTGAATAAGGACGGGAAATCTGAGATCATTGTGGGAGATTATTTTACCCAGGGAAATACCGTTTCCGTGCTTAAAAACAGTGCCATTCCAGGAACCATTGATCAAAATTCATTTGATACTTATGTAAAATTCGAGGTTGGAAATGGTCCCCAGGATATAAGGACAGCCGATATCGACTCCGATGGTGACGAGGATCTGCTGGTGATCAATAGCGCTTCAGGTTCCGTCTCAGTATTAGAAAATCTGAATACAAACAATGGTATTATTGATAAAAATTCTTTTGATGAAAAAGTAGATTTTAATGTGGGAAGTCATCCTGAGGGTATTGCCATAGTTGATCTGGACGGTGATGGATGGCTGGATGCGGCGATGGCATGCCGGTCATCAAAAACTATTTCCATTTTGCAGAATAGTGGTTCCGGTTCAATAGGTGCAGGAATTTTCAATACTCCGGTGAACATTTCCGTTGGCGATGCATTTGATGTGGATGCGGCCGATTTAAATGGCGACGGCAAGCCTGACCTGGTAGCCATGAACAGGGTGGAAAAAACCATCAAAGTACTGATCAATAACTCATCAGGAACGATTCAGGCCTCTGATTTCGACATCTTTTCTTTTCCGTTGAATTATTTTGGAATGAATATCGGTATTGGAGATCTCGATGGTGATATGAGGCCTGATATTGCCCACGCTACTAATCAGAGTGGCCATTCGAATATCGGCCTGATATGGAATAAGATTGGTGTTCCAGCTCTTAAGAACATGTTGGCAGAGGATAATCTTTCAGGTGGGGTTGATATTTCTGCCGATGTGGATCCCTTTGAAAATAACGGAACGGCTGTTATCGAATATGGTACGGATAAAAACCTGAATAATGCCTCATCTTCTTTCAACCTTACGGCCAATTCAGGATTTACCGCTATTAATCACAATATAACAGGCTATTCTGCCGGCACCCGGATCTATTACCGGATTACAACCTCAAACATCTATGGTTCTTATGATTCCCGCATTCAAACATTTTTTGTTGGACGGCCAACCATAAGCTCGGTAACACCGCTTAAAAGCGCAGAAGGGGATTTGATCAGTATTTCGGGTACCGGATTCAGTAGTACGCCTGCCGACAACACAGTCTTTATGGGCGGTATCGGGGCCGATGTAACCTCATCCACTGAATCTCAACTGGATATTATCGTGCCTAAAGGAGCGGATTATGACTATATAACCCTGGCTGTAAACGGACTTTATGCCAGCTCCTCCGGGAAGTTTAATTTGATTAATGGTTTACAGGAGGGACTGAATTCTTCAAGTTTCGGATCGACTCAAAACTTTTCAATCACAAATGCCTCGGACATTCAAATGGCTGATCTGGATGGAGATGGACTTCAGGACATGGTCTATGCTGATTACAACAATAAAAGAATCAGAATTCTGCCTAACATATCAACAGCAGGTAATGCTGATTTGGATACCGAAACCGAACTCATATGTTCTTCAAACCCGAAATATATAGCTATCGAAGATATGGATGGGGATGGCAGGAAGGATATCGTTTCCGCCAACCCCGGATATCCGTATTCGATATCTGTTTTCAAAAATTCTTCAACCTCTGGTTCCATTTCTTTTGAGGCGGAAGTTGACATTCCTGTTGATCAGGGATATTACATTAGGGAAATAAATATCGATGACATAAACCGGGATGGAAGACCCGATATTGTCCTGGGCTTTTCTGCTACTCTGAAAATATTTCAGAATATACATACGTCAGGGTCGTTCACATCATCCTCCTTTTCAAAGGGCATCGAATTTCGTGCCGGTGCAGGATCCCCTTTTTTCAATGTCAAATTTTCAGATCTGGATGACAACGGAATAAAGGAAATTGTTACCAATGGCAGTGGAGGTCATCTCAAGGTGATTAAATTTACCGGAAGTAATGGCAGTATATCAGCAACTGATTTTGAAGAAGTGTTATCTATTGCCGGCCCGGATGGATATGATAACATCAATGTGGCTGATTTTGATGGAGACGGCAAACAGGATATAGCATTAATCAGTCAAACTACCCAGGATCTGTATCTATACAGAAATACCTCTTCCGGGAACACTATTTCTTTTAATATGAATTCGTTCTCCGTTGGGGATAACTTTAAGTATCCAAGGAGCCTTAAAGTGGCCGACCTGGATGGTGACGGAAACCCGGACCTTGTATTCTCAGGTTACAATGATAACGACGTTAAAACAGTAAGAAATATTGCCGTATCAGGTACACTTGATCATACTTCTTTTGAAACCCCCGTTTCCGTTAATCTGGGATTTAAAGCAGAAAATATACTTCTGAAAGATGTGGATATGGACAACCGTTTTGATATTGTATCCCAGGATCTGTCAAATCTTGGAATTAATCTGAATTCTATACCTGATGCCCCACCGGTTATCGCATCGGTTTCTCCTTTCGATGATGCCATTGATGTTGAAGTTGATGTAAGTCTCATTATTAATTTTGATAAGGAAGTGTTACCCGGTTCAGGCAATATTGTCCTGTATCGATCCTTTGACGATTCCCAGGTGGAGGTAATTGACATAAACAGTGTCCAGACTAATTTTTCATCTCAGACTGTTACGGTTGATCCGGCAAATGATTTTGATGATCTAACAGATTATTATGTGCAAATCGATGACGGCGCTATAGAAGATCTCGAAGGGAATGCATTTTCAGGAATTGCAGATAAGACAAGCTGGAACTTCACAACAGGTGATTTTACTGCACCGACAGCCAATATTACCAGTACGGAAAATGATCCCACGTTGAATAATCCATTTGATATTACAGTCATATTCAGTGAAGAAGTGACGGGTTTTGATGAAAATGATCTTGTGGTTTCCAATGGAACCGCATTAACTGCCGTCACCAGCGATAATATAGAATTCGGCGTAACCATTTCTGCTTCTTCAGACGGGGCGGTTACGATCAGCATCCCTGCCGATGCAGCAACCGATAATGCCGGCAACGGAAATACGGCAACTTCAGATTTTACTATTGGTTACCTGAATGATGCTGATGGTGATGGCATTGCAGATGTAAATGATAATTGTCCTTCTGTGGCAAATAACGGCCAGGTTGATGCCGATGCCGATGGGTATGGTGCCGATTGCGATTGCGATGATACGGATGCTTCTATTTACCCTGGCAAGCAGTGGTATGCGGATGCGGATGGGGACGGGTACGGCGATGCTTCGGTGAACCAGATCTCCTGCGAGCAACCTGCAGATTATGTGGACAACG
>CAZIXF010000066.1:0-22208 GCA_964543195.1 uncultured Roseivirgaceae bacterium
CTCCTCCTCGCAATGACGTTACCGAACGCATCGTCACTCCGGGGCCGACGTTAGGAGCCCGCGGGAGTCCCCTTGCAAAGTCCCCGGTCCACCAAAGGGGATTGCCGCGTCGCCGTCTTGCAGCCTCCTCCTCGCAATGACGTTACCGAACGCATCGTCACTCCGAGGCCGACGTTAGGAGCCCGCGGGAGTCCCCCGGTTACTGAACAGGGGATTGCCGCGTCGCCGTTCTTTGAGAACCGGCTCCCCGGAAGGATCGCGTGAAAAAGGCTTCAGCTATCCATTATACTTCTATATCCCTCTATCACCAGCTCTGCAAAATTCCTGCCCATATAGTTTTTTATCACCTCGGTGTTGAACAGGTCCGGATTTTCCCTTACTCGCGGATCCGTATGGGATTCGCCATTGGCAAGGCTGGCAAACATCAGCCGGTACCCACCGAAATTCCAGGTCTGACGCCCGTAAGGTGCATCACTTGCGCATGCAATATTCTTGCTGAACGGTTCTCCGGCCAGCGTATAGGTGATAAAGTCACTTTCTATATGCGTATCCCGTTTGGCACTCTGGATAAAAAACAGGTTTTCATATTGCAATCCCAGCTCCCGGGTTTGGTTGTACAGTTCTTCTCCCTCTACATACCCGGCGCCTCCTCCTCCCATATGAACGGCAATGATCCGCGTGCCGGGAAATGCACGGGCTATTTTTTCAAGTCCTTTTGCCGGTGTATACGGTGTATCCGCCCCGTAATGAAAAGCGGCGATCGCATTCAGTTCACTGATCTTTTCGACCACCTTGAAAACCTCCCTGCTGTCGATGGGATAAGCATTCTGGGCAGGATTCATCTTTACAATGGGAAAACCGAATTCAAGAATGCATTTTTCCACAATCCTGACGGCATTGCCCAGCCCGAGCGCCTTGGGATCGGTCCATCCTGCAGGTAAAAATTTTTCCGGATTTTCCTGGCTCATGGTAAAAATGTATTCATTGGCCTTGAGTAATTGGTTAAAATTGGAATCCCGGTTGCCGGTGTAGGGTGTGGCGGAAGGATTTTGCCAGGTCAGCGACATATCTACCCCGGCAAGCGACATTTCCGTTAAAAGATCCCGAGCCGAAACCGGCCGGCCGTGAAAATAATTGGCCGTATCCTTATATTTTTTTCCAAGCTTCTCAGGCAGATCCTCCAGGTCGGTAATATGAGTATCCGCATCGATGATCAGGTTGTTTTTATTCTTTTCCAGAAATTCGACCTGGTGATCGATCCTTTCTTTGACATGGGCTTCCATTGGTTCGGGGATTAATATCTGTAAATTTCCATTTTTTCTAATGCCGTACTATCGGGTTTGAAATTTATCCTGCTTGCCAGTTCAGGGTTATACCATATTTGTGTTCGTTTATTAACTTTCACGGGTATTGTATTAACCGGCTTTCCTTCCAATACATCAAGGGCCATTTCTGCTGATTTTATTCCCTGTTCACTTTGGATCTTGGTGACCCCGAACGCCACATAAGGCATCATAAAATCATCACAGGTAAGGGTCGGCACGCGGATGTTCGATTTGACAAAATCGACCGCCTCTTTATGGTTCCAGTTTTCGATGGCCCCATTGGTAGGCAGGTAAAGCATGTCGGAGGATTGTTGGGAAGAAAGATACATCGATTTCCAGTCTTCGAAATGTTCGGCCAGCAGATAATCGGTCTCCAGGCCCATTCCCCTTATAATATCGATAACAAAATCGATATTTTTCATTTCAGAATTCGAGTATTCCGAAAGAATGGTGATCCTGCCGGCTTCCGGATAGTATTCCCGGATATAGCTGATCCCCTTTTCCACCGGAAGGACCTCGAGAACGCCGGTTACATTATCGGCAGGCAGACCATATTTTTCGGCGCTCCAGTTGACCCCGCAAAAGATCACCGGCATTTCCTTTCCTTTAAAATGAGGAAGAACCACATACCTGACCGCATTATCGTCGGAAGCGATCAATATATCGGGGTTGAACTCGTTGATCCTGTCCAGGACTTCCGCAGTTTGGCTTTCGATGAACGCTTCATCTTTGTTTCGTTTGGTATCCATGTAAAAGGTCTGGAGATTGACCGGTTCGTCTTTCAGCACATCCTGGATTCCCCGGGCAATATCATCGCTTGAAGGATAGCCTTCATGGTAGGAATTGATATAGAAGATCTTTTTGACCTCCTCCTTTTGCCGGCAGGAAAAGAATAAGGCAATAAAGAAAAAAACCGGAAAATAGAGCAGAACATGTCGTTTCATAGCAATAAAAGTAAACGCTTTTATTCAGATGTCCAATTTAAGAAAATTATCAGAGATTATTTTTATCCGGATTATTCATTGGAGCATAAAGTCCTGATTATCAAATAGTTTCTAATGACGGCCATTAGAAATTTCTACCTGTAATATTCACATTTTCAGAGAGTTGCGTGTATATTGTATATTCTAATGACGGATTTGGGTTTAAAATTATTTTTTGGAATCCGGTTTAAATAATTGAAAATACCCGTAATATCACGTTTAATCGATAATATAATCCATTGCATACCCGGCTGCCAGAAAGCAGGCCCAGACAAAAAAGATACGGCTCAGTTCAATAGAGGCCAGGATGGGTGCCTTTAACAGGTACCGGGTGAACACATTTATACAGACCATGATAAAAAAAAGAAAAGCCGTGGTGGCGGTAGACCAGTAGAGGACGCGGAAAAAAAATGATTCAGAAATCGTAACATGGGTTTCAGAGAATCAATCTCCAAAAAAAGCCGGATGAAGATAGGAGTAAAATCATGAAAGAAAAAATCTGGATGATGATGGGCCTGTCTCGTCAGGATTTTTAAGTCAAAATTTTTTATATAATTAAAAAAAATACCGTTTTTAGTAAAAAAATATGATATTTGACCTAGATTATAGGTCTATTTTTTTCATATTTATAATATGTTATCTTTTTTAATCATTTATTAACTCAATAAATTGATTGATAGCACCTAAAATTCTAACTTGGTGTTAAGTTTAATTAAGGATAATCTCAAAATACTAAATCATTAATTTTTAAGTTATGGGAAATTTTTACAATCATTTAAGAATGCCAAGATTATTGCTGTTTGTGCTTGGTTTGTTTGTCTTCGGGCAACTGGCTGCACAGGACAGGACGGTAAGCGGAAAGGTTACTTCCGCTGAGGATGGAGAACCCATACCGGGCGTGAACATTATCATTCAGGGTACCACTACCGGTACCATAACGGACATGGATGGTAATTACAGGTTAAATGTACCTGAGGGTGCAACCTTATTGTTTTCGGCTATCGGATACCGCTCACAAACTATTGAGGTAGGTGCCCGATCCACCATAGACGTGGTGATGGAATCTGAAGTAACCGAATTGTCGGAAGTAGTGGTCATCGGATATGGTACCCGTGAAAAGAAAGACCTTACCGGGGCCATTTCGGTAATGGAATCCGAAGACATCGAAAAAAGCGTTTCCATGGCACCGGAAATGGCCATGCAGGGAAGGATGGCCGGAGTGCTTGTTTCCACACCGAGTGGCCTGCCCAGTGACCGGCCTACGGTACGGATCCGGGGTGTCTCTACCTTCGGAATAGCCGACCCATTGTATGTGATCGACGGAGTTCCGATAACGGAATATGGTTCCGGGGCGGAATCAGAAGCAGCAGTCGTTCGGGATATACGAGGTCAAATAAATATTCTTTCCCTTATCAATCCCGATGATATTGAATCCATATCGGTATTGAAAGATGCCTCAGCCGCCGCCATTTATGGTGTACGGGCCTCAAACGGTGTGATATTGATCACTACAAAGAAAGGTAAGGAAGGGCGACCAAAGGTTGATCTGGCATACAGTTATGGAGTTCAGAATATTCCCAACACCTATGATCTGTTGGGTGTAAGCGATTATGCACAGTTATACCAGGAAGTATACGATGCAAACCCGAACGAACCTTTACCCCCATGGTTTGATCCGGCAATGACTTCTGATACCTTAGCGCAATATCAGCGTTATCTTGGTAACAGACCTGCTATCGATTGGCAGACGCCTTTTATTAAAAAGAATGCGGGAACGGTAGATGCAAGTGCAAGAGTATATGGAGGAAATGAAAACACGACTTATTATGTATCGACAGGCTATTCATATACCGATGCCCCCTTCAGGGGTAACTGGCAGGAAAGATACTCATTGGCTACCAACGTAACCAGTAAGATCGCCGACTACATGGAAGCGGGTCTTACTTACCGACTGGCTTATGTGGATGCATTGGACCTTCTTCACGGTGGCGCACCTTATTCCTTATCGGCTGCCGTGAGTGCACCTCCATGGCAACCGATATTCCTGGAGGATGATTATTACAGGATTAACAGCCCAGTGGAAGAAAAATATGGGTATGCAACCGTATCGGATACGGTTACCACACCTAATCCTGCGCATCCGTTATTTGGGGGAAGCAATCCGGATGCAGCACCTTATCTTGTGGATTATACCATGAAATACGGTACCGAAACAGAAATGAATCATTATGCCAGAGGCGATAAAAGAATAAATGAAACCACCTATTCTATTATCAGAAATATAGGTAATGCCTATCTGCAGATCGAACCGATCGAAGGGTTAACCTTAAAAGGTTCATTAAGTCTTGACTGGTATTACAATATACGGAAAAATTGGGGAAGCCGGGATAATGAAATGTTCAATATCACTCCTGGGAACCCATATGCCGATGGTGATGGATTTTCTCTGGGCAGTTATGGAGAAAGGCATGCCAGGAACAATAATGTCGTCAAGGAATTTACTGTGGATTATAACAGGCAATTTGGCGACCATAGCATTAACATTACCTTGAATGCCATGGATCAGCAGTATGGATTTAATTTCATTTCCGGAAGTACTCAACAAATAAATAATGAAGAAAAAAGGTTCCGTAGTGTGGGCGGACCGGTTGAATACGTTAATGCCGGACAGTTCCGGAATGAAACGGCCCTTCAGGGATATATGGGCAGGGCAAGTTACAATTATGCCAGTAAATATTATGTTGATCTGACGGTAAGAAGAGACGGAAGCTCCAAATTCGCTCCCGAATATCGCTGGGGTACATTCCCATCTGTAGCCTTAGCCTGGAGAATAAGCTCAGAAAATTTCATGAGTGGAATTACCTGGATCAACGATCTGAAGATCCGTGCGGGATGGGGTCAGCTTGGTAATCAGGAGACAAGAGCTTATGCCTTCTTATCCACTGTAAATACTGCACCGCATTATGCATTTGGATCAGGAATGGGTGATCCTATCGGTGACATGGATTTCGGAGTCAGGCTGCCTGACTTCCCGACAAGAGACCTGTCCTGGGAAACGGCCACCACCACTAATTTCGGATTTGATGGTATTTTCTTCAATAACAGATTAACGGCAACTGTTGAATATTATGATCGTATAACCGAGGACATACTGCAACAGGTTTCATTTCCCGCTAGTGTCGGCAATGAAAATAACCCCATTATTAATGTGGCAACCGTTCAAAACAATGGTTTTGAATTCCAGTTGGGATATAACGGAAATATTGGTGATTTCCAGTATAACTTTAGCGGAAACCTTACCACCATACACAATGAGGTGCTTGAAGTATGGAATGATCAGCCGTTTGGTGGTCAGGGCGGCAGGATTGAAAAAGGATTTCCCATGAACTATCTCTGGGGATTCAAGACCGGTGGTATTTATCAAAGTCAGGAAGAAGTACTCAACTGGTGGTCTACATACAGGGATTCCCAGGCTGATTCAGCCCAGGTAAGTGCCGGTGATTTCTTTTTTCAGGATGTACACGGACCTCCAAATCCGGATGAAGGATATGATTTCTATTCTCCCAATCCGGACAGTGTGGTTGACCTGAATGACAGAACCTTTATTGGAAATACTATACCGGGACATTTCTATGGGTTCTCAGCCGGAGCCAATTGGAAGGGATTCGATTTTTCCATTTTCTTCCAGGGAATCGGAGATGTATACAAATATAACGGACAACGTGCTAAAGGCACCAGCATGAGCAGCACCGGTATAAACCAGTGGACGGCTACCCTCAACCGCTGGACACCTTCCAACCCGAATACATGGGATCCGGATGATAAACTCAATTCTCTGCCGAGGGCTGTCCGGGGAGATCCAGGAGGAAACAACAGGTTTTCTGACAGGTTTGCCGAAAGGAACGGTTTTATGCGACTGAAGAATGTGACCCTGGGGTATAGTCTGCCAACCAATGTGTTGAATCAGGCAGGATTTATTGAAAGGGTTAGAGTGTATATGAGTGGTAATAATGTATTTACCATGACTCCATGGACCGGAAATGATCCGGAAAACGACAATCTGCCGATTCCGGTTACCTGGACATTTGGAGTTAACGCAACATTTTAGTAAAATTTATGTTTAGAAAATTAAATTATAACAATATGAAAGCTGTAAAGTATAGTTTTGTGATCATGCTGGTAATGTTTATGGGAATAAGCTGCCAGGAAGAGAATCTCGATCTTGATCCCCTTAGCGAAACTGAAGCTTCATTCTTTGATGAAGAGATAGATTATGAGCGGGCTGTGAGAGGAGTATATGCCAAGTTGACCGATTTTTACTGGTTTAATAGTAATAATCCGATTCATGATTTCTGGTTACTTCCCGGTGATGACCTTACCAGTATTGGCGGTTATTCTTTCGAAATTTTCAGTACTCTTCAACCTGGTGATGGTAAAATAAACTATTATTACGATCGGGCGTACCAATTGATTAACCGGACGAATGTGGTTTTACAAAAAATCGCCATGGATGAAGAAAGAGAAACCGTTTATGATCGTTTGGAAATGCGTAAAATACACAAAGGCGAAGCCTTGTTTTTCCGGGGATGGATGTTTTTTCAATTATGGAATTATTACGGAACTGCGCCTGTCATCACGGAAAGGATTGAGACCCAGGATCAGATCAATCCATCGAGCTCTGATGGGATAGAATTATTGGATCAGGCCATAGCTGATTTTACGGAAGCCGCTAACTTGCTTCCGGCTGACTGGGATGCAACAAACAGAGGAAGGGTAACCAGGAGTTCAGCCAATGGAATACTGGGCAAAGCGTTGGTCTTTAAAGGAAGCTGGACAGGAGATAATGCGTCGTTTACCCAGGCAATTTCCGCATTCGATAAGATTACCGATAAAGCCTTGGTAGATAATTATAATGACAATTTTTCCATATTCCGTGAGAATAATGATGAGTCATTGTTCGAATTCCAGGCATCTCAACCAAATTTCGATAACGTCTGGTTATCCAATGATTTTGGCGTAGGTGTAGGATCAACTTCGGCCTATTACGGTTATTTCAACGATCACTGGAGTTTTTGGGCGCATACGCCATTTATTGCCACAGATAAGCTGGTGAATGCAATTGATCCCGATGACCCGAGATTACCTTATATAGTTGATCCGTCAAATAATAGGATCCAGAAATATCTTGTCGAAAATCAATTGACACAATCGGGTGTGGCTTCTTTGAATAACCCACGGATACTCCGTTATGCTGATGTACTTCTTTTGAAGGCAGAAGCTATGAATGAGACCGGTAATACCTCTGGAGCGATAACCCTGATTAACCAGGTGCGAACCAGGGCCAGGAACATGGATACCACGGGTGTGCCAGCAGACCGACCTGCAGGAGCTTCCCAGGATCAGGTGAGGCAATGGATCATGGATGAGCGATTCGTTGAATTGGCTGCCGAAGAAGGACATCGCTGGTTAGACTTAAGAAGATGGCATAAGGCAGGCCATATAAACCTGTCGAACTTAAATTTCGATTCGATCAACCAGTCGTTCAGTATAACAATGCCCAAGCATTTGTTGTATCCAATCCCGACTAATGAAATCGATTTGAATAAGAATGTTGTACAAAATGAGGGATATTAATTACAATTATTAAATATAAAAAGGGGCTTTTTAGCCCCTTTTTTATATTATATCAACTCGTTGTGTGAATTAAAATTAAATAAAATTTAACAGAAAAAAGTAAATGCATCTGCCTGAAAATGAGTATATTAAGTAATATTTCAAGTCACTTAAATACTCAGACAGATGCATAATATAAAAACTAATTTCGACAAAATTTTACAAACCATCAAATCATTAAAATTAAATGATTTTGACGCTGAAGGGAACCTTTTCAGAACGGGGCCGAAGCCTAAATTATCTGATTTAGAGGTCATTAGCTTAAATTTAACTGCAGAGTACATGTCTATTGACAGTGAAAATTTGCTTTTTAAGAAGATTAAATCTTGTCATAAGGACGATTTTCCTATGGTTATTGATAGAAGCCAGTATAATCGTAGAAAAAAGAAATTGTTTTATTATCTGGATACGATTCGTAAAACCCTGGCCAATAAATTCATCGAATATGAGAATTATTATATCATAGATTCTATGCCATTGGAAATATGTAAAATATCCAGAGAAAAACGGGTAAAGATTTGTAAGGAAGCCTATGAAACTTCACCGGATAAAGGGTTTTGTGCTTCACAGAAAATGTATTATTATGGATACAAACTTCATGGAATAATTTCTTTAAATGGTGTGTTCTATTCCATAGATTTAACCAAAGCAAGTGTACATGATAATGAGATACTTAACGATATTAAATCACAACTTGCTGATTCTGTGCTTCTTGGAGATAAAGGCTATGTGGGTAAAGAGATTCAATTAGATCTTTTTCACACAGCTTCAATTAAATTGCATACTCCCATGCGGACTAACCAAAAAGAATATCGCCCATATCCCTATATTTTCAGAAAAAGCAGGAAACGATTAGAGACTCTGTTTTCACAACTTTGTGATCAGTTTGTGATCAGAAGAAATTATGCTAAAACTTTCGAGGGATTCAGAACAAGAATTTTGTCAAAAATTACTTCCTTGACAATTATACAATATATTAATTATTTCTTATTGGGAAGACCTGTAGGAAATTTAAAACATGCAATTATTTAATTCACACAACGAGTTATATCAGTATATGGTATGACATTTGTCTTATATCTTTTTAAACTTTTATATATATATGAATCGGCTTGCAGTAATTTTTATCTTTATCTATTATCTGTCCGGTACACAGTTGTTTTCACAGGAATGTAAAGTAAATCTTGAAATTATTTCCAATGAATATTCCGGTGATTGTAAGAGAGGTGAAGCACATGGAGAAGGTATTGCCAGGGGTAATGGTTTTGTTTATGAAGGAGAATTTAAAAGAGGATACCCGCATGGAGAAGGAACCTTGAAGATGAGCGACGGGAGTATTTTTAATGGCGAATGGAAACGAGGCGATGTATACGGCTATGGCACGATTACCAAACCGGATGGAGAAAAAGTGACCGGCTATTTTAAAGGAACCATCACAAGTTTCAGGTACATGGGTGAGGATAAATCATCCCTGGCTGGATATAAGGTACTGGAAACTGAGCGGCTGGAAAATGCCACCTACCAGTTTATCAAAGCCGATGAAAAACCCAGCACGGTCAACATCCAGATATTTGAAAACCGGATCCGACAGATCACCAATTTCGAGATCCTGGAGATTACCTCGGGAAGTATTCAACTGATCAACAACAGTGGGGGAAGATTAAACGCAGAAATTGTAAATGTACAATATCCCGTAACGATGAGTATCCGGTATATCATACCATATGGAACCCAGGATACCACCCTGCCGGGCGGTGTGGATAACCTGAACTCCCCCCGTCGAATACGGTTCACCATTGCTGAACAAGGGGAGTGGACATTGACCATCACCCACAGATAATTTGCAAATTTTATCCCAGATTATTCATTGAAGAATAAATTCCTGATTGTCAAACAGTTTCTAACGACGGTCATTAGAAATCTCTACATATATTGTTGACATTTTCAGGGGTTTACGTGTATATTGTATATTCTAATGACGAATTTGTTATTATCCGATTCAATCCCATCAAAAATCATGGATGGATATTTTCCGGGTTGTATTCTATATCTTTCGAGATAAATTGTCCCCGTGAGGTTATCCCCCTTATAATGATCAGGAAATCACCGGCAAGTTTTGAAGGTTTGAACTGAAATTGAAATCTGCCATGGTTGTTGGTAATTATATCCCCGTCCCAGAACAGGAAACTGCGGAAATCGGGATAATTTTCTGCGAATTCCGGTACCAGATATTCTTTTTTACCCTGGTAACCCGGGATCTGATAGGTCACTTTACCTTCGCTCGGCCAATCGGGCTCTTTTATATCCGGATAAAGATTGATTTTAAGGATCCCGTTCACCCCGATATCGCCAAATGCCCTGATGGCCTCGATCGGCCGGATCACTTCGATGCTGTATATGTGGTCCGGGTTGATCTCCATGACCGGGTCGATGTCCATAAAGGGTTCCCTGTTGACAAATATCAATGGATTCTCCTCACAACAGTAATTCCTTGCCCTGGAGTCGTAAATACGCATTTCATAATGTTCCTTCTTGTATTTTATGCTTACCTGGGGCACTATTTCCCGGATTATTTCGGGTAAAGTAGAAAAATCGATGAACTCGTCGGGAATGATCACATGGGAAGGTGCAGCCTTTATTGCCGGACCGGGAGACGGCGTAACCTTTGCGGTATCCTTTACGGCCTCCGGATAGGATCGATCGATCAGAAATTTTTTCAAGGCATGGTTGCGATATGCTTCTCTGCATTCCACCTGGCAGGGATCGGGATCCAGATGAAAAATACGGTCGGCTATCTGATCACTCAATAGCCGGAATGAATAATTCCTGTCTTTTTCAGGGAAGGTCAGCAACTGAATGGTGTACCGGTCACTGAACGGAGCCTCCAGGAACCAGAATTCGCCGTTTCGCGAGGTAATGTATTTGTCGAGAATGATCTCGTTATTTTTATGCGCATAGAAATACAATTTTTTGATAGAGGCCGGCTTGCCATCAATCATCAGTTGTCCGTGAATATATCGGCTATCCCGTACTTCATCCTGATCACCTGCCTGGTCAGGCAGCTTTTCATTGGCAGGAGACCAAGGTTCAATAGGCAAAAGATCATATAAATAAGTATCCCCGTAAAACCTTTTATCGATTACAGATACAGAAAGATATGACATAACGGGTAAATTATTCCCTGAAATAACCTGGCCATTAAACACGAGAAGGTCCTCTCTATCCGCAGTACTTTTCTCCAGGCTAAAATGAATAGTAGTATTTTCACCGGAAACTGCGGGAAACATATCACCTTGTTGGCGAGATCCGCTGTCAATGTTTTCGGAGAGATCGTTGTCGGGTTTTGTCCCTTGCGGAAGATCCAATTCGGGGTTAAAATCCTGTTCGGGATTAAATATATATACTGTCCTATGTGCAAAGGATTTTTTTACCCGTAATCCATGGGAAGAAAATAACCCAAGTATATACTGACCTGAGTTAAGTCCTCCCGGAACCGGCATATATCCACCGGTCCTGTTTTTATTCCATCTTAATTTTACCAGTTTTTCTAATACCTGATGATCTCCCTTCATTTCCAGTAAAGCCGCATAGAGTGGTTCAGTTAACACGTTATTTGCATTGGATAAGGTTGACTTATCATCCGCTTTACCTGATATCTTATCGGTATGTTCTTTATTATCTAAATAAAACGCAAAATAAACATCTTCCCCTGTGGTAAAATAATGCTTGTTGAGATGCAGAAGGCCATGATCCTGAGCCTGGGGCCTATGAACAGCCATCAGGTTCAGTAAAACCAGAATATATGCAGCCAGTTTATTCATCACAGATAATTTCTACCCTCGGCCATGATTTGGGTGGCTTATAGGTTACGTTGGGCAGATCGTTGCATTCCGGCGGGCAGGGAGGTAAACCGCATTGACCACCCGCAAAAGCAACACATCGCCAATCACAAGGATCACCACAATAGAGTGGTGGATTCAGGATAGGAGTTCCGCTTCTTGGAGATTCTTCCGGGATGGTCCTGTCCACTGCCACTTCATGGGTAGCAACACCTGCCGTATAAAAATAGCCGAGCACGATATCATCCGGATCATCCACATTATACAGATTTCCCCTGATAAATGTGGGAGGCGGGTCAAATATACTCCCGCTCAGGTTTAACTGATCATTAACTCGGTCCAGGAAATCATAGGCATTCTCGTTCAGGGCCATCTGGTTTACAGTCACGACATACGGTTGGCGGCTGTTATAGGGGACGACTTTCATGAATCGTTTTTCAATCCGGTTACCGTTGATCTTTTGATCCGAAAGAATATTGAAAGGCTGAAAATCAGGAACCCTGTTCCAGCAGGGATCCCATGAATACAGCCACCAGGAAACGGTTTCCCATTTGTAATAGTTGTTCTGGTTTTCGGGATCATTTGTATCGACATACACGTAAAAACCGCGGCGTTCCAGTTCGGACCCGGGATTGTATTCATAATATACGCGGGATATTTCAGGGGGCTGTAGCATGCGTTCCGGTTCGGACCGTACATGTTTTCCGGAGGGTAAAATGATATCCACAAAATACGACATACCGATCTCGCCTTTGTATTCACCCGGTCTGGAATAATACCGGCCTGTCTCTCTTTCATATAATTCCACACATCCTCCATTCTCATCCATAATGGTAACTGTGGCCCCCGTAATGAATGAAGATAAGCCATCGACCTGTTGTGAATAATTTCCCGAATTGGAGAGTGTAACAAAATAGGATTCTTCCAGGTTGGTGATCCTTCCGATCACTACCAGGCGTTCTGGTCCCTGTTCCACTTCAGTTTCATAGGGATCAATGCATCCTGCAACCACAAGGAATGACCAGCAGATAATATGTATGAAAGGTCCCTTATTCATTAAAAATTGAAATTATACGTAATGGACGGAATGGCTGTTCCGATCACCGATAAGCGGTAAGCCTGGGCCACTTTGAATCCCCTGGCTTTAAAGAAAATCGAATAAGGATTTTTCCTGGCATATAGGTTGTAAATGGAAAACGTCCACGAACCATGCCATTTTTTATCCTTTTTATGGCTTCCGTCTATGGTTAACGACAGGTCGAGCCGGTGATATACCGGTATCCGCTCCTGGTTTCTCAATTCAAAATTGGCCAGATAAAATCCCGATATCCCGTAGCTGCCTGTCGGGTAAGTGATGGGCCTTCCCGAATAAAGCACAAAATTAAATCCTAATGAATGCCTTCTGGTGAAATCGTAATTGCCCACTACGGCAAGATCGTGCAGCTTATCATAATTCACCGGATAAGGATTGCCCGAATTGATGGTTTCCTCGGGGAAGTTGCCTTTCACGGTCCTTTCAGCTCTCGATAAGGTATAGGCTATCCAGCCGTTCAGCCTTCCCTTGTTTCTCCGGATCAGAAATTCCGCCCCATATGCCTGCACTGTACCATTGAGCAATTCGGTTTCCAGGTTGGGATTGAGCACGATCTCAGCGCCATCCTTATAATCGATATTGTTCTTTATGTTCTTATAAAAAACTTCAACTGATGATTCATAGACATTCGATTTTAAATTTTTAAATATCCCCAATGAGACCTGGTCACCCACCTGAGGTTCGATATTATGATCGCTTAATTTCCAGATATCGATGGGTGACACGGCCGAAGTATTGGATATCAGGTGCAGATATTGCCTCATCCGGTTATAACTGGCTTTAATTGATGAATTTTTAGCCAGGCCGTATCGAACGGATAACCGGGGTTCAAATCCACCATAATCCGACATGATCTCTCCCGCTCCAAAATATTCTTCTGTAACAAGGGAGGTATTACTCTTGGGCATGCCCGGATCATAATAATAATTTGTGCCGGGTCCGATCTGTGTAAAATGCGAATAGCGAAGGCCGCCCATGATCGTCAGCCTGGTGTTCACCCGGTATTCGTGATTATAATAAAGGGCTCCTTCCAGGCTGATTTCAGGATCTATTGTAAACGGATTGATATTCGATTTGGCGGTATTGGGATAAAGGTCCCCCAGGCGGACCCGGTAATTGACCAGGTTAACACCCATATCTATTTTATGGCGGATATCCGGGTTATAGGTCAGGTCGCTTTTTAAACCAAGATATTGTATGCCTGCCTGCCATCGAAAGGCGTTTTCCTCCTGCAAGCCATTCACCAGGTACCGGTAATCACTGAATACAAGGCTGTTTACCATAAATGATCTTGGGTTAATGGAGTTCGACCACTTAAAGGTGGCGGCATGGTTTGACCAGCCATACACAGTATCGCCCGGAAACTGGAAATTATCGTTACTGGTGTAACCGGTAATGAAGATGGAATTTTTTGGGTTGACCTTATGGGAAATCCTGCCTATAAAATCATGGAAATAGGCATTACTGTTTTGAAGCCTGGATCCGGGAAGGTATTTCAGATACCAGTCGGAATAGGTCAGACGGCCTGATAATAAAAAGGTGGTCTTATCTTTTACGATCGGCCCATCCAGCAATAAATGGCTGGATATCAGCCCGACCCCACCTTCTCCCTTTATCCGGGTATTATTGCCCTGACGTAATTTAACATCGAGTATCGACGAGATCCTGCCTCCATACTGGGCAGGTATTCCTCCCTTGGAAATGGTGACATCCTTGATTGCGTTTGAATTAAAGGCCGTAAAGAACCCGAAAAAATGAGAGGAATTGAATATGGGGGCCTCATCCAGCAGCACAAGATTCTGGTCCACACTTCCGCCTCTGACATTATAACTGGTAGCTCCTTCTCCCACGGTGGTAATTCCGGGAAGTAGCATGAGGCTTCTGATCACATCCACTTCTCCCATCATGGGCGGGATCCTTCTCAGTGTTTTTATATTCAGCCGGTTTGTACCCATTGCGATATCCGTTACATTCCTGTCTACGGCCTCATCGCTGATAATGATTTCCTGCAACTGCGTGGTTTTATCATACAGGATAATACTCAGTGTGGTATCATTGACAAGGGCCAGTTCAATGGATTCCGAGTCGAATCCCAATGCAGAAATATTCAAATGATATAGATTTGATGGAAGGGTAAGGCTGAATTGACCCAGTTCGTTGGTTATGGTTCCGGACTCGAGTTCGTTTACGTATATCGTGGCACCTATTATGCCTTCATCATTTTTATTGTCCCGGATCATGCCGTTGACGGTATATTCTTTTGAAAGATCAAACGAATAACGGGCTTCATGTTGGGGGGTGTCATCGGATTGATTTAGTGTGTTATTCGCTCCGTGGGCCAGGTCTTTTACCACAATGATGTGATCGGGATCGAAAAAGACGGATCTGAGGCCGAGCCTGGGCAAGAGATCGGAGAGAATGGATTCAAGTGATTGCTGGCGATATGACTCAATTATCCGGACCTGGTTAAACCATATATCCATTAAATACAGGTTAAGATCTTCCTCTTCGGCTTTCTTTTCAAGAAATGAAACCATTGATCCAGTATCCTCAGCAGCGACCTGACCATATGAAGGCCGGACGATAAAAAATGAAAGAAGTAAAGGAATTAAGATTGAAAAAATCCGCACGGGTTTATCCTCCTGAATTCTGGCAAATCTAACTTTTTTTTGGTTTTTTACCTTGTTTTTGAGGCAAAAAGACCTGTCAGTATTCTATTTCCTTATTCTTGTTTTATTCACCCTATGATTAATATTATACTCATACTATGACTTCGAGTCACACAAATACTATGACTCCGAATCATAGTATGAGTTACTAGAATAAAACATAAGAATTCATAGAATACATATGGACAAAAAACATTGTCGCCAACAGGTCGACGAATGAGTCATCTGATCAGCCATGCTGCCGGACGATTACAATGCCTGCAAGGTCCACTATTCAATTTCTATCATCCTTCTATCACCTGTAAAGCTGATCATTTCAACCCTTTCGATATCAGAAGGCAACTTCAATGCCCGTGAATCCTGCGACAGGTATCCGCCACCATAGGGGAACTCGATCTTTTTTCTGGTTCCGTCGAAAAATATCAAATTGGCCTGCCACTCATCGGGCGCCGGCACGATAAACCGGGAAGAGGCTCCTTCAGAAGTATCATGTGCCTGCAGGAAGCCGCCATTCCGGGAAGAAACGAACACTTGCCTGTTACCCGACAGGATCCTGACCAAAGCTTTTTTATTGCCGTCGGCAACCAGGTTAATGCGGTTGGGCCTGGGACATTCCCATTCCCAATCCCCTTTGTTTAACAGCACAGTTCCATAGGAAGCATCATAATACCCGAAAAGGGTCTCTTCGGCATAGCTGTTGCCTACAAGAAAAATGTCGGTCAGGCCATCCCGGTCGAAGTCCTCGAAAGCAATTCCATAAACCGGTGAAAACTGGACTTCCAAAGGCAGAGGTCTTATTTTAAGCTCATCGCCTCCTATATTTTCCAGGATCACCGAGCCCATTCGGGTACATTTCAGATGAACACTGCCTTCCAGTTCTTCTTCCAGAAAGGACTGTTTAAAAGGGGTGGTGCCATAGGATTCGTATGTCCTGAAACGGGTTCTCATTGAAGGTATCTGAGCGCTTATCAGGTCCTTGGGATGTACAATATAAGATTCGCCTTCAATATAATGCGTCAGGATCGGATCTACCGTGCCGTTTTTATCATAATCTTTCGCCCATATTTCAACCGGTTTTTCTTTTGAGGGTTTATAAAATGAATTTAATCCATAATTTCCCACCACGTAATCGATATCCCCGTCATTGTCGAGATCTTCAGCCTTAATGCTGTTCCACCAGCCATGGGTATCACCGGTACCGTACCGGTCAGACTGATCGGTAAAACCGTTTTCCGTATTGATCAGCACCCGGATAGGCATCCATTCACCCACCACGATCAGGTCGGGGCGGAGGTCTCCATTCACGTCGGTCCATACCGCGGAATTCACCATGCCCAACTTTCCCTCATCGGCCAGGAGATCGCTGCGATCCACGAATTTGCCTTCATTATTTTCCAGAAGATAGCTTTGGGGAGTTTCCGGATAACGCCTGGGATAGACGCGGCGACCGACAAACAGGTCGAGATCGCCATCGAGGTCGTAATCGGCTGCAGTGACACAGGAACCTGACATGAGGGTGGCCGGTATCAGGGAGTCTGCACGGCTGAATTCCCCCTTCCCGACATTGATATAAAGCCTGTCTCGATACAATGGGGCATCATAATTGCCGGTGGAACCGCCCGAAACCACATACAAGTCCGGATCCCCGTCATGGTCGTAATCGAAAAACAAAGCGCCCATGTCTTCGTGCTCAATGTCAAGATTTAACGGTCGTGGCCGGAACGTGTGGTCCTTCTGCTGTAAATAAATCACAGAGGAATGGCCCGGATCCGAACCGACAAACAGATCATCCAGTCCATCGTTATTTACATCACCCACGGCCAGAGCAGGGCCATGCTGCGAAAGATTATGGATCAGGGTGTATGTAAAATCCAGATCGATAGGAGAGGTTTCGATGTGTTTGTGGTCAAGTTTTTTTTCAGCGGTAATATCCCTGAAGGATAATCCGGGATATTTCCTGTTGAAATCGGAAAAATAACTACCGGATGAACTTATCATCTTATCAGTCCTGTTCACCACAAGTGTAGTATCCGATCTGATATCCTGCATTTTCTGAACAGCCCCGTCAGGCCATTGTATGATCAGCGAGTCGATCTGCCCGGATCGGCCAAGGCCGGCATGGATCTGTCTTCCCATGCTGGATTTATATCCCCGGTAGGGGGAAAATTCATGGAATTGCCGGTTATTATCATGAAAGATCCAGCATTTCATACCATGCAAATCACTTTCTTTTACCGTTTTATCAAAACGGATCGATAAAAAATGATTTTCCTTATGGGGTCTTTCATTCGTGAGGTTTTCGAAGATCATGGCTTCCTGGTCGATATTGTTGATAATAATATCCAGGTCGCCATCTCCATCCAGGTCGGCGATGGCCGTTCCATTTGAAAAGGTTGGCACATCGAGCCCCCACTCGGCAGACCGGTCCTCAAAAGTCAGGTTGCGATTATTCTTGAAGATATAATTAGGCAATTTGACATCCGGAAGCTGTTGCATCGACCGGGCCATTTTTTCCTTTTTTGCTTCCTCCGTTCCGAACGGAGACTGGACCATTACCGTATTATATATAAAATCGAGGTTGGTCACGTCTTTGCGGAATCCATTGGTGATCAGCAGGTCCTTCCAGCCGTCATGGTCGAAATCGGCCAGCAGGGGTGCCCAGCTCCAGTCGGTCTGGTACATTCCTGCCAGGTAACTGATCTCACTGAACCGGTATTTTCCATCCCGGAATTTTCCCATATTCAGCTGGAGTGTGTTCCGCATGAACTGGGGGTGATAACCGGAATCGATCGAGGTGTAGAATTTATCAAGGTTGCGGTAACCCACCATAAGTTTTTGCCTCAGGTTGGTGTAAGGCAGCATGTCCAGCACCAACACGTCGGGAAGTCCGTCATTGTTATAATCCGCTATATCCATTCCCATTCCGCTATAGGTGAAGTGTTTAAAATATTCCCCGGCTTTTTCACTGAAAGTCCCGTCCCCGTTATTGATCCACAATAGATCGTTTGAAATAAAATCATTGGCACAATACACATCCATCCAGCCATCCTGGTTGATATCAACGAGTTTTACTCCCAGACCAAGTCCTTCGATGAGAATACCTGCTTCGCGTGATGCGTTGGTGAACGTACCATCTCCATTATTCCGGTACAACCGGTCAGTACTTTCCGCCTCACCGTTTTTTTTAATATGCCGGATCAGATTCCGTTCGGAACCTTTCATGGCATTGGTAAGGATGTAAAGGTCCATATCCCTGTCTTTATCATAATCGAAAAAAACCCCCATAGTGGAATACCCCGTATCGTCAAGCCCCATTTCGGCGGCTTTATCGATAAAATGAGGTACTCCCTCGCCGTCAATACCCTGATTGATAAAGAAAATATTTCTCCGGTCAGCGTTTTCATCTTTCCCGGCCACACAGATATAAACATCGAGGAGGCCATCCTCATTGATATCCACCATTGAGATGCCCGTACACCAGCGGTCGGTAGTAATTCCCGATGCTTCGGTCACATCCAAAAACTGGAGATTTCCCTGGTTGAGATACAACCGGGAAGTAACCATATTCCCTCCGAAAAAAAGATCTTCCAGGCCATCATTATTTACATCACCCACAGCCACACCGCTTCCGTTATAGATATATTCAAAAAACACACTGTTTATCGAGTCGTTTACCTCCAGTTTATTGATGAAATGGATCCCGGAATGACCGGATGATACTTGCTTAAAAAGCGGCCGGTCGGTTGACTGGCATCCCAGCACTGCTATTATTAAAAAAATAAGGGCTATGTGTTTTGTTGTTGTCATTTCCCGGAACTCCTGCTCCTAAAACTCTTATTACGCTTCCTTTGCTAAAATATTGAATTTTTATGAAAGATTGATGATGGTCTGTTTATGGAGCGTTTACCTGTCCACCCTGATATTCATAGTTATAATATAACCCCTGATGAATATGCCTACTGTAGAAATATTTTCTGCAATACTCGTCGTATGACTCGTCAATACTCATCGTATGATTCATCAATTCTCATCGTATGATTCATCAATTCTCATCGAATGACTCTTTGGCACGATGAGCTTTGGATCTTTTCTTGCTCACCGGACAACTTGTAAGTCATACGATGAGTGATAGTTTATTATATACGATGAGTAGCATTTTTATACAGCAGTTCTGTTAATTTTACTTTGAAAATCACCCGGATACTTCTATTTTCGATCCGGTTGATCATTTTTAATGGACCAGATAATTCTTATGACGATGAAACCTTATTTTTACAGCTTTTCTATATTGTTTACCCTTATGATGTACGGAGCTCATGTAAAAGCAGAACCTTCAGTAAAGATCACAATGGACTGGGAAGTGGGGCATTCCAGCTCGAAAACACAAATGCCCGGGCAATGGATGGAGGCTGAAGTGCCCGGTGCCGTTCAACTGGACTATGCCCGGGCCAATGACTGGGAACCTTACTGGTATAGTAATAATTTTGAAGATTACGCCTGGATGGAGGATGAATACTGGACTTACCGGACAAACTTCACCAGGCCGGAGCCGGAGCATGACCAGCGGCTCATTTTTATCTCCAAAGGGATCGATTATGAATTTGATATCTATCTGAATGGCGAACATTTATTGTACCAGGAAGGGATGTTCACGCCCGTAAAACTGGACATTACCGGTCAGTTGAAAGAAAATAATGAGCTCCTGATCGTGGTGTATCCCGCACCGAAGGTCCACAGGAACAGCCGTGACAGGTCCCAGGCCAACCGGTCGGTGAAACCGGCTGTCAGCTATGGCTGGGACTGGCATCCGAGGCTGATCCCGCTTGGCATCTGGGATGAAACCTATCTTGAAATAAAACCGGTAAATTCGTTCGATCACCTGGAGGTAGATTATTCTCTTTCCGACGATCTTAAAACGGCCGAAGTTAAAATCGATATGAAGGGGAAGGGTCTGGCGGGTCTCAGCTATGACATACGGGTCAAAGACAGATCGGAAAATGAGATCAGCCGGGAAACAGGCCAAATGCAGGATGATCACCAGCAAGTGAAATTTTCTCTGGAGGAAATCCGTTTATGGTGGCCCTGGGACCAGGGTGAGCCTTATTTATATGATCTCAGCTTAACCTTGAAGGAGGGGGATGAGATAATCGATTCGAAGCAAAGGAAGTTAGGTTTTCGCAAAGTGGAACTGGTGATGAATGAAGGCACCTGGCAGATCCCCGATTTCCCCAAATCACGCAGTGAGCCTCCCATCACCATGAAGATAAACGGAAGGGAGATCTTCTGTCGTGGTACTAACTGGGTAAACCCCGAGATCTTTCCCGGCATCATCACCCGCGAACGGTACGACGAGCTCACCGACCTGGCCCTTCAGGCCAATTTCAACATGCTCAGGATCTGGGGCGGAGGCATTGTGAACAAGGCATCATTTTTTGAGCTCTGCGATGAAAAAGGGATCATGGTCTGGCAGGATTTTCCGCTGGCCTGCAATCCCTATGAAGGAACCCCCGGGTTTTTAAAGGTACTTGAACAGGAGGCCACTTCCATCATCAACCGCCTTAAAGAGTATCCGAGCCTGGTCATGTGGTGCGGAGGCAATGAACTGTTCAACAGCTGGTCGGGAATGACCGACCAGTCATTGGCTCTGCGGCTTTTGAACAGCCTTACTTACCGTCTTGATCCTGACCGGCCTTTTATTTATACTTCGCCCATCATGGGTATAGGGCATGGGCATTATGTGTTCAGGGACTGGTCGGGCCGGGAAGTCTATCAGTGGATGCCGGAAGCGGAAAACACGGCCTACACGGAATTCGGTATGCCGGGCCCTTCATCCGTGGAGGTGCTGGAATCATTTATTCCGGAAGACCAGCTTTTCCCACCCCAGCCGGGCACGGTGTGGGAAACCCACCATGCTTATGGCGCATGGGTAGGCAACACCTGGCTGATGGAGGATATGATCGAACATTATTTCGGGCCTTCTGAATCACTTGAAACACTGGTGAGTCGTGGCCAGTTGTTACAAAGCGAAGGCTACAAGGTGATTTACGAAGAGGCGCGTCGTCAAAAGCCTCATTGTTCCATGGCTTTGAACTGGTGTTTTAACGAACCCTGGCCCACAGCCGCCAATAACAGCCTCATCAACTGGCCGGCAAAATCCAAACCCGCTTTTGATGCGGTAAGGGAATCCTGCCGTCCTGCGCTGGCCAGCGCCAGGATACCCGGATTCACCTGGAGAGCCGACGATGAATTTTCAGTAGACCTGTATATCCTGAATGATTCACCGGCAGAGATCCCTGGCGGTAAAATGATCGTCAAGCTCTTTGGCGACGAAGAGCTTGATATACTGAACTGGGATTTTCCACGGATTCAGGCCAATAAAAACCTGGAAGGCCCCACAGCAAGGATCCGCTTACCGGACTGGCAATCGGAGCTCATTACCCTGGTGCTGGAAGTGGAAGGCCAGCCTGGCTTCAGATCGGAATATACATTGTTATATTATCCTCGGGAAAAAAGAACAAGTGTGGGTGCCGGTACGCTGAATGAATGATCAATCTAGGGTTGACAATACTATATTTAGTTTAAATTAAAAACCCACGTCCTTAGGGCGTGGCCATGTTCTTGCGGGG
>CAZIXF010000067.1:0-21709 GCA_964543195.1 uncultured Roseivirgaceae bacterium
TTCTTTGATTATCAAGAAATTGCGCTTAATCGGCCCTTCGGGCGAAAAATTTATTAATTTTTCGGGTTAAATTTGGCGGTTGGACCCAACCGGTTAACCGGCCGGCAATGCAAAGGGGTAATTTTCTACCCCCTGCCTGTTCCGGTTGTATATGAAGAGGCTGGTCCAGGCAATAAAAAAACCCGGAAAAAGCAATCCCGGGTTTTATTTTTATGGGAATTTTTACACTTGTTTATTTAAATTTATTTTCGACATATCCCTGTTCGGCCAGCATGACACCCATTTCCTTGTAAGCTTCATTTTCCCCGGGCGCCCATGTGCCCAATCCGTCGACATACCGGTTATACATGCAGAAGGCAGCGGCGATCAATACCGTATCATGAATTTCAAGGTCCGATGCCCCTGCAGACTTTGCCCGTTCGATGTCTTCTTTGCTCACATTCTTTCCGCCTGACTGCACTTCTTTAGCTATCTGAAGCAGCTGCCTCATTTTTTCCGAAATCTCTGTCTTTTTTAACCCCGCCTTTATGTCATCCAGCAGATCGATGGATTGATTCAGATGGGAAGCGGCAGCCGCACCATGTGAGGAATGGCAGAAATGGCAATCGTTCCAGTAGGATACCGAAGAAGCGATCAATTCGCGCTCCCCGCTGCTCAGCGTGGAATCCCCCCTCAATAATATTTCCGCGAGTTCGTTGAGTGGTTTGGCCGTTTCCTTACGGTAGTTTAACAACCCCACGATACCCGGCAAATTTTCATCATTCAACTTGATATAGGCCATAATTTCAATGTGTTAGTGGTAAAATTTGGTTTTGTTTTTTTGGTTAATTACTTATATGACCTTATCACATCGGTGTTCCCCTAATTTTGTGTAGAAAAAATATTCCAATCGTTGAAATTTCCCCGGAAAATACCGGATGCATACACGATTTGAACCGGGATGGAATCGGGACCATTTCTCTCTGCCTGTAACACCTGTCAGTCCTGCCATCAGAAAGATAAAGATCATTAACTGTAGTGAGACCACAACTTTTCTTAAACCAGGAACCTTTAAAAGCTTCATATCCCTGAGGCCCTTGATCGATAAAACGGGATTCAGATTACTGTAGATAATGGAGGGAGAAGTAGCCAACCGATCCTCAGAATTATCCGTATATTTCACTTCCGGGATGACCCCGTAAATAGTGTTTTAGTTCTAATGAAATTAAATAAACCGGGCATAAAAATAACCGGCGGTGCTGCAATAGGACAAACCGGATCGACAATGATCGGTTCTCCATCGGAATAACAATAACCGGCGGTGCTGTTATACCCGGGTGTCTTTGAATTATTCAGCCTTTTCCTTCTTCGTCCAGGCACCCAGAATAAATCCCGCCAAGGTCAGGGCCACCATGTCATATCCGCCGGTTATCCAGTAAAGTGCGTAGGGATGCTGTGCAAACAGATCCCCGGTGAGCTTTGAAAGGAATATAGAAAATTTTCAGTTTTGAAAACAGCAGGGCAACCCCATCTGCCGGCCTGAAAGTCATTTAAACGACATTTCATCCCATGAAATCCCCCTTTTAGGGGAGGGCTATTTCCAAACCCCGAGAATTGCGCCCATAATGGTAAATGCCACGATCATATAACCACCGTTAATAAGCATATATGACCAGCTTTTTCGCTCAAACAAACCGATGATCAAAAGACCCATGGCTACCCATCCAAAACCGGTGAGAAACCCGTAAAGTGTACCCATTAACAGATCAATAGAAGGATCGCCAAGGAAAAAAGCCAGGTTGTATGACATGACCAGAGCAAAAACGAAAGACAGGCCAAAAATTTTTGCCGGAGTGCCACTTTTCAACTCTTCATCGGTGAGATTATTTTCCTTTTGCCATTTTACACCGAATAAAACGGGCGAATACCAGAGACCCCCCAGTAAAAAAGTGGAGAGTGCGGCTGCAAAAACAGCCAGATGATTAATGCTTACATTTTCCATTTTTTTATCTTGTTTTGATGAATTAATTATTCTTATTTTAATATTCGATTAATCATGACCAATTCATGAAAATAGTTCCCCTGGTTCTGATTCCATAAAATCGGGGAATTTTAATTACTGAACCGGAAAAAGTGGATTCTCAAACGGAAAAACCGGTAACTGATCAGGAAACAGTAAACAGATACCCCGGCATTCTCGATGACCGGCTTGTAAGGATAATCGGCATCCCCTTTTTCGGCATCGTAATACCCAGTGCAACCGGATTAATTCATCTGAACGATTTAACACTAACCTCCACGCTTCATTTTTTGTATTTTATTGTAGTTGCCCTGGTAATATGGGAAGGGAACAGATATCTTTTATACCGTTACTATCCTGTCATATTCAGCAGCCAGTCATTATTTCAGAAATATGTGGTGATGACGGCCCTGAACATATTTTACACAGGCCCCATGTCGCTACTCCTGTTATGATGAGCCCCTCTCGGAACTTCAGTTAAAGCTCGACCCCGATATATTTTTCAGGGTCAACCGTCAATACCTGGTAAATGTTACCGCCATTAAAAAATTCGCTTCAATGGAACAAAGCCGGATCAGGCTCGATCTCAATCCGCCTGCCAGGGAAGAAGTGATCATCGGCAAAGAGAATGCGGTTTCCTTCAGAAGATGGATCAGGGGCGAACAGTCATCCCGTTAATTTTGGCAAAAGTCGATCCGGGCAATCAAACCTTCCTGTATCCGTATGTGTCGAAGACCTGTTGTCTTTGTTCTTCGTTTAATGATTGCAGGTACATTTTCCAGCCTGGACAGAATTTTATATGGAATTTCCAGAGCCGTCCGAGAAACGATCCGGGATTGTGATCATATTTTGCCTTCCAGTCGCATGTTTCACAATTGGGTGTTTCCATAGTTTTAAATATTTAAATCAGATCTATGTAAAGTAGTTCATTTTCAATTTCCGCGTTGTAGCGGGTTAACCGGAATTTTGGCGGCCCTTCAACAACCGCTCCCAGTGTATAGAATCTTGAATGACCGATACCTCGCGAGATCAGCGTTGATCCGATCTCCGTTTACAGTAAAAACTGCCCGTAGGAGCCGGCGAAGCAACTGAATTTCCGGAAAGGGCCTTGCCTCCGGTAAAGGTTTATGCGCCGCATGCCACACTGATGGCCGTCAGCCCGCTGAATGTAATAAAAGTGATTCTTTTCATTGGATTCGATTAGAAAAATTGTTGACCGGATATAAATATATGTTAACCTCAGAACCCAGATTAAAGTCAAAATAGTTCCGGATGCAGGTTATTATGTTGTTAAAAAATCAGGTGTTTTTCTTTTTGCCCCCGGGTGAGTTCCTTTTTTTCTTCTGCCTTCGATCATCCAGCTTTTTATCCCTGAGATTTTTATTGAGGAATTGATTGATATCATCGATATTGTAGTTGGATTCGACTTCACCGAAAGTATTGAGCCTGACCTGGAACTCTTCAAGATCCTGACTGACATTGGGGCGTTTTTCCTTTTTGCCGCGTTTGGGTTTTTTCCTTCTCATTTTAACTTCTGATTCTGCTTGGTAACGTTTCAATGGCCGATCGTATACGCTCACTTACTTCTGCCGGACCAAGGATCTCAATAGTCAACATGAGATCCACTCCCGACGATTCTCCTGTAACCGCCACCCGTAAGGCCTGCATTACTTTTCCTAATCCCATTCCTTTTTCTTCCAGGATCTCAGACAGCATGTCCTTTGCCTTCAAAGCCGTAAAACTGCCCTCATGAGCACTGAGCCGGCCGGCATATCTGCCTAACACATCAGCTACCTCTTCATTCCATTTTTTACGTATTACCTTTTCATCATATTCTTCAGGCGGATAAAAAAAGTAACGGCTTTTTTCAGCTATTTCGTGTGGAAAAGTAATTCGTTCACGGTATGCATCAGCAATCCGCTCTACTCTTTCTTTATCAGCCTTAATCCCTGCTTTTTCAAGATCGTTCATCAGATATTTACCCAGTTCATCCGCTGGCAGATTCTTGATGTATTGCTGATTGAGCCATCTTGCTTTTTCGATATCGAAACGGGCCCCTGCTTTATTAACCCTTTCCAGTGAAAAAACATGGATCAGTTCATCAACACTGAAAAACTCCTGGTCCGATCCCGGATTCCATCCCAGGAGCGCCAGGAAGTTGATCACCGTCTCAGGGAGATACCCTTTTTCCCGGAATCCTTCACTTTCCTGTCCCGTTTCCGGATCCTTCCACTCCAGCGGGAAGACAGGAAAACCATGTTTATCGCCATCGCGTTTACTGAGCTTGCCCACACCTTCAGGCTTTAAGATCAAAGGAAGGTGGGCAAAAGCGGGCATCGTATCTTCGCACCCAAGTAATTTATACAGAAGTACGTGCAGGGGGGCTGATGGAAGCCATTCTTCACCCCGGATCACATGCGTGATCTTCATCAGGTGATCATCCACTACATTGGCAAGATGATAGGTTGGCATTCCATCCGATTTCAATAAAATCTTATCATCAAGGGTACCCGACGATACATGGACCCAGTCCCGTATCTGATCCCTGAAACGGATCTCTTCATTAGCCGGTATTTTTATCCGGATCACGTAAGGTGTGCCTGCATCCAGTCTCTCCCGGACCTCTTTATCGGAAAGGGTAAGTGAATTGACCATGGATCCCCGGGTCACAAAATTATACTGAGGCATCACAACACCATCTCCTTTTAACCGGTCCTTCATACGCTCAATCTCCGCAGCCGAATCAAAGGCATAATACGCCTTCCCTTCATCCACCAGCCTCTGAGCATATTCTCTGTATATATCTTTCCTTTCCGATTGGCGGTAAGGTTCAAAAGGCCCTCCGGAATACGGTCCTTCATCGGGAATCAGGCCCAACCATTCAAGGGATTGGAAAATATATTCCTCGGCACCGGATATATACCTTGACTGATCGGTATCCTCGATCCGGATCAGAAATTTACCGCCATGCTTTTTTGCAAAAAGATAATTATACAATGCTGTCCTAACCCCGCCAATATGAAGCGGACCCGTAGGGCTGGGGGCGAACCTTACTCTTACTTCCTTCTGCATGACAAAAAGCCGTTTTAGCAAAAATACAAATTATCGCCGAGGACAAAGAATCAAATGGAAAAAACCGGGGTCCTGAGGTCAGGACCTATTCCATCACGGCAATACAGGAGATCTCCACACTCACATTTTTGGGCAACCCGGTCACACCAATGGTTTCACGGGCAGGAGGTCTATCTTCGAAATATTCTCCATAAACTTCGTTGATCACCTGAAAATCCTCCATATTCTTAACAAAAATGGAGCACTTTACCACATGGCGGAAGTCCATCCTGGCTTCATTGAGTACAGCTCTCAGATTTTTCATTACCCGGTGTGTTTCTTCACGAATCGTGCTGTTGATCAGCTCTCTGGATTCCGGATCAATCGGTATCTGCCCGGAAACATACAAAGTCTTATCTATAAGCACGGCCTGACTATAAGGTCCGATAGGTTCGGGTGCTGTTTTTGATTCAATTATCTGTTTCATAATATAATTGATTGATTCATTTCATTGTTACATCTTCAGCCGGATTGACTGCTCCATCTGAGATCATAAATACATTTTTGCCGCTTTTAATTGATCTGAAGATGGAATATGTCCTTTCCGGCCGGGCATCCGTCAGAAAGATCTGTCCGAACTCATGACCGGCCACCCTGTTCATGATCTTATTTATGCGGTTTTCATCCAGTTTGTCAAAAATATCGTCCAGCAATAGGATCGGCTTAAATTTATTTTTTTCACGGAGAAAATCAAATTGGGCCAGTTTCAGGGCTATGATCATTGATTTATGCTGGCCCTGTGAACCGAACTTTTTCATCGGGTGACCATCCATGATCAATCTGTATTCATCGCGGTGGATCCCCAGGGTCGTCCGGCCATAGGCTATATCTTTTTTTAATGCCCTTTTCAGGTCGATCTCAAAATTATCGGTTTCCTGGTCGGATCTGTATTGGATATCAACCCTTTCCTTACCACCGGAAATATCTTCATAATGATGCCGTACTACCGGAGAAAAATCTTTTATAAACGACATCCGGTATGTGAATATCTTCTGTCCGGTCCGGATCAGGATATGATCGTAATGATCGATCAGATCTTTATCCAGGTCCGGTTGTTCCCGGATCTGTTTCAGAAATGAATTGCGTTGCCGTAATGCATGGTTGTAGCGTATCAGCAACTGAAGATATTCAGCATTCATCTGGGCCATTACACCATCGATGAACTTTCTCCTGATATCATTACTTCCCCGGATGATATCCGTGTCGTCGGGAGAAATTAAAACCACAGGGAACAAACCGATATGTTCACTTATTTTGTCATAGGCTTTGCCGTTAACCGAAAACACTTTCCGGTCTCCTTTTTTCATCTGGCATTTCACCTTATACTGGTTGCCGTTTTTAATAAACTCACCCAGCAATGAAAAAAAATCACTTCCATGTTTCATATTCTGGACGTCGATGCTGTTGTGAAAACTTTTGGTGAGGCTCAGATAGTGAACCGCGTCCAGCAGGTTGGTTTTCCCGGCCCCGTTTTCTCCCACGAAACAATTGATTTCTTCATTCAGCATGAGATCCGCCCTGGAATAATTTTTAAAATTAACAAGTCTTAATTTTTCAAGGTGCATTAAAATTTCTTTGTTGGTAGTTTTTTAATTATTTTCGCATTCGGTATGATGCTTATTACACAAAATTTAAGCACTTGCCCGGATCCGGGAATATGTGAATTAATAATATATGGCAACAAAGACCAAGACAAAATCCACAAAAAAAACAAAGCGGCAATCCAAGCCGGAATTTTCAAAGGAAACCTACATGTACTGGTATGAATCCATGTACCTGATGAGAAAATTCGAAGAAAAAGCAGGGCAGTTATACGGCCAGCAAAAAATAAGGGGTTTCTGCCACCTCTACATCGGCCAGGAAGCCTGTATAGCAGGCGCAGTGACGGCACTGGAAAAAGGTGACAAATACCTTACTTCATACAGAGACCATGCCCACCCGATCGCGTTGGGTACGCATCCGAAATATATAATGGCTGAACTGTATGGCAAAGCAACGGGTATTTCCAAGGGTAAAGGCGGATCCATGCATATGTTCGACAAGGAAAACGATTTTCTGGGTGGACATGGTATTGTGGGCGGTCAGATCCCTGTGGGTGTGGGTATCGCTTTTGCTGAAAAATATAATAAAACCGGAAAACTTTGTGTCATCTATATGGGTGACGGTGCCGTTCGCCAGGGTTCGTTTCACGAATCGATGAACCTGGCCATGACCTACAATCTTCCGGTGATCTTTGCCATAGAAAACAACGGCTATGCCATGGGTACCTCGGTCCAGCGAACCTCCAATGTGACGGATCTGTATACACTGGGTGAAGCCTATGACATGCCCTCCAGATCGGTAGATGCCATGAATGTGGAGGATGTTCATCACGCCATGGCCGAAGCGGCCAAAAGAGCCCGTAAGGGAGAAGGACCTACATTACTTGAATTGAGAACCTACAGGTATAAAGGTCATTCCATGTCGGATCCGGCTAAATACCGGACGAAGGAAGAACTCGAAAATTATAAAAAGAGAGATCCCATAGAACAGACAAAGGATGGTATCCTGAAAAACAAAATCGCTACTGAAGAAGACCTGGATAAGATCAACAAAAAAGTGAAAGACCTTATTAATGAATCAGTGCAATTTTCAGAGGATTCGCCATACCCCGATCCCGAAGATGTATTCAAAGACGTCTACGCACAGGAAGATTATCCATTTTTAAAGGAATAATGCACTGATACTCTTTAATTTCAGTGAAATGTATTATTTTTGCTGCCTAAATTTCAAAGAATGGCGAAGGTAAAGCACAAGAAAAAGAAATCCGACAAGAAAGGCGATGTATTTGAGAGTCCGGAAGTACTTGCGGAACGGCTATCGAAAACCGAACAGTTCATTGAACAGAACCGCAAATATGTAATCGGCATTATCGGGACACTGGCGGTGATCGTATCCGCTTTTTTCCTGTACCGTTATTATATAAGCAACCAGAATAGCCAGGCACAGGTGGATATGTTCCAGGCCGTTTATTATTTCGAGTCGGACAGTCTTCAGAAAGCCCTCAATGGTGACGGGATCAATTATGGATTCCTGGATATAATCGACAATTATTCCTTGACGGAAACAGCCAACCTGGCTCATTATTATGTCGGGGTATCGTACCTGAAACTTGGTGAATACCAGGATGCGATTGAATATCTGTCTGAGTTCTCCTCGGATGATGTGGCTGTACAGGCCAGGGCCTATGCACTGGTGGGTGACGCTTATATGGAATTGAATGATTATAACGAAGCGGCGACGTACTATGAACGGGCGGCCGACTATAAACCCAATGCTTATCTTTCTCCGCTATACCTGACTAAGGCAGCCGTCGCTTATGAGGAAATCCAGGACTATTCCTCAGCAGCCGAATGTTATGCAACTATCGTGGAAGAATATCCCGATTCCAATGAATATAATAACGCCCGAAAACATAAAGCAAGACTTGAACGGTTAGCATCGAAGTAAGACCGGATTAACATAAACTCCAGGGATAGGACTTCGATGTTTTATCCCTTTTTTTATATTTATATATGCCATGGCAACATCTGAAAAAAACCTAAGTGCTCATTCGATCAAAAGTTCGGTAAACCTTAAAACCAAAAAGTTCGGCATCATTGTTTCCGAATGGAATGAAGAAGTTACCGAAGCCCTTTATGAAGGTGCCCTTCAGACACTTATTGAAAACGGGGCCTCCCGCGAAAATATCATCAGGAAAAACGTACCGGGGAGCTATGAACTCAGCCTGGGAGCCCAGTTCTTGGCTCAGCGCGACGATATCGATGCGGTGATCTGTCTGGGATGTGTGATCCAGGGTGAAACAAGGCATTTTGAATTCATCTGCCAATCGGTAGCTCAGGGAATAAAAGATGTGGGCCTGAAGTACAACAAGCCGGTGATCTTCGGCGTGCTCACCACGGATAACACACAACAGGCGCTTGACCGGGCCGGCGGCAAACACGGCAATAAAGGTGATGAGGCGGCCTATTCGGCCATAAAAATGTTGGGATTCTGATTTATAAGATAAAAGAATAATCATGATGAAGGTATTAAAATTTGGAGGAACCTCGGTGGGTACACCGGAGCGTATGTTTCAGGTAGGCGATATTATTTCCCGGGATAATGATAAAAAGATCGTAGTGCTTTCAGCCCTTTCAGGCACCACCAATGCACTGGTGGAAATCGGGGAACTGATACTAAAAAAAGATAAGGAAAAGGCAAAGGAAAAAATCACCAGTCTGAATGACCACTATCTGGAATTCTATAAAAAGCTCCTGAAAGAAGATGAACAAAGGCAAAAGGCACTTGAGGTCATCATTCAGCATTTTAAATTCATCTCGGAACTGACCGGTTCCTTCTTTAATAAACGGCTTAATAACGAACTTCTGGCCCAGGGAGAACTCATGTCCACCCGGTTATTCCAGATCTACCTTGAAGAAAAGAAGATCAATTCAGTCCTTCTTCCCGCCCTCGATTTCATGGCCATTGACGAGGAAAAAGAACCCGATATCAATTATATCAGCACACACCTCAAACCGCTTCTCGATCAATATAAGGATCGTGATATCTATATTACCCAGGGATATATCTGCCGGAATCATGAGGGGGAAATTGACAATCTGCGCAGAGGAGGCAGTGATTATACGGCTACCCTGATCGGTGCCGCACTGGAATCGGAAGAAGTGCAGATATGGACTGATATTGATGGCATGCATAATAACGATCCCAGGGTGGTGGACAAAACCTATCCGATCCGTGAACTTTCCTTCAATGAAGCCTCCGAGCTTGCCTATTTTGGCGCCAAGATCCTGCACCCTTCCTCCATCTGGCCAGCGCAGAAGTATAATGTGCCGGTCCGGCTGAAGAATACCATGAAACCGGATGCCGAAGGTACTTATATCAGCAGCAAGGAGGATGTGAAGCAGATAAAAGCCGTAGCCGTCAAGGATAATATCACGGCCATAAAAATTAAATCGAGCCGGATGCTGATGGCTTATGGCTTTCTGAAAAAAGTATTCCAGATCTTTGAAAATTACCGGACCCCCATCGATATGATCACTACTTCTGAGGTAGCAGTATCCCTGACCGTAGATGATAATACCTATCTGAAAGAAATTGCAGGTGAAATTGCAGAGTTTGCGGATGTGAATATCGATGAGAATCAGTCTATCATCTGTATCGTGGGGAACCTGATCGTCGAAAAAGAAGAAGTACTTCAAAAAGTATTTAAAGCACTGGAGGCTTTTCCGGTTAGAATGATCTCCTACGGCGGAAGCAAATACAATATTTCAGTACTCCTGGACACCAGGCACAAAGAATCTGGTCTAAGGGAATTGAATAAACATATTTTTTTGATCTGAAACGGACCTGAAAATCGATTTATATTCCCCGGACAACCATAATGCCTGCTGCCGGTGATGAATCCGGAGAGCTGGCAGATACCGGTATCCGGAATTATTCCGGAAAATAATCCAGTTGAAATCGTACTCTGAGGATCTTCTGCAATTCGGATATTACCCGGAAGATCTCCTTCAGGATCTTTTTATCGTATTTATTGAACGCCGGGATATTTATATATGGGTGTGTTGGGTTATTTATTCATTTCGGTATCCAATAAAATCAATAAAAGAAGGGTAGAGAAAAAATCAGGGTTCAGAGGGGCCGGTTTCGAGAACCATATTTTGATAATCGGCTGGAATGATTTCCGATCAGTATTTATTACTATCCGTTTTACCCGATTTGATCTTTTCCTTAAGCTTGGCAAGCGCTTCAGATGATGAATCAGACCCACTCGATTGCGATGCATCATCAATTTCATCCTCCCCACTTGTATTGGGATCGGCCACATCGGCATGGGCTTCGGAAAGCGCTCCTTTTTCAGTGGCCTTTTCCTTCATTTTTTCAAGCATGGAAATGGTGCCCGTACTGTCGATCCGGGCCATCTGCTTGTTCAATTTGATGGTCGCATCACTAACCTTCGCCCTGGCCTTAAGTGTTTTCAGCTTGTTTTCGTAATGATTGATATTTGATCTGAGCTTTTTTATGTTCTGATCGAGTTGTGTAAGTTGACTGTCCACTTTACTTGCATTTTGTTCCGCAACTTCAGCTGATTTTTCAGCCTCTTCTTTTTTGGCTAAGGCTTCCTCTGCCAGCCGGTCGGCCTCATTGACATCCATTTCTCCTTTTTCGGCTTTCTGCAACAGAAGGATCGCCTTCTGCTCGAAACTATTGGCTTTATTTCTCAGATCGGTGGACTCCTTCTTTGACTTGATCGATAAGGCTTTCACTTCTGCATATGCTTTCAAACTCTCATCAAGATCTTTCTCCAGATCCCTTATCCCCTGTTCGGTAAGCTTAATGGGATCCTCAAGTTTATCCGCCATATTATGGGCTTCCGCTTGTCCGATTTTAAATAACCTGCTAAATACACGCATTATTATTAGTCTTTATTTTTTGAAATTTGGATTAATTCCTCCGAATATTCACTGAGCAGAAGACTCAGGGAATTCAGTGATCCTTCCAGCTCGTTCAGATCGAGATTCTCTACCTGCAGGGTATCCCTGAACAATAACTTGGTGCCGGTATCATCGAGTACAAAGGCGCCGTGTATGATGTCGCGGTTTTTGATCAATAAGTTCCTGAAAACCTCCACAGAAGGATTGGCCACTTCGCAAATGAACTGCTCCATGATCACGATCGGGTCGGCTACGCCAATCACCAGATTTTTGATCCCTGCCTCTTCACTCTCCACCCAGAACACCTCATCCTCCTCATTTTCCTGCATTATTTCGAAGTCCAGATCAAGTAAATAATTACGTACCTTTTGGTAATGTGTATCCATAGTGTTTTAATGGTTTCGAGACCTGCAATTTTAATTAAGTTGCTAAAGTTATAAAAAATTGATTATCCTAGACTTCAAAATACTGTTAAGCTTTTTCCTTATACGTAATTTTTTTCTTTATTTCCTCCCCTCTTCAGGTGAACAAAAGATTGTCGATTTTCGAGGATCGGCCTGATGAGCTTCACAAACGTTTATTCAAACTGGAAAAATCAAAAGGCAAATGAAAGTAAGCCACCGGCATGGTCTGGGGTAGGACAGTAAACTGGCCCGTAAACAGGTGGCTGAACATTCTCTTACCCTTCAAATAATCCGAACGGACCCACCATTTCATGGTCCAGTGTATACACATTACTGCTTTTTTTCATTCCCTTCAGGTTGTAATTTCCCAGGTTTATGAAATCCCACGGTTCACAGGTACCCTCCTTCACCTGTTCTGTTAACACCAGTGACCGGTCAATTTTTCTTGTGAACGCCTCAAGGCGGGCAGCCACATTCACCGCATCGCCGATGATCGTATAATCCGTTTTGAATCGCGACCCCATATTCCCTTCAATAACCCTTCCCTGTGAAATGCCAAACCCGGCATAGAGCATTTTCAATGCAGAGTTACCGGATGCGCTGCGACGCAGATCCTGTAACTCTTCGAATATCTCGATGCAGGCATGCAGGGCTTCATCAGCCTGATCCACATTAAAATAAGCCATTACCCCGTCACCCATGAACTTATTGACTTCGCCTGTCCGGTTCAGGATCACCCGGCTGCATATTTCAAAATAAGTGTTTATCAGCAACAGTACATCTTCAATGCTCAGTTTTTCGCTGATGGTGGAGTAGGAAACGATATCACCGAAAAGTACTACTTTTTCAACAGGGACCGGTGTTACGTCCAGGGGATTGATTCCTTCATTGAGAAAATTCAATACGGCGGGTTGCGTATAACGTTCAATGATCGTATGCGATTCCACTACGGTTTGAAGCAAGATCTTAATGGGCCGTATCAGGTCATCCGTGGTACTGTCCAGGTCTATCGTTTTCATAGACCAGGAGGGAAACAGCCTTTCCTTTATATTATGTTCTGTTTTCAGACATAAAATATCGCTGTGTCTTGGATCCTTTTTTATCCGGGCATACAGACCATCTATCTCCCGCTCGTCTCCTTCGATGATCTGAAAAAAGAGTTTCCTGAAATAGACCAGTAATCCCGTGATGTTGGCTTTCTGATTGTTTTTACTTGAAACCACACCTATATTGTTTATTTCCTCAGTGGTCAGAGGGGATAAAAGCCTGCTCATATAGGTGATCCTTTTCATCGGGATATCTGAATTTGGAAGGAAATTTACTTAATATTTAATTGATTTCAGTTTTTCAATTAATTATTCCTGTTCCGGCATAAAAACTATTGACGGGCATAAGAATGTTATTTTCTGCAGTTCAGGCTTTCAGGCGAGTGCTGTCAGGATATCATTTACAAACCACTTCTTTGCCCGCATAAGCCGGCCGTACACGTGGAAACTTCAACTGATCTTCTTTAAACCCGGATTATTCATTAGAGCATAAATTCCTGAAAATCAAATAGTTTCTAATGACGGTCATTAGAAATTTTTATCTGTAATATTCACATTTAGAGAGCGTTACGTGTATATTTTATGTTCTAATAACGGATTTGGGTTAAATATATATCCGCCGAAAAAGAAAACAGCAGCACTGTGGGACCAGAATTTCTATTACGAGTATTCTATGGATCGATATCCGGCTTGAACCGGATCCTCTTCCCGGAAACCATAATATTCAATTCATGGATCAATCATGTTTTCTGTAATCGGACAGCAGGCGGCTCAACTCCTCGCGCACGGAATCATAGGCTGGATTTCCGGCACGGTTGATCTCCTCCTCAGGATCCTTTTCAAGGTCGTAAAGCTCACTGGCCACCAATTCCGGTGATCCAGCCTCGGTCCACCATTCGTTATAACGGTAATTCTCAGTCCTGATACTGTAGCCCATCACGGGGCTGTCCTCACCCCGGTTGCGACGAACCTGGGTGATGGCCGGGCCTGTATCCGCGGCCCGGGATGGATCCTCCAGGAGGGATACCAGCGACTGCCCGGCAAGCTGCTGATTGGTGGCGGGCAATCCGCATAATTCCTGCAGGGTAGGGAACAGGTCGACCAGTTCGACAATTTCTGAGGTTACCGAACCCGAGGTAGTTTTGCCCGGTACCCGTATCATTAAGGGAACCCTGGCCGACTCTTCGTAAAGGGTAAATTTATGCCATTGCCCATGCTCTCCCAGGTGAAACCCGTGGTCGGAAAAAAATACGATGATGGTATTGTCCATCAGGCCATGGTCCTCGAGGGACTGCAGCAGACGGCCTACCTGTGAATCGAGAAAGGAAATACTGGCCATGTAACACATCTTCATTTTTTTCATGGCTTCCGGATCCCCGTAATTGGCCGGATGCACGGTAAAAGCCAGATCCGTCACATCTGACCGGTCGCCCGGATCCGGAATGTGCATGGTATTCAGGGGATAGGGGAAAAAATACTTTTCGGGTGCTATAAAGGGAGCATGGGGCCTCCGGTAACCCACGGCAAGGAAAAACGGCTTGTCCTTTGGCAGGTCCAGCTGACGGATGGCTTCCTGTGTGGCCTGGCCGTCGTCCTGGGCCAGGTCGGACTCGAATGAGATCATGCCGTAATCAATGGGTCCGGAAAAACCGGGAAAGTCAACCCGGATACCTTTCCTTGGAAAAGGAGGCATCCTTCGTTCACCCTGTTCTGCTGGAGGGCAATTGATGCGGAAATCCCAACTGATGGAATCACCCAGTACCCAGCCGGCATCGGGCCATCGTTTATCCCAGCCATCGATGTGAAACACTTTCCCTACGGATGCGGTATAGTATCCGTTTTCACGGAAAAGCTGAGGGAGGGTGGTCACCTCGGGTACCAGGGATCGCAAAGATTCCCACTTTTTTGGAAGCCCGGTCTCATCCGGGCGCATCCCGCTCAGGAATGAATTCCGTGAAGGATTACACACGGGATACTGGGCATAGGCATTATCGAATCGCATACCCATTCCCGCCAGCCGGTCGAGATGAGGAGTTATCCCCCGTTCCGAACCATAGCAGCCCACCTCGTTGTTCAGGTCATCGGCAACGATGAAAAGAACATTCATTTTCTGAGCACCGGCCGGCATCGATATTACAAAAATGCCAAGTATGGCCAAATATAAAAATGTGAAAAAATGTCTTTTAATGATTACATTAGGTTGAAAACGGCCTGTTAATGTCATTAAACAAGTATGTGCGGTCGTTCCGGATCGTGAAAAAATTGGTCGTTTCATAATGCCTGAAAAGTCTTGATTTATTATAAAAATTTATTTTCAACATTCGTGTAACGGTATCCCGTTCAGCGAGGCATAATGAGGTAGAAACCATGCCTCCCACAATGCTTTATCTTTTCTGAATTGCTCAAATATGTGACCTTATCCGGGATCCTCAAGTTCATCTTTAAAAAGTTTATGGGTATTTTGTGAATCTCTTTTCAGATGCTCCGGATAAGTAACGTGAACCTTCAGCCCTGTTCGCAAAATAAAAATAATATAGGCAGGGCAAAGTTCCAAAAAAACCGGATCAATCTCCGAAACCACGAGGAGGGTGGGTCGGTGCTGATTTGTCAAAAGGATTTATATTTTTTGTCTTCATTTTCTTGTTTTTTTCTGCGACCTGCGTAAATCGAATGCCTGGCTTTAATCGGAAATTTTAAGCACAACCGGATTTTTCCAGAAATTATTCACGCGATACCGGTTATACAATTTTTGAAAAAAGATAAAACGGATGGAAAGTCCTTCGCCGGTATTCATTACTGTATTCCGGCCTGAGTTTTCCGGATTTACCTCATTTACAATATCACTTTGTCCCAGAACCGATATCCGGGCATCATCCGATACAGAAAGATCCCGGATAACGATCTCATGCCATATATCCTGTTCCACCGGACCGGGAATAACGATATACAGATCCTCTTCATCCTCACTTTGCATGAAGTAATAACCATCCTCATTACTTACCCTGCTGTATGGTTTCGTATTTTCAAATAATTCATGATTGATGAACCACCATGCGCCCACTTCATTGAGTATGCCGGCTTGTTTTTCCGGTATAACACCTTCGGGATCCGGCCCCACATTCAACAGGAAATTACCTCCCTTGGCATTTATATCCACCCATTTCATTATTACCTCTGAAGCACTTTTATACACTTCATTGGTAGGCCGGTAGCTCCATGAATTGGTCAGTGTATAACAGGCTTCCCAGGGAGATGGGAGAGGCTTGTCCGGTATGATCTGCTCAGGGGTTTCCATAGCTCCCCGCGTAACCACGATCTCCGGATCGATCTCCCAGGCTAATTTGGCCAGCTCGGTTTTCCCGAACTGATCATTCCCATCCAGAAAAAGGATATCTATTTTTCCGTATCCGGTCATTAATTCCCTCAGCTGTTTTTTAGCATATTCATTCAGTTCCGGATTATGACTGGCTTTCGAACTTAAATGATCCCGGGTTACGAGGGTGCCCTGCCGGTGCAAAAACCAGAAATCGTCCGGTGAGTAATAAAGCCCGATGGCCAGTCCTTCTTCCCGGAATGCTTCGATCACTTCTTTTACCACATCCCACCTGAAGGGTGTATTCATTATGTTGAAATCGGTAGTTTCCGTATCCCACATACAAAATCCATTATGATGCTTGGCGGTAAAAACCACGTAATTCATGCCGGCCATCCCCGCTATTTTTGCCCATTTGGATGGATTGAAATCTACCGGGTTAAATGTCCGGGGCAACAGATCAATATACCGTTCCAGGTAATCATCCGAAGCCAGCCGCATATTATGAGAAATATTATACCCATACTGCACATCAAGGCTCCAGTGAATGAACATCCCGAATTTGAGGCCGGTAAACCATTTTTCCCTTTCCGGCTTGTTTAAATTGAGGATCTGGTCCTGTGCATTGGCAGGAAATAAAACCGACAGCATAAACAGTAAACTCAGGGCTCTTGTCATCATGATGAACTTCATTTTTTTCATAATGCTCCTTTCACTTTAAAAACAGTGGTGTATTCATTGGGCCGGTCGCCGGGAACGTGAAGTCGAAAACCATACCTTCCCTGGCTGAACTTAATATCCTCCGGGCTTCCCAGCATTTTTACCGAGATGATCTTTCCGGGTGAATATTCAGAATCCAATCCCAGGGCAGGCAGTTCGATCATGCCTTCCTCCGGGTTCAACACAAAAACATATAAATTATCACCCCGGGATGTGAACCTGACCTCACCGGGACCATATGGCGGGCTTTCGATGGTCCTCTCATTAAAATGCTCTGCTTCGGCCTGTTTTTTCAACGCCTCCGTATCGGTCTCATCTGCTCCTTCGGCCTCCAGGACCTTCAGATACGAGTTCAGATTATCGCCATAGGTCTTCCATGGGCTGCTGACATAGATCGCCTCACTGTTCAGGTTAACCCATTCCCCGATATCATCCAGGATCACCTTATGATCCGGAGGTATAGTGCCATCCGGTAAAAGCTCGACATTCAACAAAAGATTACCGTTCTTGCTGATTATATCCGTCATCATTTCGATTACCGTCCGGGCATTATGCCTGATGGGGCGGTCTTCTTTATAAAACCAGCTGTTGAAGGTTAGGATACCCTGCCATGGATAAGGGAGTATTTCATTTGCCCCGCCACGTTCGATATCCCTTGCAATACAGGTTTCACCGGGGATCTTGGCAGCGATCACCGCATCTATCGTGCCATCTTCCTGCAACTCATGGTTGAAAAAAGTTCGGCAGACCTCTTTTCCATACGCATCATACGGGAAACCATAGCCATCAAACCACAGCATGTCTATATCATATTTTGTCACCAGCTCCTTATGCCGCTTCATCCAGTTATGTTTTACTTCTTCGATCCACTCCGGAGTTCTTTTTTCGGGGGGGAGTCCATATAATTTCGCAGGATCGAGTCCTTCCCACCATTTCCCGATGCCATCCTTCCGGGTCATGTGCCCATCGTATGGAACATCTTTTTTTGCTCCCGATGTGTCGGCCCCGAAAGCCGGCAGCCACCATTGCAGGAAGCGATCGTCGTGGGAGCTCACGCCAAAAGGAATGCCGTATTTTTCAGCCGATTTTTCAAATTCCCCCACAATATCCCGATGCGGGCCCACATTCACCGAGTTCCATTCATGGTACGTCGAATTGAAATTATCGAAATGATCATGGTGATTGGCCAGGATCACAAAATATTTTGCACCGAGATCCTTGAAATATTTTATAAGGGCATCGGTATCCAGGTTTTCGGCCTTCCATTCGTGGATCACATCCTTGAACCCTTTCACCGAGGGGTGACCATAGGTCCGGTTATGGTAGGAATAAGCATTTTCTCCCCATGTCTGATCACCCACATCCTGCTGGTACATATGCCTTGCATACCAGCCACCACCCATTTCCGGTTCAGTCTGCGCGCCCCAGTGAGCCCAGATCCCGAACCTGGCCTCCGTATACCATTCGGGGAAATCGTACCGCCTGCAAAGTTCATCCCAAGTAAGCTCCTTTTCCTGCGAAAAGACAGCTTGATCTGTCAGCAGGCTGAAAAGCAGGATCAGAACAATTCCGGTATTCCGGCAGTTTAAAAAATCAGGGTATGTTATTATCTTCATCGGCAAGTCCGGATTATTTATGGATAAAGTTAATAAAATCAGTAAAACCATTCATTTTCTCCAAGATTTTATTAATTCGATATTAAAACATAGATCATCTTGAAAGTATTCCCGGGAAAAACATTTCTTGCCTTACTCTTAATTATTGCCGCCTGCCAGGGTAAAAAAAACAAAAAGATCGATCCTGTAGAACTCCGGTTCACCACCACACAGGGCTCCGAACTGTTTTTCAGGAATGTGCGACTGCCCTATTATACCGAACTGGATTCATCCGGCAAAGACCTTTCCTATTATATGCTGGAAAAACCGGATATAACCGGTAGCCGGCCTGAAATTCAGGCCGTACTCATCATCGACCGGAAACAAAACCTTGCGTGGCTGGATGTTGCTGTTTTCAATTATCCGGGATCACCGGGTGAGGTGATTATTCAGTGGGAGGCTACCGGTGATGGCGATACGGACCAGGGGCAGATACACTTTTTTGAACTGACCCGGAATAAGAGCATGGAGGCCGTTGAGATCTACAACCACCTGAACCACGGCCATTCGTTTTATTTGATTGATAATAAGAAAATCCCCGTACTTGCAGAGGATGGTCAGCGAAAAACTTTCCGTAGAACCGTAATGGATTTTTTGAGATTGACCGGGTCGCTTTGAGATTTCTGAAGTATATTAAGGGTAAGACGAATTTTTAAACAGAAAACGCGAATTAGATGACCTATATTGCCGATGAATCACGATATGAAAATACTGACTACAAGCGTTGTGGCCACAGCGGGATCCGTCTTCCGCTTTTATCCCTGGGATTATGGCATAATTTCGGCGGGGTCGATGTATATGAAAACGGCCGGTCAATAATCCGCGCTGCCTTTGACAATGGGATCACCCATTTCGACCTCGCCAACAATTACGGTCCCCCGGCCGGATCGGCGGAAGAAAATTTTGGCCGCATGCTAAAAACCGACCTTGCTCCATATCGTGATGAACTCATCATCTCTTCAAAAGCAGGCTATTATATGTGGCCGGGGCCTTATGGAGAATGGGGATCTGCCAAGTACCTGATCGCAAGTATCGATCAGAGCCTGAAAAGGATGGGCCTCGATTATGTGGATATTTTTTATTCTCACAGGCCCGATCCGGACACCCCTTTTGAGGAAACCATGGAGGCCCTCGACCTGATCAGAAGGCAGGGTAAGGCCCTGTATATCGGCCTTTCCAATTATGATGCCGAACAGACCCGAAAAGCAGTGGATATTCTCGGATCGCTTGGCACAAAATGCCTGATCCACCAACCCAAATATTCCATGCTGGTAAGATGGGTCGAAAAAGGGTTGCTGGATGTACTCGAAGAAAAAGGGATAGGATGCATCCCGTTTTCGCCGCTGGCCCAGGGCCTGCTCACCGACAAGTATCTGGGAGGGATCCCTGAAGATTCCAGGGCGGCCAAACCGCATGGATTTCTTGATAAATCGACAATCACTTCCGATTTGCTCGACCGGATAAAACAGCTGAACCAGGTGGCCGGAAAAAGAGGACAGACACTGGCCCAAATGGCACTGGTCTGGCTGATGAAGGATAAAAGGATCACGTCGGTCCTTATCGGGGCCAGCTCCGTACGACAGTTGAAGGAAAATCTGAAAAGCCTGGAAAACAGGGATTTTTCCGATGAAGAGCTGAAAACCATCGAAAATATCCTTTCTGAGCATTAAAAGAAAGCGTCCCGGAAATCAGCCGTCAATTTTTTTTATGCTATTTTTACTTTTGATGAGTACATCTGATGCACTGAGAAATGTGATACCCGGACTTCCTGCGGAAATCTATGAAATCATGCTTGAAAAAGGGAAAAAGGTGCAACTTTCCGCCGGCCAGATCCTTTTGAAGGAGGGATATTTTGTGAACAGCATACCCATTGTCCTGAATGGATTGCTGAAGGTTACCCGGAGGGACGAGGACAAGGAAATACTTCTTTATTATATCAATCCCGGCGAGAGCTGCATCATGTCATTTTCTGCCTGCATAACCAATTCGGCCAGCAAAGTATTTGCCATCACCGAAACAGAATCAGAAATCCTGCTTATTTCATCGAATACCCTGAACAACCTGATCCTTAAACATCCCTCCATTAACAATTATTTTCATCAATTATACCAGAACAGGTATGAAGAACTTATCGGAGCTATCGATCAACTCGTTTTCAGGAAATTTGATGAGAGGCTGTATTCGTATCTAAAGGAAAAAGCCGGTAAATTCAATACCCGTACATTGAAGATCACCCACCAGGAGATAGCACAGGATAACGGTACGCTTCGGGAGGTGGTTTCCAGGGCACTGAAAAAACTAGAAAAAGAAAATAAAATTTCTCTGACCCGAAATGTAATAAAAATTTTATAGTTCTGTAACAAAAGTTACTGACATGCCCAACTCCTCCGGTTATCTTTACATCATCAACTAAAATTATTACGATTATGAAAAAGAATATGGGAACAGCCGACAGGGTCATACGAACATTGGTGGCCATCGCATTGATCGGTTTATTTGCCGCGGGAGTGATCAGTGGCACCTGGGGTATTATATTGCTGGTTTTGGCAGGTATTTTCCTGATCACAAGCCTGGTGAGCTTTTGTCCGTTGTATGCCCCTTTCGGGTTGCGCACCTGTAAGACGGAAGAGGCCCGGAAATAGGAATTTGCCATCCAGTCCGTCGGGCCGGGTGGCCATAACCTGGTGGAAAAGAAACCGGTCCGGGTTTATTTCGGGCCGGGTAATTTTCACACGACCTGAGTCTTCTTACGACCTGAGTCTTCTTACGACCTGAGTCTTCTTACAACCTGAGTCCTTTTCCGGCCTGAATTTTCACCCGGCCTTCGGTCTTCTTATGTCCCGGATTTTCTTAGGGACTGAGTCTTCTTCCGGATAGAGTCTCTTTCCGCCCCGAGTCTTCCTCCGGCTTTCACCTGTCCAATCCTCTTAGCCCCGATTATTCATAAACCATTCTCAAAATAAACCGTTTTTACTATTTAAAATA
>CAZIXF010000068.1:0-21625 GCA_964543195.1 uncultured Roseivirgaceae bacterium
AATTGCGCTTAATCGGCCCTTCGGGCGAAAAATTTATGAATTTTTCGGGTTAAGGCACTCTTTATCGGGTGGGCTTATGCGTATCGTGTTGGAGATATGTTTTTGATCGTGGCGCCACTTTTCTTTTTCCCGAGGAAATTTAAGATCGTCATTAACGCAAATCCAGACTGACCACCAGGGACTTTTCCGGTGATACGAGGAAATTACTTACTTCCCAGTTGACTATGGCCTGATCTTTTTTAAGGGATATAATGGTCGATGTTTCCGGCAGGAGACGGATCGAATTTTCATTTTCCTTATCTTTCAATTCGAGCAAAAAACCGCTTTTATTCTTCAATGTGACCAGCCGGTCTCCATCACCCTCGGTAAAAAACGGATCTCCAATTTCTATACTGTTCTTGAAAAGAGGCTTCAGATGCGCTTCACGGCCAATAACCTTGTCGTCGAACCAGACTGCGGTCCGGGCTTCGTCCAGCGCTTCCCTTATCCCGTTTTCCGACCGATCCTTCACAAAAACCAAAGTCACCGGTCGCATCCTGACCCCGGTCTTCATTTCATAAATACCTTCAGTATCATGAATATCCGAATTACTGAGCATGGCCAGGTCATGATCGAGGCACCAATGGAAAGCTTCGGGATAATAAGTGTCCCAGTTGGCTACTTCGATGCCCATCATCCATCCTTTTCCGATCAACTCTTTATGGACATCGTGGAGCATTGTTTCCTGCCCGGGAGGCAAACCCCAACCCGGATGATTCCAGAACACAAATCCTCCCTGGTCTACCGCTTCCTCCAATGCATGCATAAAATCCCTTTCCCGGTTATCGATGCTATCGAGGTAATTACCTCCTGACACCTTCCCATGATGCATATGGTGTATGGCCTCCGTTTCAATCCGGGAAGCGTCTTTTATAAAAATGGCATTCAGATGACCCAAAGGCATCGCCCGGGTGATCTCGGTGCCCTGGATAACGATGAGGTTTTGCCTCTCGCCACGTGGTCTGGCTACTTCATATCCCGCATTATGATTGATGGGTATATATTTTTTATGAGGCTGGTACTCGATATGATCCGTGATCGAAATGGCATCATAACCCATGATCCAGGCCTCTTCGACCCGGATGGTGGGCCATACATTCCCGTCGGAGAATACCGTATGAATATGGAAATCACATTTCAGGGTGGAATATCCCGGGATGTCGGGAACTTTCATTTCCTTTCTTACCAGTTGACCTGAAACCTGATTACAAAGAATTACAAAAAAGAGAGTACTTAATAATGATGCTTTCATTTTGATCACTTTTTTCAGCCCGGTCAAATTTACAAAATTTTTAAACCTTGCAAAATTTTTCTGTGGCGGGATCAGGGTAATATAGATCCAATGTGTGTTAAGAATAAATAACCAAAAAATTAAGAATCATGAAAAATCTAAATAACAAGATATTGAATGCCGAATGGCAAACCGTCAAAACGATCGAGAAGATTATTAATACCGCCTATGTAATATTGGGTTCCACCCTCTTATCGACCATTGTGGTTACCCTGATCTATGGTCTGGTAACCGGAAGTTTTTAAATTCTGTTTCAATAGCAGTTTCATCATAACCAGGCAACCTTCTTCGTTGCTCTGCCCATAAAGCACCTTTCCGGTATATTACCTGGGGTGCTTTTTAATTTTCGGGGATCGCCCTGTTTTCTGCCAGGAAACATCTCAAAAAAACACTCAAACCGGTCTTAAAACACCGGATGAAACACCGGGTGAAATTCCGGGTGAAATTCAATGCAGGTTTATCTGCCATGAAGATCTCACGGAGCTATCATTCAATCCTGGTTTTTTTCAGGATGTATTGTTTCCTGTAAAAAATTTGCTAAAATCGGACTATCCACCACCAAAGGAAGTGGCATTAACCCCGATTTTTGCCTTGCACCGCAAATTTTTTTCAGGCGCACACGCCTTTCGGGCAAAGCCCCGCAAGAACATGGCCACGCCCTAAGGACGTGGGTTTTTAAGTAGTACTAAAAACTCGTCCCGTTTTGAGAAGCCGCCCTGAGAAAAGAGCATTCATTGGCCCAATCGGCAAAACATCGGGATTTCTTTCATATGAAACCATTATTACTTTCATATGAAAGTATATTTGATTTCATATGAAACTTTTATAACTTTCATTCGTAAATATTAATACATGATTTGATTTTTTGTGATCTTTAATATTCAGCGATATTCTACCCATGACGGGTCCGGTGTGCGCACCAATATCTTTTTTAAAGGATGCCCCTTGCGATGCGTTTGGTGCAGCAATCCGGAAAGTCAGTCATTTAAGCCCGAGATCCTCTTTGACGAGAAGATATGCAAAAAATTTGGTGACTGTACGCAGATATACGGGAAAGCGGACAGTATTATTTCAGCAAATACGAGCCGGGGCAAAAAGGGGGGAAAGAGGAGCCACGATAAGGAAAAGTCAGCCCCCGACGAAAAAAGGAAAGGAACAAGCCGGGATGAGAAGATAGAGCCTGGCCACGGTGGTGGAAAAAAGATCGAAATCAGGGAAAGGGAGGAGAGCGGCTACAGAGTGAAAAATGCGGCCGGCGCCCGGGCGAGGGAAGATAAGGATTACGAAGCGAAAAAAGCCGCCAACCTCAGGGAGAGCGAGGAGAACAGTTACGATGAGACAAAAGCGGCCGGTATCCGGCAAGATGAAGGGAGCAGTTACGGAGTAGAGAAAGCGGACGGTAAAAGTGAAAAGAAGGGTTTCGGTGATGTAAAAGCGGCCGGCCATAGTATAGGAGAAGGGATGGGCCGCAGGAACAGTAATCCGGTCCGTCGCAGGAACGGAAAGCTGATCATCGAACGGGGCCTGATCGATGACCCGGAAGCCTGGCGAGATATATGTCCATCAAAAGCGCTGATCGTGACGGGCAGATCCTATAATGTAAACGAACTGATCAATGAAATAGAAAAGGACACCCCCTTTTATGAAAGAAGCGGCGGTGGGGTGACCCTGACGGGCGGAGAACCCTTTTCTCATAGCGATTACCTGTCACACCTATTGCCGGAACTGAAAAAAAGAGGGCATCATGTAAGCGTAGAAACTTCTCTGCACGTAAGATGGGAGAAGATAAGTGTCCATCTCAAATTTATCGACGAGGTGCTGGCCGACCTGAAACATACCGACCCGGTAAAATTCAGGGACTTCACAGGTGGAAATCCCGGCCTGGTCAGGGAAAATTTTCTGCGCCTGGACCGGTCAGGAGCAAAATATGTGGTCAGGATCCCTGTGATACCCTCCTTCAATTATAACTGGGACGAACTCACCGGTATGATCGACTTTGCCCTCAGCCTGGAAAATTGCTGGTCCATTCACCTTATCCCCTTCCATAACCTGGGCAAGGAAAAATATAAAATGCTGGGAAGAAGTTACAGTTTCGAAAATATCGGGCCGCTCAACGACAGCGACCTCATTCCTTTGAAAGAATACATTAAAGCTAAAGGCATCACTACAAGTATCGGAGGTTGATATGCAACAGACCATTAAAAAATCCGCACTGAATTCCAGGATCAGCACATTGAAAGAAAAGGTTTTAAAAGCCGAACCTGCCGTCTGCACGGAGCGGGCCCGGTTTTACACAGAAATATACCGGCAGTATGAAAAGCTGCCCGCCATTACCAGAAGAGCGCTGGCCCTTGAAAAAACCCTCAGGGAGATGAGCATTTTTATCGATGAGGGTGAACTGATCGTGGGGAACCATTCATCCCGGCTGAGGGCGGCTCCCATTTTCCCCGAGTATGCCGTGGAATGGATCATGGATGAACTGGATGAATTCGATAAAAGGCCCGGCGATGCGTTTTACCTGAATGAGGGTCAAAAAGACGAGCTGAGGGAGATATGCGGCTGGTGGAAGGGAAGGACTCTGATAGAAAAGGGATACGCCATGATGTCCGATATTAACCGGGAGATCCATGATGCCGGCATCATCCGGGCCGAAGGAAACCTGACTTCAGGCGACGGCCATATCGCAGTCCATTTTGAAAAAATCCTGAAAACAGGGCTGGACGGATACCTGGTTGAGATCGCTAAACACAGAACCAGCCTCGATCCTGAAGATGAGGACCTTACCCGCAAGGAACTTTTTTATGAATCGTTAATCACCGGCCTGAAAGCCCTGCAGTACTTTATCGAACGGTATGCCGGACTGGCTTTTTCCATGAGCAAGACCGAAACAGATGAAGTAAGGAAAGAAGAGCTCGACCGGATCGGCAGAAATTGCCACCATATTGCCCATCATACCCCTGATGATTTCTATCAGGCCTTGCAGCTTACCTATTTTATTCAACTGACCCTCCAGATCGAGAGCAACGGACATTCCGTCTCCCTGGGCCGGCTCGACCAGTATCTTTATCCCTTTTACCAACAAGACATCCTTGCCGGAAAAATCATGGAAAATTTTGTGCACGAGTTGCTGGAAAACACCTGGATAAAACTTTATTCCATCAATAAGATCCGGTCGTGGTCCCACACCCGGTATTCGGCCGGCAGCCCATTGTATCAGAATGTAACCATCGGCGGTCAGACCCCGGAGGGCAGGGACGCCGTAAATGAACTCAGTTACCGGATCCTGGAATCGGTGGGGAATATGAAGCTGACCCAGCCCAATCTTTCCGTCCGGTTCCACAAAAACATGAGCGACGATTTCCTGATGGCCTGCATCGGCGTGATCGGGAAAGGATTCGGCATGCCGGCCTTCAACAATGACGAGATCGTGATCCCCTCGCTCATCGAATTGGGCGTTTCGAGCGAGGATGCCCGTAACTATTCCGCCATTGGATGTATAGAGATCGCCGTACCGGGAAAATGGGGCTATCGCTGCACAGGTATGAGCTTCCTGAACTTTATGCGGGTGTTTCTGGCCGCCCTGAACAATGGCAGGGATACACAGACCGGCAAAACCTTTCATCAGGGTGCCGGGGAGTTGAACGCATTCGACACCTTCGATCACTTGATGGATGCCTGGGCCGGCCAGGTGCGCTTTTATGCCAAAAAAGCCATTGAGATCGATGCAGCGGTAGACCGGGCCCTGGAAAAACATGTACCGGATATATTATGTTCGGCTTTTGTGGATGATTGCATAGCCCGTGGAAAGACCATCAAGGAGGGAGGCTCAAAATACGATTTCGTCTCCGGGCTGCAGGTGGGCATCGCCAACCTGGGCAATTCCATGGCGGCCATCAAAAAGCTGGTCTTCGAAGAAAAACGGATCACGCCGGAAGCGCTGAAGCTGAACCTGGAAAACAATTTCGAAGGCAGGGATGGTGAACGGATACGGCAGATCATCCTCAATTATGTGCCCAAATACGGCAATGACGACGATTATGTGGATCAACTCCTCAAAAAGGCCTATGATTATTATATCGACGAACTTGAGGATCATCATACCACACGCCATGGCCGAGGTCCGGTCGGATGCAGGTATTATGCGGGTACCTCGAGCATTTCCGCCAATGTGCCCTCCGGCGCCGTAGTTCCGGCAACCCCCGATGGCAGGAAGGCGTTCACACCGCTTGCCGAGGGCTGTTCACCCACCTCCGGTACCGATCAGCTTGGCCCCACAGCCGTATTCAAATCCGTGTCGAAACTTCCCACCCATAAAATCTTAGGCGGAGTATTGCTGAACCAGAAGCTTGCGCCTTCGGCCATAAAAAAAGAACCGGATAAAGCCAAACTCATTTCCATAATCCGTGCCTTTTTCACCAACCTCAAAGGTTGGCATGTGCAGTACAATATCGTTTCGAGGAATACCCTGCTGGCAGCGAAAAAAAATCCGGAGCAATACCGCGATCTGGTGGTCAGGGTTGCCGGGTATTCGGCATTTTTTACTACCTTGTCTCCCGACACGCAGGACGACATCATCGCGAGGACGGAGCATAGATTATGATTTTTTATGAAAAAAATACTGTGCGGTGTTGATATCGGCGGCACAAAACTTTCTGCCGGTCTGGTTGACCAGGGCGGGCACCTCATCGACAGGATCACCGTGTATGATCATGTCGACAAACCGGAAGACCTGCTGGTGGAACAGTTGGCGCTGATGATCAAGAAATTGCTCAAGCAGAACCATTTTACCGAATCCGACCTGGAAGGGATAGGGATAGGCATTGCCGGGCACATCCGTTTCAGGGACGGGGTGGTGATCACCACGTCCAACCTGCGTGGTTTTAAGAATTACCCCTTGCGGGAAAAGACCGGGGCCTATTTCAGGGTGCCCGTGCTGGTCGACAATGATGCCAATGCGCAGGCTTTTGCCGAATATAAATATGGAAAGGGAAAATCGGTCGACAACCTGGTTTACCTGACCATCAGTACCGGGATCGGGGCCGGGATCGTGATTAACGGGAAGGTGTACCGGGGCATGACCGGCACAGCGGGGGAGTTCGGGCATACCATTATCAATCCTGGCTGTGATATACAATGTACCTGCGGGAATGCGGGCTGCCTGATGTCATGTGCCTGCGGGCTGGCCCTGCCCCATTTATTCAAAAAAAAGATCGAGGAAGGAAAAAAGACCACCCTCCCGCTTAGTGCAGATTTTGATTATCGAGTGGTGGATGGCCGGTGGCTTAAAGACGGTCTTGACCGGGGCGATCCGCTCAGCAGGGAGATCATCCTGGAATGCGCGGATTATATGGGTATGGGATTATACAATCTTTTTCAGGTTTTCAACCCTCCACTTATCCTCCTTGGAGGGGGCTTGATGAGCTGGGGTGATATCTATCTTGACCGGATCAAGGATACATTTTATCATTATGCACGGGATATGATCTACGATCCCATTATTATAAGAAAAACAGAAATAAGTGCTGAATCCGGCATGATCGGGGCGGCATCACTCTTACTGGAATAAAATTATGACCGACCGACATAAAAAAATACTCGAATTGCTTTCGGATAACGAGGAAGTTTCGGTGCAGGCCATGGCCGAAAAGCTGCAGGTATCTTCGGTGACCATACGCCAGGACCTCAATCTGCTGGAAGAGCAGGGATTGCTGAAAAGAGTACATGGGGGCGCCATTCTCAAGGATGCCGACAACCTCGATATACGGATGGCGATCCACTATGATACCAAATTGCGTATCGCGAGGAAAGCAGCCGGTTTTGTTAAGCCGGGTGAAACCGTCCTGCTTGAATCCGGCTCGATCAATGCGCTGATCGCCAGGGAGATCGTTAAAAAAGACCATGTGACCATTATCACCACCAATCTTTATATCGCAAGGCAATTCCGGGATGAGCCGAATGCAAGGATCGTAGTGGCCGGCGGGATCTATCAGCACGTGAGTGAAAGCCTGGTGGGAAGCATTACCCGCCTGAGCATCGATCATCTGAATTTCAACAAAGCTTTTCTGGGAATTGACGGGTTTACACGGGAAACCGGGTTCACCTCGCGTGACTTGCTCCGGGCCGATATCTCATCCTATATCATCCGGAAAGGCCGGCAGAACTTTATCGTATCCGATTCCAGCAAGTTCGGTCAGCTGGAACTGACCACGATCTGCCATCCCGCCGAGATCGATTATGTGATCACCGATAAGGGGCTGGATGATGTGTTTGACCGGCCACTTTTGGCAAAGGGGGTGAAGGTGGTGAGGGTGTAAGAGTAGTTTTAATGGTGCTCAGGATCAAGAAACAGCCCGGTTTGTTTTCATCCTTCCGCTTTTCTCTTCATTATATAAGCCATAAACGACTCTCCGGCATTGGTAGCCGCCTCACGGGTCTCAAATTCAGTTTCCTGATAATAATGCCTGACCAGATTGTAAAGAATATTATTCAACACCACCTCATTCGATTTTCCCGCACTGCACATCCGGTTGGCCCAGACGATGGTATCCCCGATAGCCAGTAGATGACCCTCGATCTCTTTATATTCGATCTGCCCGATATCCGCTCCCAGGGTGAGCCCGGAAGAACCGATGGGCAGTTTCCGTATGGATTTGGTCCACCGGGAAAAATGATCGGAAGAGAATTCCATGATCTCCCTGGCAAAATCGAGGAAACAGGCAATAAAATCCTGGCCGGCCTGGTTGCATACATAATCATTGAAATAAGCCAGGAAACCATCACCCGTAAACTTATCGAAGATCCCGAAATTTTTCTTGATCAAAGTTCTCGACTGCTGCGAAAACTCGATCATCCGGTCACGGAAATAATCTGCCGACAGGCTGTACGTCATCAGGTCCTGGGATTTCCTGATGTCGCCCACCACCACGATCGTCCTCGACCTGGAGATCTCATCTTCAAGATAATCAGAAATATCACCCAGCATATGCCGGGGCAAATGGGTATCCCAGCGTATCCGGGAATCCGAAAACCCGGTATTGCCGGAAAGCCACACATCGGGCAGATCAAGTTCCTTATCCACCCGTGAAAGAAGGTACTTTTTCAACACCGTAAAGATCCGGGAGACCTCTTCCTGCATTTCTGCAAGCGAATCATAAGGCCATTCCCGGTTGCTTTCTTTCCAGTCATCCAGCTTATTGATCATCTCCTCCACGATCTCCGTGCTGTCCACATCATTGAGCCTGAGTTTTTTTGAATTGAAGATTTTAGTATCATAGGTATTGATCTCCCTGAGTTTACCGGCCAGTTTATGGGCGATATCCTGGCATTCGGAAACATATAAGCCTCCTTCGGAGAGATAACAAAAGGTCCAGGAGGTCTCGAAAGACTGGAGAAGCAGAAGCGCCTGGGTGTAATCTTTTTTCTTCATGGCAAGCACGGATTCTGATGTATTGATAAGTATAAGGGCCCCATTCGATTAACCGGGTTTCTTTTAATTTTTCAATTTACAAAAGTTTTCCGGAATTCTCCGTTAAACTTTAAGGATGACCGAATTTCTCTCCTGAATTTGAATCGGGTCTTGATCCTCTTTTGCCCCAAATAAAATACATTGCCGGGATCCTATCCTTGAATTTGAAGCTTGTCCTTATCTTTTTTTACAGAATTTAAGGTATACCCGGATCCGCTTTGACAAATTCAAAACATTTCCGAATCCGCTTCACTGAATTCATCGTATGTCCGGATCCGCTTTGACAAATTTCTAATTTATCCGGACCCCTTCCTCCTGGATTTAAAGTATGCCCGGATCCGCTTTTCCAAACCGGTCAGTTTCGAATATTCACCTCATAACCGCAGTTGACCAGGGTCTGATCGAGGGCCATGCCGATAAACATGGGATACATCCAGCTCTTATATCTTCCCCAGACATTACCGCTGTATTTCGGCATGATCTCATCCTGTATTACCGGGATGAGGGGCATGGCCTTTTTCCCGATTTTCCTGACGCTGATCGCCGCCTGCAGCACGACCGGTTCATTATCCAACCGGAGAATTTCTTCCAGCACGGCTAACGCTTTCCGGTCATTATAATTTTTCACCAGGATCTCGGCGGCCAGGATGGCCACACTGTAGGATTCATCTTCCAATAAAGCCAGCAGCCTGGACTTCTGACCGGCAATATCCCCCTGATAAGCATCCAGGGCAACCAGTGCCCAGTAGCGTACCGCGGGTTCCTCAGAATTAAAATACGGTATCAGCTCATTTGTGTCGTTAATTCTGCCCACCAGCTCTGCCGCATCCAGTATTTCAGGAACCGGAAATTCAGTTTGTTGACGCGCCATTTCATATACACTCCCTTCTCCACCGGCTTTTATCATCATCTCTCCTTCATTCAGTAATCCGGTATCGCGGTATTTCACCATCCATTCATGAAGCTTTTTTCTCAGTTTATCTGCGGTTTTATTATCCGGATCATTTTCGAGTAAATTGTCGAGCTCATAAGGATCGTTTTCCAGGTCATACAGTTCTTCCACCGGTTTCGCTTCAAACATATCCTCCGCTTCCGGTGGAAGTGTCCCTTCTTCCTGTACGCGGAATAATTCTTCAAAGCCGGCCTTCCCCCGGTTATAGATCACGGCATTCTGAATATAAGGAATATGGGGCATAAAGTTCCTTATATAGATATACCGTCCGTCATACACTGCCCTGGACATATCGTAACAATCATCAGCCCGGTCGCGGTATCCATAAATATATTCATTCGACCTGCTTCCTTCTCCCAGGAAATTTTTACCTTCCATTCTGTCCGGGATCGCTGTCCCCGCAAGATTCAAGACGGTGGGAGCAAAATCGACAAACCCCACCATGTTGTCCGGGCGATCAGAATTAAGGTTGTTGACCAGGCCTTTGTACCGTTCCGGCACATGCAGGATAAAAGGAACATGAACACCCGAATTATACATCCACCGTTTATACCTGGGAAGGCCAAATCCATGGTCTGAAAACACAAAAATCATGGTACTTTCATACTCGCCATCCTCTTTCAGCTGTTCCACCAGCTTTCCCACTTCCTGGTCGAAGACCGAGATCAGGTCATACATATTCGCCCATATCTCCCTGTATCGGCCGGTATCGGGAAAATAGGGAGGCAACTTGGCATCGGCGGGGTCATGATGTTGTTCGAGGCTCTCGGTATCTTCTTCCCTGATGGTATTGGTATGGCCTTCATGGGTGATCCCGAAATTGAACACACTGAAAAAGGGCCTGTCATCCGGCGCGTTTCTCCAATGTGCCTCATTGCTGTTTTCATGCCACCGGCCTTCCGGACTGAAATTGTAATCGGTCTTCGAATTATTGGTAGTATAATATCCGGCATCTTTCAGCAGTTCGGGCAAGATTTTCATTTCGGCAGGCAAGGGGATCTGAGAACGCAGATGCTGTGTTCCCAGGGATGTGGCATACTGGCCGGTGATCAGGGTTGACCGTGCCGGCGCACAAATAGGCGCATTTGAAAAAGCCCGGGTAAACACATATCCTTCATCGGCCAGTTTATCGATATGTGGGGTGCTCACATATTCATCGCCATAGCATCCCCAGGCGGGAGCTGTATCTTCATTGGTTATCCAGAGAATATTGGGCGGTTCGTAGGGCCTGTCCTTTTGCTGGCAGGAAAAAATTAAGCCCGCGGAAAATAAAATTATACAAAGATTCTTCATATCGGTAAATATTATGAAAACATGAATACTTGTGAACAGATCCAAATATAAAATGAATATGTTCAAATATAATGTGTATTGGGGTTAAAGAAAACATTCGGGCAATCCGATGTTCGCATGATAGATGTTGCGGGCTCGATATGAATCATGCCTTAATTGCCGCTTACAAATCGATTGCTCCCTTCTTTCTTTCAGGCTCTTGCCTGTTTTTATATATCTCAAAGTCTGTCGTCGCCCCCCAGCCGTTTTATCCCGAAACCGTCATTAAAACATAAAATGGGTCCGTAAATCTCTGTAAATAAGAATCTCCAATAACCGTCATTAGAAACGATTTAATATCCAACTCATTACTTTCTAATGAACAACCTGGGTTTGTTTTTTTGTTCTGGAATGATTTTCATATATTCCGGGATGAGCCAAAGAAAAACACAGGCAAAGACCGGTTGTCCTGCGGGATCCGCAACCGAAATCCCCGGGTCAGATACTGTATGAAAGCATGATATCTTACCAGATTTAATGCCGAAAATACTTTTATATGAAATTCTTTGATTATATTATCACAAAGCATTAATAAAAGATAATTTCTCATACGTTGATTTTGCATCCCGTAAATCCTAACCAGGCAGGGTTAATCCTTTTACTGGCACTTATCCTGTTCCAGTGCAAAACCACCAGAAGTACATCCAATGATAACTCATCTCAAAGCGGGGAAAACAAGCAGCCAATGGAAAATTATTCCGCCAGCACAAAAATGTTTCTCCGGGATCTCGAAAAAGAGGTGAGGGTTTCGGTCAGTAAGGAATTTCAAGAAAAATACGGGTTGATAAAAATGGGGGGAACCTATTATGTGGGGGCTTCGGCCAAAATAGCTGGAGATCTTGACCGGGAAAAATTAAAGGAAATGGGGGTCAGAACAGGCGCACGCTCGGATGATATAATCACACTGAAGATACCCATACTTCAAATGGAGCACGTAAAGGATGTCGAAGGGATCATCTACCTGGATGTCGACAGGAAAGTGCCTCTGCGTTAAATAACCATTGTTTTATGAATAAATATTTCATCCTGATCTTCTTAATCTGTGAAATTGTATCGGCCGGCACAGTCCTTTCACAACCCCGGATCGGGAAAAAGGACAATCACGCCCGGGTTATAAACACAGTAGCTGAGGACTTTCCTGCAGAACGGCTGTCCCCTTCCTCAAAACACTTCATAAAAGCAAGAATGAAATCTTCCGACCCGGGGGCAAGGAATACGCGTGTTAAGCTGAAAAACCGGTTCCCCGTGGAAACACTTAACAGTTCGTCGTATATCGGGGCTCTTGTAAGAGTAAACCCGGGAATCGACCGGGAATCGCTGAACGCGCTGGGTGTGATCACGGGAGCCAGGGCCGGGCATATCTGGTCGATGAAGATCCCGGTTGACCAGGTAATCGCTTTATCCCGCCTGCCAGGCATCGAATATGTCGATGTGGATAACAAAATCGACCTCAAGCTGGATTCGGCGCGGTCATTAACCAGAGTGGAAGAAGTTCACCAGGGGATCAACCTGCCGAAGGCTTATACCGGAAATGATGTGGTCATCGGGATCATCGATACCCAGTTCGATTTCACCCATCCGGTATTTTATGATTCATCGGGAAATAATTTGAGAATATCGAGGGTATGGATTCAAAATGACGACACGGGCACTCCCCCGCAGGCGGAAGAGCTGGATTACGGCACGGAACTGGTGGGCCAGGATCAAATCCTGGAAGTTCAGTTTTCCAGCGATGAAGGTTCCCATGGCACCCATGTGGCGGGGATTGCCGGCGCCTCTGGGGTACCTACCGAGGGCATCTATGCGGGAATGGCCGGTAATGCAGAACTGGTTTTTGTAGAACAAGCTTTCGGCCGGAGCGGCATAGCCGACGCAATTTTTTACATCCTGGACTATGCGGAAAGGGTAAATAAACCGGTCGTGGTCAATATAAGCCTGGGAAGTCATGTCGGACCCCACGACGGCACATCGAGTCTTGACATGAGCATCGATAGCTATTCCGATTTCGGCGTGATCGTGGGTGCTGCCGGCAATGAAGGCTTTATTCCTTTGCATCTCAACCATGTGTTTGATGAAGATACCGTCTTCAGTTTTGTGAATTTTGATTCGGATCCGGAAGACAGTGAAGACAGTCATCATTATACCGGTGAAGGATTGATCGATATCTGGGGCGCCCCAAACTCCGATATTGTAGCTGCCGTAAATGTTTACAGGGTGTCTGACGGGTCGGTATTCGCTTTTACCGATTATATTAATTCTGAAAGCGGGAATGTCCTGGATACCATATTCGAGTATAATGCCGATTCCCTGGAAGTGAGTATTGCCACGGAAGCTTCCAATCCGAATAATAACAAGCCCGATGTCCAGATATATATTTTAAATCCTACACCCGACCTGATCTGTGCCGTTGAATTGATCAATCCGGAAGGTGAGATCCATGCCTGGAATCATGGAACCGGAACGGGAGCCCCATTTACCGACGATTTTGCGGGCCAGGGGACAATAAGTTCCTTTATCCCGGGAGATACGGAAATCACGGTCAGCGAGATCGGGGGTACGGCCAACCGCATCGTTACCGCCGGGGCGTATACATCCAAAAATCAGTATGAAGATTATTTCGGGCAAACCCGTGACGCCCCGTTTTTTACCGAAACCGGCGCCCTGGCTCCTTTTTCCAGTCACGGTCCCACGGTCGACGGCCGGACCAAACCTGAAATAGCAGCCCCGGGGAATGTAGTCGTATCGTCCGTCAATTCCTTCGACGAAGACCAGACCCCTGAAAATTCCATTAAAGTGGTGGCCGGTGTGGAAGCAGATGGAAAAGAATGGTATTTCTCGGCTTTACAGGGCACCTCCATGTCAAGTCCGGCTACTGCAGGCATCATAGCCCTTCTCCTTGAGGCTTATCCGGACCTCACCCCCGAGCAGGCAAAGGATATCCTGAGTCAAACCGCCCTGGAGGATAGCTTCACCGGTTCCATTCCAGACAGGGGGAGTAATACCTGGGGATGGGGAAAAATAAACGCCCTGGGAGCGATCGATGTGCTGCTGGGTAAAATCCCCGCCAAGCCCACCATCTCGGCAGAAGATGACCTCTCTTTCTGCCAGGGCGGCAATGTTACGCTGACGGCTCCGGAAGCTGCGGACCATGTGTGGTCGAATGGTGACAGCACCCGTTCCATTACGGTAAGTGAAGAAGGCATGTATGCAGTGAAGACCATCAACAGCGAAGGGTACCTGAGCCCGCCTTCCGATTCCGTTCAGGTAACTGTACATGCACTGCCCGAAGTGGAGATCGTACTTGAAAAGGATGCCGGTTCTGCTGACAGCGATTCGGCCTATCTGGCGGTTACAGAAAATGAAACCTTTTCCTATGAATGGTTCAGGGAGGAGGAGCAGCTTGAAGATACCACTCACCGGGTCTATATAGAATTGATCGGGACCTATCGTGTGAATGTGACTGATGAGAATGGCTGTGCAGGATCGGATACCCTGGAGGTACGCGTGCTGGCATTGGGTGGTCCGGAGCTGACCGGTTTGAAGGTATATCCTAATCCTACGTCCGGTATGCTCAGGCTGGGCTCCGGCCTGAAGGGGCCCTCGGCAATCAGGGTATATGATATGAATGGGCGGACTGTCTTCCGGGAGGATATCTTTCTAAGGGATGACTTCCAGCTGGAATTGAATCCCGTTCGGAAAGGTACTTATATCATCCACATACAGAACGGAGGAAAGGTGTATGCCGGGAAAATACTGATAGAATAAAAAAATAAGGAACAGGATGGAACGCGAACATTTCGAAGGTAAAATTGAGACATATAAAGAGGACAAGGGATACGGGTTTATCCGGTCGGAAGATTTCCCCAGGGACCTGTATTTCCACCGTTCACAGCTGATCAACCGGATCGAAAAGGGTGAAGAAGTGATTTTTGAGACAAGGAAAACCCATGATGAACATGAGTCACTGGAAGCCAAAAGGATCAGAAAGGTATACCGGTCTTCCATTGGGATCCCGATAGTGGAAGGTGTCAAAGCCTCTATACGCGACCAGGTGAAGGATATATTGTATGATTTATTACCCGGGATCGAAATTGATACCAGCCGGGAATTCAATAAGATAGAGCGGGATCTGGATGGCCGGCCGGGCGAACAGCTTTGTGTTGAAACCGGGCCGGATGACAAGATCGTATATGGGAAACCGGCAGGAAAGAAGAAATACTGGAAATTCGTGCTGGACAGAAAACCCGAAAAAACAGAAAAGTTCACGATCATTTTGAAAAGGATCGAGGATTATTATATGATCCTGTCGGCGTTTTACGGTCCGCCTGCCCAGCCTTTCCCCTGGGACAAAAATGCAGATGTGGAAGCCTCGAAAAAGTTCTGGGACCGGCATGCGCTGGTCCTTCATCCATCGATTGCCGTGGACCCTCATTCATTGACCGGCTACCTGCCGGAGGAGCTGGAGGAGTATTTTGAATAAGGGGACGGTTTTTTTTGCCCGGGATTGGATCCGGGAAAGTTGATCGCGGGCGCTGATGTTGAGAGTTAAGTCCGGGGGTTTAGGGGGGTGTGAAGCCGGAGGCAGCTGGAAAGTTTTATATGAGAGGGGATTTTTCGGGGGTTGGGGGGAGTTTCATAAACCGGGAGATTGTTAGCGGGCCGGGGTGTGAAGTTTTTTAAGGAAGTGAATCTTAACGGGCCGGCGTGCCAAAGATATATAAGAGAGGAGATTGTTCGGGGGCCGGGGGTATAAGTTATATAAGAGAGGTGATTATTCGGGAGACGGAAGATTAAAAATTTAAAAGAGAGTGAATTTTCACGCGCCGCGACGCAAAAGTTATACAATGGGGGTATGAACCAGTGATCAATAAAAAAGAGGCTGCTTTTGAGCCTCTTTATTCATGCTATAAATAACGTCTATACAAACCAATGGTGGCAACCAAGCACTGTTTGTCAATGTTTACCACGCACTTTCACCGTGCATTGATCGAAACCGCCGGTGGAACAATCAGCAGCCTATATTAAGGCTTCAGTCTCAGTGCTGATTGCCGCCGGGCCCGTGCACATGACCATGTTCGATTTCTTCATCAGTGGCTTCCCGGACTTTGACCACTTCCACATCGAAATTAAGATCCATGCCTGCCAGCGGATGGTTAGCATCCACGGTTACATTATCAGTCTTCACGTCGGTAACCACCACGGTGTGGCCGTCTTGAGTAGAAAACTGCATACCCGGTTTTACTTCCTGGTCACCAAAAGCCGATTTGGGCACTTCCTGTACCAGCTCATTTTTCCGCTGCCCGTATCCTTTGTCGGGTGAAATGGTCAGATCCACCTTATCACCTTCTTCTTTCCCTTCCAATCCTTCTTCCATCCCGGGGATCAGGCTACCGGTACCATGGATATAACTCAAAGGTTCGCGGCCTTGGCTTGAATCAAGCTTATTGCCTTCCTTATCGGTTAAGGTATAATGAATAGAAACAACTTTATTTTTTTCTACCTGCATAATAAATGATTTTTTTTGATTGAATTAAATACGTTGAAGTACAAAGGGAGCAGAAAATTCAGAACGTACAGATCGTAGCAAGACTGCTCCGGACATATACAGTATGCAAAAATACGCAAAATATCCTTATTTATCCCGGTAAATCCATAAATTCTCCCTTCTGTGATCCCTGTGTTTTCATTTTGCAGGTGAACGGTGCAATTCCGGGATTTACGCGATCTTTTCAAATGATTTTCACCGGAATTTTTTAAGTGGCCCCTTTTATCGAAAAGCTTTTACAGATTTATTTCCCGGAATTCCTTTATTAGTCCCTTTCCACCAAAATACTTTAATACTTTTTTCAAAGACTTATAAACCATGATTCCCTTTATCGGTCCTTTTTTCACCAACCTCTCTACTTTCTTCCTTTCAGGGCCCCTTCACCACTTCCCCGGGCCCCCAAATTTTTTAACATGCAAAATTGCCGCATCATTTTTTAATCATCACATTAATGTTTAAATTTCCCGGCAGAGGCAGGGTTCGGCGGATCAGTTCCGATCCGGTCCCTGCAATCATTTTTTAAAATACAAATCACGTGAAACGGAGAAAATTTTTACAGCAGGCGGGGAAGGGCGCCCTGGGTATTGCCATAGTTCCTTCCCTGGTATCATCTGTACCTGCCAGTGACCGGTTAAGGGTGGCGCATATCGGAACGGGCGGAATGGGTAACAATCATATGCAATGGTTTGCCGCCCTTCCTGAAGTGGAGGTTGCCGCGCTCTGTGATGTGGACAAAAAGCATCTTCGCAAAAGCGTACGGGCCATGAAAGACCTTCAGCCGGGCCGCAAGGTCGACGGATACGATGATTTCCGGCAAATACTTGACCGCGACGATATCGATGCCATTACCTGTGCCACTCCCGATCATTGGCATGCCCAGATCGCCATCATGGCTTTCCAGGCGGGGAAGGACGTGTACGGTGAAAAACCCCTTTCTTACGATGTGCGTGAGGGGCAGATGATGCTTCAGGCCATGAAAGATTATGGCCGGGTATTCCAGCTGGGCACCCAGATCCATGCCACCGACAATTATCACCGGGTGGCCGAGATCATACAGTCGGGTGTTCTTGGCAGGATCAACACCATCAGGTTATGGAAAAACGGGCGTTCGCCGGGGCTGGGTTTTCCCGAAAGCAGGAAACCTCCCCGGGCGCTGAACTGGGACATGTGGCTTGGACCTGCTCCCTATGTGGATTATATCCCTGAAAAATGCCATGGCACATACCGTTATTTCCTTGATTATTCCGGGGGTGTGTATGCCGATTTCTGGTGTCATATTGCGGACATTGCTTTCTGGGCTGCGGTGCCGGAGGGATTAAGGAAGATCTCTGCGGTGGGTGAAGAGCCGGAGGGCATTGCCGACGCGCCCGAATGGATCGATGTGGATTTCGAATTCGATAACCTCAGGCTTTACTGGACCACCGATCCGCCTGAGGTACCGGGAGCAGCTGACAGAAACATCGGAGCCTATTTTGAAGGTGAAAAAGGTAATCTGATCTGTGATTATACCAGCCGGGAGATCACCATTAACGGCGAGACTTTTACCGACCTGCCCGAAGTACCTGTAACTATTGGGCGGTCTCCCGGTCACCAGCAGAATTTTGTGGATGCGGTAAAAAGCAGGAAGCAGCCGGAATCGAACCTGGAATATGTGAGGAAAATGACGTTGCCCATGCATCTCGGGCTGATTTCCTGGCGGCTTGGCAGGAAACTCGAATGGGATCCGGTGGGTGAGCGGTTCCGCGGTGATGACGAAGCCAACATGTTACTTTCGCGGAACTACCGGGATGAATGGAAGTTCATTTAAAATGGGTTGATCAGAAAATCATTGAATTCAAATGGCAATAAAAGAAGAAGAGTGGGCCTAAAAAGAAGAAATGCGGGTCTTAAAGGGAAAGGTGGGGATTCTGAAAGAAGAAGATAAGGCCAACGAGAATAATACCGGGTCCTGATTATTAAAAACGTAATCAATAACACAAAACCCAACCGCATGGAAAAAGTTGCGATTTTTGTGGATGTACAGAACATTTATTACACCGTAAAGGAAAGGTATGGACGGCATTTCAATTACAATTATTTCTGGAGGCGGGTCACTTCGGGCCGCGAGGTGGTCGGGGCCATAGCCTACGCCATCGACCGGGGCGATGAGAAGCAGTTAAAATTCCAGCAGATCCTGAAAAATATTGGTTTTGAAGTCAAGCTTAAGAGTTACATCCAGCGCGGGGATGGATCCACCAAGGGGGACTGGGATGTAGGCATCACCATTGATATGTTGGATTATGCTGAAAAGGCCGATGTGATCGTACTTGCTTCCGGTGACGGCGATTTTGACCTGGTGGCCCGGAAGATCATCAATAAATACCGGATCCCGGTAGAGGTGTATGGAGTTCCGGAGCTTACGGCCGGCAGCCTGGTGGATGCCTGTTCGAATTATTATCCCATCGACGATCGATATCTGATGGGTTGAATGAAACGGGGTGATAATGAGGGAAGTGATGAATTCAAGCGTTTTTTTCCAGGATTAGCAAGATGCAAGCAGAAGGTTATCTTTATGGAATCCGGGATACCGGCTATGTGTCCGGGTGATCTAACCATAATTGTATTATTTCGATCTTAATTTTTTTCCATTATTAGATATTGTTTTTGAGCCAATGCCATCTACATTAAAGATCAAAGGATCCGAATGAGTACGCAGAGCAAAATCAATCTTCGCTCCGGGAATGGTTCCCAAATCTTGCTTCAACTGAGTGAGATCAATAGTTCAACCTTTAACGTTCAACAACTATGAAAAAACTCAAGTTAAATCAAATGGAAAAGATTGAAGGCGGTTGTAATGCAGGTCAAGAGAGAGCAGCCGCCTGGATAGGTCTAGGTGCCGGATTTGCGGCCCTGGCAGGACCAATAGGAATGATGATTGCGGGTCCTACAGCTTTGGGAGTGGCAATAGTCACGGTCTATTGTCAATATCATTAATTTTTAATAAAATTCGTAAAATTATGGATGAAATTGAAGTAACTGTTAAAAGAAGTGTGTTCCCAATATCGGGTTTTGAGTTAAAAATCCACAAACATTTATTCAATCTTAAATCCGGAAGAACAAAGAATATCGTTCTTCCAAAGCAAGATCAATATGAAATAGTGACAAGATCATATTGGCTGGAAAAAAGAATGAATATCTTTTTGAGAAATAATTCTACGATAAATGTAAAACATATCATTCCAGATTTATACTATATAATTGGCACTTCCTTAGTTGTGCTACTATCTGTTCTTACTTTTTTCGGATTGGTTAGTGCCGGTTTATTATCCGGGGTCATCTTGTTATATATGTTGCCCTTAATGTATTATACATTTTTAAAACGATCGAAGTATTTCAAAATCATTGTGGATAATTCGGAATAATTCGGAATAACCGTGAAGTCAGCCATGCGGAATGCGCATGGCTGACCTTATAATTATCATCTGCATCCTGTTTATAAAGGGGACTAATATTTTTACCTGATCTTTATTGACTTTGATATTTTCAAGTAATAAATTGTTTAAAGAAAATTTAATACAGCTATGAATTAGATTTTTTAGCTATGACAAAATCCCGGTAGTAATCCAATAGCAATTTGTTTCAATTTCCCTTATTCAAAGTACATGCTTATGGTTTATTCAGGGTGGGATTTACGTGGCGGAGCCATGCTTCACCGGTTAGTTCCGAATTTGTTTCAATTAATACACCCGGCATAAGATTATGAAAAAGGTCATTTTGCAACCCTCATCACATAAGGGAATTGATATCGTTAAGATAGTTTTCCTTTTCGACCGTGATGTGATAGATAAAATTAAGGGAATTCCCGGTGTAAAATGGAGTCAATCCATGAGGAGTTGGTTTATTCCGTCGGCCAGATTCAAGTTAGCCACGTTTTACCGGATACTGAGGGGAGTGGCCTTTGTTGATTATTCTTCATTAAAAACCAATAACACAGGGATAGCAGGACAAAATAAAGGAAAAGACAGCAAAAAGATCAACCGTAAATTACCTGATGGATACCTGGAATTACTCAAACAGAAACGGTACAGTATACATACGGTCAACATATATTCCTGTTATTTTCGGGATTTCATGGATTATTTTACCGGGAGAGAACTGGAAACCATAAGGAAGGAGGAAATCAACGAATATATATTAAAGTTAATACAGAAAAGAAACATATCGGCAAGTCAGCAAAACCAGCGGATCAACGCCATCAAGTTTTATTATGAAAAAGTACTTGGTCGGGAAAAGGAATATTACAGTATCAATCGTCCCAGGAAGGAGCGTAAGTTACCTGATATTCTGAGCAAGGAAGAGATCGGGGCGATGCTGGATGCCACAGAAAACCTGAAGCATAAGAGTGTGATTGCTATTCTTTATTCCTGTGGGCTCAGGCGTAGTGAAGTCATTAACCTGCGGATAGAGGATATAGATTCCAGGCGTATGGTAGTCAAGATCAGGGGTGCCAAGGGAAAGAAGGACCGGTATGCCCAGTTATCTCCTGTCATTCTGGAATTATTACGGAAGTATTACAAAAGGTCAAGGCCAAAAAAATGGGTTTTTGAAGGATTACATGGGAAGCAATACAGTGCCACCAGCATACTGAATGATGTAAAGAATGCAGCGAGAAGGGCGGGGATAAAGAAGAGGGTATATCCTCATATGCTTCGTCACAGTTTTGCGACGCATCATTTAGAACAGGGCACCGACCTGCGATATATTCAGGAATGGCTTGGACATGACAGTTCCAAGACCACGGAGATATACACCCATGTATCAAACAGCAGTTTCATCAATTTCAAAAATCCCATTGATGATATTTTGGACGGTGAGTGAAAACAAGCTATATTCCCTGTATATTGGGATATATAATCATATTTAATTACGATATGAGAGATATATAATCAATAACAGATTATACACATACGTTGAACGAAACCGCTTATCAGCGGTAATTTTTTTGGATGTATTTATTAACTT
>CAZIXF010000069.1:0-20677 GCA_964543195.1 uncultured Roseivirgaceae bacterium
GGAGGAGTCGGAGACGACGACGTGGGAATCTCCTGGTGAGGGAACGGAATCCGTAACGGGGGGACTCCCACGGCTGTGCCTCGGAGTGACGGTTGGCTATGAAACGTCATTCCGAGGAGGAGTCGGAGACGACGACGTGGGAATCTCCTGGTAAGGGAACGGAATCCGTAGCGGGGGGACTCCCGCGGCTCCGCCTCGGAGTGACGGTTCCTAAGAAGGAGACTCCCACGGCTCCGCCTCGGAGTGACGGTTCCTAAGAAGGGGACTCCCGCGGCTGTGCCTCGGAGTGACGTTACGAACCCCGTTTCAACGGGTACTCACACTACCCAAAAATCTCTTCAAGTTTATCCTCCAGTGCTTTCCCCCGAAGGTTCTTCCCGATTATGTTACCTTCGCGGTCAAGCAGATAGGTGGCCGGAATCGCCTGTATATTATATTTTTGAGCGGCTTCCGAATTGAAATAGTTCAGATCGGATACATGCGTCCAGGTTAGATTATCCGTTTCTATTGCCTTTAGCCAGTCTTCTTTTTTCCTGTCGAGGGAAACACCATATATCTCAAAACCTTTGTCTTTGTATTTCTGATAAAGACGAACTACGTTGGGATTTTCTCTCCGGCAGGGACCGCACCAGGCTGCCCAGAAATCGATAAGGACATAATTTCCTCTAAGGGAAGATAATTCAACCACTTCACCTTCCGGATTGGGCAAAGCGATCTCAGGTGCCCTGGAGCCTATGGCCAGTCTTCTCAGGTTTTCGATACGGGAAATAAACTCTTCCTTGATCTGATATTCCGGCATTTCTTTATCAACGACCTGCGCGATACTGTCAAGAAATGCAAATTCCTGGTCGGGATCGAGATAATTGATGGATTGCAGAACCGCTACCGAAGTACCCATTTTCCTGATCTTTTCCTTTACAGTCCGGTTCAAAGCCTCCATCTTGGCCGTATACTTCTCCCTGATCTGCTCCATCTTTGCTTCATCATTATTCTGGGCGGCCGTTGAAAATTCCTGATTCATCCTGGCAAGATCCTGATTAAATTCAGCCATTATTTCATTAACCTCAGTAATATCGGTCATCACTTCCGATCCTTTGACCTCATATGGCGCTTTGGGACCGGAACCATCCACATTCACGATAACCGGTTCATCGGTCAGGATCACATTCACAAACTGTGTATCAAAAAAGTTCAGCCTGTAATATCCCGGTTCTTCGGGCTCAAAAGTAGAATAATACGTGCCATCGTCAAGTACGGTCAGGGTATCTACCACCTGAATGGCATTATCCTCGAAATGTTCAAGGGTTACTTCTCCTACGCCTACATTATCTATTTTCCCGGTTATGGTTTTCTGATCCCCGGATTGCTGAGCCGTGGAACACGAAAAAATAAATAACAGGCTGATTAATTTAACAGGTAATTTCATAGGTTTTGTCTTAACGTTTATCCGGTATTTTTTTAGAAACGTAAGTATACTAAAAAAAGTTTACAGATTAACGGAGAGATTCGCGTATCAGTTCATTAGTTTTTTTCGGATCGGCTTTCCCTTTGGTTCTTTTCATCACTTCACCCATAAACATGCCGATAAGGCCTTTTTTTCCCTTCCTGTATTGCTCCACCTTGCCGGGATGCTGTTTCAGCACCTCATCAATAATTTCCAGGATCTCTGACGTATCGAGGTCCTTTGTGAGATCCTTTTCCCTGATATATTTTTCTATCGTTAGATCCGGATCTTCAAGGAGGGCAGGGAAGATCTCCTTTGAGGCGGTAGCATGAGCAATCTCCCCCTTATCGATATACCGTATCAGTTCGGCTAATTTTTCAGGTGGCAACGGCAATTCAGCGATCCCGACAGACTTGTCGTTCAGGTATGATTTTACGGGTCCCATGATCCAGTTGGAAGCCGCTTTGGGATTCCGGAAATGCCGGCAAACCTCAAGGAAATATTCGGCAATTTCCCTGGTTTCGGAGAGTACCCGGGCATCATATTCAGGAAGATCATATTCCTTTATCAGTTGCTTCTCCATTTCATGGGGAAGGGAGGGCATGCCGGCCTTGAGCTCATCGAGCCATTCCCCGGCTATCTCCACAGGACTCAGATCGGGATCGGGAAAATACCGGTAATCATTCAGGGTTTCCTTGGTTCGCATTCCGTATGTTATGCCATTACCCGAATTGAATGTCCTTGTCTCGGATATGATTATATTCCCCTTTTCCAATTCCCCGATCTGCCTTTCAATCTCATAATCGATGGCCCGTTGTACGTGTTTGAAGGAATTCATATTCTTCACCTCCACCTTCTGCCCGAACTGAGTATCTCCTGTTTTCATCACGGATACGTTGGCATCACATCTCAAAGATCCTTCCTCCATATTACCATCACAAATGTCTAGGTACCGGAGTATCCTCCTGATCTCCATCATCAATAGATAAGCTTCTTCCGACGATCTCAGGTCAGGTTCTGTTACCATTTCGATCAGAGGCACCCCTGCCCGGTTCAGATCCACCAGGGTTTTATTTCCGGTATCATGCATCGATTTCCCGGCATCTTCTTCCAGGTGGATATGATGAAGGGCGATCTTTTTTTCAGTACCGTCGCCCAGTTTGATACGGATGGCCCCACCACTACAAATCGGGGTCTTATCCTGGGTTATCTGGTATCCCTTGGGCAGATCGGGATAAAAATAATTCTTACGGTCGAAGATAAATTCTCTGGTGATCCTGCTTTCACAGGCCAATCCCATCTTTATGGCGTATTCAAGTGCTTTTTTATTCAGTTTAGGCAAAACCCCCGGATGACCGAGCGTGATCACACTCACCTGTGTATTCGGTCTTCCCCCAAACAGGGTGGAATCGGCCGCAAATATCTTACTGACAGTCTTTAACTGGGCGTGCACCTCCAAACCGATAACCGGGATATATTTTTCCGATCGTTTCAAATTATTAAGTATTTAATAATCGCATCAAAAAGATACAATTATTGTAAATAAATAGAATTTAAATTGTTTTATTATAAATAATTAAGGGATTTTTCTAAAACCTGATCAATGCCAGAAGGATCTTTCCCACCTGCAGTAGCATAAAAGGGTTGTCCCCCTCCCCCTCCTTTGATCTCTTTGGCCAGTTCTCTGATGATATTACTCGCATTCAGGTCTTTATCTTTTACCAGATTGTCCGATATCATGATCGTCAGCAGGGGTTTACCATCCATATTGGCAGCCAGCACCAGGTAGAGATCGTCGACCTGTTGTTTGATCTGAAAAGCCAGGTTTTTCATCGCTCCGGCATCCGGTACTTCTATTTTTTCGGCAATCACATTTACCCCATCCACATTTTTGATCTTTTTAATGAGGTCATCCTTGAGGGAGGAAGCCTTATCGGCCTTCAACCGCTGTATTTCTTTCTCAAGGTCTTTTTTTTCTTCGATCAGGTTTCTGACCGACCGGATGAGATCCCTGGGTTGCTTCAGCAGGTCATTTAACTGGCCGAGCAGCTTCATTTGCTCGTCCACATATTCTTCTGCTTTTTCAGCGGTGCAGGCTTCGATCCTCCGGATACCCGCTGCAATTGAACTTTCCGAAACAATTTTAAAGAAACCGATCCGTCCTGTGGCCGTTACATGGGTGCCTCCGCAAAGTTCCACGGAATAGGACGGATCAAAAGATATCACCCGCACCTGTTCACCATATTTTTCTCCAAAAAGGGCCATGGCCCCCATAGCTTTAGCTTCCTGGATGGGTATCTCTCTTTTTTCCGTGATGGGGATATTCTCCCGGATTTTGCTGTTGACGATATGCTCCACCTCCCGGATCTCCTCACCGGTCATCTGGGTATAATGAGAGAAGTCGAACCTTAACAGATCTTCATTGACAAGCGATCCCCGTTGCTGTACATGGTCACCCAGTACTTTTCTGAGTGCGGTATGCATCAGGTGTGTAGCCGAATGATTATTCTCAATTAGCATACGTTTTTTCTTATCCACCACGCAATTAAAAACGGTCCGGGGATTGGAAGGCAGTTTTTTTGTGATATGGATAATCAATTCATTTTCTTTACGGGTATCGATCACTTCCGTACGTTCTCCTTCCGCCTCGATATATCCCCGGTCGCCGACCTGTCCCCCGCTTTCCGCATAAAAAGGGGTTTTATCCAGTACAATATGGTAATATTCTTCATCCTTCACTTTAACCTTACGGTATCGTGCGACATGGGCCTTGACGTTCAGGGTTTCATAACCCACAAACTCAATATCATCGATATCCCTGAGGACATGCCAGTCTCCCGCTTCCTGCCTGGCTGCCTTTTTTGACCTCGACTTCTGTTTTTCCATTTCATTTTTAAATCCTGCCTCATCGATTTCCAGTCCGTTTTCACGGGCGATCAATGCCGTAAGATCCACCGGAAAGCCATACGTATCATATAATTCGAATACGGTAGCTCCATCAATGGTCTTTTCGCCGGATTTAAGACCGGCCTTGATCTGTTCAAAACGTTTCAGGCCATTCTCCAGGGTCCTGAGGAATGAAACCTCTTCTTCCTGGATCACCTTTTTAATAAATTCCTTCTGCTGAGCCACCTCCTCAAATACACCCCCGAACTGATCGACCAGTATATCTACCAGTTGAAAGATCACGGGCTGATTGAAATGAAGATAAGTGAACCCATACCGGACCGCCCGTCGAAGAATACGCCGGATCACATATCCGGCTCCTGTATTGGAGGGTAATTGGCCGTCAGCGATGGTAAATGCAACGGCTCTCACATGATCGGCAATAACACGAATGGCTATATCGGTTTTTTCCGACTCGCCATATTGAATACCGGCCCGGTCTGAAATATTTTTAATCAGTGGTTGAAACAGGTCGGTATCGTAATTCGAGGTCTTGTTCTGGATAGCCATCACCAGCCTTTCGAATCCCATGCCTGTATCGACATGCCTGGCCGGCAGGTTGACCAGCTTACCTCCCGACATCCGGTTGAATTGGATGAATACAAGGTTCCATATTTCGATCACCATGGGATGCCCCATATTGACCAGATCTCTTCCCGGTACTTTTTTTATCTCAGCATCCGGTCGCAGATCGATATGTATTTCCGAACAAGGTCCACAGGGTCCGACATTCCCCATCTCCCAGAAATTATCCTTTTTGGAACCATATAGTATACGGTCTTCAGGGAGTATCTGCTTCCAGATGCCATAGGAATCCCCGTCACTTTCAAAACCTTCATCCTCATCCCCTTCGAATACGGTGGCATACATTCTTTCTCCGGGCAGATTATATTCTTCTGTCAGCAGTTCCCAGGCCCAGTGAATGGCTTCCTTTTTAAAATAATCGCCAAAGGACCAGTTGCCCAGCATTTCAAACATCGTGTGATGATAAGTATCGATCCCAACTTCTTCCAGGTCATTATGCTTTCCTGATACACGCAGGCATTTCTGCGTATCCGCCACGCGCCTTGCATCAGGTTCCTGATTTCCCAGGAAAACATCCTTAAACTGGTTCATCCCGGCATTGGTGAACATCAATGTCGGATCATCCTTCACCACAATCGGGGCAGACTTAACGATCACATGATCTTTGGACTTGAAAAAATCCAAAAATTTTTGCCTGATTTCACTGGATTTCATAAATTTAGGTGATTATATGAGGTTGAATATTATTTTTTTCTTAAAATATTTATATATTGCAACGATCTTTATCGTATTTTCGTAGATTATCCGATAACGAACTAAAAATCGTTGATTTTCGGCAAAATTAAGCCTTTATTGTTTATTAACATATTATGGCGCGCATAAAATATTATTACGATACCGAATCCTGCAAATACGAAAGGATAAAGGTATCTACGTGGGATATTGTGCTCAATCTGCTCGGGTTCTTTTCCGTATCGCTGATCATTGCTGTGGGGATCGTGATCCTTTTCAGTACCTATTTTGAGTCCCCGAAGGAAATGCTGCTGAAAAAAGAAAACCAGGAACTGAAGATCTATTATGATCTGATGGAAAAGGAATTGAATGACATGGAGCAGATGATGGCGGCGCTTCAAAAAAGGGACGATAATGTATACCGGGTAATTTTTGAAGCGGACCCCATACCCGAGAGTATCAGGCTGGCCGGAACAGGGGGCACGGAAAAATACAGGGACCTGCTGGACGAGAATCTAGTGGCTGAAGACCTGATCATCAGTTCAATACAGAAGGTGGATCAGCTGAAGAGACAGATGTACATACAGACCAAATCGTACGATGAGATCCTTCAGATGGCAAGGAATAAATCGAAGCTGCTTGCTGCCACTCCCGCCATACAACCTATTTCCAATAAGGAACTCACGCGCCTGGCTTCAGGATACGGAATGAGGATCCATCCCATTTTGAAGCATAAAAGAATGCATTTTGGTTGCGACTTTACAGCGCCAACAGGAACTGCTATTTATTCAACAGGAGATGGTATTGTGGAAAGGGTAATAAATGGAAGTTTCGGAGGATATGGTCGACAGGTAGTTATAAATCACGGATTTGGTTATAAAACCCGCTATGCTCATATGCATGAAATAGATGTAAAAAGAGGGGACAGGGTAAAACGCGGTGACCGTATAGGGTCGGTAGGCAACAGCGGACTCTCGACTGCACCACATCTTCATTATGAAGTGGAGAAGGACAACAGGAAAGTAAATCCGGTGAACTATTTCTTCATGGATCTCAGTGATGAGGAATATGAAAAGATCCTTGAACTGGCCTCCATAGAAAATCAATCGCTTTCATAATATTTGATAAATTCAAGATATTCAACGCTTTTACTTTGCCGGTAAAAGCGTTTTTTATTTTTATAGAAAAGTTTTACTGTTTATTCTGGCATAAGTCCGAAATTTTAATAATTTTGATTCCAGAAAAATCAATTCACCGGGGGTTAAATTTTTCGTCTTTAGAACTTAATTCTTTTTGCAACAAATAAATCCTTATTTGAAATACTGTGCCTTATAAAGAGAAAGTAATAGAAAAAAAATACTACTCAATCGGTGAAGTTGCTGAACAACTGGATGTCGCCACCTCTCTTATTCGTTTCTGGGAAACCGAATTCGATATTATCAAACCAAAGAAAAACCGGAAGGGAAACCGGCAGTTTACCCGCGAAGATATCGAGAACGTGAAGCTGATCTACCATCTGGTGAAAGAAAGAGGGTATACTTTACAGGGTGCCAAAGACATATTGAAAAACAACACCAATCCCCTGAAAGACAGGATGGAATTGGTTGATTCCTTAAAAAATATTCGTACCTTCCTTGTGGAATTAAAAAGCCAGCTTCCATAAAATAACAGAAAAAAAACGTATGAACCAGCTATCTCCTTACCAGGTTGCAATGAGCCTTGTCCCGGGTGTGGGCCATGTTATCGCAAAACAACTTATCAGTTATTTCGGTTCTGCAGAAAAGGTGTTTTCGGCTAATCGAAACAGGCTGCTGAAAGTACCCGGTATCGGCATTAAAACGGCCGAAGCTTTTTTTGATAAAAGGATCGTGGAAAAAGCGGAAGAAATCATACTTAAATGTGATAAAAGTAAAGTAAAGATCCTGTATTTTACTGAGGATGATTATCCCGACCGCATCCGCCAGTTATACGACGCACCGGTTATATTATACGCCAAAGGGAATTCCGGTCTGAATCCTTCAAGAACCATGGGGATCGTGGGGACAAGAAGAGCGACCTGGTATGGAAAAAATTTTGTCGACCGGATCGTAGAGGATTTAAAAGCATATGATGTCGCGATCATAAGCGGACTGGCCTACGGGATAGATTATCACGCTCATGTGGCTGCCCTGCGCAATCACATGAAAACCATAGGGATAATGGCCGGTGGCTTCAATCATGTTTATCCTTCCATACATATTAAAACCGCAAATGAGATGGTAAAGACGGGAGGTTTGATCTCAGAATACCCTCCGGATATCGTCCCGGAAGCCCATTTTTTCCCTGAACGCAACCGGCTGATCGCGGGTTTGTCCGATGCGGTAATTGTGGTCGAAGCCGCTGAAAAGGGCGGGGCCCTGATCACGGCTGAATATGCCAATAACTATAACCGTGAAGTATTTGCGTTGCCGGGTAATATCAATGTAAAATACAGCCAGGGCTGCAACAACCTGATCAAAAAGCATAAGGCCAATATAATTACTTCGATCCGGGATATAGAATATATTATGAACTGGGAACCTGAAGGACAAATTACGGAAATGAACGAACCTGACTGGGAAGATCTCTCCATACCCGAAAAAAAGATCATGGAGGTATTGAAAAACAATGCCAACGAGCTTCTGATCGATGATTTGAGCTGGAAATCACAAATTCCCCTCAATCAACTGGCTTCACATCTTCTTAATCTCGAGTTCCGGGGTTTTGTGAAGGCTTTACCCGGCAAAAAATTCCGGTTTTTATATTGAGCGTGTAAATTTTTTTACTGATCCGGATCGTACACCAGGATGGGTGACAGCCACTTTTCGGTTTCCTCCAGGGACATGCCGATCCTGCCGGCATAATCCTCCACCTGATCCTTTGAAATTTTGTTCACACCAAAATACCTGGATTCGGGATGTGAAAAGTACCATCCGCTCACCGAAGCAGCCGGATACATGGCAAAACTTTCGGTAAGCAGTACGCCGATATTTTTTTCAGCATCAAGAAGATCAAAGAGATTCCGTTTTTCAAGATGATCCGGACAGGCAGGATATCCTGGCGCGGGCCGTATGCCTTTGTATTTTTCCCTGATCAATTCTTCGTTGGTAAAATCCTCATCGGGGGCATAACCCCAAAGCTCCGTCCTCACATACTCATGCATCTTTTCTGCGAAAGCTTCCGCAAGCCGGTCCGCTATCGCCTTGACCAGTATGCTGTTATAATCGTCGTGATCTTTTTCAAATTTTTTAACCATTTCATCGGTGCCAAATCCTGCACTTACCACAAATGCCCCTATATAATCCGGTATGCTTTCTTCCCGGGGTGCCAGAAAATCGGAAAGACAGTAATTGGGTAATCCTTCGGCTTTTTTGTTCTGTTGCCTCAGATGATGCAGCACCCTTGTTACCTTTCCCCGGTCTTCTTTTTCCTTATCGAAATCATATACTTCGATATCATCCATCCTGGAATTGGCCGGGAAAAAGCCCACCACAGCTTTAGCGGTCAGGGAATTTTCGGTCACGATCTTATCCAGCAGCATATTGGCATCGTCATAAAGTTTGCGTGCTTCTTTTCCATAGGTGTTGTTCTCGAAAATGGCAGGATACCTCCCTTTCATTTCCCACGAAAGGAAAAAAGGTGTCCAGTCGATATAATTTCTAAGTTCGGCTATGTCAAAATCCTGGTATATCCTTTTTCCGAGAAAAGAAGGTCTGATCACTTTTCTCTGAGACCAGTCGGACTGAAACCGGTTATTTCTTGCCCTTTCGATAGGGATCAGGTTTTTGTCTTTCTGACGGCTGGCGTGAGCCTCCTTCAGACCCCGGTATTCTTTCTTGATGTCCTGAATATAGGTATCGACTTTCTGTTTGTTTTCCTGGAGAAGTTTGCTGACCACTGGCACACTTTTGGAAGCATCGAGCACATGGATCACCGCACCGCTGTAATTGGGATTGATCTTTACCGCAGTATGAATTCGCGAGGTGGTAGCTCCCCCGATAAGAAGCGGTAATTTCATTTCCCGCCGCTCCATTTCTTTGGCAATATATACCATTTCGTCAAGTGAGGGTGTGATCAATCCACTTACTCCGATCACCTGTACCTGTTCTTTTTCCGCCTTATCGAGAATCTTTTCCATAGGGGTCATCACCCCCAGGTCGATGATCTCATAATTATTGCAGGACAAAACGACCGCCACGATATTTTTACCGATATCATGTACATCGCCTTTTACGGTGGCCAGCAATACTTTCCCTGCCGATCTCGACTCTCGGGGACCATCCTGCCCGGCATTTTCTTCTTCTATATAAGGTATCAGATAGGCCACTGCCTTTTTCATGACCCGGGCGCTTTTAACCACCTGGGGCAGAAACATTTTCCCCGATCCGAAGAGGTCGCCAACCACGTTCATGCCATCCATCAGCGGTCCTTCGATCACCTCGATCGTCTTATCGAACTTTTTTCGGGCCTCTTCAACATCCTCCTCGACATAATCGATAATCCCTTTCACCAGGGCATGTGAGATCCGCTTTCCCACAGCGGCATCACGCCATGACAGGTCTATTTCTCTTTTCTTGCCTCCACCCTTTACTTTTTCAGCATAATTGAGGAGACGCTCGGTAGCATCAGGCCGACGGTTAAACAATACATCTTCCACCTTTCCCCTAAGCTCGTGGGGTATCTCCTCATACACCTCGATCATCCCGGCATTAACGATACCCATATCAAGGCCCGCATCGATGGCATGATAAAGAAAACAGGAATGCATCGCTTCCCGGACCACATTATTGCCCCGGAAACTGAAAGAAATATTACTTATTCCACCACTTACCTTGGCATAGGGAAGGTTTTCCTTAATCCATTTGGTCGCTCTTATAAAATCGATAGCATAGTTATTATGCTCTTCTATGCCGGTAGCCACGGTGAGAATATTCGGATCAAAAATAATGTCCTGCGGGGGAAATCCAACCTTTTCGGTCAGCAGTTTATAGGATCGCTGACAGATCTCGATCCTGCGTTCGAAAGAATCGGCCTGGCCCTTTTCATCAAAGGCCATCACCACCACCGCAGTACCATACCGGCGACACATTTTGGCCTGATATAAAAAGGATTCTTCTCCTTCCTTCATGGAGATGGAATTCACTACCCCTTTACCCTGCAGACATTTAAGGCCTGCTTCGATTACCGACCATTTGGATGAATCGACCATGACGGGAACCCGGGCGATCTCCGGCTCGGAGGCCATCAGGTTCAGAAAACCGGGCATCAGCTGCTCGGAATCAAGAAGGCCTTCGTCCATATTCACATCCACAACCTGAGCCCCGTTCTGGACCTGTTCCCGGGCCACCTCAAGGGCTTCGTCGAGTTTGTTTTCGGTAATCAGCCTGGCAAATTTCCTCGACCCCGATACGTTTGTCCTTTCCCCGATATTGACAAAATTCGTTTCTTCCCGGATAGTCAGGGCTTCCAGTCCGCTCAGATGAAGGTACCTGTCCTTTTCCGGAATCTTCCTCGGGGTTACCCCGGCTACTTTTTCAGATATCGCCCGGATGTGCTGAGGGGTAGTGCCGCAACACCCTCCCACTATATTGATAAATCCCTCATGCGCAAAATCACCAAGTATGGCAGACATATGTTCCGCCGACTCATCATATTCGCCAAACTCATTGGGCAAACCGGCATTCGGATGTATGCTTACGGGAATATGAGCCAGACGGCTTAACTCCTGGATATAAGGTCTCAGCATATCGGCGCCCATGGCACAATTAAGCCCAACCGATAACAGGTTAAAATGACTGATACTGAACCAGAAAGCTGCTGTGGTCTGTCCGGAAAGTGTACGGCCGCTTGCATCGGTAATTGTTCCCGAAACCATTACCGGGACTCTGGCACCCTTTTCCTCGAAGAGTTCTTCAATCCCGACAAGGGCGGCTTTGGCATTCAATGTATCAAAAACCGTCTCGACAAGGAGTATATCCACGCCCCCGTCGAGCAGCCCGGCAGCCTGCTCTTTGTAGGCCAATTTCAACTCATCGAAGGTTATGGCCCTGTAGCCGGGGTCGTTTACATCCGGCGATATGGATGCGGTTTTATTGGTAGGCCCCATGGACCCGGCTGCAAATCGTGGCCTGGAAGGATCTTTCCCGCTGAACTTCTCAGCAACCGAAGAGGCAAGTGCGGCAGCCTGGTAATTGAGGTCATATATCTCTGATTCCAGACCATAGTCTGCCTGTGCTATGCTGGTAGCGCTGAAGGTATTGGTCAGCGTAATATCCGCCCCGCTTTCAAGGTAGGAGGCGTGGATTTCCCTGATTATATCCGGTTTGGTGATACAGAGAATATCATTATTGCCTTTGAGCGAATGAGAATGATCCTTGTATTGATCGCCTCTGAAATCCTCTTCCGATAGTTTATGCTTCTGAATCATAGTGCCCATGGCGCCATCCATGATCAGAATTCTTTTCTTAATTAAATTATTTATATCTTTCTTCATGTACCAGGTTAATCACTAGTTTAAGCAATAAATACCGGATCGAAAGGAAGGAAGGATAGTTTCCTGATAACAATCCGACAAATAACGCCAGGAATTATCTTAGAATGAAATATAACCGGGGTTTTTCTTTTTATACAAGGCAATCGTCACTGAGGTTTTCCTTTTTGAGGCGATAAAACTCCTTGTGAATATTGAATGGATCCTCACCTACAGGTACCTTTACCGTGTAACTGCCATCCTCATTCATCTTGTAAGCATTCACATTATCCCTTAGATTGTATTTCAGTATGGTAATGGCCTGAGCCCTGACTTTTTTGTCTTTGATCAGAAAAAGGGATTCTATACGGCGTTCAAAGCTTCTGACCATCACATCGGCGCTACCCCCATATACCTTCGGGTCTCCTTCATTATGAAAATAATACAACCTCGAATGTTCAAGGTACTCTCCCACTATGGAATATACTTCAATATTTTCACTCAGTTCTTTTCTCCCCGGCCTGAGGCAGCAGATCCCCCGAACAACCAGCTTAACAGGTACGCCCGCCTTTGATGCCTTATAAAGTTCATAGATCATATGTTTGTCCTGAAGTGAGTTTATCTTTATGACAATACCTGCTTTTTTCCCCTTTTTCGCATTTTCAGCTTCAATCCTGATCAGGTCGATAAGCTGCTTCCGCATATCTTTGGGCGCAGTGATCAGGTATTCATAGATCTCAGGAAGGGAATGGCCTGTTATGGCATTGAAAAATTCGGATACATCCCTTCCATAACTTTCATCAGCGGTCAGATATCCGATATCGGTATACAGGTTGGCCGTCACTTCATTATAATTGCCGCTCGACATATGCACATAACGGGTAATCTTATTGCCTTCTTTCCTTACAATCAGCAGTAATTTGGTATGGGTTTTTACATTGCTGATCCCGTAAATCACAAAACAACCGGCCCTTTGTAATTTCTGGGCTTCATGGATGTTATTTTCTTCGTCAAATCGTGCCTTTACTTCGAAAAGTACCGATACATGCTTACCGTTTTCAGCAGCCTTCAGCAGGGCAGCGGTAACCCGCGATTCCTTGGCAAGCCTGTAAACGGTCAGTTTGATTGACAGCACGCCCGGATCTTCCGCCGAACTTTCAAGCAGGTCGATCAGCAGATCCATACTGTTATAGGGATGATGCATCAGGATATCACGGCTCTTAATGATCTCAAAAATGTCATCATCCCCGTTTTCGGGATACATCAGCGGCATCGTTTTCGGAGGCGCTTTAAAGAGTTTATCTTTAAAATCTTCATGCTTGATGATCTGCCATAAGGAATCCAGATCCATTAACTCATTATGTTTTACTTCGAAGAAATTATCATTCTCGAGTTCCCAGCGATTCATGAGAATGGATTTGAGGTATTCATCAAAACCCTCTTCGATCTCAACCCTGACCACCCGTCCGGTCCGGCGTGTCTTCAATTTCCTTTTTAATTCTTCCAGAAAGTTAGCCTCAATATCATCACTTTCTTCCAATGTGAAATCCCCGTTACGGGTCAACCGGAAAAGGTTCACCGAAACGATGTCAATGTTTCTGAAAAGTTTGCTGATGTGGGCCCTTATCACTTCGGCAATGGGAACAAAAACGATCATATTCCCCCGCTGGATCTCAAAAAACCTGGGCAGGTTCTGCGGTATCTGTATAAACGAAAGTTTTTTCCGGACCGGTTTCTCCTGGGTCAGGGTAACTATGGCAAAGATCTGCAACAGGTTCATTAATAAGGGGAAGGGATGATAGTTATCATATACCATGGGGGTGAGCATGGGAAAGATCGTCTTTTTGAAATAATCCTTTACCTGCTTGCGTTCATCCTCGTTAAGCTCATCCACATTGGCAATAATAAAACCATTTTTTTTGAACTCGGGGACAAGTTTTTTGATGTAATAGTCCTTCTGTTCACGGATAAATTCATGGCTCTTCTGATACAGAAGTCTACGAAAAGGACGTTCCCTCAATCCGCAGTAATCCGTACGTTCCTTATGAAAATCGATATAATTATATAAACTCCCCACCCGGATCATGAAAAACTCATCCAGGTTTGAATCGGTGATGGCCATGAATTTAAGCCTGTCGAATATGGACCGGTCGATATGTTTGGCCTGATCGAGCACCCGGTGATTAAATTGCAACCAGCTGAGATCACGGCTGATCAGTTGACTCTGATTGATTAATTCTTCTGTCTGCTTAAAATCTGTTACTGCCATCCTTTTATTTACACTTGATTTTTAAAAAAATAAGGGCACCATGATCAGTGGCCCTTATATTGCCCTATATTCCCTATTTTATTAAATATCTACATTGGCGTATTTAGCGTTCTGCTCAATAAATTCTCTTCGTGGGGCCACTTCATCGCCCATCAACATCGAGAACAGGTGTTCAGCCTCCGCGGCAGATTCAATGGTCACCTGTTTTAAACTTCTTGTTTCCGGATTCATGGTAGTCAACCATAATTGCTCGGGATTCATCTCGCCAAGTCCTTTATATCGCTGTACGCCCACAGATTCCTCTTTGCCATCACCGGCAAGTTCTTGTACTATTCTTTCCCTTTCCTCCTCAGTCCAGCAATACCTTTCGGTCTTTCCTTTTCTGAACTGATAGAGGGGCGGAATGGCAATATAAAGATAACCCTGTTCAATAAGTTCCCGCATATACCGGAAAAAGAAGGTAAGGATCAGGGTTCGGATATGGCTGCCATCCACATCGGCATCGGTCATGATAATGATCTTATGATACCGAAGTTTTTCCAGATTAACCGCTTTTTCATCGTCTTCTTTTCCAAAACTCACACCCAGTGCGGTAATAATATTTTTTATTTCCTCGTTATCATAGATCTTATGTTCCTGCGCTTTCTCTACATTAAGTATTTTGCCACGGAGAGGAAGTATGGCCTGAAACTTCCTGTCACGTCCCTGTTTTGCCGAACCACCGGCAGAATCACCTTCCACCAGATACAATTCACTGATACCGGGATCTTTCTCCGAACAGTCGGCCAGTTTACCGGGCAGGCCGGTTCCTGTCAGTCCGTTTTTCCGCTGAACCATTTCCCGTGCTTTCCTGGCGGCAAACCTTGCCTGGGCAGCAAGAATAACCTTGGATATGATGGCTTTCGCTTCTTTGGGGTGTTCCTCGAGATAATGTTGTAATTGTTCACCTACACTTCCGTCAACCGCTCCCAGGGCCTCAGAATTGCCCAGTTTGGTTTTGGTCTGTCCTTCAAACTGGGGCTCTGCCACCTTTACCGAGATCACGGCAGTCAGGCCCTCCCTGAAATCATCCCCGCTAATCTCCATCTTTACCTTGTCCAGCAGTCCGGATTTCTCGGCATAGGATTTCAACGTCCTGGTAAGTGCTCTTCTGAATCCGGCAATATGGGTGCCTCCCTCAATCGTATTTATATTATTCACATAGGAAACCACATTTTCAGTATAAGAAGTATTATAGGATAAGGCTACTTCAACCGGCACATCCGTTTTATCATTGATGATATAAACAGGTTCCTGAATGAGCTTTTCCCGGCTGGAATCGAGATAATTGACAAACTCGCGCAGACCTCCTTCGGAAAAAAACTCATCGGTCTTAAAACTTTCACCTCCATTTTCCTCTTTTTCCCTGAAGTCCACGAGCTTGATCCGCAGTCCTGCATTGAGAAAGGCCAGCTCCCTCAACCGGGAGGCGATCGTTTCGTATTTATATTCTTTTACCGTAAATATTTTATCATCAGGAATGAAATGGATCACCGTACCACTCAAATCGGTCGTACCGTTTTCCTTTACAGGATATTTCGGAATCCCACTCTCATATTCCTGTTCATAAATTTTACCATCGCGGTATACCGTAGCCTTCAAATGGGATGAAAGTGCATTAACGCAGGATATCCCTACCCCGTGCAAGCCTCCCGATACCTTATAGGTATTTTTATCGAATTTCCCCCCCGCATGCAGGAGGGTCATAACCACTTCGAGTGCCGACCTTCCTTCTTTTTCATGGATATCGATCGGGATCCCCCTTCCGTTATCGATCACACGGATGGAATGGTCCTGGTGGATCTGCACTTCTATCTCGGTACAGTATCCGGCAAGCGCTTCATCAATGGAATTATCCACTACCTCCCATACCATGTGGTGAAGACCCCTGAAACTCACATCTCCAATATACATGGCCGGTCTTTTTCTTACGGCCTCCAATCCCTCCAAAACCTGAATATTCTGTGCCGAATAAGACTGCCAGTTTAATTTACTGTTTTCTTCCTTCATACTAAGTTTGTTGACGTGCAAAAATACTGATTTTATCGCTATTTACCCGCGATTTTCAGGATTATTTGCCCTTTGAGGAGGGTAAGCTCTCCTGCTGATTGATACAACGCATCTAATTGAAATACAGCAATTTAAATATCTTTCAGAAGTAAAAACCAGCGAAGCAACGATTGAGGTGGTGCTGTAATGGACCGGTTCCTGTTATTTTATCTGTCTTAGAGCTTAATAAATACCCGTATTCAGCATGATCAGGGTGCAATTTTCTTCTGTTTCAATGTTATTTTTTGCAGCCAGAGCCATTAGTTCGGGATTTTCAGTTCCGGGATTGAATATGATCCTTCCCGGATTAAGGGAAAGTATATAATCATAGTAAGGTTTCTGATTGACCGGATTCATGTAAAGTGTGATGGTATCTATACCTTCCACGAGAGGCTTTTCCCGGATATCCAGCATCTCCTTACCGGCCACGCTGCCTTTTTTTAATCCTGCAGGTACAATATCATGTCCTTTTGAGACCAGTTTATGCGCAGCTAAGTAAGAAAATCTCGAAGGATTGGTACTTGCCCCCAGTATCAACGTTTTTTTGCCCATATAATCAAAAAATGCTTCTTTACCCAGTTACATTCTTATCAATATACAATATACATATTAAACATAACCCGTAGTACGAATAATATAATAAAAAATTCAATAAAACCGGGGTCAATTGTCAGCAGTACCGGATTCAGTGCTTAATGCCACCCCGGCATATGATTCCCTGTGGCTTGATGAACTGGCCAACGATTCGTACTTTATCTAGCCGGGTATATTCTCAGGAATGACCACCCTGACCGCCCGGGGCAGGACCTTCACTTTTACTTCTTGAAGTTTACCTATGGGTTCGCCGTCGATCTGTACGCTTACCGGCTCTTTAGTGGTAATCACAGCCTCCTCAATACTTATGATCTCGGAGGGAGCCTCTTTGGCAAATTCATCACTTAATGTGGTCATCCCGGCAAGCAGCAAGGTTTTGATCTTAAGATCTTTGGCCAGGACCAATTCAATCTTACCATCAAACAGATTACCTTTCCAGTTTAACACCACGCCGGTACCATATCGTTTTGCATTGGCAAATGCCACCATAAAAGCCTGGGTATTGAATGTTTCATCCCCGGTATGAATAGTAAAATCGATCAGCTCGCTCTGGGATAATTCCTTTAAAAAATGTTTCGCATAACTGAACATACCCCTGCCCTCTTCTTTTGAAAAACCTTCCACAATCCTGGCATTCAGACCAATATCTCCGATGTGCATTCCATAATATTTATCATTCACCTGGTATAGATCCAGTTCTTTATAACGATCGGAATGTAAAAAATCGTCGAGTGCTTCATCCGGATCTTCACTTATTCCCAGTTCCACCGCCATACCATTTGCACTGCCAAAAGGTATAATTCCAAGAAAAGCATCATGATCTACGAGACTTTTTACACAAATGGAGTTGGTTCCGTCGCCACCAATACTCAGGATCCTGTCCGGATCATATTTTTGAGTAAGTTCATAAATTTTATATTTATCATCCTGGCCCGTGGTTTCATAAATACTGTATCGAATGCCTTCATCCTTGAACTTTTCCTTCATATCACGGATGAATATATCCTTGCTTTTGCCACCTGAAATAGGATTTAATACGACCAGTACGTTCATGTTTCTTTTAATTATTCCTGATTCGCCCGGAAATTGAATTTTATTTTTAAAACAAGCCCTTCTTTCATGGACTCCGTTTTGCCCTTATTTATCCTTTTCTTTCTCCGGATTTCCTTCCTGCCAATATGTCCGTCCAAAAATAAAATGTGCCAATCCGGAACCTGTATTTTCCCCGGTAAAGATGCGAAAAAAAAAGTTAATCGAGTTATGGCAGAGGCCAGTTCTTGTGTACAGGATTATTATTGTACGCTGGCCGAGTCTTTATCAGCGGTTTTCCGATTTCCGGTTTTCTCCCCTTTTTTTGAAGCTTCATATGCTTTATTCAGGCCGCTGACCACTTCCCTGGTTACATCCATTGCATCATGACCATACAGGAGTGCATTCCCCGGACGATAATTCATTACCACCGTATACCCTTTTTCCGTGGCAAATTCTTCGAGAAAACCGGAAACCCTTTCGAACAATTTTCGGTTCATTTCAGCCTCTTCCTGCATAAGGGTCTGGGAGAGTGATTCCTGATACCGAACCAGGTTCTGCTGCTTTTTCATCAGGTCCTCTTCCACAGCCCTTGCCTGATTCATGGTCATATTACCTGCATTTTGCTGGAAATTGGCGATTTCGGACTGAAGACCTTCGGCTCTGGACCTGTAATCCTGTTCGAGGCTTTGTCGTCTTTGATCCAGTTGTGCTGAAATATCCTGGAAATATTCATAGTTGCTGAGCAATGAGTCTTCCATGACGTAAACGATCGTCAGCTTTTCAGGCATCAATGAATCTGCGGCACTGACAGACTCCTCACCGGTCTCAACTTCAGTTTTTGTGAAGTGGAGAAAATATAATACAGCTACGGCTATAAAAAGAACGGCATTAAGAACAATTGAAAGATTTTTCACGATTTAGGCTCCTTTATTTAACAAAAGGCAAATATATAAAAAGTTTAAAATTAAGGACTTATTGAATGTATCTTTTTACCGGCAAACCCAAAAATCGGAAAAAATTTCGTTAGTACAATTCCTTAAAAAATAATCAAATCACAATAAATCAAATTCCAATTAATTTTTTAATGATCAATTCTGGAAATCCAAATGTAGCAGCTTCATCCTCAGAAGAGATTTAGAAATTAAATAATTAAGAAATTGAACAACTGATGAACGAATGAACCATTGAACCATTGAACAACTGATGAACGAATGAACCATTGAACGATTGAACGATTGAACAACTGATGAACCATTGAACCATTGAACCATTGAACGAATGAACGAATGAACCATTGAACCATTGAACCATTGAACCATTGAACCATTGAACATTGATTATTGATTATTTTAATGCTCATGAAGAGCAGTAACCTGTATCCTCGAAAACAACTTATGGGTAGCGAAAAGGATCCCAATAATTATTTTTTCTCGCCGTTTTTCCCGGGGATGTAGGTATAATTATAATCCAAGTCCTCATTATGGGTATGATTCACCGATCCCTTTTCGATCAGCTTCTGCTCTATCCCGTCTGCTGTGGAATCCTCTTCAGTATGATCATCTTCAGTGGCCTTAAGATCATATTCTCCCGTATAAATGGGAACTTTTTTAAAATATACAGCAAGAAAGATTCCCGCAATCGATCCCATAACATGAGATTCCCAGGAAACCGCATCATCGCCGGGCACCAGCCCGTAGATCATATAACCATACAGGAAGAAGATGATCATCGAGATGGCCAGTGATTTCGGGTTTTTTCGCAACACGCCTCCCCAGAATATAAACATCATCAGGCCATACACGATGCCGCTTGCACCGATATGATAGGCTTCCCTGCCAATGATCCAGACCCAGAATCCCGAAGCCAGATAGATCCAGATAAATACTTCGAACGCTATTTTATGATAAAAATAAAACAGGCCAAGCCCAAGTACCAGCAACGGAAAGGTATTGGATAATAAATGAAAAACATCGCCATGCACCAGTGGTCCGGTTATAATACCGATACTGCCTTTTAACGTCCTCGGCAGGATCCCCAGCACGCCGAGGTCTACCCCGTTGGCCCATTCCACCGACTTCACCGTCCATAACAGAAGGATAAAGGAAAGAATAGCGTATATACCCCGTTTAAAGATCAACAATTCCCTGGATCTGAACATCTTCTTCATGGCTTTATCGATACTGGCAGGTCAGCCGGCGTACCTGTCAATAATGTCTAAGCGTAAATTAAATATACTCATTTTTAGAGGAGTTATCAAAAAAAGATCTCCCCGGCCAGCCTGAATGTATTGACATGGGCCTCCACGATAACCCGGATCTCTTCCGAATACCCTCCGCCCATGGCGGCCACTACCGGGATATTATGCTGTTTACATCTCGTTAACACAAGACGGTCACGGGCCGCACAACCTTTCACAGTCAGGGATAAACGCCCCAGTTTGTCCGTCTCAAGCACATCCACGCCCGATTGAAAAAAGACGAAATCAGGATTAAATTCATCGATTATTTTCTTAACCCCGATTATTCATAAACCATTCTCAAAATAAACCGTTTTTACTATT
>CAZIXF010000070.1:0-19676 GCA_964543195.1 uncultured Roseivirgaceae bacterium
TGCGCTTAATCGGCCCTTCGGGCGAAAAATTTATGAATTTTTCGGGTTAATAATCATAAAAGCCGGGAAGCCTGTCGGCAAGCCTTTTCTTTCTTGATGAATTGCGCATCCTCAGGTAATTAACGATCGGCATGATGGTTATAATGATCAATGTAAGAAGAACAAGACTTCCAATTCCTGGCGTTATGATGGATAAAATTACGTTGATCATGACTTTATAATTTTATGTGTTCAATCAATTCTATTAATAAATGCTATGATTTAACCGGATTGAAATTCTCTACAAAACGGCATTAGTTCTGCGCTCCACTCCTTAGTCGGAAAGTGGTTTTAGGTTCAAATTATCGGATATTTCAACAGCTTCTTCACCTTTAGACCCTGTCGATTCATGACTTCGAATGTTAGAAACCAACGAGATCACCCCAAGACTGATGACGAACAAAGGCATAAATAGAAAAATGGTTATGACAAGTAAATTCATGATATTGTATTTAATAATTTATTTCTCTCTTGACCTTTATAATAGTTCCTTGAATAAGGACAGGAATTCTTTTGAAAAAGAAGATCCCATAACCACGGAGATCGACCCGGCACCGGCCACCTCAACGGCCATATCAAATGCAATTTCCTTTACCGGATCTGAAAAAATCAGGTTGGCTATCACCGGAGTGATCAACATGATCAGTTTCAGTGCTATGATCGCTATTTTAAATGTTTTCCCTTTCATCGTATTCTTCCTCCCGTTCCCTTTCATAGCCCTTAGAATATAATTTCAAGTTTTGGAATAATCGTCGGCCTCAGACAGCGAACCCCCATTCCGGCACTGATCCCCATAAAGGGCAGCGGTCTGTAAGATAAATGCACCGACGGGGTTATGGTAAAACTTTCATTATTAACCGATCCACTCCTTACCATCAGGTCGAGACCGAATTTTCTTTTGTTCATTACCGGCATACTGAAATAAAATCCAAAGAATTCCTGTTCACGGATTTTATCATCCCTTTCTTCAAATCCGGGAGTAATCTCCTTTTGATAAAAAAGGCCGGCCTCAAATCCGGTGTCAATTCGGTAGCCGGCTGAAGATCCTGCTTTCGGACTCACTGAAGTATTTTCAAAATATGTAGTCAGCTTGAAATCCTGTGCATTGCCTTTCGATTGAATGATCACCAGCAATCCGAGGATACTGACAATCAAAACAACAATTTTCTTCTCTTTTTCCATTTTCATGACTATTCTGCGTTTCGGTTTAACTGTGGTAAGAATATACCTTGAATAGTCAGTTTTGATTCCGGAAATTCTTAATTGATCGAATAGGTGATTTCCCTATGAGAAGCAGGTAAAATCCGAACCGGGCTATTTGCAGGTTAATGAATTGTCTCACCGGGAGGTAAAAAATCAGCTGATATCTCCGGACACCTGGAGCTTTCTCTGCTCCCCCCTGTGATCTTGCGGTTCTTTGCTAACTTTGCGATCCTTATTAGTTATACCAGCTTTATGGCCTTTTGCGATCTTTGTGGTTTTTAATAACTATATTCTCTACGCTTCCCCTGCGATCTCTGCGGTTAATATTAACCAACCCTTCTCTGCCGTCCAACAGTGTTCTCTATGATTTCCTCTTTTGCGATACTTTCCCGGATATTCCTTTATTCATCACCGATATCCACCACGCATCGGAAGCCTATGGTAGCACTGCGGTCAAGGCCCGGCCAAAAAAGAATATATTTGGCCGACATGGAAGCAGGCTGTGGGCCTCCCTGGGCGTACCAGTCGGAACCCTCCGCTTCAAACCAGCTTCCCCCTTTTAATATGCAGAACGTGGTGTGCCCGTCCGACCGCTGGCTTTCTGTAAGTTCCCAGGTATTGCCGCACATATCATAACAACCATAGGGAGAGCGTCCCTCTTCGTATTGTTTTACCGGTGTAGTTCCCTCAACATCACCCGAATTGCATTTATCCGCATCAAATGAATCACCCCAGGGATAGTTAAATTCCTCCCTTCCCTGAGCAGCGATCTGCCATTCTTCCTCGGTAGGAAGCCGTTTTCCCTTCCATTCTGCATAAGCCCTGGCATCTTTCAGGTTCACGTACACTACAGGATGATCCATTATGGCTGCCCCGGGTTGTCCATTCTCCCAGTGAGAAAGAAAACTGGCCGTATCCTCAGGCCTATATCCGGAGGCTTTCATGAATTTGAAAAATTCCATATTGGTTACGGGAGTGAGATCTATGGCATAGGGTTTCACATCTATGGCTTTTTTAAATTCAATGATCTGATGATTACGGTCGGGCGGATGCACATACCCTTGATAATCATAAAAACCACATTCCCGTTGCATATAAGCAATCCGGATAGAATCGGGAGGATCGTCGATTAACGCCATATTTGGAGGAACATTCTTTTTGTAAACCTGAACACGGCTCATTTCTTTCAACTCTTGTTGAGCTTCATTGGCATAGGTGCTAATTTCCATACCGGAATATCGCTCCTTTTGATTTTTGATAAGGTTACTTAAATTTTTATCCTTCAGAGTTTCAGGCAATACCAGGATACAACCCAAACCCCGGGGAGGAAGATCAAGCTTTACGGGAACATTGTCAGAAGGCCGGTAATCCAGTTTCTCGCCCTTCATCAGGTCATATATGTCTTCCCCTTCCGGTAAGGGTATGCTTATCACTTCTCCATGCACCCATTCCTCTCCCCTGTTCACCAGAGTCCATATCTTAACGTTTTCATTATGCCACAAACTTGCATACACATCCCCCCTTTCCGTTTTATATAAGGGCTGCCAGCCTTCTCCCGTAAAAACAGAATTGAAATAGCGCAAAAGGGGATTCATCATCCTGAGGTAGGATTTATCCCGATCGTTCCATGACATCCATGACCCGAATACATTTTCCCATACCAGCATACCACTGCCATTCATCCAGGCCATTTGTAATTCCGATGAATGATCGCTGTTCCAGCGTTTTATCTGGTGCATCATATGCCTTCGCTCGATCCATTTATTACGCAGGATACCGGGAACATGGCTGTCGTCAAACCACTGTGCCCACGACATGTGATGGTCATACAACCGTTCCACGGGCAGGGCCAGCTCCGATTCGAGCACCATTCCGCTACCGGCCGAATCGAGCAGCCCCCTGAGCTCTTTTGTTATATCGGTAAGAGTATCCAGGAAAATACCATCCGCCCCGATTTCAGTCAGCAGGTCTGTCAGCACATAGATATCATCGCGACCTTCACGGCGGGTACCGGTATCCCAGGGATTGTAATCTATAAAAACTTTTATTCCATGTTCATGAAAGCGGTCAACGATCTCCTTCAGTCCCTTCAATCCTCCGGGAAATTCACGGTAATGATCGAACTGGTTGCGCAGATCAAATCCAATCCGGGGATAGGCGTGCCACAAAACGATCCCGTCGATGGGGCCAAACTGTTCTTCCGTTTCAGCCACAAATTCATCGACCATGAAGGAACCCGTTCCAGGATCATAAAAGGCCCTGTCGAAAAGCATCAGAAAATATACAGAATGACACCGGGCTGCCCATTGGAATTCTTTCTTTTCATACAGGCTGTCAACATAATCGATTTTCTCTTTTATGGCCTTTCTGTATTCGATCAGGTCATTCCTCCAATCATCCCATTCTTCCGGATCATCCGGAGCGGTTATCAGCCGGGGTTGATCTGTATCGATCTGACAAAAAACATGATCCGCCATAAAAAAAAGCAGAAAAATCAATGGAAAATGTTTCATGGTTTAAATTGGTTTGTTTTAACAGGACAAAATCCCCGGACCGGTTCAATAATACGATCTATTTCATACTTTTCCATTAATGCCGGCCATTTATTGTTTTATTATTATATTACGGGTTGCACAAGATCCTGATGAGGCACCATATTCCCTACGGCATTTTTGTTTAAAAGAAATGATTTTCGATATTGCCCTATGCCACCCACCTGTTTTTTGTATTTTTGGCACAAATTATTTTAGATTTACAATGCATCTTCTTCCCGGTTTTATCATGATCAGAAATACTTTTTTATTTGTTTGCATAATCATGTCCGTTAAGGTCATGGCACAGCAGGCCCCTGCCCTTTCCATCAATCAAATCATGCAGGGATACGATTTCACCGGATACCCTCCTGAGGATATTCGTTGGTCCGCCGACAGTGAGACCATTTTTTTTAACTGGAATCCCGACCGGGAGATCCTTTCCTCCCTCTACAGGGTTTCTCTTCGCGACCTGTCACCTGAAAAAATCGCACTGGAGGAGCAAAAGAAATTACCGGTTTATTCAGGCGACTATTCATCGGATTTTAAAAAAATGGTGTATGAGAAAAACGGCGACCTCTATCTGCTTGATGTCAGGTCGGGGGATATTCGTCAGGTAACCGGAACAGTAGAGCAGGAAAGTAATCCAAAGTTCACCTTCGATGACAGCGAAATCGTATTCGAAAGGGATAACAACCTTTTTACCTGGACTGTAGAAGACGGAGGTTACCGCCAGGTCACGAATTTCACCCCTGAAGCTCCGGAAAAAGATATCCAATTGAGTCAGCGGGAAAAATGGCTGGAACATCAGCAATATGAATTATTTGAAGTGCTCAACGATCGAAAAGCAGAGCAGGAGGCCTCGGAGAACAGGGAAGATCTATTATCGCCGCACCGGCCCTGCCGGATCCATCTGGAAGGCAGGATACTTAGCCGGCTGACTATGAGCCCGGATAAAAATTTTGTTTTGTTCGTGCTTGCCAAAAGGCCTGAGGGTGACCTGAGTACAAAAATTCCCGGATATGTTACCGGATCCGGATATCTGGATATAGATAATGTGCGGGCAAAGGTTGGAAGTCCCCGCACGACCTATGAACTGGGCATTTATAACAGGAAAAGGGATACGGTATATTACGTATCGACAGAACAGATCCCCGGCATTTACGATAAGCCGGAATTTCTGAAAGAATATGTACATCCTGACAGTACGTACGACCACACCTACGATAATCCCAGGAAGGTATCCTTTCCGGGTATATTTTTCAATGAAAAGGGAGACCGGGCCGCGCTGGTCATACGCTCACATGATAATAAGGACCGCTGGATCATGGAGCTCGACATGGAAGATGGTTCGTTGTACCCGATGGACCGCCAGCGTGATGAAGCCTGGATCGGAGGCCCCGGCATCAGTATCTGGAATTTTGAATCCGGTAATTGCGGCTGGCTCGATGATGATACCTTCTGGTTCCAGTCGGAAGAATCCGGTTATTCCCATATATATTCTTTCCATGTTCCTTCGGGAGAAAAATCCCGGCTTACCAGCGGAGATTGGGAGGTCTATGAAGTCAGCTTGTCACGGGATAAAAACTATTTTTATATAACAGCCAACAAAGAGGGACCCTTTGAAAGGCATTTTTACAGAATGCCCGCGAAAGGGGGCGAGCTGACCCGGTATACCAGCCAGCCCGGTAATTATGAGGTAACGGTATCGCCGGATGATAAAATGCTGGCGATACGGCATTCCTATTCAAACAAACCCTGGGAGCTGTATATTATGCCGAACCGTCCCGGTGCAGAAATGCAACGGGTCACTCATTCTACCACGGAGGAATTCAACCGCTATGAGTGGAAGGATCCGGAGATCGTATATTTTACGGCTTCAGATGGCATGAAGGTGCCGGCCAGGCTGTACCGGCCGAATCCAACAGGGAAAAAGGGACCTGCCGTTATTTTTGTCCATGGCGCAGGATATCTGCAGAATGTACACCGGTGGTGGAGCAGCTATTACAGGGAATACATGTTCCATAATTATCTGGTGGACCAGGGATATACCGTACTCGATGTCGATTACCGGGGCAGTGAAGGGTATGGTCGTGACTGGAGAACAGCCATTTACCGGCATATGGGGGGCAAAGACCTTTCCGACCAGGCTGACGGTGCCAGGTATCTTGTTGAAAACTGCGATGTGGATGAAGACCGGATCGGCATATATGGCGGCTCTTATGGTGGATTCATCACCATTTTTGCCCTGTTCGAATATCCTGCAGTATTTCGATGCGGTGCGGCGCTCAGATCAGTCACTGACTGGGCTCATTATAATCACGATTATACATCCAATATACTGAATACTCCGGCAGAAGATTCCATTGCGTACAGGCGCAGTTCTCCGATTTATAAAGCGGAAGGATTCCAGGGCGAACTACTGATGCTGCATGGCATGGTGGATGATAATGTACAGTTCCAGGATGTGGTCAGGTTATCTCAACGGTTGATCGAACTGGGGAAAAAAGACTGGCAACTGGCCGTGTTTCCCCTCGAAGACCATAGCTTCAAAGAATCTTCCAGCTGGAGCGATGAATACCGGCGGATCTTCAAGCTATTCGAAAAGAACCTCAAGTAAGCAATCCCCCCGTTCGGTAACCGGGGGACTCCCACGGCTACGCCTCGGAGTGACGGTTCGTTCAATACCGTCATTGCGAGGAGGAGACCGCAAGGGCGGCAACGCGGCAATCCCCCCGTTCAGTACCGTCATTGCGAGGAGGAGACCGCAAGGGCGACGATGGGGCAATCCCCCCCGTTCAGCAACCGGGGGACTCCCACGGCTGTGCCTCGGAGTGACGGTTCGTTCAGTACCGTCATTGCGAGGAGGAGACCGCAAGGGCGACGACGCGGCAATCCCCCATTCAATACCGTCATTGCGAGGAGGAGACCGCAAGGGCGACGACGCGGCAATCCCCCCGTTCGGTAACCGGGGGACTCCCACGGCTACGCCTCGGAGTGACGTTGCGGGAAGTGGGGACTCCCGCGGCTGTGCCGATTAATTTTGGATGACCGAATCTCTGAACATAAAAATTGTATTCATTCAATAATAATTTGTAAAATACTTAAACCGCCTAAAAATTTATTTTAATAAATAGGTGAAATACCTATGGCATAAAAAAGATTATTGTCCTACTTTTGAGTCGAGAGATTTCAAGATTTTCAGGTTTGTCGAATGTTCAATATCTATATTGAGGTAAGGTTTCTATGTGCATGGTGGTACAGAATATGTTCATTGTATACTGTATCAAACCGTGATCCGAAATTTGCCGGTCATCAAATTAAATTACCGGTATCCCTTACTTGTCTTTCCGTAAACCTGAACAGGAAATACATCACCACAACCTCCTTTAATTTCCAGAGTACATTTCCCGGGGAAACATTATACAATTTTAATTGTTGGTGTGTTTAATGATTTTTTTTACTTAAAAGATAGTTATTAAATGAATGAAATCCGGTTACTAGTGGTTGACGATCATAAAATGGTCCGGGAAGGGTTACGTTCTGTCCTTGAAGATGAAGAGAATTTCCGCATTGTAAATGAGGCATCGAATGGCATAGAAGCTATGAAGATGCTTGAAAAAGCTGATGTAGACGTGGTGCTTACCGATATCAGCATGCCGAAGATGGATGGGATAGAGCTGATGAAAGAAATTAAGAAAGCCTATCCTGAACAAAAAGTAATAGCCCTTACCATGCTCGGTGAAGCACAGCATATTAAACAGATGTTGCAAGCGGGAGCTGCAGGTTATCTTCTCAAAAATTGTGGCAGCAGGGAGTTGAAAAGAGCCATACATGCTGTAAATAATGGGGAAAATTATTACTCTCCTGAAGTTCAGGAGGTGGTGATGGATTATTTAAGTGGAATGAAAAAATCGAGAATGAGTATCGATTTACCGCTGACTGATCGTGAAAAGGAAATCCTGCACCTGATCATGAAGGAATATTCGAATCAGGAGATAGCCGAGAAGTTATTTATCAGTCAGCGTACAGTAGATGCCCACAAAAGAAATTTGCTGGCCAAAACCGGTACCAAAAATATAGCCGGACTGGTACTCTGGGCATTGGAAAAACGCCTGTTTGATGATGCATGAATTTCGTCAACTTTTCGGACTTAAACTCATCGGATGACTTATCAATACTCATCGGACCTAAACTCATCGGATGACTCAAAGTCATACGATGAATTCGTCACGATGAGTCCTTCAACGATGAGTTCCTCGAAGTCTTTCGATGAGTCCATTAACCAATCTACTCCACAAACCTCATCACTCCATACGACAGGGGATTATGAAAAGCAGGCGGCGACCAGGATGACACTTCCCTTACCCCCGGCCTTTCCTCCCCTTCCCCACGGCAGAAATCCACACGCCACTGATCGCCTGTTGTAGGGGGATGATTCGGGGCCGTATACACCTGCGCAAAAGGTATGGCAATTTCAAATGTCCAGTACTGGTCTGTGTCGGAATCATCATTGACCGTACCGGCAAGCTGCACCGCACTCCTAAGACCGATACAATCCCAGTCCCACAACTGTTTGATGTCTTTCCGTGCATTGTATTTGTTCAGCACATAAAGATCAAGGATAGTATTCAGGGGGTTGATCTCTATTTCGATATACGATTTCGAACAGCCATCCGCATTGATAAAGAATTCAACTACATTTTCGGTCCAGAGATAGGCATCCCGCTCGGTCATAGTAGCCCAGATGTGATCATCCTCAACGAAAAAAGCGCCATAAAGATACTCATCATCCCACAGCCACTGAAATCGCGTCTTTAGCCTGGGTTCTGAACCATCTTGTGCAACAAAATAGGCCGGTTCGGCCTTATCCCAGGCGGCCTCATCTATCTTTCCGTCAATGGTTAATTCCCCATTCGTTCTGTGGCATTCATAAACCGGCTTATCCTTTTGAAGGGTGAAAAAAATCGCCGATAAACTGAATACAAAAATTATGATATGTATCATGGTTCAATGTTGACTGTTTACAGTTGTTAATATAAGTCTATTCTGAAAATTTAAAAATACAACAACCCATGACTTCTTTGATCGCATCGAGGATTTTTTGTGCCTCCTTTATTTCCCGGTACCCTTGGAGGCCTGGATACTTTATGACCTTGCCTCATCTTTGTGCCTTCTCTGTGCCCCGGTGATTTTCTGGCTAACAACCCGTTTATTCCTTGGTGATTCTCCGTGACGTAATGCCTTTGTGGGGCCATATTGACCAGCGCCGTTGAATCGTCGATGATAAAACTCACCGGCACCCGGCCGAAAGGATTTAATACGGTAATTTTTTCATCCCTTGCTTTCTGGGTGGCTCGGACCGGAAGACCTGTATATACTGCATAAGACAGAATGGCACTTTTTCTAAGGAATTGCCGATGTGAATTTTCAGGATTGCTCATATTATACTTTCATTACCCGGGCCAAGTTAAAAATTTTCACAGGGAAATGGAATTCATCGCCAATGATCATGAACCGGACCGACCGAACCATATACCGGGTCTTTATCCGGAAGAGGGACTTTTTCGATATTCCTGTCGGCAGCGGGCCTTTCTCCCTCTTTACCGTAATTCATATCCCAGGATTGTCCTTCAGGATAAGCGCCGACAACCCTGAAATCGCTGCTGCTTTCAAGGTTTTTATGGGCCACACCGGCAGGGATCAGGATGACATCCCCTTTTTCGACTTCAAAAACCTCGCCTTCCGGTCCGCCCAGTTGAACCCTGGCATTACCTTCATATACACCCAGCACCTCGTGTGCCGTACTGTGATAATGGTGATAGGAATATATCCCGTTTCTCCAGGATCCTCCCCAACCATTAACCTGAAACGTGTTTTCCACCTTCGAAGCCCCTTCTCCACCTGACAGATCAATTGCATTTTTATATACGATCAATGGGAGCTTTTCATTATTGGGGAAAGTACCGTCATCCTGGAGCAACCTTGTAATGATTTGTGTTTCTTCGGGTAGTTTTTCAGCCATGGGATCATTCATTTTACCATATGGGAAAAGGATAAGAAATAAATTGAACAAATAAAAGAGAATATCCATATACCACGTTTTCACGTTAAATTACGGGATTAATCGGCTGATAACAAACATTCATGATTTGGATCATGGAATTAAGGACCGGTAATATGTAATATTGAATAGGATTTTAAATTTATCGAGATCTGATGTATAGATTCAGAATTGTTTTATCCGTCTTTATTCTTTTACTCCTGCTGGGTTGTGCGGAAAATAACGATGTTGATCCGGCAGTTCCTTCATTGAAAATCAAACCGGTATCCTTACCGGAAGGAAGTGCAGGCCATGCGCTCCAGTCCATACCGGTTTTTTTGGAAGCCCCTTTTGCAGATGACATCCATTTCACTTGGTCAACCCTCGGGATGACCGCCAGTTCATGGAAAGACTATATCCCGGTCGACAGTCAACCCGAAATAATCAAAGCCGGAAAAGACACCCTGATGCTTTCACTGACCCTCATTGGCGATACACTTGCCGAATTCACGGAACAGTTTATTATAAAATTATATGATTTCAATGTATCAGCTCTCGACGATTTTGAATTTACAATCACCATTGAAGATGATGATATACTGGTCCCGGAAGCAGCCGATGACGGCTATATCACTCCACTTCAACTTCCGGAAATGAACCTGGTATGGCATGATGAATTCAGTGAAGACACGCTCAACGGAAATTACTGGAACCGGGATCCGGCCAATGCTTTTCCAAGAAATTGTGGCTGGGGTTACGATGAGAAGGGAAAATACTCCGGCGGACCTGAAAACCTTTCCCTGAAAGACGGGAAATTGATCATCACCTCCACCGTAGATCCCCAAACCGGCATTTACAGGACTTCTCGCATCACCAGCATGGAAAAATTTACCTTAACCGGTGGCCGGATCGATGTAAGGGCCCGCCTGGCCGAAGCCCCGGGAACGGCTTCCAATATCTGGATGCTTGGCCATGATATGAGCGATGTGGGCTGGCCGGCTGCCGGCGAGATCGATATCATGCGATATGCAGGCAAGGATCGACATTCGGTCCATGGAGGTCTGGTATACGATTCGGAAAATGGTCCGGTAGTTGAACGTTCTGTCTGCACCGCATATGATTCGGATTGCTTATCCGAAAAATTCAATATATATACCCTGATCTGGGAGGAAAACAGGATGCAGTGGCTGGTCAATGATAAATTATACCGGGTGCTGGACGCAAATGACCTGGCGGGTAAAAAGATATTGAACAAACCGTTTTTCCTTGTGATAAACCTGGCGGTTGGAGGTGAATTTGCAGAAAACATAATGGATCCTTCCGACTTCCCACAGACCATGACGGTGGATTATATCCGGGTATACCAGCCTGTGATCCATGATTCCGATATATAACTCATGACAATTATAATAATGAAAAATTTGATAGTATTATCCCTGGTATTATTCCTTTTCCCCGGTTGTAATGAAAATGCCGGTCAGGTCAGGCCGGATATCCGGTTATCCTCCCTGAAGGTTATGGAAGGTGATGTAACTGAAAAAACCATCGAGGTGAACATGTCGCTTTCAGCAGCTGCTCCGGAGGAAATCACTTTAAATTTTTTTACCGCGGATTCCACTGCCACCGCCGGAGAAGATTATGTCGCTGTGAAAAATGGCACTGTTATCATTCCCGCCGGAAGCAGTTCACACAGCTTCCCTTTAATCATAAAAGGAGATGACATACTGGAATTCTCCGAGATTTTCCTCCTGCATTTTACGGAACCTCCAAATGCCTCCCTGGTTTTTGATTTCATTACCGTGGAAATAACGGATGATGATGAATATGAACTCAGTCGAAATGAGGAAGGCTTTATATCACCCGAATCATATGAAAGCCTTAAAAGGGTATGGTCAGAGGAATTCGATGGACCGGAAATCAATTCAGATAACTGGACCTTTGAGCTGGGTGCCACAGGATGGGGCAACCAGGAATTGCAGAATTACACCAAAGATCCGGAAAATGCCTACATTGATAACGGCAAACTGATCATCAAGGCTATCAAAACAGGCCCTGACAGCTACACTTCCGCCCGGATGATCACAAAAGATAAAAGGGAATTCCAATTCGGCAGGATCGATATCCGGGCCAGGCTTCCGCAGGGCCAGGGAATATGGCCGGCCATTTGGATGCTGGGTCATCATATTGATGATGTGGGCTGGCCCTCATGCGGGGAGATCGATATAATGGAACTGGTAGGCCATGAACCTTACAAGGTACATGGCACGGCTCATTTCAACAAAAATGGCCATACGTATATGGGGAGTAGTTATATCATCGATCGGACAAAAACTTTCGGAGATGAATTTCATGTGTTTTCCATTATGTGGGAAAAAGGGCGGATCAGGTGGTTTGTCGACTACAATAAATTTTACGAGATCACAACCGAAATGGTGGGATCATCCTATCCGTTCAACAATGATTTTTTCTTCATACTGAATATAGCGGTTGGAGGAGTATGGCCAGGTTATCCGGATGAAACGACTACGTTTCCCCAAACCATGGAAATCGATTATATACGCGTTTTTCAACAGGATTAAAGATTGGATCGTCCTTAACTTCAATCACCGGTGACCTGAACGATATTGTCTTCCTTGATAAAGGCCTCCTGGTCATTCCATTTCACCTTAACCCAGACATCCTCCTTGCCGAGGATCTTGAGCCGGTGTCCCTGGCCGGCCACGGTCAGCAATTCCGAACCGGCCGATGGACCCTGCATCACATAGGTGCCGGGTTGTACGATAATTCCCTTGCGATAGGATTTACCATAATTAACGGCAGCAAACATCGCCATCACAACCAGGATTAGGTAGAAAAAGGAGTAACCGGGTTTTTCCTTAAGCCGTTTCCTTTTATATACGATATAGGAAAGAAGAAAAATCCCCGTACTTCCAAGCGCCAGTATGATCAAAATATAATACCGGTAAAATATATTAAGGAAAAATTCCAGGTCGGTATACTGATAACCCGACAGGTTATACGTTTCGGCTATGTCCTCCATTTTATTAAGTGCCCGTTTATTATGGGTTTGAAGGTAATAGAGATTAAGGTAATACAAAGCATGACTGTAATCTCCCAACCCTTCGCGAATAAAAGCCATTTTCAGCAACATGGCCGGGGAGGCTGCATTTCCTTCTTCCAGGATATGCTGATATATCCTGTAGGATTCGGTGTATTTTTTTTCTTTAAAGAGTGAATCCGCTTTTTTCAGCTCATCCCGGTAGACCTGTCCTTCACCCTGGTTACAGATCATAATGAAGAAGATTCCAAAAAAGAGGATTTTTTTAAAAGCCATATTTTGTATTCTGAACATTACCGAATAGATTTGCAGTCCGATTTACGGGATCGCTCCCGCAAATATACAAAATTGATCGATTCGGTAGCTCAGCTGGTAGAGCAACGCCCTTTTAAGGCGTGGGTCCTGGGTTCGATCCCCAGCCGGATCATAAAATGGCCTCTTAGACATTCTAAGGGGCTTTTTTTATGGTCTTACACCAAATATTATACCCAAATAACTCAATCGAATTAAAAAAAATTTTGTTAGTATTTTAAATTTATTAACTTGGCCTCAATTCCAAAGAAGTAGTGACTATTTTCAAGATTTGGAGTCCAGTTACCAATTAAACGGGGCGTTCCCGAAAAGCCATATGAGTAGGAAAAAAACTAAAATTATTAATACTATGAAAAACCATAGAGTCAATTTAATAATAATTGTAGCTTTATTATTTATCTTACAAGCCTGCAGCATTAGATTAGTGGATTTTACGGTGATTAGTTCAAAGAATGTGAACCTTCCAATTGACAGATCACAAGGTCAGAGAGTTGAAGGCAGTAAAAGCTATTTCTTAGGCATTGGTTGGAATATAAAAGACGCATTAGATGAGGCAATACAAAGTGCTGGTCCGGGTGCAGATATGCTAATTGATGGTGTTGTAAGATATTCAAGTTATCCTTTTATTAGTGTGGTTAAGGTAGAAGGAGTTGCAATAAATTCAAGCAAAATGGAAGCTATGTTAGGAGAGAAAGGATTTAAAAAATGGCTTGGATCTAAAAATGTTTTTGACCCGGAAAATGTTGATTTAGTAAAAAAATAATCTTAATCAGTCACTACTTTTTTTTAAAATTATAATCCCCAAATGAATAATATTATCTTTCGCATTGTTAAAAACAATTGAATCCACAGTATATAAAAGTAAGGGATATAAAATAATTTATAAAAAACCTGACAAAGGCTAACAGGATCATTACTTGCTATGATAATTTGGATGTGATCTGCGTTACCAACGTAAAGCAATTGCAAATTAAAAAATTTTAATATTCAATTCAGTCAATCTTTTTAGCCTGATCTTATACCCATCGTTTTTATCCAGAAATTGTCCGGTGGATAAACTGACGTCATGCCCATTCCATCAGCACCCCCGGGAAACTCGAATTAAAACAATACCGAATTATTGAACCATCCCTGGCTAATTAATCCGGATGAAATTGACTTGAGAAAATAAAAAAGATCAACTAGCCAAGCCGATATCCTTGAGGATTTCAGGAGCTGGAACAATGATGGAAATGTGATAAGATAATCCAATCCCGGCAAAATCATCATATTTTTTATTAAAACATATTAATCTGGAAAACACAAAGTAACCTTTATTTTCAGGTCACTCATCCTGTTTCTCGCGCAGCATCCTTGTACATTCTTTTCCTGTAGATGAACAAAAAAAATACATATTCCTGTTCCGGTGAACTTTTCTATTCCCAAAAAAATTTGTAAATTCAAAATTCACAAGTTAAAAGTTAGACCTCATTTACCTCCAACTATATAAATGAGCAGGGCCGGATTAAGAATACGTTCTATCCGGCCCGACCATTATATGATACCGGGTGTTGCATTTTTTTACTATATTGCCGGAAAGAGATTGAATGACGACACGGAACTTAAGTTAACAATTTGTGATTTAGTGCAGGTTTGAAACTACTTTGTTACGGTTATTTCAGTGAATGACGTAACGGAAAACCAGTTTAACCCGAAAAATTCATAAATTTTTCGCCCGAAGGGCCGATTAAGCGCAATTTCTTGATAATCAAAGAATTATATAGGGTTTTGAAATTCTTATACTTAATCAAATAGCCCAGAAATAGGCTACTGAATTGCGCTTATCAGGGGTTAATCCCTTTTTATAACTACCTGATAATAAATATTTTAAATAGTAAAAGCGGTTTATTTTGAGAATGGTTTATGAATAATCGGGGTTAATAATCCATTTTGATGCAGTTCTCCCCTCTAAAAACCATTACCATGAGAAAAATCATATACCATGTGGCCACCAGCCTCGATCATTATATAGCCGATGAGGAAGGGAAAACAGGAGCCTTCCCCGAAGAAGGTGACCATGTCGACGATTACCTTGAAAGCCTGAAAAGCTATGATACGGTGATCATGGGAAGGAAGACGTATGAATTCGGTTATGGTTTCGGACTGGAAAAGGGACAGCCCGCGTATCCGCATATGGATCATTATATATTTTCAAAAACCCTGACCTTCGAACGGAAGCATGACCGGGTGAACATAATCCGTGAAAATGAACTGGAATGGATGAACTGGGTCAAAAAGTCCGGGGGAACCCCTGTCTATTTATGCGGGGGCGGAAAATTTGCCGGCTGGCTTCTGGATAATAAACTGATCGATGAACTGAAGATCAAACTGAACCCCGTTATCCTTGGAGACGGCATTCCGCTTTTCGGTGATTCCGCAAAACAGGTTAATCTCGCCCTTAAAGACCTGAAAAAATATGACAGCGGGGTGGCGCTGTTATCCTATGATATCAGGTATTGATAAATTTCCGCAACTTCGGAAAGGAAACATTTAATGGAATTTCATAATCGTCGTCTTGCATTAGAATGGCAGTTAATCCCTGTCCGGTAACATTACATGAATAAAACTTACATGTTTTCCCTTGAAATCGGTACGATATAACAATTTTTTAACACTATACAAGCTCTCATTAACATATACTTAACATTAAGTTAATGATCAGCATATCCTATTTCCTTTATTTTGCATATACCGATATTTCAACAAATTGAAAGGAAACAGTTATTTTTTCAGCGCCCTGCTTACTGCAACGTTACTTCTATCGGGCAGCATCTCTTTCAGTCAGTCCAGCTTTTTTTCAGATTCCCTGAGTTATGCCTATCAGGCTCATAATACAATTCCACCGGTAGAATTTATTGAACCGGAAAAGGAAAGGGAAGAGATCATCGATAAAACGCCTAATAACAAACTCAATACACCGGACTGGCTTAAACCTCTTGTCTTCAATATCGGGCGGACCTCCTACTCGTTCGATTACAGCGGAAGATTACAGCCACAGTTCGATTACCATCTTCCCACAGAAAGCCTGGCCGCCAGCCATAAATTATATTTCCGTCGTATCCGGTTCAAATCAAAAGGTCACCTGTTTACTCCCGAGCTTGGATATAAATTCGAGATGGATCTCCTGGATATGAAAATACTGGATCTGATATTAAAATGGAAAGCAGGGAATTATTTCAGCATCTGGGCGGGACAGACGAAACTAAGAGGAAACAGGGAAAGGGTGATCTCTTCACAGAACCTGCAGTTTGTCGACAGGTCGCTTTTGAACTCAAAATTTACCCTTGACCGCGATATCGGGATATGGATCATGTATGACAGGATGTACGGGAATGTGGCCATACGCAAGATTCTTTCAGTTTCCAAGGGAGAAGGCAAGGATTATTCCATCCGTGATGTGGAAAATAACTATCCAGGGTTCGATTATACCGGAAGAATAGAGATCCTGCCATTTGGATATTTTACCGGTGGTGGTGATTATTCGGCCAGTGACCTGGCCAGGGAAAAATCCCCCAAACTGGCTATCGGTTTCACCTATGATTTCAATAATAACGCTGTCCGTTCTAATGGCCAGAAAGGAAAAGTGCTCGATACTCATGGAAACCTGAGTTCCTATGTGGTGGATGCCATGTTCAAGTATAACGGGATGTCGTGGATGTCGGAATATACCAACCGGAAAGTATTTATGGGTTCGACGCAGTCTCCCGATCATTTTACACCGGAAAGATTTTATACCGGTAACGCAGTTAACACTCAAATGGGCTATTTATTCAGGAGCAATTTTGAAATAGCCACACGATACACCCACGTGATGCCTGAAAAAATTACCGGTAATCATGAGATGACCGAATATACCATCGGCTTGTCCAAATACCTGAACGGTCATAAATTGAAGATCCAATCCGATTTCAGCCTGTTGCATGAAGAGACGAAGGACCATGCCTACCGTTTCCGGCTTCAAATGGAATTATCCATATAAATGCTAATACCGGATTCTGAAAAAGAAATAGGTTAGAATAGTGAACAGTCTTTTTCCAGAGAGAACGGGATAAATCGATCGTATACCCCTATTCACTCCATGATGGTTTCCATTCATCCATGCACATGAGTTATCCTCTCTTTCTCCCAACACCTTCCCTGTACTGTCTCCTGATCACCACGATCTGTCCGGCATGCCAGATTTCGTGACGCAGGATCATAAATAAAATTTCACCCTGAAAATCAAGACCCGGTACCGGCAGTCCATGCTTTCACCCCCTGTACAAAAAAAAATAATATCCGGAAGACGATTGTCATTTTTTCTTCTCGATCCGAAGCACCTGTCTTTTTGATTCATGTAAATATTCATTATATTAATAAATTATACATACCCGAACTATCGGGATCGAATGTTAAACCAATCCATTCAAATACGATGATAACCATAAAACTATACCCGGCTATATTAACCGGTCTGATGGTTTTGTATTCATGCCGGTGTTCAGGCCGCTTGGTTGGCTGATCGAAAATGTAGCCATCAAAAAAATAATGACTAAAAACCTGGAGCAGACTGTGGAAAACTGCAAAAGGATGATAGAAGAGGAAAACGGGACTCAATGATCAAGTGATCACCGGCTGGTATCCGGGCGGTGTCTGTTGACGAACGGGCGTTGACCGGTATCATCGAATGGTTCGAAAGGTTATTAAATCAAATGGAGCATTTACTTCAGATATGGCTCTTTTAAAATTGGCGTATCTGGCCACAATCAATTTCTGGCTCCCTTATCCTTTTTTCACCAATTTTTCTTGTCTTTTAAAACAGTAAATTGTAAATCGCATCCTGACTGGATTAACGAAGACAAGATATGAAAAACAGGTCTGCTTTCCCGCCCGTATTCTGGGTGGCCAACACCATCGAGGTACTGGAACGATTCGCCTATTATGGCATTTACATGGGTTTCGGGATCTATATGCAACAGCTCGGATATTCGCGGGGCGACCTGGGCATCATCCAGAGTATTTTCCTGGCCCTCTCCTATCTGATCCCCCTGTTTGCCGGGACCTTTGCCGATAAATACGGCTTCAAAAGGGTGTTGATCATCTCATACCTGGCTTACCTGCCTTCCATCCTTCTGTTGATCGTCACCCAGTCTTTTTCCGGTATCGCCCTGACCATGCTGAGCATTGGCTTTGCTGCCGGTATTTTCAAGCCCCTGATCTCGGGTACGGTCCGTGCAGTCACCGATTCTACCAATAAAACGCTCGGATTCGGCATTTTCTATCAGATGGTGAACCTGGGCGCATCGTTCGGACCGCTTGTAATGGGTAAGCTCAGGGCCATGGACTGGGACCTGGTCTTTTATGTGGCAGCCGGCACCATCTTTCTCATGTTCCTGATCACCGTATTTTTCTACAAGGAACCGCCCCGCGATATTGACGAGATCTCATTGAAACAGAAATTCAAGGATATCTGGATCGCGCTTTCAGATTATAAGTTCTCCATATTCATATTTCTTCTGGGCATCTTTTTCTGGTTACCTTTCTGGGTATTCTTTAATATAACCCCCGTATTTATCGACCAGCATCTCGATACGGCAGTACTGTATCAGAATGTGCGTGGGGTGCTGGGTACCTGGTTTACTGGTTTAATTTCACGCGAAGAGAACGGGATCCGTATGATCAACGGGGAAGCCATAGCCCATACCGGGTATATCATTCTCATCTTCCAGATATTCGTGTCCCGGATATTTGAAAAACGTGCCGCTATCCCCTCTTTTAATTTCGGGATGTTCCTGGCTTCCACAGGCTTCGTTGTTCTGGCATTTTCCTATTTTACCTCTCCCGGCTGGTGTTTTCTGGGAATCTTCCTGTTTGCCGTAGGTGAAATGATCTCTTCTCCCCGCATCCAGGAATACATCACCTGGATCGCTCCCAAGGAAAAAGCGGGATTATATATGGGAACCAACTTCCTGTCCACCTTTATCGGGGGTTCATTGAGTGGTGTGACCTATACCACCCTGATGGGGGAATATGAATTGATGGGTCATCCGGAATATGTGATGTACACGCTGGCCGCTCATATGATCCTGGGCATCCTGGCTATCTATCTTTTTGTACGTATCCTGGGAGATTTCAAGGAACTGGAGCAGTAAAAACGAGTTAATAATACTTTTTCTGCATAAGAAGTAATACCGCCATTGAACCGGGGAACTAATGAATGAAATGGAGGATGGTGGATGGAAGATGGTGGATGGAGGATGGTGGATGGAGGATGGTGGTGAAAGGTGAAAGGTGAAAGGTGAAAGGACCGGAGACCGGAGACCGGAGACCGGGTGTAAGGTGTTAGGGACCCTAAACCTTGAACCCTAAACCCTGAACCCTAAACCCTACACCCTACACCCTACGAAAATCACCTACAACCCATTTCCGGTATATTACCTATACATATCCCTCCGGTATTTGATATAATTCT
>CAZIXF010000071.1:0-18824 GCA_964543195.1 uncultured Roseivirgaceae bacterium
GTTAGGCCCAATGCCAGCTATTCTTTCTTCAAATAAACATATTTCAATTATTTTTTGTAATTTACCTTGCAATTACTGGACCATTATGGAATATAGACAGAGAATTGAATCAAACCCTTGTATAATGCTTGGAAAACCGGTTATTAAAGGAACAAAAATAACTGTTGAATTGATTCTGAAGAAATTGGCTGAAGGGCTTCAAAGGTAGAACTTATTCAAATCTATCCTCATCTTTCCATTGAAGATATTAATGCTGTTTTAGATTATGCTTCCAATGTAATTCGTAATGAAGATATAATCGATTTTACAGAATGATCTTAGCTGACGAAAGTTTGGATAATAGGATAATTCAGATCTTACGAAAGCATAATTTTGAAGTACTCTCAATTCATGAAGAATATCAAGGCATTCCCGATTTTAAAATTATAGAAATTGCCCGTGATTCAGGGCTTCAACATTATGTATAAATCATAGCCGCATATCAGAATGATACCACAAGGGATAAAAATATCACCAATACTGAATAAGGTAACTGCAAGCCGAAGTGAAGAAGATTATTATACGCTGTGCTGGATTCAAAAAGGAGTTCAACATATTGAAATTAACAAGACAAAATACGGAAACGTATCAAATTCGGTTTTCTTCCTTACCCCCGATTTTGATTGGAAAATTTATAAAAACGGAACTTCATCATCCTCAGGATACCTGCTTTACTTGCCCAAGAGAGTTTTGGACTATCCTGTCTTCAAAAACCTGCACATTACACAGGTTCGCTTTTTCAAATCCGCGGACGAAATTCCGAAAATAAATCTTTCTCCCGATATTGAAAAACGGATACAATCCATTCTAGAAATGCTCGATGAACTCATCAGCACCAATTTGGCACATAGAGAAGAGGCTATTTTGTCGCTTTTAAATACCTTTTTTGTCTATTGCGATGGAAAATGCAATATCAAATCGTTTATCTCCGACAACAACCAAAAGACAGCCTTGGTCTATAAATTCAAAAAAAAGATTGACCAACATTTTTCGGAGCATCACGAGGTTTCCAAATATGCACATTTGCTGCACGTTTCAGACAGATATCTGAACGAATGCGTGAAAGAAGTTTTGGGAAAGAACGCCAAAAGCCTCATTGAAGAAAAACTTGTAATGACTGCTCGCCAAGAATTAAAATTCACAGACAAGCCCATAAAAGAAATAGCCTATAATCTTGGCTTTTCCTCACCTGATTATTTCAGCTCTTTTCTAAAAAAACACACCAACTCATCGCCTTCTCAGACAAGAAAAAGCTGACTTTTCTGAAAATCCAAGGTTTTACCATGTTTTTCGCAATATCAAACCCTTTTCTCGCCTGTATTTTTGTCTTACAAATAAATTTAAAGTCATGGACAGGAAAAAATTCATTCAAACTTCCGGGTTAGGGCTTGGAATAGCCTTAATTCCCGGTATAGCAAACAACACACAAATAATTGAAAAAACGGCATCTCCCACCAATCTCAATCCTAAAATCATAAAAGACAAAGAGGGCGAAGTTTTAAATGTTATTGGCGACATACAAACACATAAATTGATTGGAAGTGAAACCGATAACCAAATCGTAGAGTGGGTTGATGATGTAGAGCCCGGAGTGGGTATTCCTCCTCATATACACACCAAAGAGGATGAAATTTTTAGAGTAATCAAAGGACAAATCGAAATTATGGTTGACGGTAAAACCACCGTATTGGAGGCAGGGGACACAGCCTTTGCCCCCAAAAACATACCACATTCCTGGAAGGTGGCAGGAACTGTAAAAGCAAAAATGATAACCAGTGCTTTTCCTGCCGGAATTGAAAAAATGTTTAAAGAACTTGCCGGCTTACCTCCCGGTCCGCCAGACTTTGAAAAGGTAGCCCAAATTTGTGGGAATCACGGAATCTCTTTCGTAAAATAAATACTACTGCCAATAAATCGGCTACACGTAATGGGGACTGACGTTCTAACCTGAATGTTAGTCCTTTTTTTGTTACATTTGTGCTGAGCTGAAAGTGAGTGCTTCTAATGCCCCCACTAGGTGTAACCGCGAAACGTTGTGCATTATTCAAAGTAAAAAATTTGCTAAAATCGGACTATCCACCACCAAAGGAGGTGGCATTAACCCCGATTTTTGCCTTGCACCGCAAATTTTTTTCAGACGCACACGCCTTTCGGGCAAAGCCCCGCTTGAACATGGCCACGCCCTAAGGACGTGGGTTTTTAAGTAGTACTAAATCAGAAATTGTATGAACGTATCAGAACAACTATTAAGCATCCTTGAAAACGAAGGCGTAAAACATATCTTTGGTGTGGCAGGTGACGCATTGAATCCCCTTGTTGTTGCACTTGGAAAACAGAATAGGGTTAAATGGATTAAGATGAAGCATGAAGGAAATGCCTCATTCGCCGCTTTTGCCCAGGGTGAATTAAACGAAAACATTGGTGTTTGTGCCAGCACAGTAGGCCCGGGGGCACTGCATATGGTCAACGGTTTATACAATGCCAAAAAGGAACGGTCTCCGGTATTGGCTATTACGGGACAAGTGCCAGTGGAACACCTTGGAACCAATTATCATCAGGAAGTAGATTTGAACAAGGTGTTTGATGACATTTGCGAATATCAGGCCATCATACGTTCTCCCGAGGAAGCACCGAGAGTTATTTTACGAGCCATGCGCATTGCCATTAACAGGAAATGCGTCAGCAGGGTGGAACTGCCTGCCGATATCGCTGAAATGAAAGCCGAAAACCGGAAGTTTGTACACGCTGTTTACCGATCAATTTCTACGGTAACTCCGCCCAACGAGGTGTTAGAAGAAGCAGTCAAGGTTGTTAATAATGCAGACAAAGTGGGAATTTTGGCTGGAGCAGGTTGTCGGTCCTCACGGGAAGAAGTACTCAAATTTGCCGAGAAGATAAAAGCTCCTATTACCCATACCGTGAGAGCATCAGATATTTTTGACCATAGCAGTGAAAATGTGGTTGGCTTAACCGGACTCATAGGAAATCCGTCCGGTTATAAGGCTGTTATGGATTGTGATCTTTTGATTATGCTCGGTACGGATTTTCCATATACAAAGTTTTTGCCTGAAAATACAAAAACCATTCAGGTGGATATTCGGCCGGAAAATATCGGCAACCGTACCTCAGTCACATTGGGTATCCACAGCGAGATTATAAATGTAGTTCGTTATTTTAATCAAAAATGTTTGCCTAAACGGGATGAGGCATTCGTCAAAAAACTCAACAGGGAATTTGTAGAGTGGAAGCAGCATAACTGTGAAGTTTCGGATGGAGAAAAAGATTTTAAAATCCTCCATCCTCAGATAGTGGCACGCGAAATTAGCGATGTGGTTTCTGACGATGCCATATTTGTGATTGATACCGGTACCTCGGCTATATGGTCCACCAATTTTATGAATTTTCATTCGGGCCGAAGGATCATTGGTTCCTTCAACCACGGGTCTATGGCCGTGGGATTGCCCGCAGCAATCGGTGCGCAATTGCAATTTCCCGAACGGGAAGTTTGGGCACTGGTAGGTGATGGAGCGTTTAATATGTCACTGCAAGATTTTTCCACGGCTGTTGAGTATAACCTGCCCATAAAGATTGTGGTTATGAATAACAAAGAGTTGGGCTTTGTCAAAATAGAGATGGAAGAAGCCGGGATGGCTCCTAACTACGATGCCCTGGAAATCAAGAATTTTGACTTTGTGAACTTTGCAAAAAACATTGGTGGTGATGGTGAAGAAGTTCGTGAAGTAAAAAATATCATTCCGGCTATAGAGAAAGCCCAAAAATCTAAAAAACCATTCATTATCAATGCCCATGTAACACCGGGAGAGTTGTCATTACCTCCACAAATTGAGTTTGAACAAGCAAAAAACTTTGGTATATCAAAAGTTAAGGAGGTCATCAAAGCAATAAAAGGTGATAAAAGGCAATGGGCGAACATTAAGAATGAAATTGAAGCCTTCTTCGATAAAAAATCCTGAAAATATCAACAATGCACAATCGAGTAGACGGCCGGTGAGCCATTAGGTGACCCACCGGGGCGCCTCGCACACCACTGTACGTACGCGTCAACATCATCTGACTACGTTCCTCCTGTATCTTCAGCGCGCCTCGCACCACTGTACGTACGGGTCTCCCCGCATTAAGTGCGGGGCGGGCTGTATACAGCGGTTCGTTAAGTTGTGGGGCGATTTGGTAATAGTAGTCAAACATTGATTCGTATCCTCGTTTCATTAAGCGTGTTAATGTAAAGGTTGTCCTTAAAAATCGGGCTTTGAGCCTCCCATCGATCTCGACAGGGGCCCTGAGCCATTTGCGGATAAGGCGCATTGTCAATGGGCATTTTACCTTCCGGTAGATCAGCTCCAGCAGCAGGCAGTATTCTACTTCGTCAAGAAGCCTTTGAGATCAATATCCACGATGTGTTGATATCCCTCATTAATATACTGCTGTGCTTGCTGTACTGCTTGTTGAGCATTCTTGTTTGGCCGGAAGCCGTATGTATTAGGCCACGGATAATTTTTACTATTTTTACTCATACTCTTTTATGTTTGATTATGAGCTCAATTTCCGGTTCTTTAGGGACTTTTGCCCTTTATCTACCGGAGGTTGGGTTCAAAAAGCCGATAACTTCACTAAACCGAATGGACAACATGGGCAACAGGAGAATTTTTCTTCAAAAAATGAGTTTATTAGCAGGCATAAGCCTTACAGGAATAGGTAAATGTCCGGGAGATATTGAGTCTAAAGAAATTTTTAAAGGGTTAATATTAAGATCCGATGAAGGAGAAATACGCTACATTGGCAATACTCGTAAAGCCAAAGTGTTTATTAAGATTTCCAAAACATCTGAATACACCCCTGAGATGTCCTTACTTTCAGAATTAATCACACCCGGAGATGGTATTCCAGTCCATAAACATCTGAATGAAGAGGAGTTTTTATTTATCCAGAAAGGAAAAGTTGAAATCACTTTAGGCGATAATGTTGAGAAAGGAAGACCCGGTGACCTAATTTATGTGCCGAAAGAAACCTGGCATGGATTCCTTAACATAGGCGAAGAAGAGGTTGTACTGTTTTTTGGTTACTCACCTTCAGGTTTTGAAGATTATTTCAGGGCAATTGGTACTACCGATATAGACGAGGACCTTGACTTTACAGTTGAAGACTGGAATCGGATCAATAAAGAATACGGAGTAATATACAGAAGTTAACATTGTACAGGGCGGTTCATTGAATTTCAGAGTTCAACTTATGATAATAGTCTACCATGGATAAATACCCTCTTCTTTTTGGCCTTTGCATTGTGATCGTGGTTCCCAGGATAGGACTTTAGGGGACTGCCCTGTGGGATCCGTCATTACATCCCTTATCATGATCAATATATGGAATTATTCTAACAGCCAGAACGGTCTTCCACAGGATTATACCAAATATTACAGACTATCGCAGGGATCCGATCATTCGGAAAAATTCAGGGCAGAAATAAGATCCGACATCGATACCACTTGGGATAAGTGGAGTGAACGTGGTTACCGTTTTGGTTTCAATCCGGAACATACACCCATGTATACCACCATCAATGGAATTATCAGCACACCGTATATGGTTCAGGTCCGCGGTAATTTACACGAGATAAACAAAAAGCGATGGGGGTACCATGTTTTCGAAGGTTATGCCAGCGATGACCGGTCGAGGATCACTATGCTGGTCAACAAACATATTGAAATGGATGAAGCTGTCGGTGGAACCTCTACCCGGACATGTTCAATATGATTTTTAGCTTACTCCTCATCCAAAATCATTCACACTTCTCAGCATGGCATCGATGTTTTCAGGAGGAACATTATGCATTACATTATGAACCTGCTGAAACACAAATCCTCCACCAGGCACCAGTATCTCAAGTTGACCCTGCACATGTTCGTACACTTCTTGGGGTGAAGCATTGGGCAAAACATGTTGCGTATCACAGCCTCCACCCCAGAATACCATCTCCCTGCCAAACTCCTTTTTCAGTTCTGCCACATCCATTCCCCTGGCGGTAAACTGCACGGGATTAATTGCCTCCAGGCCGGCATCGATCAGATCAGGCAGGAGTTCACGCACACCACCGCAACAATGCAGCATTATCTTCACATCAGCCAGTTCCTTCACCCGTTCCCACATCAGGCGGTGCCTGGGCTTGAAATATTCCCTGTACATTTCCGGTGACATCTGAGGACCTGTCTGCATACCCAGGTCATCTCCGAAAACGATTATATCGATATGATCGCCGACCGCCGGCAAATACCCTTCCAGATCCTCCAGGTGTTTTTCAACCAGGCGGTCAAGGAAATCATGTACCGCCGGAGGGTCCATAGCCAACATCAACAAGAAATTGTCGTTTCGGTACAGCATCTGTCCCGATTCCAGAAGATTTCCCCCGAACAATCCCAGGACAGCCCGGTCGTTCGACTTTCTGAACTCTGCTGCTTTATTGGCCAGCAATTTTTTGCCCTTATCCCCATCGGCAAGGGGCCCCGGAGGAGAAGCTACCTTATGCCACATGGATTCTTCCATGGCCGCCGCCAGGTCCGGATATCCATCACCGTCATAAAAAGGATACCAGGTCTGTTCAAAAAAGGTAGCTCCATCCGGCATGCGGGCAATCTCGCGTCCCGAGTCCGCCCGGATAACCCAACGGTTTTCTTCGCGTTCAGGATATACCCAGACGGGGAGAAAACAGTCTGTACCATCCGGCAGTACCCATGGTACCCAGTCGGAATCATCGAGAGCAAATGCCCGTCCCAGCTCTATAGTGTCTACTCCATAATGATCCAGGATATCCCGGTCGAGCACTGCCAGCTGCTGTACGGGATCATAAACCCGGACCGGTCTTTCATCCAGATCCAGAAATTTCCGGAGTCGAGGATAGGCCATGGCGGCAATCCCCGAAGACCGGTGACCGGAGAGATCAATCGGCACACGGTCCGATTCTTTAAATTCGAAAGCTTGTAAGATCCGTTCACGATGTGTCATAATACTATTTCCATTGAAGTTTAAAAAACCGGTTTTCATAGGCCTCAACAACTACTTCCCCGGTAACCGGCCCGATTGTTTCACCAATTACATTAACCTCCCGGCACCGGATATCTTTTTTCCCTGGTAAAAGATGCAAAGGGTCCAATTTTGCCTGTTCGCCGGCCACCTCCCGAATATGCAGAATGATACCCTGTGCCTGCCCAGGCAGGCGGGTACCGATCAACAGCAAACCGGGATCATCCATTTTCAGGAAAGTTCCGGAGGAGGGTCTTTCTGGCTGATCTCCCGGCGGTTTCACTCTGCCAATCAGTGGCACCCTGTGTCCCCAGCCGAACCGGGTCGCCGCCATGTTTGAATTATCGCCCGACAAAGTAATATAATACCTCCAGGTCAGCTCGCCTTCCTGGCTGGCCCTGAAATTGGTTGTCCAGTAATTATTCATCACCCATGAATACAAATGAGTGGTTTCGGGCACATAATGGTACCGGAACTTACCTATATTCATCCCTCCCAGATGGAACAGTGGAATTTCCGGACTGCTGATCAGCATCTGCATATCTTCGGCACGGACGGATACAAAATTCTGCACGGTATTCCAGTCCGATGCGGTGCCTTTCAACTGATCGATTCCCGGCCTGACCACGCCTCCCTGTGCTTCGAACAGGATCTCCCCTCCTGATATGTCGAATGGAAAGGCAACGTACACGGCCTCCGGGTCGGTAACCGGTTTTTTGATCATCGAATAAATGACTTCCACCAGCTTCTGTTTTTCATAAAACCGATATTCTATTTCTATCGGACCATAGGCGCATTCCTCAAGCAGGCCTTCGACATACAAGCTGGTCCATACGGGTCCCTTTTCCACAGATTTAAGTTTAACATTTCTGAGGCCTAACCGGTGGGGTTCCTCATTCAAAGTGAACTGTTCAAGCTGATGCCTATTGGACAATCTTTCATAGATAAACTCACCCGGTTTCCATCCGGCTCCGCCAGCCACAAGCTCCTTCTTCAATTCAAGATCGATTAATGATTGCATTGCTCCGGATCCCGGATCTATTTCAACACTGTAATATTTATTTGAGAACCGGCTGTTCAACCCTGTGGTGGTTGTCTTTTCAGGAAGGCCCTCTCCTCTCCTGAAGGTATAGGTCTTATAACCCATGGGTGGCACATCCTCAGCCCAGAGTATCCAGTAGGTTCCATCGGCCCGGCTTTCGAGCGATTGAATATCTGCGGATCTACCTTCCGGACCGGTAATGACAAAAGGCTCTCCGGGATCGAGCATCTCGTGGTCAATATAAAGCCGGACCGGTCCCGACCTTGCCCAGTTCAATGTATTAAAAACGGTAATCGACGGATCTTCTAACCTTGGCAGGTTCACCTGAACCAGACCAAGGGCCTCCTCCCTGAGCAACCTCGATTCCTTCAGGGCTTCCCAGACATAGGACGATTTTTCCGCCCATTGATCCACACTGTTTTCTACCAGGGGCTGTGTGATACTTTCGGCTGCGCCAAATGTATGTTCATCATAGAATAAAATATTGTCATATACATCCCTGACAGATTGCGTAATGTCTCCCGGGACACCGCCCCCCATCAATTCAGCCATGGAAAGCAAGCCCGTAGTAGCCAGCATCTCCGACTGGGTCTGTCTTATTGCAGCCGTTTCCCGGGCAGCCGATCCGAAACCATCCGTCCACCAGTCGGGCCAGGCCTGCCGGAAGGTTTCCAGCTCTGCGTCGTGATTTTCTTCTATATATCGCATGAATTCACTTGCGGTGGCGGTTTTCAGCCTGGGCCAGACATATTCCTCGTTCCAGTCGCGAATAAGATAGCTGGGAGTGAGAGCCGGTGGCGAATTATCGGTCATATATCCCGAATACTGAATCGAAAGGCGGTCGAAGGGGTATTCTTTCTGTTCGAGTTCTTCCAGATAGGACATCAGGTTCCTCCTGAAATTTACCTTATCACCGGTATGAAGAAGCAGAAAGTTGCCGTACATATAATGTTCGGCCCTGTACGCCAGCATTCGGCTGCCGGATGGCGATTCCCACCAGAATGGAGTGGGTTTGTCGAAAGGGATGAGGGCCCGGTGACCATGTTCGCCCATGATGAGATAATTCACCCCGGCCTTTGGGAAATAGTCGGCCATACACCATCCGATGCCATTCACATCATTCTGCATGGCGGTAGTGACCGGTATTCCGGCCTGGCGGAAAAGTTCCAGGGGCTCCAGCATGCGTGCCAGCTCTTCTTCACCCGGGATCTCCGAGAGGTTAAACGGCATGGCCATCACTTCAATACGGCCTTCGGCAATACGTCTTTTCAGCCGGTCGATCTGTTGCCGGGGCCTGCGTTTTAAATATTCTTCTACTGCCCAGGCACTTTCGCAGGTCCACCGGAACCGGGCATCCACGGGAAAATGGTCGGTCTGATCGCAATAATCCAGCGCATAATCGATAAACCGGAGATGTTCCGGGAGGATCTCACTTTGCGGGCGGGTATACCCGATGTCGGTATGCGTGTGCTGTACGAAGTAAATGAACCAGGGGCGGACCGGTTTCAGCTCCACGGGAATTATGATGGACCTGTCCGCAATTTTAATATTGAGTTCATGATTCCGTTTTTCTGAAACAACGGGAGTAAAATAGCGGATAGCATTATAGCCGGATTGAAGGAGGTGCTTTACCGGTTCTTCCCCTGCCATGCTAATTTCTGCTTCGGCAGGCTCTCCCAGATAGACCATCTCCAGTCTGACCGACTGTAATTTTCGGTCGTTTCTGCGGATCACCAGGTCTTCGGGTTTTGCCGAAATCTCCTCAGTTACCGGGTGCAGGAAGGTCATATACCAGACGTTACTACCGGCCGGTTCGCCGCTTACCTTTATGGACTGGGAACTCCCCGGTTTAACCAGATCAGATGGAACGCTGAGAACAGCATATCCCATGGCATCTTTATGTCTGTCGATGAGGGTCGTGCGAATAGAGAGGTTTGTGCCCTGTTCACCGGGTACCGTTATGTTTCCTATTTCCGCCTTTTCCGGATTCTCAAAACGGATCAGTTCTATTCCGTTTACAGACAGCGTAAAACGATGCTGTTCAGGTGTGGCATCCATACCAAACATCCAGACGAAATTAACCATTCCGGTATCGATCTGCGGAGGCACGATTTCTGTTTCCCAGGCAATGAGATTTGAGTGATCACGGGATCTCACCAGCAAAGCCGTTTTTGCTGAAGGGTCAGGTGCATGATAATTAATTGTTTCTCCCTGAATGTTATTTAGATATCCATTCAGGTATCGGCCGGGATTATCCTGAGCCCGGGTATTTAAATATATAATTATGAAAAAAAATATTTGGATTGATTTAAAAAATCGCATTATATTATTATTTATCGCTTTAAACGAGATGGTCAATTTAACTATTTTTATGGAAAAATAATGCGACCATATGCATAAATGATTGGATTATTATTCATCCCGCAGCGTATAGGCCGGGTTGATGGAGGCGGCGCTATAGATCTTTCCTCCTACCGTAACCGCACTGATAGCCAGCAACAGGAAGATCGAAATGATAAAAGGCAGCGCTCCGATATCAAGGTGAATAGCCCAGATGCTGCCCATCAGCAGATCGGAGAGATAATAGCCGGCCACAATCCCTGTAAACAGGAGTAAAAGCACCAGGAATCCCAGAAATACGGCATTGTCGAGCAGGTTGAGGCGGATATCCAGAAAGGCCCACATGCCACTGTACAGGGGAACCAGAAAAGCAGCGATAACAATGCCGGCAATCAATGCAAAAAACGCCAGCATTACATTCTCTCCCAGAAACTGGCCGACCAGTTGTTTCCGGCCCGATCCAAGCACCTTCCGGATCCCTATCTCCTTTACCCTTTTGTTGGCTATGGCAATCGACGTGTTGGTGAAATTGAAACAGGCCAGAAGCAGTATCAGAACAGCCATAATCCCCGGTGCAACAGCAGCAGAGGCAGGCAGGCTGTCATGCAACCAGTGATTCCAGATATCCTCTCTTTCAGCCCGGACCGCCATCCCTTCAAAGGGATCGAGGTAATATTCCGCTACCTTATAATCTTCTTTGGCCCTGTTCTGGATCTCGACATAATTCTGCAACTGATTTTCCACTTCAGGGATCAGATAAGGATCGTCCAGGGTAATAAAGGTAGAATTGAACAGGGTCCAGTCATTTTTATCCCAGTCATTGACATCGAAAATATTATCAAAATGCACATAGGCATCGGCCTGAAAACTTGAATTCTGCGCAGGCTTTTCAAATACGCCCCCTATGATCAATTCGATCCTTTCATCACCACCGATATACGTGATCATTTCTCCGGTTGGGTCGTTCCTGTCCGGAAAATATTTCTCAACCACCTCCTCACTGATAATTATCCTGCTTTTATCGGCGATGGAATTTCCCGAACCATACAGCATATTAAAAGTGAACATCTTGAAAAATTCCGGGTCCACTGCTGTAAGCTCGGTACGGAACAGATCATCTCCCACCTTGAAATTACCTCCTGCCGGATATACCCTGGTGACCATGCCGACCTGGTTGAAATTCTGACGGATAACCTCAGCCAATGGCATCGGACAACTGCCGTTTTTGACCGGTGCGCCGTTGGTGATCCGGGTGAAATTGATCCTGTAAATTTTATCCGCATTTTTATGTTGAGTATCGAACTTCATATTGTATTCCCAGTTCAGATAAGCTACAATGCAGCAGGCCAGTGCGATTGAAAGTCCCAGTATATTGATGAAGACAAAGAGCTTATTCTTCATCAGGCTGCGGAAAGTGATTTTGAGGAAATTCCTTATCATTGGGTTTACAGGATTTTGAGGACTTTAAGCTTACGGAAATATCTAATATAGATGCAATTTTTATTTTGATGGTTGCATGAAATAACCGGGAATCAGGTCACGAGCAAAATTGATCGTTACATTTCTCCATTTTAAAGCTCATAATTTGTATTAATTTATCCGATCATGTAAATTAATTCCCCGGATAAGTCATTATAAATATCCGTTTAAAGTCAAAACCCTTTATCTATGCAAGCTACATTTTTTATCCTGAATAAAATCAAACCGCTTAAATTTTTACTTATCATTCTGATCCTGGCTGGCTTTCAGGCCTGTGATATCACCAGGACTCCGGAGAAGTTCAACCCTGTCCGGTTCATGTATGATCAGAACAGCTGGCGAAGCCGGCCTTTCGACAGGGCCTGGAAGTTTCACCGTGGGGATGCTGAAGGGGCTGAAGATCCGGCCTATGATGACAGCCACTGGAGGTTACTCGATCTTCCCCATGACTGGTCGGTCGAGGATATTCCACAATTTGCGGATAGCTTTCCTCCCACAGATCCTCCTGCCGCCGGCCCGTTCAGCCCGGCCAGCCCGGGAGGTTTATCCACAGGATTTACACTGGGAGGAATTGGCTGGTATCGCAAGGCATTCAGCCTGGATACCGATGATATCGATAAAAGGATCTATGTGCGCTTCGATGGGGTATATATGAATGCCGACTTCTGGATCAACGGCCATCATCTGGGTAATCACCCCTATGGATATACATCCTTTTCGTATGACCTGACTCCCTATCTTAAGCCGGCAGACGAAGAAAACATACTTGCCGTTGAGGTGAAAAATACCGGTAAGAACAGTCGCTGGTACTCTGGTTCCGGCCTATACCGGCATGTATGGCTCGATGTGGTCAATCCTGTCCATATCGAAACCTGGGGATTGTTCATAACTACTCCGGAGGTTTCGGAGGAATCGGCTACGGTTACCCTTACATCAAACGTTTTAAATCTCAGGGATACCGTGGTTAATATAACCGTGGAAACCCAGATTATAGATCCGGATCAACAGGAAAGTGATTTTTACCGTGCGTCATCGAAAATCATGTCCGGAGAACACAAAGCTGTAGATCAGGAAATCACCATAACGGATCCTTTGTTATGGAGTCCGGACACTCCCGAACTTTACCTGGCGGAAGTGACCGTCATAGTAGACGAGGTACCGGTGGACCGGCTTTTATCTACCTTTGGTATACGAAGTATAAATTTCGATGCGGAATCCGGATTCACCCTGAATGGAGAACCCATTTTGCTGAAAGGGGGCAATCTGCATCATGATAACGGTCCGCTTGGTGCAAAGACGATCGACCGGGCCGAATACCGGCGGGTTAAGACCATGAAATCATTTGGTTATAATGCGATCCGGACCAGCCACAACCCGCCTTCCCCGCAATTTCTCGATGCCTGTGATCATTATGGCATCCTGGTGATGGACGAAGCTTTTGACCAGTGGCAGGAACCTAAAAATCCTGAAGATTATAATCTGTATTTTGAAGAATGGTGGAAGCGTGACCTTGAATCCATGGTGTTGAGGGACCGTAATCATCCCAGTGTGATCATGTGGAGCATTGGAAATGAGATCAGGGAAAGGGCCGATTCTTCAGGCCTGGTCATCGCCGGAAAAATGAAAAACGTGATCGAAGCACTTGATGATACCAGGCCGGTCACCCAGGCGATCTGCAATTTCTGGGATCATCCGGGCAGGCCCTGGGAGGATACTTATCCGGCTTTCAGGATACTGGACGTGCAGGGATATAATTACCAGTGGCAACGTTATGAAGAAGATCATGAAAAATTCCCTCAATGGATAATTGCCGGAACTGAATCCGTGGCGAAGGAAGCCTACGAATACTGGAATCAGGTGGAGGTTCATCCTTATGTAATCGGTGATTTTCTCTGGACCGGTATGGATTACCTGGGTGAAGCCTCGATCGGACATGCTGTGCTGAACAAGGAAACCGAAGGTAATCTCCTCAGCTGGCCATGGTTCAATGCCTGGTGCGGAGATGTGGATATCTGCGGATTTAAAAAGCCACAATCGTATTACCGGGATGTGGTCTGGGGACGTAGCCGCATTGAAATGCAGGTGCACACCCCTGTACCGGAGAGCAAGGAGGAACATGTCAGTTTCTGGGGATGGCCCGACCAATGGCCCAGCTGGAACTGGCCGGGTGAAGAAGACAATCCCTTGAGAGTAGCTGTTTTCTCAGATTGTGAAGAAGTCAGGCTCGAACTGAATGGCCGCAGCCTGGGAACAAAACCGGTTTCCGAAGACAGCGCCCTGACCGTTCATTTTACAGTGCCCTATGAACCCGGCACGCTACGAGCCGTGGGGCTGGAACATGGTGCGGAAGTGGATTCGGTGATCCTGGAAACCACCGGTGAACCGGCGCGTATCAGGCTTACACCGGAAAGAAACCCGATACAGGCTGACCGTAACGACCTGGCCTATGTGCGGATCGATATAGTGGATCTAGAGGGCCGCCGGGTACCCGCTGCGGAAGTAAATATCCGTTTCACCATTTCCGGAGCGGGCGAGCTGGCGGCAGTTGGGAACGGCAACCCCAGGGATTTGAAAAGCTTTCAGTCGCCTGTAGTGAAAACCTTCCGGGGACGGGCACTGGTAATCATTCATCCGGATGCGGATCCCGGCACGATCCTGCTGACGGCTGATGCTGAGTGTCTGGAATCGACTCCGGTTGAAATACGGACCCATTAAGCATAACAAATCAGCCGGTTTACACCTATCAAGGTCAATAAACGCGGAGCTTCCTGAAATGAAATGATCAGTAAGCCCCTGGGGAAATCAATATTCATTCCTCTGGTCAATGGATGCTTAATCACTCCCTGGATTACCGGTTGACGTAATCAAACAAAAATGAAATCAATACGGATTATGGATCTGTAGTTACCGGACCGGTGGTCAGATCAGAAGCTTTGCAGGGTGCAATAGCCTTAAATCCGGCATGCCGGAGATCATTTAAAGCAGAAATTATGGGAAACACCAACGGGTCGGGGGTTACCATGGCCTTTCGATATTCTTTAGATCATATAATTTCGATGGCAACGAGAACCACCCATGAACCCGGTTGATGGGAAGATCTGACGTTATGGTTGAGTCGCCAGGAATAAAAGTTGCCAATCAACACTATTCAAACCTGAGTGGTCGTTCGACCCCGGGCAATCCATTTTACCGGGGAATTGCCTGAGGTATACGATCACCATTAGCACTTAAATATTACGCTCAACAAACTCGCGAAGGTTGTCATACATAAAATCCCTGATCACCTTTTCCGGATCAAGACCATTAAGTAATCCCGACAGATCATTATCCTGCAGGTATCCGGGCAATCTGTCAACCAGTTTATCTTCAAGATCATCAAAATATCCGGCTGTCGGGCAGGTATCTATCGGATTGATGATACCGTCGAAATCCGTACCCATGCAGATTGTTTTCCAACCCTCCGGACTTCCAATTGCTTTCACAATACGGGTCATATTATCGAGTAGCATTTCGATATATACTGAATCCAGGTTTTCGCGCGCTTCCGTGAGTCCGGGGTCCCTGGAAAGCAGCTTTTTATTATGATCGATGGTCCAGGAATAACTTTTGGAATTGGCACCCAGGATCCGTTCATCAAAACTTACCCCGATAAGGCCTTCCGAATTATGAATGATCCTGAATTCTTCATCGCAGAAATTTATCTTATAGGGATAGTGTTTTAATGAGGCCTTGGCTTCACCCGGCCGGTCTTTAAGTTTAAGTAACCCGGCGAGATCGGGTATTCCTGCCGCTGCGATGTGGGAAGCAACGATAGGATGCTTGTAGTTATTATCAGGCTCTTTCAGAAAGGTATAATACTCATAACGTGCTTCCGGATGCATATGCTTTACATCGATCAGCACCGGTTTTCCGTGACGTCCGGATGAATCGAGCAGCTTTCTGAAAACCTTCCATCCCAGCGGTGTAATGCCATTTTCAGGAGGCAGAAAATTTTTCCTGAAAAACAATTTCAGTAGCGCCGGAAAAGGGAACGGAAAAGCCTGTCCGGTCAGATAATTCCACGCCATATGCGTTGCCGTAACGAACAATATCCGGTGATCCCAGTTTTTCACTGCATCCACATTATTCAGGATGCTTTCCTCATATTCTTTTTCTCCTGACCGGTTGTGTTCCTCTGACTCAAAAGCGTGGCAGCCTTCAATACTGAGCATTACATTCACATCAGCCTGATTGAAGTGAGCATCAAGATCTGCTTTGTCCTTTATGAAACGCATGCGTCTGCCGTCATGTTCCTCAGGTTGCCCTGCCAGGTAGTTATATTCCTCATTAAGTGTATTAAAATAGGGTTGCCGGATCTTATCTTTCACAATTTTCCCCTTAAACTGGGATACAAAGAGATTGATAAATCTTTTGATGAAGTTATTCTGGGTAGCCCTTTCCACCGGATGGAGTGCTGTGCAAATGAGCTTTCCCCTGTTCTCAGCCAGGGTACCCAAATCACTCTGCGTATAATTTCCTGATTTTGACCATTTGATCTGGTCCTTTTCGTCAAATGGCACGGTTTGCCAGGCATTCACCTGATCGGCACGCATGAAATTCTTCAAAGTGATGTGGCAGTGTAAATCGCTGTACATAGTTATTCCAGATTCATTTCCGGTAAAAGGTTGATATCGAGAAATTTAATTCATTTTTCATCAATCCCGCAAATTACTCTTATTTTTGACCCTGCAAAAGTTTTTGATGTAAAAATGGGGCCAGGAAAATCTCCGTATGTGATCGAAGTCAACGATGTGCATAAGTCGTTTAAAACGGTTTACGCAGTCCGCGGGGTTGACCTGCATATCAGGAAAGGTGAATTCGTAGCCTTACTGGGACCTAACGGGGCAGGTAAGACCACCTTAGTAGAGATGATCGAAGGCATACAGCTACCCGACAAGGGTGAGATCAGAATACTTGATAAAAGGTGGGAAGGCCATAGCAAGGAACTTCATTATGACATCGGATTGTCCCTTCAGGAAACCCGTTTCATCGATAAACTTACCACCTGGGAAACATTACGGCTTTTCGCCAGTTTTTATGACCTGGGGAAACCGAGGGTAACAGAAATACTTAAGCTGGTGGGACTGGAGGAAAAAAGAAGATCGCTGGTGGTAAACCTTTCAGGCGGACAGCGTCAGCGACTTGCCCTGGGCATAGCCCTGTTGAACAAGCCCAAGATCCTGCTACTCGATGAACCAACCACGGGCCTGGATCCCAATGCACGGCGGGAAATATGGTCGATCCTGCTGAAGTTGAAAGAAACATCTAAAACCTCTCTTGTCCTTACTACCCATTATATGGAAGAGGCTGAAGTGCTTTGTGATTATATCGTCATTCTTGATCAGGGAAAAATTCTTCGGGAAGGAACGTTAAAAAAACTTCTGCAGGAAGAAAACGGTGAAAAGGTTATTGATTTTACGCTTGAAGAGAGCAGGGACCTGTCAAAATTCTCCTTTTCCGATGCGCCATTTATTATAGAATGGGATGTTGAAAAAAGATCGGGCCGGGCTGTGCTGCCCCAGGCAGAAAAGCAGCTTTCCCATCTGATTTCATATCTGAAATCCAAAGATCTCTCACTGGCCAACCTGGAATGGCGAGGTAAAACACTGGATGACCTTTTCACCTCCTTAACCGGCAGACATCTCGATGAATAAGTTTTTCCAATACCGCCAGTTGCGATACATGATTTTTGCCTATTCCAAGGAATTATCCAGGGAGCCGGGTGTGCTTTTCTGGGGTATTATATTCCCCATCCTCATGTCGCTTGGTCTGGGCATTGCGTTCACAAAAAAACCTGACATCGAACGCACTGTAGCTCTAGTTTCAGACTCCACAACCGACTCCTCACCCATCATCTCCTATCTCAAGGAATACGGGGATAGGCATAGTCCCGAAGACGGTGACACACCTGATTATCATATAAAATTAAAAAGTGAACATTTAGGGAACACTACCCTTATTTTCAGGAAAATGACCTGGAATGAAGCCATGGTCCAACTGAAAAGAGGAACACTGGGTTTGATAGTTAGCGATAAAACAGGCGAGATCCGGTATCATTTCGACCCTTCCAACTCAGAGGCAGAACTCACGTACAGGAAAGTCTCTTCGATTCTCAATAAAAAAAGAGCACCGGCTGAAATGCAGAATCCCAACGTGGAACCTTTAACCATTACAGGAACCCGGTATATTGATTTCCTCATCCCCGGATTGATCACAATGGGGGTGATGACTTCCTGTTTATGGGGACTGGGTTATAACCTGATTGATAAAAGGGCTAAAAAGCTGATGCGAAGAATGGTGGCCACCCCCATGAGAAAATCCCATTTCCTCTTTTCGCTCATCACGGTTCGCATTGTTATGAATCTAATTGAATCCGCATTGTTATTCCTTTTTGCCTGGATGGTCTTTGATGTAACCATTCAGGGAAATTTAGCGGCTCTGATGGCAGTATTCCTCGCCGGGAATCTGGCCTTTTCCGGGATCGCCATATTCATTTCTTCAAGAACGGCAAACACGGAGATCGGTAACGGACTGATCAACGTAATGGTGTTCCCTCTTATGGTACTTTCCGGAATATTTTTCAGTTATCATAATTTCCCCGATCCGCTGATCCCTTACATTAAATTGCTTCCGCTGACATTGATGACCGATGGGATTAGAAGTATATTTATTGAAGGAGCCGGTTTTTCAGCTGTCTGGCTTCCCCTTATCTTACTTCTTGTAATGGGATTCGTATTTTTCATTGCCGGATTGAAGATTTTTAAATGGTATTAGTTTTTCAGAATATATATTGTTTTGTTTAACCCCGATTATTCATAAACCATTCTCAAAATAAACCGTTTTTACTATTTAA
>CAZIXF010000072.1:0-17973 GCA_964543195.1 uncultured Roseivirgaceae bacterium
AATATATTAAATAGTAAAAACGGTTTATTTTGAGAATGGTTTATGAATAATCGGGGTTAAGATTTTATTAAAAAAATTTCTTCAATTGCTATAAAAGTAAAGGATCTGAACCGGACAATTCTATTCGATCATCTCAACGCAGCATCATAGAATGTTTATTGAAAGTTCTAAATGTTAAACAGTCATCAAAAGAATCTATGCCGGGATAGTATTCGTATTAAGCATTTTTATTTCTTTAGCATAATTGAACATATTTGTTTTCTGGTCTTGGTTGATTTTTTGGATGAAGGAATCTGGTTTTAAAAATAATGGCGGAACATAAACACGAACACGAAAGAAAGACCATGTGGGTGGTTTTGCTGACTGCCGTGACCATGGTAGTTGAAATTGTTTTCGGGCTTATCACCAATTCGATGGCATTGCTCGCCGATGGCATTCATATGGGCTCGCATGTGCTGGCCATCGGGTTGAGCTGGATTGCCTATATTATCGTGAGGAAAGTATCGGGCAGTAAAAAATTCAGGGGTAACCCGGAAAAGATCCTGTCGCTATCCGGTTTCACCAGCGGCTTATTGCTGCTGATCTTCGCTTTTGCCATTATCGTGGAAGCGGTGAAAAGGTTTTACGAGCCACTGGATATCATATACCGGGAAGCTATCATGGTGGCCGTGATCGGCCTGGTAGTGAACGTGGTCAGCGCCCTCATATTACATCATAAACATGAGCATTCCGATCATAATATACGGGCTGCCTACCTGCATGTAATTGCCGACGCCCTGACCAGCCTTACTGCCATCTTCGGCCTCACCGCGGCCATGATCTGGGACCAGGCTTTTATCGATCCCGTTGCTGCACTGGTCAGTTCGATGGTAATCATACGATGGTCGATCGGTTTACTCGGGGATTCGGGGGAGGTACTTCTGGATATGAAAAATTCCGGTTCCGGGCATGGGCACCATCATTAAAAAAACAGAAAGTTCATTGGCTGCGTTTTAAAATGTCAATCCGTTTTTAGGATATCCCCGGCGAAAATTATCTGTAATGAACCGGTCTGTATGGAGAATCGACTGGAAAATAATCCTATGATAGTATGACATCTATTATGGATATCAAGGCAATTCCATGATACGGATATTCCGGAACCGGATCTCCGCTCCTTCGGATTCAAGACAGATGTATCCTTCCTTCTGTGAGGCCTTGCTGATACCGTTCACGAATTTGCCATTGACCGATAGTTTGATGGTTCCGTCAACGCATACCACATCATAGGTGTTCCATTCTCCCCTGCCCTTGCAACGGTTTTCTACCGATTTGCTGCGTTTTCCGCGGGGGTTATCAGGCACTACCTCCACACCGCCCACACCGAACAGTTCACCATGGACATAAGCCTCCGGGGGCTTCTCTCCATTGCGGACATGCTGGTTCACCCAGTCCAGTTCAAGCATCTGCACTTCCACGCCATCAGGCAGCCGGTTGTCTCCCGGCTCGGCATGACTCCATACAAACACACCCGAATTGCCGCCTGCCTCCATATGTTTCCACTCGATATGCAGAACGAAATTTTCATATTTCTTTTCGCTCCGGATCACCCCGATGGGAAGGCCTGAACAGATCAATATATCGTCCTTTAATTGCCAGGTATCCCGTTCGGTATTCACCTGGATCCAGTGGACCCGTTCGCCTTCAGCTTTTACGGTAGCGATCACATCTTCCCAATGTGTTTCGTTGCCAAAGGTAACTATGGGTTCCTGTGCGGATACGGCATCCACCAGCATTAAAAAAATTAATAAAGGTGCAATGATCATTATAGCCTGCTTTTTCATAAAAATAAAATTGACATTTTTTTCAAGATAATGTAAGAACTCATTGTGTGAAATATTATATACTTCATTATTATTTACATGCCGATGATTAAAAAATTATCATTTTTCTTTCTTGGAGTTTCCTGGTGTCTTCGAACCTTTGTGGCATTAAAGCATTATTTTTTAGCCACGAAAGTATTGCCATCAGGTATCCCTGCGGCATAGCAGCGTGACAATTTACTAAAAAATTACTAAGTTTTTAATAATTTTTTCGCCGCTGATTAAGGGTGAACCGCAAATTTAACTTTGCCGGCTGATTTCGAATAAACGAATTTTCAGCCCACTATATCCGACCGGTAAATTATTCTGTGTCCTTTTTATATCTGAATATCAGGTCCTGCACAGGTATTTTTACCACGCTGCCGAGGTACTGTATCATTGAATATTTGCGGGAAACCGTATCAGTCGGTCGAATAACTAATAACTGTTCACAATGACTTATCGAAACGGTGATGAGGGTTTATACCAGGAATGAAAATCACCCGCATTGATTTGTATTATATTGAGTTATGTTTTTTTGAGGGTCGTATTTGGATGACATGATTATTTTCATCCATCACATCATTGGGGATAGAATAAATTTTTTCTTGCATAAATCCACAGATATATTATATTTATGTCTTTATACTATTTCACCAGCAAAAACCAGCATGTATGAACAAGCAACTATTCCCTCCGGAATTCCTGCATTCTTCCATTGAATACCATACGTTCAGCATACGCAACCGGTCCATCGGAATCTATTTAACCATCATCGTAACATTAACCTCAGCTTTAGCCGTATCGCCTTTTGTTTATGTAGATGTGTTTATCAATGCCTCCGGCATCATCACGCCCAGTGAGAACCGGTACAACATATATGCCCCAATAACGGGGAAGGTATTGGCCACCTTTCTTAAAGAAAACAAGGAGGTAAACCGGTACGACACCTTGTTAATCCTGGACAATTCCCTGATTTTCGGTGAAATAGCAAGACTGAATGATCAGTTATCCATGAAGAGGGGTTATTTGGAAGATGCAAAGAGCCTTTTAATGGATCCTTTCATCAAGGAAAGTTCCCTTAAAACCTCCCGATACCGCCTTGAACAAATGAAATTCCTGAGTTCATATGATAAATTATTGGAAAAAGTAAAGAATGCAGAGAAGAATTTTTCAAGGCAGGTTCAACTTTATGATGCCAGGATCATATCCGAGAAAGAATTTGAACTGAACGAATTAAATTATAGCCAGGTTAAAAAAGAACTGGAAATTGATATCCGTCAGCAAAAAGCAACCTGGCAACATAACATTATCGGGTTTCAGCATGAATTGTTTACGCTAAACAGGGAATTAAACCAGCTCAGTAAAGATTTGGAAAAATATGTGATTTTGTCACCCGTCGATGGCATCCTTCAAAATGTAATGAACACAGAGGCCGGCCAGTATATCCAGCAGGGCAACCGGTTAACCGAGATCTCACCTCAAACTGCCCTGATAGCCACCTGCTGGGTCCCGCCCTCCGATATTGGTTTATTAAAGGTCGGACAAACCGGCAGGTTCAGGATTGATGCGTTTAACTCAGCGGAATGGGGTGTAATAAATGGTACGATCCAGGAAATCTCTGGCGATGCATACCTTACTGAAAATAAGCAACCTGCTTTCATAATTAAATGTGAACTCGAGAAGAAATATCTCTCGATCAAAAACGGGTTCAGGGGATACCTGATCAAGGGAATGACGATACAGTCCAGTTTTATAATTACGCGAAGAAGTGTATACCAATTGATTTTTGACAGGGCCGATGACTGGCTGAACCCACAAAAAATTAAATCCGTTCGTTAACAAACCCTTACCAGCTATGAAAAAGGGAATATTAATCAGACAAAGAGACATTACCGATTGCGGGGCAGCCTGCCTTGCCTCAGTGGCTGCCCATTATAAACTAAGGGTACCTATTTCCAGGATTCGGCAAATCGCAGGAACAGACCGTAAAGGGACCAGTGCATTAGGCCTCATCGAGGCGGCTGAAAAACTTCATTTCTCAGCAAAAGGAGTCAAAGGAAAAACAGAAGTGCTACCCCGGGTTCCCATTCCTGCAATCGCCCATGTGATCATCAACAAAAACCTGCATCATTATGTGGTGATATACAAGGTGAATAAAAAGACTGTTAAGATAATGGACCCTGCCAAAGGAAAAATGATATCCTGTTCAACCGGGAAGTTTGCAGAGATCTGGACCGGTGTTTTAATCCTACTGTTACCGGGTAATGATTTCATCCCTGAAAAAGAAACGGTCTCAATTGAAAGCCGCATCGGGTATTTACTCAAACCGCATACCTCCGTGCTAGTCCAGGCATTGCTCGGTGCTGCCCTGTATACACTCATAGGGCTGTCATTAGCCATTTATGTACAAAAGATCATCGATAACGTGTTGCCCCGTTTTAATTATAATCTCCTTAATTTACTGAGTGTCGCAATGATCATATTATTGATCATACAGGTAATACTGAATGTCTTCAAATCCATATTCATTTTAAAGACCGGCCAGCAAATCGATGCTAAACTTATTCTGGGCTATTATAATCATTTACTCACGCTTCCCCAGCGTTTTTTTGACAGCATGCGGACCGGAGAGATCATCAGCCGGATCAACGATGCCGTTAAGATCCGCAATTTTATTAATGAGTCCGGGATCGGTATACTAATTAATTTTTTCATTCTGATCTTTTCGTTCGGCCTGATGTTTACTTATTACTGGAAGCTGGCTTTAATCATGTTGCTCATCATTCCATTTTACTCATTGATCTTCTGGCTATCCGATCTTTTCAACCGAAAGGTTGAACGAAAAGTGATGGAAAAAGCAGCCGAGCTGGAATCCCAGATGGTGGAATCGATACATGGGATCAAAACCATTAAAGTGTTCGGCATGAGGAAGTATATTCAACTAAAAACCGAAACAAGGTTTGTGGATCTTTTGCGCTTTGTGTATAAATCCGGGATGAACAACATATTTACAGGAGATGCTTCCTTCATGATATCCAGGTTATTTACCATTATTCTACTCTGGACAGGTGCCGGGTTCGCGATGGAACAGGTGATCACACCAGGCGAATTAATGTCATTTTATGCCATACTTGGTTATTTTACGACCCCTGCCGGCAGCTTGATCGGAGCGAACAAATTATATCAGAACGCGCGAATTGCTGCTGACCGGTTATTTGAAATTATGGATCTTGAGGGCTACTCCGCTGAAAACAAGCTGGAATTATCCGGGGAGGGAACCGGGGATATCCGGTTTGAACAGGTGACTTTCCGGTATGGAACAAGGGTAACCGTTTTTGAAGATCTTAATTTAACGATGAAAAGCGGAGAGATTACTGCAATTATCGGTGAAAGCGGGTCCGGTAAGTCTACCATTGCCGCCATGTTGAAAAGGCTGTATCCTGTTGAAAGCGGTAAAATATTTATCGGGTCCTATGACCTAAACTTCATTAATGAAGAAAGCCTGAGATGCATCATGGGAATTGTTCCACAGCACATCGACCTTTTTGCAGGCACCATATTGGAAAATATTGCCCTCGGTGAAATCAATCCCGATACAAAGCGGATCCTTAAATTATCAGCGAAACTGGGAATGAATGATTTTATTAATGGCCTCCCCGATGGAATTTTTACTTATCTTGGTGAAAATGGTATGAACCTTTCAGGGGGCCAGCGTCAGCGGCTTGCGATACTCAGGATGTTATATCCTGACCCCGAGATCGTCATTTTTGATGAGGCCACTTCGGCCCTGGACCCGGAAACCGAAAAAGCCATCATACTGACCATGCAGGAATTACGGGACCGGGGTAAAACCGTAATTCTGATCTCACACCGTTTACATACCACCGCCTTGGCCGATCAGATCATAATACTTGACAACGGCAAGGTAGTTGGTCAGGGTAATCATCATGATTTGCTCAACTCGAGTGATAAATACGGGAAGATCTGGAAAAGGTATAATGGAAATCATATTTAAACCAAACGAAAGGGAGTCATGAATTTTATAAGACAGATCGAACGTTTGCAACTGGTAAACAGGTTGATCGTTCAGGGTAAAACCGGAACACCGGAAGAACTGGGTGATCGTCTGGGCCTGAGTAAAAGGCAGGTATTTAATATCATTGAAATGCTAAGAGATATAGGTGCACCGGTAAGTTATAACAAAATCAGGAAGACCTATCATTATGAGGAACCGTGCAGGTTAAAAATAGATTTTTCACTTACCCTCATAGAAAAAAATGAAGAAAAAAAGATTTATGGGGGTAAGAAAACTCAGACTGCAATGTTTTTTCACCCTGGGGGATTACCTTGGACACATAATTAACCGGTTAAAAACAGGAGAATCCAACTGCCTGTAAGTGTTGGATCAGATTTATTAATACGGTTATGGAAAAATTAAATTGCGTTTCCGATTTGGAGGAACTTTCTCAACCTGAACTTCAGAAAATTGAGGGAGGGTGGCTTATTGTTGTTGCGGGTGTAACCACAGCAATTGTGGGAGCCATCGTCAACGATTGGGAAAATTTTAAAGCAGGTCTGGCCGGAAAGCCTCCTGTCAAATAAGTTAAGAACATTTTGCCGTTAAATGTAAATTTTTAACTTTTCATTTCTTTTTAAAATAAATTATTCTATTTTCAATTTAAAATATACCAGTTATGAAAACTACAGAAATCACAGTACAATATCTAGACAAAACAGCCCTGACTGAAATCAGCGGGGGCGGATCTTTTGCGTACGATGCGGGATGGGCTTTAAGAACACTTTTTATGGCCGGTGCTGGTCCGATTTTGGGACCTTGTAACACTGCATTCAATATTGCACTCTACAAAGTGCAAAACAATTAATAATACGCTCATATAAAATATTAACGCTATGATAAAGTTTGTTAAAATCATTATTTCCATCATTTTTATCGTGGTATTATTTCTGATAATTTCAGATTGGGATAACTTTAAAAATGGTCTGATGGGTAAACCTCCCGTGGAGAATCAGGAAACCATGGATCAAAATGAATAAAGGAATCCCTGGAATGCCCGACTGAAAAGGCCAGATTATTATATATCTGATTTTTATGGATTATTGATTTGTGTTGATGTTTCATAATAATGTTGTAAGTGTAATTAGCCCCGGAAAGGCCTAGTGGTCTTCCGGGGGTTGTTTATTTGACCCCAAGTTTGTTTTTGGGTTGAATGAAAGATAGGGTTGTGCTTGAAGTTTAGGGCTCGGCCATTTAATATATTTTCATTATTTTTTCCCCGCTAAAAGACATCTTATGAAAGAGATCCTGTTAGAAATTGGCGCTATTTACCTGGCCGGCATTACCGGGCTGTATAAAGGTGTGCCGGTGGGTATTGCATTAAAGGCTCATCCTGTCATTATTACCGCCTTTACCGCATTGGGATCGATCACTGCAGTGCTGATACTCTATTATTCCGGGGAAAGTTTTAAAAAATGGATCACCAAGCGAATAGGTGAAGACAAACTGGAAAAAAAGAAAAACAATTTTACCTTCTGGATGGACCGGCACGGTACTATGGGACTGGGGTTGATTGTTACCGGATTAATCGGACCCATTGTTACGATCCTTTTAGGGATGACCCTGGTCAGGGATACCGGACGGTTACTGTTCTTTGTGATAATCGGGATCATTATCTGGTCGGCAGGACTTACTACGCTTGGAGTGCTCGGGGTTAGTATTGTGAAGTATCTGTTTTGACACGTCCATTTTCACAAACAAGAGGCTTATCCTGGTCGATAAACAGAGGCTTTCCGGCAAAAAAACAGAATATCTCTCTAATCGGATATAAAAGCATATCCCGCTTCGGTATTGAAACAGCCGGCACTTTTGACCTGGATGCCGAACTGAAGATCCGGATATCGAGTGAAACGAAACCGAGTATTGTGAAAAAAACCAATAAATCGGCGAATGTTTACGATGTTCAGAAAGCACTGGCCGGATATGTGTTGTAGATATATCAGAACAGGTCGTGCTGACAGGGTATTTCAAACAATCAAGTGTCAAAACTGCTTATATATTTTGAAAGCGGATTTAATCATCTTATGCACTAGTCATAAAAATCCTTTCCCATGAACAGAGTTGTGTTGTTGATTCTCAATACGTTTACGCTTATCCTGGTTATTCTGATGAATTATCTGGCAGGAACGGGCCAAATAAACGATCAAAATGTAGGTGAGGTAAGCCGGCAATATGAAACATTGATCGCTCCGGCCGGTTATGCTTTTTCCATCTGGGGGCTGATCTATCTGTTGCTGATCAGTTTTGTCGTATTTCAATGGATTGTCTTTTTCAAAAGAACGAACCGGGAAATTATCGATAAAACCGGCATCTATTTTATTGTCGCCAACCTGGCCAATACAGGTTGGCTGTATCTCTGGCTGAATGATCATATTGGATTTTCCGTGCTGGCCATGCTGGTCCTGCTGCTGTCGCTGATCGTGCTGGTTTTCAGGCTGGACCTGGAGATCTGGGATGCAACGGTGCGGATCATCTTCTTTGTCTGGTGGCCGGTCGTGATTTATTTTGGCTGGATCATCATTGCCACCGTGACCAATATAGCGGCCTGGCTGACGGCCCTCGGGTGGGACGGGTCTCCCCTTTCCCCTCAACTCTGGACGATCACCATGATCCTGACAGCCACGGGAATTTATTCCTGGCTGGTCTTCACCAGGAACCTCAGGGAATCGGCAGCGGTGGGTATCTGGGCTTTTATCGCCATTGCGGTCAAACAGGGAACTGACCATACCGGGATTACCGTAACGGCCATTGCCGCATCCCTTATACTGCTGGCGGAAATTGCGTATCATGGGTTCAAAAACAGGAAAACCTCCCCCTTCAAAAAATTGCAGCGGGGTGAATTCTGATTGAATTCAACTCATAGCATGACTCAACTCAATAGAGGATGTAATTAAAGTAATAATCTGACCGGTTTTCAATGATAACATCTGCCAGAGATAATTTAAGTCCTACTATGAGTCTTTTATTTTATCACTTTCCAGACCGGGTGGACAAGTCTTTTCCACAGACTCCGGGGAAACTGGGCCATCGTATCGAACCCCAGTTCCTTCGGCATTTTGCTGTCCTTGGGGAAATAAGCCGTGCCGAATATCCAATCCCACAGGCTGAACACGATGGCGAAGTTCTGACCGTATCGTCCGTGATTCACCATATCGTGATGCCAGACATGAAAACGGGGATTATTGATGATATAACCCATTTTTCCATAGCCCCAGGGAATATTGGAATGATTGAGATGACCGATGAAGGTTTCTATGACGGCTATGATCAGGATCACATTGCCGGCCACACCCAGAAGCAGGAGGGGAAGCCAGGTAAACGCTTTATAAATAACGATCTCCATCCAGTGGAAACGGAAATTCCCTATCCAGTCGAGCTCGGTAATGCTATGATGCAGTTTATGAAGTTCCCACATCCAGGGCACCCTGTGCAACAGCATATGGGCAAACCAGCTCACAAAATCTTTTGCCAGTAGAAACACGAAGGCCTGAAGAACGATCGGCCAGCCGGCCAGCAGGGTCACCGATTGTAAATCATTGATTATATATTCGAAATCAAACCAGCCCGCCGTCTTTTCGATCAGGAACGTTCCCAGCATGGCCAATAACAGCCCGGCATAATGTCCATTGAATATAAGAAAGAACACATCCTGCCAGAGATCCTTTCTCCATACGGGCTGGTCCCTTCTCCATGCAAAGAACCGTTCCAGCACAAAACAGACCAGGGATACGGCCACCAGCCAGAAGAAATAACTTTTTGTATTGACCAACACATGCCACATGAACTCACAAAGTTAGTTTTTTATATATTCCACAGGCGAAAATAAAATGAATAATTATCGGTTACACAGTTTGCCGGAAGATTTTTATGACAAATAACATATTGAAAGGAGAAGAGATCTACCCTTAACAAATTTAACTCCCCTGTGTCTCCTGCCATCCAAGTGGCCATAAAAACCGTGATACTTGGTGTCATGGAGCCTTTGTGGCTAAAAAAACGTGATACTTGGTGCCTCCAAGCCTCCGTAGCTCAAAAATTTGTAATTCCTTGTGCCTTGGAGACTCTGTGGCCATAAAAACCGTGATACTTGGTGCCATGGAGCCTCCTATCGACCAGATTGCCGGATATCTCAAACAATTACAGAAGGCAGGTGTGCCGGATTGATGGCGACCTTAACACAAAATGAACGGAGGCTGGTTCTGGCGGGGAAGGAAGAAGGGCGAAGACGGATATAATTGTCTTGTTTTCAGGAATGATTTGTTCCTTTCTATTTTTTTCTTAAATTGAAATCCATTCGAATTTCAATGAAAACATTTCAATTAACACCTAACTTAAAACACTCACAATTATGAAATGGTATCTGCAAGTTTTAAAAAAGTACGCTGTCTTCAGCGGAAGAGCAAGAAGAATGGAATACTGGATGTTCGTCTTGTTCTACATCATTTTCGGGGCCGTTGCGGTGATGCTGGATAATGCACTGGGTCTGACCATGGGTCAATACGGCTACGGCCCGATTTATGGTATTTATGTATTGGCCATGCTGATCCCTTCTCTGGCCGTTGCTGTTCGTCGGCTGCATGACACCGGAAGAAGCGGCTGGTGGATCCTGATCGTATTTATCCCCATCATCGGAGTAATCTGGCTTTTGGTACTGATGGTTCTGGAAGGTGACCCTGGTGAGAACAAGTATGGACCAAATCCCAAAGCACAGCCATCCCCGGCTGCCTGATCTTACTTTCAGAAGATGGAACCAGTCCTGAGTTTTGGCTATCAAAGACGAAAAACTGCCTGGAACCAAATCATCATCTTTAGGGACAGTCATATTTCATATGGCTGTCCTTTGCATTCCGGGAGATTGACATACCAGCTTTCTGGCTGCTTTTGGCAAGCTAAATGGAGTTATTTTTTGGGCAAAAACTAATTCAGTGTACTTAAACATCCGTTTGCAATATGATGAACCTGTTCATATATGAGGCCAGACTGTCATGATCAAATCTGCAAATTCTTCCATGTACAACTTCATGTACAACTTGTAATGATCCCCCGGGAATACTTACCCAACCGTCATTCATTTTTTTCACTTTGCCCTTCGGTGGCGGATTATTTTACTCCGCCGACTTTCTGCATTAATCCCAGTGCATCATATTCCAGCCGGCTTTCTATTATTTTACCGTGCCGGAACTTGTAGATGGCTATCACCGTCACCATTAATTCATTTCCGGATGATTTATCTCCGCTATAAGTTCCCTCATAGACCGTAGCTTTTTTAATACGTGCTGCTACCTTATCCCCTTCCGTGATCAGATCTTCCACCCTGTGATGAATATTACCAAAACCTTTTCTGAACTGCCCATCACTTTCCTTGAAAACTTCGATGCCGGTCAATTCTTCTCCGCCCGGCATATGCCACTTACAAACCGGATTAATAATTGGGGCAGCCACCGATGGATTTCCCTGATCCATATTTCCATTATTTTTTTAAATTATCCTGCTTAATCAGAATGAATGTTGTTTGCAGTTACGCTGATTGCAAGGTATTTTTATCCTGTTATTCCTTCAGCATCCGATACCTCGTTAAGGATTCGGTGGAATACAATTCCTAAATCAAAACAGCGTAATTTGTTTGTCAGGAAATAATTTTTTTTAAATTGCATCGGTTTTAAAATAAAAAGGAATGAGTAATGAATAATACAGATCTGAAACCCCTATCAAGACGAGATTTTTTAAAGAATACCGGCAAATTCACTGTAGCTTCTGCGATGACGGCAGGTTTTGTGCCCAATGTATATCCCGGGGAGGACAATACCATTCAGGTGGCCCTGGTGGGTTGCGGTGGAAGAGGTTCCGGCGCTGCCTCCAATGCCATGTCGGTAAAGAACGGCCCCATCAAACTGGTGGCCATGGCCGATATTTTCGAGGAGCGTCTCAAAACCAGTTACGATAACCTGAAGATGATTCATCCCGAACAGGTGGATGTACCCGAAGATCAAAAATTTATTGGCTACGATGCCTATAAACATGCCATGGACTGCCTCAACCCCGGCGACGTGGTGATTTTTGCTACCCCCCCTGCTTTTCGATGGGTACATTTTACCTACGCCATCGAAAAAGGCCTCAATGTATTTATGGAAAAACCGGTTACGGTTGACGGACCCACCACACGCAAGATGCTCAAGCTGGCGGAAGAATCCGAAAAGAAGAACCTGAAAGTGGGTGTGGGACTGATGTGCCGCCATTGTGAGGCCCGCTGGGAGCTTTATGACCGGATCCAGAATGGTTATCTAGGCGATATCATCACGATGCGCGCCTACAGGATGCACGGCCCCATCGGCTTTTTTAGGTCGGATCCCGTACCCTCGGGTATGAGCGAACTGCTATACCAGACCAAGCGGTTCCACAGTTTCCTCTGGGCCAGCGGAGGCAATTTCAGCGATTTTTACATACACCATATCGACGAATGCTGCTGGATGAAGGATGCCTGGCCTGTAAAAGCCCATGCTGTCGGGGGGAGGCATTACCGTGATAATTCGGTCGATCAGAATTTTGATACCTATTCAGTTGAATACACTTTTGCCGATGGCACCAAACTGTTCCTGGACGGAAGGTGCATCAACGGCTGTCATAATGAATTTGCCAGTTACGCTCATGGAAGCAAGGGTTCGGCGGTCATTTCACAGGGAGGCCATACGCCGGCAAAGTGCCGCATCAATCATGGACAGGACCTGAGCAGAACGGATGACGTCGTATGGAGGTTCCTCGAGGAAGAACCCAACCCTTATCAGCTCGAATGGGATCACCTCATCGAGGCCATCCGCGAGGATAAACCCTTCAATGAGGTGAAAAGGGGTGCTGAAGCCAGCCTGGTGACTTCGATGGGAAGAATGGCAGCCCATACAGGCCGGATCGTTACCTATGATGAAATTTTTAACTGTGATCATGAGTTCGCGCCCGGAATCGATACGTTTACCATGGATTCTCCCGCACCGCTGCAGGCAGGTCCTGAAGGCAGGTATCCAATCCCGGAACCGGGTAAGAATAAATTCGAATACCGGCGGGTTTAGCACCTTAAATAAAGCAACAATGGATGACAGGGAGGCCTGGTGATGACGGTCTTGACCGGCAAAGGAAAGGGGGTGATATCATTTTCTTTGCCTGGAGCTTGCTGATGTCAGGGATTATATTTTATATATCTTATTCTTCTGAATGCAGAAGGAATTGTGTTTGGGCCAGGTAATCCGGATCATTGGAATAGATTTATACTTTTTACACCACAAGAAACCATCTATCGTCCTTTATTTCATGCCTTAACATGAAACTTCCTTTCAGTTCCGTTTTCACCTTGAAATAATTGACAGGCTGTGTAGTGGATTTTGCATATCCCTCATACCAGCGATCAATTACATCTTTGACCTCAAATTCAACATCGTCCCAGATAAATTTCCGGGGATATTCATCGGCTTTATATCCGGAATGACATTCGACTTTAACGGGAATCAACTCCATGTTTTTATACTACAACATTTCCCGGCTATATTGCAACCCGGAATTTATCAACTGATCTCATTTAACTAACGACGGGGTTATAGGAGGATAATTTATGAATAATAATGGATTTGAACCTAATTTATATCCAAATCCTCTGTTGCTATTGGATTTATTTTCTTTTTCTCTAAATTGCTTCCCGGAATTACCAGCGGGTTGAAAAGTCGAGAATCCCCAAAGTTAACGGTTTGCCTGAATAGATAAGTTCCAGCCAAACAGAACAGACAAAAAAGTAATGTGTTTTATAATGGATCGACAGTATAATCTTCAAATAACCTGCCGGATAAAAGATTTCACGAAAAATACGAATCCTCCTTTTCATTCATATCTCATATATAAATCAAAAAAAAATAGATTATGATTCATTTAGAAAGGTCGCAAAAAACAAAGGAGGTTAATGATAATGAACAGGTAGCCATCATCGGGGGAGGAATTACCGGCTTGTTTACCGGATATTTTCTAGTTAAAAAAGGATATAAAGTCATTTTATTTGAAAAAGAAAACCATGCGGGCGGAGCCTTAAGCACCTTTCCCGTCGACAAGGATATTTCGCTGGAAAAATTTTATCATCATATTTTATCTTTCAATAAAGATCTCCTTTCATTTTTGCAAGAAACCGGCTTTGCCAATAATCTCATCAGGAAGAATTGTTCTATCGGGATCATTAAAGACCAGACAGTCACTCCTGTTAATTCACTGCGTCAGATAGCCCTTCTGAAAGGAATGTCATTTATGAATTTATTAAAAAGTTGCTGGCTCGGTGTGAATATTCTCCTGAGTCCCGGGAGTAAAAAATGGGATACGATCACCGCGGAAGACCTCATCACACGGTATTGCGGAACAAATATATGGCAACAGATGTGCTATCCTATGATCCGCAGCAAATTCGGCGACCGGTACAAGGATATTTCCGGTTTATGGCTGGTGAACAAGTTACGGCAAAAGATCCTGGTCCATAAAGAAAATTCCGGGGAAAAACTGATCTATTTGAAAGGCAGTTTTCAACTGCTCATTAATTATCTTGAAAAGTATATCGTTCAGTCTGGAAGCAGGATTGAATACGAGGCCAGGGTGGAAAGGACCGTAACAGAAAATAACAGGGTAAGCGCCTTGATGGTGAACGGTAAGAAATACAGGTTTAACAAGGTCATTTCCACCATTGCTGAGCCACACCTTGACCGGATTATAAGTAAAAACAAAAATCCCGGAGATCAAATGGCCGATCCCGGTGGCCCGTCATCAAGCTCCGTGAACCGGTCGTCTAACCCCGGGGAACGATTATCAAACCCCGTGGATCCGATGGTTGGCATCAGAAACCATATGGTCAACCAAGAAGACCAGCCAACTGACCCTGAGGGCCAGTTGGCTGATCCTGAGGAGCAACAGGCTCCTACCAAAACCCAGTTGACGGATAAAAAGGACCGGATAACTGATCCCAGTGGCCGGATGACTTATGGAAAGAAGCAAGAGACCAATTCCGGCAGTAAATTGGAGAATAGGATTACCTATAGCCATTCACTCTGTACGGTATTGCGCCTGAAGAGAAAGGTAAGCGATTTCTACTGGCTCTATAATCTTGATGAAACCATTCCTTTTGCCGCCCTTATCGAACATACCAATTTAACCGGCCTGGACTTATATAAAGGTGAATCGATCCTTTATATCGCACGCTACCTGGATTCAAAACACGATTTGTACCGGTTTTCCAACAAGCAGGTCATTGACGATTATATTCCCTGGTTGAAAAAACTTTTCCCGGAATTTGATAAAAAGGATATTATTGAGCGTTATGTATTCCGTCAGCCTTATGCGCAACCCATTTTTGATAGGGGTTACCTCGACAAAAAACCACCACCGCAAACCTCTTTGGATGGGTTGTATTCAGTTAATATGTCCCAGTTATTTCCACAGGAACGGACCCTGGAAAACTGTTTTTTACTTGCCAGGAAATTTACCGAAAGGTTTTGATTCGCTGATTATTAAGATGAAAGGGACCTGTAAAAAGCGTACAATACCGGACGAAGTTACATGAAAACCAGGAACTGTTACTATTTATACTGAATTGATCTATTGGACCTAATAAGTGGTCAATATCAAAGAGACGGCAATATGACAAAAATAAGTATCATCATACCTTTTAAAAATGCGAAAGATACTTTGCGGGAATGTGTTGAGCAGATCCTAAGCGACCCATATCCGGGAAAAGAGATAATCTTTATCGACGATGGTTCTGATGATAATTCGTCACAATTTGTACCGAAGGCCAAAAACGTGAAGCTTATCCGGCTTAATGAATCTCACGGGCCTGCCCGGTGCCGCAACCTGGGAGCCGGAGAAGCCAAAGGTGACCTGCTGATTTTTATCGACTCGGATATCCTGGTACCGGAAGGAGCGATCGCTTTGTTTGTGGAAACATTCAGGAAAAAACCAGCAATTGCGGCTGTTGTCGGCATGCTGTCGGACCGTTGCCTGTATACCAACCTGTATAGTTGTTATTTTAACCTGCGAAAGCATTATGATTATCTTTCGATCGGAGGAATATATATTTCAGCGTTGTACAGTTCTGTGTGTGGCATCAGAAAAAATGTATTCGATCAGTACGGGGGTTTTTCCGTGAATTACCGCACAGCTTCGGTAGAAGACGCGGAATTGGCCAGTCGCCTCATTGAAGGCGGTGAAAAGATCATGCTGAATAAAAAGATCCGTGTGGACCATAAAAAGCATCATTCCTTAGTAAGCCTGCTGAAAAGCGATTTTACCCGGGCTGTTTTATTCGGTAAACTTTTCGTCGAAAAAAGAATGGCAAAAAAGGTGGCGAGCAAAAAAAGGTTTTTCAGTTTTCGACTGAATTCAATCATTTCTTCCCTCCTGTCCCTGATGTTATTCTGCATACTGCCGCTGGCGTTTTTCTTTAACGAACTATTCTGGATTCTTCTTGTCATGGTGTTTACTGTCATCATGCTGAATTTTGAATTTATCCTGTTATCTTTAAAAAAAATTAAAGGTGTGCAGAAGGTATTCTTTATTATTTTACTGCTCATTGATTCCTGCGTTATCGGTTCAGGTGCTTGCCTTGGAATCTTAACAAAGTTCATAAAAAATACCAAGCGACCACGTTTCAGCACAGGAAAAGGGATGATGAAATGAGAATGACTCAATATATATCATTATTAAAAACATTTTTCTCTCCGCTCCCGGCCACTTTGACCCTGTTCGTGACCAATCGATGCGATGCCCGTTGCAGTATGTGTTTCTACTGGAAAGAGCTCAACAAAAAGGATGTGGATTTACTTACCCGGGAGGAATATGAACAGATCGCCAAAAAATTAAAACATGTGCATGCGCTAATCATTTCCGGGGGGGAGCCTTTTCTGCGTAAAGATCTGAAAGGGATCATAAAGGCATTTAACAGGCATGCCGGAACCCGGCAGGTCGCCATTCCGACCAACGGCTTTTCACAAGATATCCCTGAAATGTGCGAGGAAATGTTCGGCGAAAATCCGGAGATCTTTTTTCGACTCTTAATTGCCATAGATGATATAGGTGAAAGACATGACAGGATCCGTAAGGTAAAGAACGGTTTTAGCCGGGTGGTAGAGAATATCAGGGCGCTGGACCGGTTAAAAAAGAAACTGAATAATTTCCAGGTCAATGTAGCCACAGTCTTCATGAGGGAGAATCAGGATCATATCGAATCCGTCGGTGATTATGTGGACAGTTTGCCGGTTGATGAACATAAGTTGCTGTACATCAGGGGCGACATTCGTGATAATGGACTGGACCAGGTTTCCAGTGAACGTTATATCTCGGGCGTGCATCATTTTGAAAAACTGACCCGGAGACGTTTGCGATCCAATTCGATTTATTCCCGGCTGTTTTCTGCTGTTAATCTTTATTCACGGGAAATGGTCATCGACACGGTTCTTCTAAACAAGGCCCAGCTACCCTGTTTAGCAGGGAAAAAAATCATAGTCCTGCGGGAAAACGGGGATTTACATCCCTGTGAACTATTGGATATGAAAATCGGGAATGTAAGGGAATCAGCATATGATATCAGAACCATGCTGGAAAACGGCAATGCAAATGAGGCGGTGAAATTTATTAAAGAAACCAAATGCCATTGTACCCAGGAATGCATAGCAGTAACCAACATGGTGTATAACCGGCGGGCCTATTACCCGGTTTTAAAAAAATTCCTTTCGATCCGTTAACATACAGGATTAAGCTGCTTCATCTTACAATCCATAAATTCAGGTATATATTTTACGATGGATGTATTCATTTTTTTCCTTCAGGAAATTCAACGCCGCTATTCTTTTTCTACACCGTTACAATCAAATTGAGGTCCTTGGTCAATACTCAATAAACTTCCCCCGGTAAAGCCTTTTTAAAAAAATTAAATCCGGATCCTTGTTCAGTACCCGGTAAACTTCACCCCGTAAAGCTTCTTAAAAATAAATTAACCCCGATTATTCATAAACCATTCTCAAAATAAACCGTTTTTACTATTTA
>CAZIXF010000073.1:0-17516 GCA_964543195.1 uncultured Roseivirgaceae bacterium
AATAAATATTTTAAATAGTAAAAACTGTTTATTTTGAGAATGGTTTATGAATAATTGGGGTTAGATGAAGCTTTTTATTTACTTATATCTTTTCTGAGCAGGCAATATGTTGTTTTTCTTTGAATCCGGGCCGAAAGGAGGCCAGGTGAAATCGTTAAAAAAGCCGGGGGTTTTATCCAAATAAAAAGAATCCGGTAAATCCGGTTCTGTCCTCTGATCTTCCGGGTAATTATCATTGATGATATTGCCGTATTCTACCATCTGCAAACAAGTGTTGTCCTGATTGACTAAAGCAGTTGCTGTATTACCGATCAGATTCTGTTCGTGTGAGTGATCGTAACAAAAAATCCCTTCTCCTCTGACCCGGTTACGTAAATAGGTGTTTCCCGGTCCGGCCGGTCCCCAGTAATCCGAGATACCGATTTCCATCACATCATTACCCTCGAAAAGGTTCATGAAGGGGTAATGCCCGTGAACCGAAATATCAGGAGGGATCCAGCCTACATTAAGCGAATCGCCCGGAGCCCCTTGAACCGGGTGAGCGGAGTAATTATAGGCAAACACATTGCCGTTGGCTCCGGTCTGGACCATCATGGCATGCCGGAGGGAATCAAAGATATTATTCTCTACCAATACGTTTGTTGTATGATTTGAACATTCCACGCCATAACCATGCCCCCCACCACCGTAATCATAGGACCTGTGAAAATAGCAGGCTCTAATTTCAAGGCCCAGGGAAACCGAAATCCGGACATGCGAACGCTTGGTCATATAGCTTTCCACGTTCTGCATCCAACAATAGGCGGTATGATGAAAAAAAACAGTATGGTTAACCGGCATGAGCTTTTCAATGTACAGGTCTTCGATTCCAACATTTTTCACCATTTGAACCGGTCTGGCTACCGGATTCAGCTTTTCGGAAAAGGTGTGATGGAGCGGGGTTTTCAGCGAGATTTTGTTCCCATCCACACCGGAAATCTTCAAAACCTGTCCGACCGAATTTTCGGCCCATCCCTGGATCCAGGTTTCCCGGGTATACATAATGGATGAATCATTTTCCTGCTGGATCTCGATGAAGGAATATCCGGAAAAAGCGGATCCGTTCTCCACTTCGATCCGGGAGGACCCTTTATGATGACCACTCCGTATTTTCTGCCAGTCCCCGGCCATGCCGGATCCAACCCGGATGGAAACTCCACTGGCCTCCGACATCAGTTTGGTCACGCCTTTGCCGGCACCCCGGATGATGACATTACTTTTATCAATACCGAGTGTTGATTTTAACCGATAAGTACCTTCGGGAATATATAACACTCCTCCGGCTGAAGGGAGTTTATCGATTGCTGTGATAAAAGCCTCATAACTGTCTGTTTTACCGCTGGAATCGGCTCCGTAATCCATGACATTTTCAACCGGTTCGTTAACCTGGGGGATACCCCCGGGAATACCGGGATTCCAGTTGATGCGCCTCTCATCGGGAATGATTTGGGCATTTAAATGAAGGCTTAAAACGGAAACAAGAACCGTAAGATAAATATAGGATCTTCTCATTGGGACAACTTCTAACTATATTGTTGGAATTTAATTAAAATTATAATATTAGAAAAAAAAGCTCTCCTTTTGACTGAGCAGACTTTTTACATTATTTCATACCTCAGGAAGGACTGCTTATGAAAGTAAACTTTCAACGCACCCAAAATAAAAAAAGCCCGGGCACTATGGTGCCAGGGCTTTTGACTTGCAGAGGGTGAGGGATTCGAACCCCCGGTCCCCAGAAGGGACAACGGTTTTCAAGACCGCCGCGTTCGACCACTCCGCCAACCCTCTGTATAATTGGTGATGTGCGTGTGAGTGATTTGTATTAAATTAGTCGATCCAGATGGCAAAGATAGGTAAATTTTAAAAATACCGGGAATAAACAGACCTGATTTTTATCTTCCCGAATCGGGAAGTCATTTTACATAATGCTATAGGAATGGCCTGTAGATCTTGATGTACCGGATATCAGGGACTTCATCACCGGTACTGATCAGTTTAAGTGTATGTTTTGCATTGGGAATACCCTTGATCAGTGTGGTGCTGTTTTCGATGGACTCATCCTCCACCGATTCCGGAACGAATGTATCCATGCCCATCAGGTAAGTTTTCCATTTCGTTTGGTAGCCTTTTTCAATCTGAAATTCCAGCACATCATAATTCCGGAAAACATGCCAGTCGCCCGGGATGGAATCATTCACCTCATTTGCTTCAATCACTACCCTGCCTGAATTGGAAATATAATCTTCATGGTTATTGCCCTTCCCTTCATAACCACAATCAGAACCTTCTACATGAAAAGTAAGGTATCGGTCTTCATAATTCAGTGAATCAAAGGTCAGGGTAAAGGTCTCGTTGACCCAGGGTGTTTCTCTTCCGATCCGGACCGGTGCACCAACACTCCAGATCCACCCGCCTTTACCGTTATCATTGGGCCGGGTGTGGTTGTAGGCCTCCGGGAACTCCGAAGGTTTTTTGCCATCCACCCGAATCCTGCACGTATTCTGCGAATCGGGATTGGCACCAGTAACTACATCAATCCTGTTGCCTTCAAACGGTAATTCCAGTTCTCCATTTTCCCACCTGACATCCCTGTTTATTTCGTAAATGGTAAGCAGTTCATCCGGATCCGGTGGGTATTGATCATCATATACCAGGTGAGGTATGATCAGGCTGGCGATCAGATCACAACCCTTTTCATTGAAATGAGTGCCATCCCTGGTAAACTCATCTGCGTAGACAAGCCCTTCCTCTTTCAGCATTTCCCTGATGGGTGTCCGGAGATCGATCAGCTTGCAGTGGTATTTTTCTGCCAATGCAGGAACTATTTCATACGACATTTCGGTATTCCATTCACTGGGCGGCACTTTGTTCGGAGGATCATTCCAGATCATGATCTCTGCAGCGGTTTGAGATCGCATCTGGACCAGTACTTCCTCATATTTTTTATCAGAACCGAATACATGGAAAATGATCAGATCGGGGTAAAAATCAAGGACATCCCGTTTTACTGTCCTGATAAGGATCTGGGATGAAAATCCACCGATCGATTTGTTATCCATGATCAGGTTGGCGTCAGGAAACTTATCTTCAAGATGATCTTTAACCTGCAGCCACCAGTCCTGGGCGCTGAGTGACTGCCCATAGACCAGTATCCTTACCGTATTTTTAAGTTGAGGTGTGCTTGTAGCCAGCAGGTTCATGGTTCGCTGGATGTATTTCGGACTATATATTTTCTGTTCCTCATTTTCTGTAGCCGGCCGTTGTTGACATGCTGTAATAAAAATGAATAAGGATAACATCATAATCTTTTCCATCTTCATAGAAAGTGATTTTTTGTTTTAAGTTTATTAATATAGTTATGATTTTTTACTTTTAAATAATATATCGTGAAAAAGCAATATATTGAGCTATTCGGTTTATTGGATAAATATCATTCCGGATCTAGATCAGCCCTTTTTTCCAACCAGGTAGCTTTTGATTTCACTGAAGAGAAATACCTGCCTCAGCTTCTGGTTGAAAAAGCCGATCTTTCAGTGCTTTTTATCCCCGAACACGGGTTCTTTGCCGAATTGCAGGACCAGGAATCCGTCGATCTGAAAGAACGGTATTATTTCCTGAAGGAGGATGTTGATGCTATTTCAATGTATTCGGATTCGCAAAAGGGGTTTGAAACGGACCTTTCCGTACTTGATGGTCTGGATTTGATCATCATCGACATCCAGGATGTAGGTGCCCGGTATTATACCTACGTGACCACTATAGCCCAACTTTTTCAGAGCATAAAGGTAATGGATAAAAAACCTTCCGTAATTCTTGTTGATCATCCTAACCTGGCAGGCCGGCAGGTTGAGGGGACGCCTCTGGCAGAAAAATTCAGTTCACTGATCGGCTGGCCCGGTATACCGCACCGGTATGGACTTACTATCGGGGAATTGAGTCTTTTCGTCAGGGATCAGCTCAATGCGGATTTTGACCTTGAAATAATAGAACACGAAGGCCCGGATCATATCAAAAACATACTCATAAACCCTTCGCCAAATATTCCTCAACCCTCCACCCTTAAGGTCTTTACCGGACAATGCCTTTTCGAAGGAACCAATATCAGCGAGGGCAGGGGAACCACCCGGCCCTTCGAGGTCTTCGGTGCGCCTTTTTTCAACAGGCTGGACAGGGATTGGATCGAATTATGGAATAAAAGCAACAGGGAGGCGATATTACGCCCCCTTATTTTCAGACCCGTTTTTCATAAATACAAAGACCGTCTCTGTTATGGCTTTCAACTGCATCCCCGGGAAGAACACTTTCATTCGTTATGGTATTCGCTGAAACTGATCCGTGAGCTCAAATTATCGCTTCCGGAGTTTAAATGGCGGGAAGGCCCCTATGAAGCCGGTTCACACCGGAAAGCCATGGAGATCCTCCTTGGTGATGAAGTGCTCATTAACTTTGTAAACGATTCAATGGTCGACCACCAGACCCTGGAATATATTTCCAACTCGGAACAACAATGGATAGAGCTAACCAGGGAATTTATCCTTTACGGCGACCGCCTGACGCGTTACGTATCCTTTTAAATAATCACCAATCTTCCTTATTTATTTACCCGGTTCTCGTGAATTAATCATTAATTTACCTTTTGTCTTCCCCCAATCCTGTTGATTATGCTCATAATCTTCCTTGTTGGCCCGAAAGATCCTTTTAAATATTCACATAATCTTCTTTATTGGCCTTATCGATAGCCGCATTGATCACAAATCCCAGCAGCAGGATCACCGACAGCAGGAACTGCCAGATCATGAAGGCGATCACAGCCCCGATGGAGCCGTAAAATTTATCGTAAACGGCGATATTGGTCAGGTAGAAGGAAAAGATATAGGACACCCCGATAGCCAGAAAAGTGGCGATGAAGGAACCCGGATTCAGGAAATGCCAGCGGTCCTCAACAGAAGGCCCGAAATAATAGATCAGAGAGATCATCAGCTGGAAAATGACCACCAGCACAATAAACCTCAATCCGATAATCATGTACAACAGAAAATCCTGGTTGAGAATACCCAGCTCGATCAGAAAATTAAGCGTGATCTCTCCGCCGATAAGCAGGATCATGGAAACGGTGAGTACCGTACCCAGGAGCACGGTCAGGAAGAATGCGATCAGCCAGGTTCTGATATAACTCCGGGAAAATTTGGTTTTGTAAAAATGATTGAAGGTGGTGATCAGGGACAGCATCCCGTTGGTGGCCAGGTAAATCGAGAAGATGATACCAAATGAGAGGAGACCGCCCCGGGGCCGGCTGATGATATCCTCGATGGTGGATCTGACCTGGTCGATCATGGTGAGTTCCAGGTTATCTATGAATTCCATAATGGTTTCCTGCAGATCAGGTACCGGTATGTAAGGAATAATGGTAAAAATTATAATGATGGCAGGAAAAACGGCCAGTGTGAAATTATATGCTACCGCTTTGGCCCTTTCGATAATATCGTCCTTCTCGAGGCTGATCAGGAATATTTTCAGTACATCATAAAAGGAAGCCTTATGCCGACCTATTTTGATCCGGTCGAGGTAAGAGGTGAATTTCCTCCATGTCTTAAAACGGTCAAGATATTTCAGGGCATCAATGACCATCGAGAAAAGGTTTCAGTTTTTCCACCAGAAAATCCGGCGCTTCTATCGGTTTTCCCGTATCCCGGCTGATAAAGACCAGGGTTGTCTTGCCCAGGTTGATCAATTTTTTTTCCTCATTGAATACCTCGTAGGCAAAACTCAAACGGGAACCGGACATCTTTTCCAGGATCAATTTTACCGTCAGATGATCATCATATCGCGCAGGCAGGATGAACTTTGAATAATTTTCCAGAACGGGCAGCAATATGCCTTTTGCCTCAAGCGATTTATAGGTGATGCCCAGCGCGCGCAGGGCTTCTACCCTGGCCACTTCATAATAAGTAGCGTAATTGCCATAATACACAAATCCCATCTGATCGGTTTCTGCATATCTGACACGTATTTTCGTTTCAAAGGTGTACATGATTACCGGTAAATTCCCTCCCTGTTCAAGGCCCTCTGATACCTCTTGGCATAGGCCAGATGATCCTGAAGGTTTGTTGAAAAATGATGATATCCTGAGAAATCGTCCCTGGCTACCATATACAGATAATTATGTTTTTTATAATTCAAAACAGCCTCAACGTAAACGATCTCCGGCATATTGATCGGGCCCGGCGGCAGTCCCGGGTATTTATAGGTGTTGTAAGGTGAATCTGTTTCTTTATGCTTGTTCAAAACCCGCTTGATCGTAAAATCCCGGTTGGCATACACTATGGTAGGATCAGCCTGTAAATGATAATTGCGCTCAAGCCTGTTCATGTATAAACCGGCAATTACGGGAGCTTCTTCTGCGATTCTGCATTCGGCTTTTACGATCGAGGCCAGTATAGATACCTCAACCGGGGTAAGTCCCATGGAATCGGCCCTGGCCTTTCTTGAATCATTCCAGAAGGCCGAATATTCCCGGTGCATCCTGTCGAGGAATTCATCCGCATCAATGGTCCAGTATACTTCATAGGTGTTGGGAATGAACATACTTTTAAAAGTATGCTCGTTAAAACCGTATTTATACCAGGTTTGCGTATCAAACAACTTTTCTTCCAGTTCGGATTCGGTCAGTTCGATATCATCACAGATCTTGGGGGGAAGATCTTCCAGAAGCCTTACATTATTAAATGTGATGTTGACGGGAACCTGAATGCCAGCCCTCAGCGTCCGGATCGCCTCCCTGTTGCTCATGTTTCTTTCAAGAAGGTATTTCCCGGGCTTGATCAGCTCGTCATAATCCATCAGCCTGGCCAGGAAACTGAATGCCACCATATCATTCACATAATTTCCCTTATAAAGTATGCGCTGCACTTCCCTGAATGTAGAACCGGTAGGAATATACAGATACTTCGATTCCCGGTCAACCAGTATGTTCGGGGAGTATATAACCTGGTAGAAATAAAATGAAAATGAGGTTAAAGCAATTGTGAAAATAATCACAAAAGCAACAAATATATTTCTTTTGCTCATACGGAAGACAAAAATAACAAAATGTAGTAAATTGTTGTTCCAAACGTATTAATTCAAACAAAGGTTTTTATGTTATGGCAGGAGAATTAATTAAACTTTATCCCGAACTTCCCAAACGATCAAAAATTGTCCATATTGTTGAAACCATCAGGAATGGAGGGCTTGTGATCTATCCAACCGATACAATTTATGGCCTTGGATGTGATATTTACAATGCCAAAGCGGTAGAGCGTCTTTGCCGGATCAAGAGGCTTAATCCCAATAAGGTAAATTTATCGTTTATCTGTTATGATCTCAGCGATATTTCGAATTATGTGAGGAATATCAGCACACCGGTTTTCAAGGTATTGAAGAAAGCCTTGCCAGGCCCCTTCACCTTTATTATGAATGCCAGCAGCCGGGCACCAAAACATGTACATAAAACCAAAAAAACGGTAGGGATAAGGATCCCGGACAACAATATTCCCAGGGAAATTGTGAAAGAACTGGGGAACCCGATCATTACCACCTCATTGAAACATTCCGATGAAATCGTGGAATACATGACCGACCCGGAAGAAATTTTTCAGAAATTCAAGGACAAGGTCGATATCGTAATTGACGGGGGGTATGGGAATAATGTTCCATCCACCGTGATTGACTGCACGGATGAGTCTTTTACCGTATTGCGGGAAGGCATGGGAGATATCAGTGAGTACATCATTTAACAAAAAACATATTTATGAAATTATTCGATCTTTCCGGAAAAAAAGCATTAATTACAGGGGGCACCCATGGTATTGGACTGGCTATTGCCCGGGGTTTGGCGGAAGCGGGAGCTGAAATTATAATAATTGGCCATACCCCGTCCAGGCTTGAACAGGCGGTAGCGGACTGCCGGCAGAAAGGCTTTAGGGTAAAAGGATATCTTTTTGATATCACCCGTAAAGACAAAGTGGATAAAGAAGTGGAAAAAATTCTTGACGAAAACGGTTCGGTGGATATACTGGTCAACAACGCGGCCATACACCGGCGGATCAACCTGATAGAAATGTCGGTGGATCAGTTTAAAGAAGTGATCGATGTAAACCTGACCGCTCAGTTCCATATGGCACGGGAACTGGCAAAACATATGATGGAAAGAAAATCGGGAAAGATCATTAATCTCTGTTCCATGATGAGTGAGCTGGGCAGGGATACCACAGGTGCATATGCTGCTGCCAAAGGTGGACTCAAAATGCTTACCAGAAGCATGGCTACCGAATGGGCGAAATTCAACATACAGGTTAATGGCATAGGTCCCGGTTATATTAAAACAAGTGCTACCGGACCTATCAGCGAACCCGGTCACCCTCTGTATGAATTTATTGTCAGCCGGACACCGGCCGGCCGCTGGGGTTCACCGGATGATCTGAAGGGTGCAGCCGTTTTTCTGGCTTCAGGTGCATCTGATTTTGTAAACGGGCATATTCTGTATGTCGACGGCGGCATACTGGCTACATTGGGTAAACCCATTGGCGACTGAACGATAAACAGCCTGAACACATGAATAGCAAAATCAGTCAACCAACCGGAACACTCCCCGGGTGGATGACGGGGATCCCTTTGAAGTACATGATAAAAATCATCCAATCGCTTTAAATATATTGAAGATTTACCTCCTGAGGTCCAATACCTTCGTATCTTTGCACCCGGATATCAAAAAGAACGAATGTCCTTAATCAGCACAGATTATTTTATACTTTTTCTGATCATTACCATAGGTATTCTCCTTGGTGAAATAAAAATCAGAGGGATTTCTCTCGATGCTTCGGCTGTAATTTTCGTGGCTTTGCTGTTTGGTCATCTGGGTTTTCAGGTTCCGGACATTTTTCAGAAGATCGGGCTGATATTTTTCATATATACTATAGGTATACAGGCAGGTCCGGGTTTCTTTGAATCTTTTCAGAAAAAAGGGTTTCAACTGGTCATGGTTTCCGGCATCGTTGTTTTGTCAGGAGCCCTTCTTACTTTAATATTGTCCTTTCTTTTTGATGTAGATTTCAAGCTGGCTGTCGGGATCTTCACAGGCGCCCTGACCAGTACTCCGGGTCTTGCGGCCGCCATTGAAAGTTCGGGATCCACCCTGGCCTCAATCGGATACGGGGTGGCATACCCTTTTGGCGTGATCGGTGTGATCCTGTTCGTGCGACTGGCTCCCAAACTGTTTAGAACAGGAATAAAAGAGGCCGAGGAGGATTATGAAAAAGAAATTGCCGAAGATTATCCTGAGCTGATCAGCAGGAATTTTATCGTGGAAAATGAAAGCATAGTAGGGCAGACCATCGGAGACCTTGAGATCCGTTCGATGACCGGAGCCAATATTTCGCGTATTGTACATGAAGGAGAAGCCATTGTGCCGGAAGCCACTTCACTTTTGCATAGGGGTGACCTGGTGAAGGCGGTAGGTACGAAGCAAGCCCTGAAAAAGATCAAGCTTCTGATAGGCCGGGAGACGGATCAGGAGATCCCGGCCAGCGGTCAGTTCGATATACAATGGATACTGGTAACCAATAAAAAAGTGGTAAACAAATCACTCGGAGAGTTGAACCTTTTTTCCAATTATAATGCCACGATAACCCGGATCCGCCGAAGTGGTATCGATATCACTCCGAATGCATCCAGTAAGATCCGGTTTGGTGATAAATTGATGGTAGCGGCATCCAGGGGGAGTATGCCCACTGTAACAAAAATTCTGGGGAATAACGTGAAGCTCCTGAGTGAAGCGGATTTCCTGCCGATTGCTGCAGGAATTGTCCTGGGGATTATGCTGGGTATGATCGTGATCCCCTTTCCGGGTGGAACTGAACTTAAAGTGGGCCTCACCGGCGGGGTGTTGATTTCAGGGCTGGTGCTCAGCCGGATCGGGAAGACCGGGCCGATAATCTGGAACGTGTCGGGCCCGGCCAATCAGACACTCAGGCAACTAGGATTACTGTTCTTTTTAGCCTCGGTAGGCACCCATGCCGGTGAAACACTGGTAGAAACGATTTCCGAAAATGGAATTATCCTTGTTGCCATCAGTGTATTACTGACATTACTACCCATGATCGTGGCCACATCGGTCGGCCTTTATCTGTTCAGGATTAATTTTCTTTCTATGCTGGGTACACTCACCGGTGGGATGACAAGCACTCCTGGTTTAAGCGCAGTGGATACCCTGTCCGAGTCGAATGCGGCGGCCATAGCTTATGCTACGGTTTATCCTTTTGCAATGGTGATATTGATCATATGTGCACAGATAATCGGGACGCTGTAACACAGATAATCGGGACGCTGTAACAGGGAAATCTCATTGAAACGATGATTAGGGTAGGGGTTGGTGATACCGGTACTTTACTCTTCAACCCTCATTTATCCATACATATCTTTCGGCTCATGTAATTCAGGTTGCCTCTTTGTACAGACGATTATAACCTTTCTACCGGATCAACGTAACCCCGCCCCGTTGCTCATAGGTTCTGGGGTCGGTATCCGTAATGCTTTTAAAACGGATTACATAGGCATAGGTGCCATTGGGTAATAACACGCCGTTTTTCGTGCCATCCCAGGCGAAATTTTTGTCTGTGGACTCAAAAACCGGCTCTCCCCATTTGTTGAAAATGATGATCTGAAAATCGTCCGCAATATACACGCCCTCGACAGAAAAGAACCGGTTTTCAGGAATATTCGAATCAGGATAAAATGCATTGGGAGCATAAAGCTGCGGGACACATTGTATCTGTACAGAGAATGTGTCTGTAGTAACACAGCCAAAACTGTTTACTCCTGACCCCTCATATAATCCGGGTTCCAGGATCTCGAATCGACCCGGTTCAAATTGCACCAGTTGTTGATCCGTGGTAAGGTTAAACATGGTATAATCAGCGAAATTATTTACATCAATGATCACCGTTTCATTGGCCGGAGGCTCCGGGCAGATATTATAAAAGGGGTCAATGTTCGCGTCAGTAACGGGTGACCTCGATACGTTAATGCTGGTAGTTTCTTCACAGGTTTTCCAAACGGCGGTAACCTCATATCTGCCTTCTCTTAATACATTAATTGACTGCAGGTCGAGGTTCTCGATACCGGGCTCCGGGCCTGCCCAGATATAGGAATCGATATTGGCACTGGATATGTTGAGAATATTGGCTGTGATCGTGACGGGTTCACCATCTTCACACGCAATTGAGGAAGTCAGAAAAACAGAAAAATCCTGATAGGTAGTCACATCGACAGGCCCGTCAGTGCCCTGGCAGCCGTTCTGCTGGTTCTGTACCTCGACACTGATGTTTGAATAAGTTATAAAATCGCCCGATGTGGGAGGGTCAAATTCATTCACCCGGCCTATCGTGCCATCCGACCAGACATAGGAATAATTCGTGCCCGGAAGCACATTTTCAATATTGGCTGTCAGTGTGACCGGTGTGCCACAACCATCTCCGGTTATGCCGATTTCTACAATGGGTCTTTCATACAGAATGATCTCAAAAGTTTCTTCTGTGGCACATCTGCCGGGTGCTTCTGCCCTGACCGTGTAGGTGCCCTGACCTGAGGTTTCAAATATCCTCGCCTGAACATTATTGGCGTTTGGTCCATTCCAGAAATAGGTCTGGTTCGGATGTGAGTTATCCGGATCCGGATCCACAGTAACTACAGTCTGGCAATTGGTGTATACAGGTTGAACATCGATTACGGTCTCGGGAAGTTGTACAAGGGTTATGTCCTGTTCAATATCCGTACAACCGCCCGAAGTAATTTGAAGGTCATAGGTGCCGGGACTTAATCCTGTAATGTTAAAAGTATACGAAGGGTCGGGATCATCGGCATTGATGGTACCGCTTGCGGTTGATCCGTCTGATATGTTCGTCAGCAGATAATCCAATGGATAGGTTTCGCCGCTCAGTTGAACTTCGATTGAACTGGATTCGCAACCATCTACAGCATTTGTATTTATGGTTATTGGAGAATCAGCATCAATTACGTTTATCGTGTAAAACTGACTGCAACCCGAGATCTGACTCTGTACCTGGAGTGAATACGTTCCTGCTGCAAGGTTAGTCAATCCAACCTGGCCCCCGTTCTGATCGAAAAGTGTCACTGTAGTGTTGGGGGGTTGATTGCTGATCTGCACTGCTCCGTTATTGTTTCCACAGGTACTGTTGGTCACGCTGTAGGTTAAGCTGGGAATCGTATTCACGGTAATAACCGCCGTATCGTTTGCTACACAGTTGGTCAGGTTATCCTCCACATTTACTGTATAGCTGAATGTTCCGGGTACCGATGTGTCGACCGGATGCGATGTGCCGGTAACGGTAGAAGGACTGCTGTTAATTCTCCAGTCGAAAATATAACTGGTTGGATTTAACCCGGTAGCCAGGTCGGCCACATTCTGGTCCTGGCATACGGTAAGGTCGGGACCGAGATCAAACTGTGGCCGTCCGTCCGAAGCAAACGTTTCACCGGTTGACGTACAGCCGTTCAGCGTAGTATCGACATAGGAGATCACCACGCTGTAGATACCCGGGGAGGAAACCTGAAGGGTGCGGTCGGTTGACCCGTCGTCCCATAGATAAGTAAGACCGGATGTGCCCTCCGGAGCAGCTTCCAACACCTCATTTCCGGTGCATATTGCCAGGTTTTCAGGAATGGTGGGATCAGCCGGAGGATCCTTGATGGTGATATCCTGGGTAATGGTTGTGTCGAGTCCGCACCGGTTGGTAACCCTGAAATTGACCGTATAGTCCCCTGCTTGCTGGAAGATATGGGTTGTCGAAGCCTGGGTATCGCTGAATACCCGTGTACTGTCTCCTCTCCGGGTAACAAACCATTGGGTCTGATCGATACTGGAACTGGGTTGTCCGTTGAAAGTGGTTTCCTGCCCCACACAGAATCCGGATACTGAAGCGGTAGGAGCGCCTATGCCCGTCCCTACATTCTGGATGAAATTCGGAAATCCGAGCCCGCTCGTTCTTCCCTGGAGGTCAAATCCATTTTCATTATAAATAGAAGGCGTAAGCGGGTCGTCGTTGGGATTTATGGTAGGCAATACAGTGCTTCCGTTTGATGCAACGTAAATCAATCCGTCCGGCCCCGTCTGCAGGGCTCCCAGCTCGCTGTTCTCTTCGCGGAGAAGATTTTTCGTCTGATTGATAAAATTTATATCTGCCGAATCGAGTCGTATTTCATAGATCCGGGAAGTATTGCCGGTAAGTGAGACATAGAGTTTGTTGGCCTGCGGTGAGAATTCCACGCCATACACCTGGTATTGTGGATATAGTTCGTCGAATTCGATCAGTTGATGGTTGCTTATGGTCGCTGTGGAATCGACGAAATCGAAAAGGTCCACATAATTATTACCTCCGCTCGATAAGGCCACGGCGAGTTTAGAGCCATCTTGTGAAAATTTCATGTATCCCTCAGCACTTTCTTCCGAGCCAAATCCATGAACCGATCCAATGCTTCGAAGGACCGGGTTTCCTATTCCATTAGCGGTGACCGGATACATCCGGAATGTGTTGTTTCCGTATTCATGGGCCACGAGCAGGGCATCATTTCCATATCCTCCGATGGCTGCTATACGCTCTGTGTTTTTCAGGTATAATGGGAGTTCCTGTAGCACCACGTCACCGGGGTCTCCATTCGATTCTTTCTTGATATCAAGAATGGAATAGGAAAGAATATAGGACTGGTCGCTGTTATATATTTCTCTTGTGGTAAAGATATAATACATGGTTTCATCCTGGGGGAAGGGGATAGCCAGTACGGACTGGGATGCAGTCTGGTCTCCACCGATAAATTCCCCCAGCAATTGACCTGATCTGCCGAATACCGATTCTCCATCGGTGTAAAAAAGTATCTGACCGTTCCGGTCTGAAATGGCAGAACACCCTTCCGGCGCATTCATTACACCGTCGGTCAGTGCTACGGCAGGTGTTTCATTAAAATCTATACCTGCCTGGAATCCAAAATACCATTGATTGGCGACCTGTAATTGATGGTTATATTCATTCACATTGATCGCATCATAGGACTGGCATTCACCCGAAGGGGAATCATAAAAAGCTACTACCCAGTAATACCCGGCCGTATCCACTGTCATGGATGAACCGGTCACATCCGGATCGGACCAGATATACCGGTTGGCGGGTGGCTGGGAAGCATCAAGAAGCAGCGTTTCATCCTGGCATATGGTTGTGTCCGTAGGGAGTTCCGAACCACTGTCATTTCGCAATACGACCGAATCACATTGCTGAATGATCACTGGATTAACGAATGTACTGTCCTGGCCGTTAACCGTTGCATTCAGACGTACCGTGTAGGAGCCGGGTTGTTCATAATTATGAATCGGGGCTACCAGGTTCGAGTTGGTTCCATCGCCAAAATCCCATTGGTATCTGTCAGCCTGGGGTATGGTGAGCGGATAAAATTTTGTACTTGAGCTAAGGTATACGCCATATGAACTGAACCCGAAATTATCAAAACCGGGCGCAGTTTTTGGTAGTGTGGACGGAAACTGCCTTCCGGCAAAATTCATATTTCCAAAGGCATTACGCTGATAAATCACATCGCCGGCCACACTGTCGGCGTCAAGCAAGGCTCCGACCTGCAACGGTCCGCCGCTGTTCTGCTGATAAAGATGGTAAATTATATTATCAGGTCCCTTTTTCAATCCGTAGCTACGATGTACCGGATTGGAAAGTATTTCTGCCAGCGACACAGAGGAATTATTTACATCATATTGGTACACCATACCCACCTGACCATCACTTCCATGCCGGGAAATATAGAGTTTGGAACCGTCGGGAGACCATTCCGTATCGTAGATCGAATAATTATCGGTAATCAGCGGGTCGATGTCGAAGGTGGCACTGTTCAGCACAGCCGTATCGTAGGACAGGGTGCCGTTGGTATTGGAAAAATCGATCAGATGGACATTTTTACTGGTATCCTGGGGGGAAACGGCAATTTTTCCTGCAGCATCACTGTAGGAAATATTGGCTGCAATGAGGGAAGGCATCCCGTCGGCTGCAAAATCAAATGAATTCGTGGATCCCGGGTCAACACCGGTCATCGTGACCTCTGTAACCAGGAAAGATGCTGTATTCCTTTCGTGGGTGATCAGCCAGGTTCTTGTTCCGGCGGGGTTACTGATCATCGCCATGCCTTCGGAAGCATTGGTGGTCAGGTTAGTATTTGCGGGTGATAACATCTGGCCGTACGGGACTTCCTGCGGATTGGGAGCATTGCCCTGCGCATTCATATCGATAATTGCTGAAAAAATGGTACCTCCCGAGGTCCGGGAAGCTGAGTTGGCCACGATCAGGAATTGATTATCGGATGAAGGCAGGGCAGCGACCACCACAGGCTGATTTCCGTTTGTGTTCCCGTTAAGCCCGGGCGAATAATTACTGATCAGCTGATGGCTGCGGTCATAAACCACATTGCCGTCGGTATAGAACAGGAGGTCACCGTTTACCGGGTCGGAGGCTACGGCGCTCCCGCCAATCGAGAAGGTCGGGTTCTGGGTACTGTCAAGTTCGGCGTTAAAGTCAGATTTGCGGAATTTTATGCCATATTCGGATTGGCCGAAATACCATAAAATATCCCTGAAATCATTCAACTGGGCACCTGCCGGAAAAATAAAAAAAAGAATCAGAATTCCTGTCAAGAATCCGGCAAATCTCCTGAACCGTATTTTATTCATACCCGCCTTCAAATCAAAAATCTGATGATCGTTATAATCATTACGGTAATAATACAAATATTATTATATCTTTTTGATAATAATAATACTTTTAAAGGATCTTTTGTCGTTTTTTTAATTGAATAAATTTTTTGTTTAATATTTATAAATTGAGAAATATTTGCATAATTTGACGCTTCGTTTGAACAAGGTGTATTGAAAAACCGATTGATGAAATACTGGAAAGGTATCATAATTCTGGCTTTGGGGGTGACGATAAATTGGGAAGCAGATGCTCAGGATCCACAATTTTCACAATTTTATGCTGCTCCCCTATATATGAATCCCGCTTTTGCGGGTTCCACACAGTTGACGAGGGTCGGGTTGAATTACCGTAATCAATGGCCTTCGATCGATGCTTCCTATGTGACCTATACCGCCTATGCCGATCATTTTTTTATCGATGTGAACAGTGGAGCCGGATTGCTGGTCCAATCGGACCGGGAGAGTCTTGCCGGCCTGAGGAATCAGGGGGTTTCATTATTTTATGCGTATCAGCTACCGGTCACTGCCAACTGGACCTTCAGGGCAGGATTCCAGGGTGGGTATTTCATGAGGGATTTGAATTATGATGATCTCATATTTCCTGATCAGATCCTTCCTAACGGGGACATTGGTAATACCGGAGAATTATTGGCCAATAACGACTTTAACATCAATTATTTTGACATTTCATTTGGCGGATTGATCTATAACAGTAAATTATGGGTTGGCTTTACGGGCCATCATCTGAATAAGCCCAATTTATCATTTTTCAAGGACGACGGGTTTGATGATCATCTGCCCAGGAAATATTCCGTGCATGCCGGGTACCGTTTGAATTTAAGACAGGGATCAGTCCGACATATATATGCCGGGAAGAATCCTTCTTCGATTGATTTGTATCCTGCGGTCAATTACAGGCTACAGGGGGAGTTCATGCAGTTTGATATGGGCGCCTATCTTGATTTTCATCCGGTACTTTTCGGAGTCTGGTACCGGGGTATTCCCATTCGGACCGTTAACGGTATTGGCAATAATGAAGCCCTGATATTTTCTGCAGGGCTCAGCACAAACGGATTGAACATCGGATACAGTTTTGATTACACGTTATCCGATCTTGGCATCCAGAGTGGAGGAGCCCATGAGATTTCCATCTCCTATGAATTTTTTACCGGTGATCCGAGAAAGCCTCCCAAAAGCATGAGGGAGATCCCCTGCCCGAGATTATAAAAAAATCAGAAAAAAATCTATCAGGGTGTAACCTGTTTGTATCAAAATCGTTTGGTTTATTTGCCTGTGAATACAAACGTATATGCAGGGTGGATTTTGAACCATTTTAACAGCCGGGAAGGGGATAAGATATGGGTAATGAGAATTTCAGTATTTTATCTTTTCCGGGACACCGATATAAAAGGTGTGGTGAAATGGTGAGTTTTTGTTCTTTAACAGGATTGTCTAAGCGAGTTTAGGGCTAAGAGATCATGAACTGAAAGGCGGAGCTGAAATACAGGTCTGAACCATGCAACTTTTATAATTTTTATTCGCTGATAAGCTTGGTTCTTAACCAGGATTCAGCTAACTTTGCATTCCTTTGCTTTCGAAAAACCGGAACGATTTAAGAAGGCAAAAAATAAATTTCAACAAATAGTTGTTCTTTGGAGGGCGGGCGATTAGTTTTGCA
>CAZIXF010000074.1:0-17129 GCA_964543195.1 uncultured Roseivirgaceae bacterium
TAGTAAAAACGGTTTATTTTGAGAATGGTTTATGAATAATCGGGGTTAATATTCAAGTCCCAATAAATCAATATCTGCCCTATGGCATGCCTGACTCGGCGCAATTAATTTCTGAACATTTAATTTCTGAAATTCCAAACCCCTCAGAACGGTTTGAGAAATCAAGGAATTTTGAAATTGAATATTAATTGATCATTGAATCATTGATCATTGGTTATTAATTGATCATTGGTTATTAATAAAGCTCAGAACACTTCCTGGATTTTAGGATTCTCCGGAAATCTCAGAATAACAACGCTTTACCTTATGCACAATTTTATTTCCCCAGCATAGGGAACAACTTCCTTATTTCCTCGTCACTGGGTCGCCGTCCGTATTCACAGATCTCGAATGCTTCCGCATGCTCAACCTCTTCCGCCCTGTTTTCGCCGTACCACTTGGCCAGCGAGGCCCTCGTTTCATCATCGATACTACCGCTACGCCATTGAGCAAGCAAGTCAAGCCTGGCTTCCTCATCTCCGGGAACCTCGTCGAGCCAGCCGGCTACCCAGGGAAGCCATTCGAAATACTGGGATTCATGTGCGGCCATGGCATATATTTTCTGATCAAACACATCGCTAATATCCACCGCAATATCCGGGGTAAACGGATTGGGTTTCTGAAAACGATCCTCTGCATAGAGAAATACGGGATTCTTTTCGAGTGGTGGTACATGAGGCACTATATTGGGCACCACCACCATATAAGCCGCATCCTGGATCAGGATTCCCGTATATCGATGATCAGGATGATAATCGTTGGTTCTGGGACCGATTACCACATCGGCCTTCCATTCCCTGATCAACCGTATCACATCTTTTCTGACTTCAAGGGTGGGCATCAGTTCCCCATCGTGATTATCCAAAACCACATACTTCACGCCAAATCGCCTGCCGGCTTCCTGGGCTTCCTCATGCCGGACCTTGGCCAGCATACCGCCCCCCATTTCATGATGACCGGCATCTCCATTCGTCAATGATACGAACATGACGTTATGACCCATCCGGGCAAATTTAATGGCCGTGCCACCTGCATCACCATCCGGATCGTCAGGGTGTGCACCGATAACGATCACATTTATTTTATTATCCTGCGCAAAAGCAATGCCTGCGAACAGGAAAAAAACATAAAAAAACAATCTGATTTTCATAGTTATTAATATTATTCGGGATTTTAATTATTATAAATCCCCACAATTTGATTATAAAAAACTAAAATCACAAATTATGGGGATTGATCTAAAACAGCAGAATGAAACTCTATTCGATATCGGGTAGTTTATTTTCTATTATCTGTTCAATTTCCTTGAAATATTTGACAGTTTCCGTTTTTAACTCCATGGTCGCTTCATCATCAGTTACGATTACGGCACGTTCATGCATCTGGATCATGGAAACGGTCCACATGTGATTGATACCTTCTTCCACAACCTGTCTCAGGGCCCGGGCTTTATGAAGGCCGTTAATAATGACCGCCACTTCACGGGCATCCATAACCGTACCTACACCAACGGTCAATGCCATTTTAGGCACCTTGTTAATATCATTATTAAAAAACCGGGAATTTGCCTTTATTGTATTAAAATTCAGTGTTTTTATCCTCGTCCTGGATACCAGGGAAGAGCCGGGTTCATTGAAAGCGATGTGTCCGTCCGGGCCTATTCCTCCCAGGAACAACTCAATACCGCCAAAACTTTTTATTTGCTCTTCATATTCCTCACATTCTTTCTCCAGGTCATCGGCCATGCCATCCAGGATGTGCACGTTTTCCTTTGGAATATCGATATGATTGAAAAAGTTTTCCCACATGAAATAATGATAACTCTGATCATGGTCTTCAGGTAAACCCACATATTCATCCATATTGAAAGTGACTACATTCTTAAAACTTACTTCACCTGATTTATTCTTTTCGATCAGTTTTTTATAAGTTCCTAACGGGGAAGATCCGGTGGGCAAACCCAGAACGAATGGTTTTTCTTTGGAAGGTCCAAAATTGTTTATCCGCTCAACGACATAATCAGCTAACCATTCACTGAGCTGATCATAATTTTTTCTGATAATTATCCTCATAATGAAATTATTTTAAAAAGTCAGGTTAAAAAAAATATTTGAATATATATTTTGTCTGGCTGAAATTATGCATTTTTTAAATTGATAACAAAAGAATGGTATACAGGTTTCTAAAATCAGCTCTATAAAATTGGTGTAAGATCAAAATCAACTATCCGGTCTGACCGGCAACCTTTTTCAACCCATTCAAAGCATCTTTCATCCTGAAATCCGGCTGTCAAGATAAAAGGCTATGATTATTATTATACAAAAGGCACATACCTACAGAGTGACCATAAGCAAAGCCGTATCATTGATGGATCCGAGAATCCAGAAAAGAACAGAAAGTCCGGCTCCAAAAATAACCTTATCTTACTGTGCTTCCTTCACACGTTTTAACTCATTGACACTCTCCTGATTTTCACTAAGCTGGTTTTTGATCACAGTATTTACAAAATCCCCGTATTTTTCCTGATCAAGGATATACTTATACAGCTCGTTTATTTTCTGTTCTCTTTTAATCGAATAATCGAGGATTACCTGTTCATCTTCATTCAAGGCAATATCGCTGATTTCCACATAAAGTTTCTCCAGGTCTGCCTTTATTCTTTCCCTTATCTCCACAGAATGCTTTTCCAGATCAAGATCAAAAAGATTGGAGATCTCTTTGATGTATATATTCTTTTTTGAAGCCAGTGCTTCAAACTGATCTTTCAGAAAATCATCTGCTACACGCTCAGTAGCTTTTTGATAAAGCTCCCGGGCCAGGGTCATTTTATCGATCAAATTCAAGAAATCAGGTTTGATTTTATATAAATCCATTATTTTCCTTTCTTTATTTTAACAATTCTTTTCATAAATATCTTTTGACTATTCTCATCAGGAGGATAAACTTAATCCATAGTATCGTATCCGTCGCTCTCCCGGGTAAAATCCCTGGATGAGGACACCACCTTCTGATTCGCTCAGAATGGAAACAAAATCTTCAACAGAATTCACTTCCTGTTTATCCATCCCGGTAATAATAAAACCTTCCCTCATGCGGGTTTCGCGTATCACCTTACCCGGGAAAAGCTGTTCAACCACTACGCCGCCATCGATGCCCAGTTCTCTTAACTGTTCCTCGGAAAGCGTTTTCAATTTTACACCAAGGTCTCTTAGCAGTTCACTTTCCATTTCTGAAAGCTGACGTTCGGTCACCGCTTCAAGACTGCCCAGTGTTATATTCAGAGTTCTTTCCCTGCCGTTGCGCATAACGGTTATATTGACCTCTTCACCCGGTGTATGTTGCAGAATCTCTGCCTGGAGCTTTCCGCTGTTTTGCACATCCGTACCATCTACGGAAATTATTACATCTCCTTCCTGCATTCCGCCTTTATCGGCTGCACTACCCGATGTAATACTATCCACATATACTCCGGTAGTTATCTCAAGATTTTCCTGTTCGGCAAGTTCGTTGTTTACATTCCGGATAGTAACACCAAGAATGGCACGTTTTACCTCTCCGTATTTTAACAGGTCAGAAACTACCTTATTTACAATATTGGAAGGAACGGCAAACCCATATCCACTGTAAGCTCCTGTAGGACTGGCTATGGCTGTGTTAATGCCGATAAGATTTCCCTGCAGATTTACGAGGGCTCCTCCACTGTTTCCGCGGTTGATAGCCGCATCGGTCTGGAGGAAGGACTCAACCGAATATTGTTCTCTCAATATATTGAGCTGTCGGGCCGTAGCACTGATAATGCCTGCAGTAACCGTGGAGGTCAGACCGAAAGGGTTTCCCACGGCAAGGACCCATTGGCCCACTTCGACATTATCAGAACTGACCATGGTGATCGGATCCAGATCATTGCCATCTATTTTCAACAGGGCCAGGTCGGTGGTAGGATCCGTACCGACCACTTCGGCATCATAACTTCGATTATCATATAGATTGACCGATAATCTTTCCGCATTCCGGATTACATGAAAATTGGTCACCACATAACCTTCAGCATTTATGATCACGCCTGAACCACTTCCCAAGGGGCGCTGCTCCTGTTCCTCTCTGCGCCGCCGGGGTTGTTCTTCTGGTTCGTAATCGAAATATCGTTCAAAAAACTCGCGGAAAGGATCAGGTAACTGTTGTGGGGCACGTGCAGATGTTGGCGTACCGTAAGATATAATATGAACCACCGACTCGTACACCTTATCTGCCGTTTTAGTGAAGTCAACCATTTCCATCTCTCCCAGGCTATTCATGGTGTAAAGAGTTTGCGGTGTGGTGTCCTTTTCGATATATCGAACGGATGGTTTATCACCATCATCAAGATCGAAGATGTAGATCCCACCCAACACAATCAATCCGCCCGCAAGAGCGGCAATTATAGTTTTTACCAGATCCATCGTTTTATTTCTTTTATTTATATCGCTATTCTGTTTCATACATAATCAATTTTTTTAATGTTCCAGGGCGCTTTGTACGGCGATAAAGTTCTGGAGGCTTCCTGCATTTAACACACCCTTCAGCTTTCCGTTCTCCATGATCGGGAATACATTCTGTTTTTTACTTTGCATCATTTCCATTACCCTGGAAAGTTTATCGTTCGGTTTAAGGGTATCAAAATCTTTCTTGATGATTCCCGTCACCTTACTGTCCGGACCGTGTTCCTTCAATCCTTTAATAATCTCATCCCTTGTTACCCATCCCTGTACATCACCATTATCGGTCACCAGAAAGGTATCATCGGTCGATGAAAGCAGATGGTCGGCTGCTTCCTTGAGCTCGGTAGATGAATCAAAGGTCGGAATGTCTTCAAGCATCGCTTCCTCCACTTTATGGTTCTTCAGCACTTCGTATTGCTGGACCATCATGTTTTCGCCTTTTGCTCCGAAAAATACGAATACACCGATCAGGAGCAGAAAGGGATTGAGGAAAAGGCCGGCAAAAAAGAAGATCACTGCCACAAACTGCCCGATAGAGGAAGCAATAGAAGTAGCTTTCATCCGGTTCATGTTCATAGCCAGCAATGACCTCAGCATTCTTCCACCATCCATGGGAAAGGCGGGTATCAGGTTAAACAATACCAGCAAAACATTAATACTGAAAAGAAAAAACCAGAAATTTTCCGGTGTGATGGTCAAGGCCTGGGCTTGTGCCTCTGCCTGCCCGGCCTGGGGAATATAACTTTCCAGTGGCCCCAGAAATGGATAGATGATAGCCGCAATAACCACATTGACCAGCGGTCCCGCCACGGCTACCACCAATTCCTGTTTGGGCTTTTCGGGGATTCTCTGCAAACTGGCAATACCCCCTATCGGTAAAAGGGTGATTTTCCGGGTAGGTACCCCATACTGCCGTGCTGTCAATGCATGACCAAACTCATGAAGCACCACACAGGCAAATATTGAAAACACATACACCGTAGTCAGCACCACACTCATCGTGCTGCTTCCCCGCATCACCTCGGCAATGATAACCCAGGCTATAAGCAACCAGAAGGTCCAGTGGATCTTTACTCTGATCCCAAAAATTTTTCCTAATGAAAGTGACCAACGCATATATTTATATTTAGTAAGCTATTATCTTAGTTTGATTTGTTATAAAAAGTTAACTGACTGTTATTTTCTTTTGAGAGCTTTTCTGAGGAGATTTTTTGGGGATCTCTATTTCAAGCAATCCATTTTCATACCTGGCGGAGATCTTATCCTCATCTACATTGTCGGGCAACTGGAATTTCTTACTGAAATGGTCATAATCAAATTCCTGTCTTGTATACTCATCCCGGACATAACTTTTTTCCCTTTCTTTTTTTCCAGAAATGGTCAGACAACCACTTTCCGTTTCAATATTGAAATCCTTCTTTTCAAAGCCCGGCAGACCCAGTTCAATTTTATACCTGTTTTCATTTTCTGCGATATTCACCGCAGGAGTAAATTCCTCATCTCTTCCGGCAAGATAATCACCCAGGTAATCCCTGGGGCCAAACCCACCAGCAAATTTGTTTCCTCTTGTAATTTCGCTTCTTCTCTCAGCCATGATTAATTATATTTTGATTTAAAAATTTATCACTCTGTTTATTATTTACTTTTTTAAGCGTTCAAAAGATGTGCCTGAACTTAAAGTCCGTTACAGAGCCCCTGACACTTAATTTTCCGAAGATCAAATTCCACATGTGTGGAAAATAATACCCAAAACAGCTGTCCGGTAATTAGAGTCGCCTGGTGCAAACAGGGATGTATTGCGGGAAGATAAATGCCGGGATTGAACCATGGGGTAATTCAATCAGGCCAGCCGGAATACTGGCTCTCAGTCCGGCAGTCTGATGGATTGTTTCTACTGTTTTTGTCCTTGAAATAGTAAAAAGGAATTATTCAGTTTGACAAATCCAACTTTGCAGACCGATCATGAATAATTACATGGTTTCAGAAACCAAACGGTCCAAAAATGACATTTCAGGCAGAAGAATTCACACATTGATTATATTCATCCACCAGGTCACCGGAAAGATATTTTCTTACCGCCTTTTCAGCATAAGTCATGGAAGTAAAGATCATTTCTTTGCCGGAAATTCCCAGCCTGCTCCAGGAACCCCGGTCCATTTTATGGCAGATCACCACATGACAATCTCTCACTCCTTCCGCCACATTCCTGATCCCATTTATTTTTCCGGTACTCCCGTTAAAAGAACTTTTGAATTTTTTCTTTTTCCTGGCGGTGAATGTATTGGGTCTTTCATTTTTCCCGACTATCCTTCCCTTTTCCACTTCAAAAATTTTAAAATAATTGCATCCGCAAAAAGTCCTGCTGATCTTCTGGCCATCGTGGGTTGCTACAGCTATCTTCATAACAAACTCCTTCCTTAAAATTCCATTATTCCATTTTCCTACAGTACCAACTAACCTTCTATTCCCTGACTACGGTCTTTTATTCTTTGTATATCGTCTGGAAACTCCTGGTTAGCATCATATTCCCGGTCTGAAAAACAATATTATATGCTGACCGGAAAGCGCTGCAATCTTTAATTTCTTCCCCGGTAAGGGATGCTTTTTTTACATCACTGTCGTGTTCGATCGTCCCGATCACATCCACACCCCGGGTAAAGAGCTGGCTCTTCACTTCCTTTTCTACATTTTCGGTTTCAACATTATTGAGTATGGCCCATACATGCTTTATCCCCCTGTCCTTAGCGATTGTGAATATCCTTTCGGCTATCCGTATGGATTCGTATTCAGGGGAAACCACGATGAAAATCACATCATGATTCATGTCGATACCCGGTTTTAAATCTTCTATGCCTGCCTTGGTATCAATCAGCGTTACCGTGTCTTCAATATGGAAAGAATTAGCGATCTCTGAGAATATATTCCTGTCGAATTCATTTTGGGGGATCTTCCCAATCTGAAACAACCACTTATTTTCATCATTCACATAATATCTTGGGGGTATATCGGCAATTTTCAATCTCACGTTTTGATTTGCGATCCCTTTTTCATTGTTTTTACCGTGTATTACAGATTTGACTTTAAAAAATTCACTGAGTGGATTAGGACCATTTTTCATCCCGAGGCATAGCCGGGTCAGGCCACCTGGATTGGAAGGATCGCTATCAAGCAATGTCACTTTATATCCTTTCTGGTTCATTACATTGGCAAGAAGTGTAGTAACTGTGCTTTTCCCGCTCCCCCCCTTACCACTGATCAGGATTCGTTTACCGTTTAAAAATTCCATAAGCCCCTTTCATAAAGTATATTAAAACTGGTTACTCTTAATCAATTTCCCGGAATCCAGATCAAGAGACGGGTAAAAGACCGAGTTAACAATAATTCTATTATTTTTATGATGTCAAAGGATATGCCATATTAAAAAAATACAATTTGCAAACAGCTATAGTACAATTAAAGGGTCATTTTTATATTCGGGATTATTATAATTATGTACTTATTTTCCCATTGTAGAATTAAGTACCCAAAAAAAACAGATTTGCTAAAAACCAGGAGGATAGGAAGCTTTGAGGCAGCTTAAATGACCGTACTTGATTTGCGAAATTTTTAATTCCACTCGATTTTTTTATTTAATAATTGTAGAATTCATTTCTCAGTCCGTATTATATAAAAGCTGTTTTAACACGATATATTTTTTTGTAAATCTGGTGACTCAGCTTAAACTTAACACATCGTTATAATTGCTAAAACTGTCTGAAAAGCAGAATGGTGATAAATTATCAGGACGTTACGCAATGGGGTTAACCCCTGATAAGCGCAATTTCAATAGCCTATTTTTGGCTATTTGATTAAGTATAAATATTTCACCACCCTATATAATTATTTGATTATCAATAAATTGTGCTTAATCGTCCCTTTGGGCGAAAAATTTATGAATTTTTTCGGGTTAAAACAACCCGATGAGGTTATCTTGCCGGATACCGGCAGATATAGATTCTCCTAATTACCGGATTCTTTTTTTTCACTCAGAAACTCTTCCAACTCTTCGATCGCCTGATCGATTTCCGATTCTGCGTCATTTTTAATTTTTTTCGCCTCCACTTTTACATCATGCCAGGTTTCCTTTGTGGCCCGTTCCACCTCATCAATTTCATCATTGAGCCGCTCTTTTTCATCTTTTAGCGCTTCAATCGACTCCTCTATTTTGTTTTTTGATTCTGCCGAGGCCATCTCAAGCTCCTTCTCCAACTCATCGGTCCTTTTATCAGCCTTCTCCTTTAAAGCCTGTAAATCGGCTTTTAGTTCTTTTTTTGCCGATTTATAATCAGACATGGAAATTTCTTCCTTTTCCTGATCTTCTGTATTGTCTTGCTGATTTGTACAGGATTGAAGACCTACGAAAGCAGGTATAATCAGCAATCCTATTATTTTTAATGAAAGATTTTTAAAATGTTTCATGGATTTTATGATTTCCAGGTTTAAATACTGACTATTTGATTTGATTTAAATTTTCAAAATTCTAATACACTCCTACTTCTCAGGTTTATTCACCTTGTCCACATCCGGTTTAATGCCCTCTTCCACCAATCCCTTACGGACCAGTGCATAGGGGGATTCCACAAAGAAAGCATCATCCTGCAGTACAAGGATGGGGGTTTTTAATAAGGAAGGCGTTCGCTTAACGGCTTTCACTATATCCTCCTTGTCCAGTTTTACTCCTTTCATATTTTCTTGATAGGTTTGGGACTGCTCGTCGAAAAGATCTATTGGCGGGATCTTCAACCTGTAGGTCAGATCGAGGAACTGCTGTTCGGTGATATTATCCTTTTTGACATCCAGTTCCTTGAGTTTGTATTTTTTTATCGCTTTTGCGTAACCAAGGGCTTCCCTATCCCTGAACTTATCAGAATTGTATATAAACAATACCTCATTATCTTTAATTTCCATCATTGCATTCATAAGGCTCTCTTTTCTTTTATTATCAACTTTATCTCAACCCTTTACTTGGCCTTGGCGGCTTTTCCGCCCTGATCGAGTTTGGTCCTGATCTCATTTAGGGTTTCATTTAATTTTTTATTGTATTCCTTCTTGAGGTCTTCATAGTCTTTTTTAGCTGCATCTTTTAATGAATCCCTTGCATTCTGCAATTCCTTGGCCACACGGCTGTTGAAAAGGGTTTCCTTTTGTGATCCGGCCATGTATCCTGCGATCAAACCAAATGTGACACCCGTGGCAAACGAGAAGAAATAATTTGAAGCACTCATAATTTTTATTGTTTTGTTCCACTGAATATAGTGGAATAATTATACCAATCTTTTATTTGTAATTCAACTTATTGATAATCAATAATTTAAATGATATTTTGATATGATTTTCTGTAGAAAAATATTTTTAACTGAGGAATTATTTCTACAACCCTTTTACCTGAACAATGAAAAGGAGATTCAAGTTAGTGGTCAAAACGGGAATCGCAGCATAAAAGTAGTGCCTGATCCTTTTTTACTTTCCACAAAAATCTCACCCTTATGACTATGGATTATATTTTTGGTGGCCGTCAATCCAAGCCCGGAACCTTCTTTTTTTCTTGTAAAAAAAGGATCAAAAAGTTTAGGGATATCCTCTTCACGGATACCTTTTCCATTATCATTGATTATGATATAGATATAATCCTTATGGCCATTTTCTGTTTTAATATCCAGTATTCCCTTACCCGGCTCCATAGCCTCAACGGCATTCAACAGCAGGTTCAGAATAGCCACTTTGAGTTGATCTTCATCAATTTTTATAAGGGGCATTTCTTCCTGGTAGTTCTCATTCAGGGTCATATCCTGAAGCACCATACGGTCACGTACAAATTTTACAGTGTCCCTGACCACCTCATTGATCGATCCCTCTTTCAGTTTCAATTCTCTGGGCTTGGCTGTATTCAGAAGGTCCCTGATCAACGACTGGATCCGGCTTGTATTCCTTTTGAGCAAATCGAAATACAGTTTTGAATCATTATCATTTCCGCCCAATTCCTCTTCGAGCTCATTGATGGCCAGATTTATATTGGTCAACGGGTTACGCACTTCATGGGCAATGATCCTGGCCAGTTTTCCGCTGGTCGATAATTGCTCGGCGTATATGAGATCCTTTTCAGTCTTTTTCCGATCGGTAATATCCCACATAACCGACAAAAACACGATCTCCGAATTTTCTTCGATGATTAACGGGACACAGTTGATGATACAACTCCGCTCACTCCCCTTTTTATTCAGAAACCTGATCTCGAATTCACCGGTAGGTTCCTGATTTTCAACCGCAGCCTTAATACGTTCGAGATCATTCTTGCCGGGTAAAAGATCTGCAAGGGACAATTCCTTTAAATCTTTTTTGGGAAAACCGAACTGCTTTTCAAACGATAAATTATGATTATTGATCCTCAATTCCGTATCCATCAGAAAAATGGGTTCAAGTGATTCCTCGAATAATACCCGGTATTTTTTCTCACTTTTTTCCAGTAAACTGATGGATTCCTGCAATTCAGTCACATCGACAAAATGAAGCGTGATCGCATCGTTATAATGAACTCCGGAAATCTGGATCCAGACCGGCTTTTTATTCATCTCAAAATATCGTACAATTTTTATTGAAGTATCCTCGTTGAAGGTTTCCCTGAAGATCTGAAAAAGCTCTTCCCATTCTTTGCTTTCATGCAGATCAAGAAATTTCCCCCCCAGAAGATCCCTGCCTTTGAACCCCAGCAATCGTTCGATGTTCTTATTAACCATGATCAGCCCGAAATCTTCAATACTGCCGGAGTCATCCCGGATTGATTTCAGGGTCATGATCCCATGGGGAGCACTTTTAAGAATGCTTTTTAATAACTCATGCTGGGACCCTTCATATTCGGGATGGATATATAGTTTCATAAGCAGAGATCGGGCTTATCTTTCGATGTTATGACTTTTCATTTTATTATAAAGAGTTTTCCGGTCGACACCCAGAAGCTTTGCTGTTTCTGTTTTATTAAAATTGGTCCGTTTCAATACCTCCACGATCGCACTTTTTTCTGCTTCCCTGGTTACTTCTTTCAGGTTGCTTGGAATACCCCCGTTAAAGGTTATGTCTATTAATGTCTCCTTCTGTTTAACGGGCTGTTGGATTTCACCGGGAAGGCTTTTTAACTTCACCAGATCATTATCTGTCAACAGCACGGCTCTTTTTATCACATTGAACAATTCCCTGAGATTACCTGGCCAGGGATATGATTTGAATTTTTTGATCACCTCCTCTTCAAAATCCTTTACATTTTTACCAAGCTGGCGGTTTGCCTGCTCAAGAAAATGGTAAGCATACTGTATGGTATCCTCCGGTCGTTCTCTCAGAGGTGTGATCTCTATCTTGAATTCATTGATCCGGTGATAGATATCTTCTCTGAATTCACCCTGGTTGACTGCTTTTTTCAGATCTTCATTGGATGCCACGATCATTCGCGCATCCACCGGAATATCCTTCACATCACCTACCCGCTTAATGGTCCTTTCCTGTAACACCCTGAGCAGTTTGATCTGATTTTCATAGCTCAGGTTGCTGATCTCATCAAGAAAAAGCGTACCGCCTTCGGCCAGTTCAAAACTGCCCGGTTTATCGGTCACGGCACCGGTAAATGCACCCTTTACATGGCCGAACAACTCACTTCCGGCCAGATCCTGGATCAGCGCCCCGCAATCGATGGCCACAAAGGGATTTTGGGAACGTTTACTCTTGTAATGAATGGCCCGGGCCACATATTCCTTTCCGGTACCGGTTTCACCCAGGATGATCACCGACATGTCAGTGGGAGCGATCAGATCGATATGCTTTTGTACAGCCTGAGAAGAAGGACTTTTGCCTTCCACATATTCAATAAAAAACTGATTCGCGTTGCTTTTTCTGGTTTCCTGTTTGGGTTGTTCTTTGATGGAAAGCGCCTCGTTGATGACCACCAGGATCTCATCGGGGAAAAGCGGCTTTGTCACATATTCGTAGGCTCCTTTTTTCACTGCTTCCACGGCTACCCTTACATCGGAATAACCCGTAATGATGATCACCTGAATTTTGGGATTGATTATTTTTATCTTTTGAAGGATCTCGATCCCGTTATAATCCGGTAGTTTAAAATCGAGCAACACTAGATCGAAATGCTCTTTTTTAAGTGATTTTATAGCCGATTTCCCGACATATTCCACGCTGGTTTCAAATCCCTTTTTACTGAGAAATCTATCCAATAGGCGACAAGTATCCCTGTCGTCATCGATTATGAGTATTTTTTTCATTTAGCATCTCCCCTAAATTCGTATTTAATTTGTTTTAAAAATTTTCCGGTGACAAAACTGCTAAAATATCGTTTTTGGTAAATGGCTTACTGATGAATCTTTTTATCCCCATGGATCCGGCGATCTCATGTTCCTTTTTATCATCGAAAGCGCTGATCATGACGATCTCTGCGTTATTGTTCAATTCCTTTATCGGATCCACGAGATCAAAACCATTCCCATCCGGCAGTTTTATATCCAGTAAATATAGATCGTAATTATTTTCCTTTATCCTTTTCCGGGCTTCATTGACATTATGGACGGAATCACATGGAACGCCAGCCTGTTGAATAATCCAACAAACCAGGCGACATATATCGATCTCATCATCTACAATCAATACCCGCATAAGGAATATTGCATTTATATTTCTTTTTCTGTTTCCTTTCTTTTAAGATGTCAGATGCGAATAGAATAATGATAATAAATGATAAATCCAATAGATTTATTATTATTTTGTGGAATTTTTTACTCAATCGTGTTAATTCCGTTTTAAATAGGAACCCTTAAAAATAAAAGCAACTCATTATACGGACCTCGTCGATCCATCTGCCTATCCCTTCAACCTTCTGGTTTCTTTCTGTAAAATAATGACCACAATAAATGAGAACTCGATGGAAAAGCTGATGGTTTGATGCTGATCCCGCCTGGCGGGAAAAGTGGGGCAACTATGTTTTTAGGTATATGTTCATCCGGATCATGTTTGAGTCGACAACCGACATTGAAGAAAGCAATCTTGTGGGTTGAAAATTGGCCTTCGTTTCTAAATATTTATACTTCGAAGGGATAAATTCATAAACAAAAGGGAATTTTCAATATTTTTTTTAAATTAAGCGCCGGTTTGAGGTCACGATGGATAAATAAAAAACACAGGAGACAGATTGCCTGGCGGATCCTTCTGACTTGATAAACTGGAGATCAGGAACAGAAGCCGGGTAATCATGTAATACCTCTCCGTGTCCCTTTGTGCCTTTGAACCTTAGTGGCCGGAAATATTAAACTAACCAAAATTTTTTTGCATATGGAAATACAGATTAAACGAGCCCAATTGTTCAACGCCAGCTGTGTTGCATTAGTGGTTACCGCACTTACCTTTGCCGTAAGGGCAGACATGATCAATCCCTGGATCCAGGAATTCGGATTGAATGCCACCGAAGTAGGCTGGATAGTGGGAACCGCTTTCTGGGGATTTACCCTTGCCATGGTGTTCGGAGGACCCCTTGTTGATGTGATCGGCATGAACCGGATACTGGTGATCGCCTTTATCGGCCATGTGATCGGTATCATCATGACCATCCTGGCTACAGGTTTCTGGTCGCTTTATATTTCCACCCTGTTTATCGGGATATCCAATGGCATGGTGGAAGCAGCCTGTAACCCCTTGATAGCCACGATTTATCCAAACGACAAGACAAAAAAGCTGAACCAGTTCCATGTCTGGTTTCCCGGAGGGATCGTAATCGGCGGACTGGTGGTTTACTTTCTGAATTCGGTGGGCTATGGCTGGCGTGTTCACATGGCAGTCATGCTGCTCCCCACACTCATATATGGTTTCATGTTCATTAAACTGAAATTCCCGAAAACGGAACGCGTGCTGGCCGGGGTCTCTGCAAAAGAAATGTACAGGTCCGTAATTTCTCCGCTTTTTATCTTTATGGCCTGTTGCATGTTGCTCACGGCAATGACCGAACTGGGAACCAATCAATGGATCGCCGCCCTGCTTGAAAATGTGGGTGTACCCGCTATCCTGTTGTTGGTATGGGTAAGCGGAATAATGGCCGTAGGCCGTCAGGTGGCCGGACCCATAGTGCACCGTTTATCGCCATCGGGCGTATTGCTGTCTTCAGCAGTCATTGCCGGTATAGGCTTGTTGCTCCTCAGCTATTCGCAGGGATACTGGTCATTTGCCGCAGCAGCGGTCTTTGCCCTGGGGATCACCTACTTCTGGCCAACCATGCTGGGTTTTGTTTCTGAAAATGTGCCAAAAAGCGGTGCGCTTGGGCTGGCCATCATGGGAGGTATCGGATTTCTTGGAGGAGCCATTGCCCAGCCTGTACTGGGCGGCATTTTCGATATGCAGACCTCGCTCGCACTTCCAGACCAACATACACTCGAAGCGCTGCGGGAAGCGATTGAAGGAACAGCTGAAGCCGATATACTGGCCAAGGCCCAGCTGATCGGCGGGAAAAATGCCCTGCGGTATGTGGCTATCTTGCCTGCCATACTCACGATCGCGTTCGGATATCTCTTTTTTACACGAAAGCGTCGTCAGGCCGAAAAGCTGCAGTTTAAACTGGATTCGGAAGAGAGTATTGAAAAACTCTGATAGCGGGTCAACCGTAATTTTAAAGCCGGTAGATAACAGTTTTTACCGGCTTTTTTTAATTTAATATGTTTTAATTTTATGTGAATAAATCCCCCATCCCCCATCCTCCACCCTCCATCCTCCATCTTCCATCTTCCATCTTCCATCCTCCATCTTCCATCCTCCATCCTCCATCTTCCATTTCGTTCATCCGTTCATCCGTTCATTGATTTAGCGGTTAGGTTACCCAAACAACCGGTCCCTAACACCTTACACCCTTCACCCTACACCCTCACCCCAAAACCGGTCTCCGGTCTCCGGTCCTCCATCCTCCATTACCCATCACCGTTCTGAACTGAAAATTTCCGGTTTAAAGGCAATCATCATCCAGGCCCAGTTCTGGACCGGGGCGGGATCCTGTATGTTACCTTTAATAACCCCCAGGGTATTTGACTGGAACATGTGAGAATATCCAATATGAAACTTGAGGTCATCAAGCACATTCAACTGATAGACCAGGTCAATTTCTGTACCGAGGAAAGGATTTTCAGTCCCGGTCAGATCCTGTGGATCATAGATCTCTACGGGACTTCTGAAATAATGGGCGTGAGCAAGCAGGTTCGACCGCTCACCCAGGTTGAACCGGGTCTTTATATAAACATCGGTCAAACCCGAGTTGTAGGTAGTCTGACCATGCGCATTGCCTACATAAAAATAATCCATAAAGCCATAAAACTTATGATTCGTTCCGTAAAGCGGAGCAAACGACCGGTCTTCCGGATCATCAAGACTTGTCCCGGATAAATAATCCAGTCCCACGACAACGGGAGTAATTTCCGTATTCAATTGTAAATTCAAAGCGATCAGAAATGCGCTCACCTTTACATCGAGAGTGTTCCTGCCATCCTGATAGTAAAATTCCCCTCCTAACTCGATATCTCCGGTACCGTAGCTGCCGATTACCGCATAGGTCTGTCGATAAGCCATCGATGTATCGGTGGCTACCTGCCGGCCGTCATTATGCACGAGTAAGGAAAGATCACCCCGGTCAAACTGTTTATTCCACCAGGCAAACTGCATGGTTTTATAATTATTCCTGTTAAGGTATGTAGTACCCTGCAAATGTGCCGGCTCGAAAGGAAAACCTTGATTATAGGCTCCTCCGATATGCAACTGGCAGTTACGTTCGGGATTCTCCGAAATGAAAAGCAGTGCATCGTGACTACGTCCCTGCTGAGCCCAATCCAGATTTCCAAGGAAACGGGCATTATTGTAGTCCAGGGCCTGGCGGCCGATCCTTATCGACATCCGGTCATCAAAATGATATTGCCCCCATGCTTCATAAAGATTGGTAAGGGCAGGGTCACTTTTATAGACCTGGTTGAAATTACCCCAAACCCTGATATCCTGCAGGGTAATATTGATTGAGAGCTTATCCTTTTTATACAAAAGGTATAATCTGCTTCGCTGCTCGATAAAAAATGCGGGTTCTGCCGGTTCCGGGATGGGTGATTTAAACCCGTTTCTGAATTCAGCCCGGGGACGGACTTCACCGGTAAGGGTAAACTGGGCTTTCCCCGGAATAAGAATGGCCAGATTGACCAGGAAAAAAATTAAGATCGTGAAATTCCTGTTTATAGATTTCATAATGGATCATATTAAACTTCTAAATGACTTTTTACTTTTCAGTTCCCCGCACTGGCAGTTCATGGCCCCGCCTCATTTTGCTTAAAAAATATCATTACAATCATTGTGCATTAAAAACTCTTGCATCAGAATATCCGCTACAATATATGCCATCCCGTAGAATATAATTATTTTTTTAATAAACCACCTTTAAATAAATATATTATCTATTCGGCAGGATCTGATTTCACCCCTCCAAAACTGAACTTTTTTGGTCTTCAATACTGTTCATTTACCCATTTTCCACATCGTTCCATAATAGGAGACTCCCACGGCTTCGCC
>CAZIXF010000075.1:0-10618 GCA_964543195.1 uncultured Roseivirgaceae bacterium
ATTCCTCTATCCACATTTCTCAGCTTTCATCCATCAATCCTCATTTATCAGTCATATTTGAAATAAAACAAGGTGAATCCGCTAAAAAGACTCAACATGAAAAACAAGCGGTATCCATAATAGAAAAAAGTATTCGACAGGGCTCGACAGACCCAGCAGATATCCCGCTCCCATGAAAAACACCGCAGACAGCAGCGTATTAAAAGAGGCCCTGGATATATCGGAGAACTGCTTTTCATCATAAAAGGCCAGGGGTCTTTCCGAGAGTTTGACTGCAAACCATACAATAACCAGCAGCCCGTAAGGCATCAGGATAAAAAGTATATCCCATAATATTACGCTCCGGATAAATTCCACGCTCCGGTTCTGCAGGAATTCCATGGATACGACCACCATTCCCACCAGACCGCATATTAAACCCACCGTATTTGCGGAAATGAATACCGCATCGTCTCGCTGACCGACAACGGACCGGGCTGTGTTTTTAACAATACGTATTGCAAAAATATGGTTAATCACCATGCCCAGTATAAAAAATCCGTGTAAACCCTGGACCACATAAAGCGCAGTAAATTCGGATGAAACATCCCATAACAGGTATTCTTTCCCGATGTCACTCAACAGGGCCGCATCCCCCAGTATGAGGATGGTGGAGATACTCCCGTAGATCAGAAAGGCATACCGGAAAAAATGATCCGCTTTAATATATTTTATCTGCAGGACCAGGCTAAGGATAGAAAACAGATGAAATAATAAAAAGTATAACAATCCCAGGTAAATGACCACCGCAGGGGATTTTATTTCCTCCGCTGAAATCTTCAGATCCATCATCATCCTGATCTTATCCAGTATGATGAAATTGACGATCAACCAGGCCAGCGCCACAACTGCCATGATCAACCCGGTTTTGTACAAATGCTCCCTTTTCATATCGGCGTAGTTTATTCTTTGATATAAAAAATTTCCTCTATTCTGCGGTTAAATATCTTTGCGATCTTAAATGCCAGCAGGGTCGAAGGAATAAATTTCTCCTTTTCAATGGAATGAATGGTCTGACGGCTTACCCCGACTGCATTGGCCAGGCCTTCCTGGGTCATCTCATCCGATTCAAACCGTAATTTCTTTATATGATTACCTAATCCTGCCATCAAATTCACTATCCGTTATTGACTTACCAAATGTAAAGTATAATTTACACAATGTAAAGTTTAATATACATAATTTTTAACCGTTTCCGGACTTCATAAAATACGGGAAAAGGAAGCCGCAGTCCATTATTTTCAGATTTGAGATTGCTGGAATTTCCCCCGGCAAATACCGGGAAACCCGGAGAGCGAGGATCCTTAAGCTGGTATAAGTTAACACAATATAAGTAACATCTGTCCTAAGGTATCTTCACTATTCATTCCCTGTTTCATGATACCTTTCGGAAGTTCCTTATAATCACCATTGTCCAGGGTCCTGAAGGCATAACTATTCAAATATTTCCCGGAGCATCTATCTATTTTTTATAATTTTTGTTTACTGATAAAATTATTCTATATTGACATCAATTAAATTTTTACCTTTTATGTCAGGCACCAAGATAACCCTTGAATTTGAGATCAATGCCTCAAGGAAAATGCTATATCCCTATCTATCCACGGCCAGCGGATTATCCCAGTGGTATGCCGATGATGTCTTAATCGATGAGGATAAGGTCTTCCACTTTGTGTGGGATGGTGATGTGCACAAGGCCAGAAAGGTAGCGCACCGGACCAATCATTATGTAAAATTTGAATTTCTGGACGATATGGTTGAAGATGGCGAACCGGCATTTTTTGAACTGAAGATCGAAGAAAATGAATTGACCCAGACGTATTTCCTGCGTGTAACTGATTATTCGGATATCGAAGATGATGAAGAAGTCCGTGAGCTTTGGGAAAATTTAATCCATGATCTAAAGGAAATTGTGGGCGGATAAAGTAAATTTGCATCAAATTTGCTACTGAACGGACAGAGGGGAATATATGAAAAAGCTGGACAAGCTCATATTTAAGTCATTCATCGGTCCTTTTTTTCTCACATTCTGTGTAGTGGTCTTTATCTTTTTGCTTCAGTTCCTGTTGCGTCATTTCGATGACATTGTGGGAAAAGGGCTCAGCTGGGATATTTATGCCCGCCTTCTTGGTTATTTCAGCATCAACATGACCCCGGTTTCGTTTCCACTGGCCATCCTGCTTTCTTCGCTGATGACCTATGGTAATCTTGGCGAACATTCGGAGATCACTGCGCTGAAAGGAGCCGGCATATCCCTTACCCGGACCCTGGTGCCCATGTTCGTGTTTTCTCTGCTCGTGACCGCGCTGGCTTTTATATCCAATAACTACCTGGTACCTCGGGCCAATCTGAAAGCCTATAGTTTATTATATGACATCAAACAAAAGGCTCCGGCATTGAACATAAAGGAAGGGGTTTTTTATAAGGACATTCCCGGTTATCAGATCAAGGTGAATAAAAAATTCAAGGATGGAGAAACCCTGAAAGATATCATTATCTACGATCATACAAAAGGTTCCGGAAACCGGAGCGTGATCCTGGCCGACTCGGGTAAAATGTATACCATCATGTCCGACAGGTACCTGGTGATGGAACTATTCGATGGTCATCATTATTCAGAAGAAGAGGCCGAGACCAACCGTAAACGTGGCTCTTATAGCCAGACCTACCCGGAACCCTATGCACGGAACAGCTTCGAAAGGAGCAAGGTGGTCTTAAGCATGGCCGCTTTCGATCTCAAACGGACCAAGGAAGAACTTTTTGCCGGTCATTTTCTGATGAAAAGCATGAATGAATTGAAATATGATATCGATTCATTGACCGGGGACATCAAATTTGCCAAGTATGAAGCTTTTGCCAATCTGAAAGCCAAATTCGATTATCACCTCGATAATTTGACTGTACCCCCAGCACTTGAACCGGAAAACTATGGCCGGCAGAAACAGAAAGATACTACAAATATTGAACTGGCCGGGAACAGGGCTGCTCAGCGTGGAGACCGGAACATGACCGCCTTTTCAAAAAGTGTACAGGATCAGGTCCGGGATACAGTACAGGTCCAGAAAAATACCGGGGAACAGGAACAGGATCTGGTTGAGGAGCAGGACAGAAAGGAACAGGACAGAAAGGAAGAGGATGGAAAGGGGCAGGTAAGAGAGGATCAGGTCCGGGATACAGGACAGGTCCAGAAAAATGCCGGGGAACAGGAACGGGAACAGGATCAGGATCAGGATCAGGAACAGGAAGAACTGGTTGCAGGAGCTGCGGAAAGCAATAAAGATACCTCCTCAAACAATGGATTAGAAAATAATACGGCACGTCAGCCGCTAAAAACCAAAAAAGAAGAGAGGCTCGATTCCCGTTTGAAAAATGTGGAAACGATCGAACGGGTTGTTACCAGAAATCAACCGGTAGTTCAGGGAACATTCTCCATGAAAGAGGCCGGCGCGGACAGCATCCTCAATGGGAATTTCAATAACAAGCGGATTTTAACTTCGGCAGTCACCAATGCCCGGTTTGTAAAAAACCATATAATGGTTACCAGCAGTAAGGTGGATGTAAGAGAACGTGTCATGGTCAGGCATGCGGTGCAACGCTATAAGATCTTTGCCCAGGCGTTTTCCTGCCTGATCATGTTCCTTATTGGTGCCCCGCTGGGGTCCATTATCAAGCGTGGAGGCCTTGGCTTTCCCGTGATCGTATCCATAGGGTTTTTTATCGTGTATTATGTGCTGATGAATATGGGCGATAAATGGGCCAGGGAAGACCTGATGACCCCGTTTATGGGTGTATGGCTGGCCAACTTTATCCTGTTGCCGGTAGGTGCCTTCCTCCTGCGGCAGGCCAGAATCGATGCCCGCTTGTTCGATACGGATTTTTATAATGTAATGATTGAAAAGATCCGTGCACACCTTCGTACCCGGCTGAAAAATCAAAAGTTTTTTATTTTGTTTAACAGATAATATAGACTACATTTGCACTTTGCTGAAAATTAAACATAATTAACTAGTCATGTATTTAACAAAGAACAAAAAAGAAGAGATCTTTGAGAATCATGGTCGGTTAAAAGCTAAAAATGACACCGGGTCGCCCGAATCACAGATAGCTTTATTTACCTACCGCATCAATCATCTGACCCAGCATCTTAAAATGAATAAAAAAGATTATTCCACCCGAATGGGTCTGTTAAGGTTAGTGGGAAAAAGAAGAAGATTATTGAATTATTTGCATAAGACCGATATAGAAAGATACAGAAAAATTATCGCTGAATTAGAATTGAGAAAATAAAAAAGTGCGGCTGTCTCAAAAGTTGATTTCACACCAAAACATACTAAGGTTCCTGCCGGGTGCCCAAAATCTTACGGTTTGATATTATATTCCCTGTATTTAATATGAATATTATGCGTCCCCGGTTCAAACCTGAATTCAACATGAAAAATACAGCCTCCAAGTCATTCAAAACATCAACCGGCGGTTTAAAGTACTGCTGACTAAATTATTAAAAATATGCTTTCAAAAATTTTTGAAAAGATCATTACACTCAAAGATGGTCGACAAATTACTATAGAAACCGGACGGCTGGCCAGACAGGCTGACGGCGCTGTTACGGTAAGGATGGGTAACACTATATTACTGGCCACCGTGGTTTCGTCAAAAGGAGCCAGGGAAGGAGCCGATTTCCTTCCCCTTTCGGTCGATTACCAGGAAAAATTCGCATCCTCGGGAAGGATCCCCGGAGGATTCCTAAAAAGAGAAGGACGTTTATCGGATCATGAAATACTGATATCCCGGCTGGTCGACAGGGTTTTAAGGCCCTTGTTTCCGGATGATTACTATGCCGAAATCCAGGTGATCATAAACCTGATATCCACCGATGAGGTAACCCTTCCGCATGGCTTGGCAGCACTGGCTGCTTCTTCAGCCATCAGCATCTCGGATATTCCCTTTAACGGACCGGTTTCGGAAGTCCGGATTGCCCGTGTGGACGGTGAATATGTGATCAATCCCGGTCTTGAACAGACGGAACGTGCCGATATTGACCTGATCGTGGGAGCCACCTACGAGGATATAACCATGGTGGAAGGCGAGCTTGATGAAGTGTCGGAAGATGAGATGATCGAAGCGATTACCATTGCCCATGAGGCGATCAAGGATCAATGCCAGGCCCAGAAAGAGCTTGAAAAGATGGTGGGTAATACCGAAAAAAGGGAATACAGCCATGAAGAAAATGATGAAGAGCTGCGCAAGGAATTACATGACCGGTTTTATCAGAAGATCTATGATATTGCCAAGTCTGAAGTAAAAGAAAAAAAGGCAAGGAAAGCAGCCTTAGACGCCCTTCTTGATGAATACGCAGAGGCCTTGCCGGAAGACCATGAGATCGATCTGGATATGGTTAAACGCTATTATGGTGAGATCGAGAAAGAAGCGGTGAGGGACATGATGTTCAATGAAGGGAAAAGGCTGGATGCCAGGAAGTTCGATGAAATCCGGGAAATATGGTGTGAAGTGGATTATCTCCCCTCTACCCATGGGTCGGCCATTTTTACCCGGGGCGAAACCCAATCGCTCACTACAGTTACCCTGGGGACGAAACTCGACGAACAGACCATCGACGGTGCCGTACTGGCAGGGTCAAGTAAATTTTTCCTGCATTATAATTTTCCTGCTTTCTCTACCGGAGAGGTAAAACCGCAGCGGGGACCCGGCCGACGGGAGATCGGTCATGGCAATCTTGCTTTCAGGGCGCTGAATGCGGTGTTCCCACCTGATGAAGAAAATCCCTATACAGTTCGCGTGGTATCGGATATACTGGAGTCTAATGGTTCTTCATCCATGGCCACCGTATGTGCCGGATCCATGGCCCTGATGGATTCGGGAATTAAGATAAAATCTCCCGTTTCCGGTATTGCCATGGGTCTGATAAAGAAAAAAGATTCCGACGATTACATCATACTTTCCGATATTCTGGGTGATGAGGATCATCTGGGTGATATGGACTTTAAAGTGTCAGGTACCAGCAAAGGCATCACAGCCTGCCAGATGGATATCAAGATCGAAGGGTTGTCAAAAGAACTGATGAAGGAAGCCCTCGAACAGGCTAAAAAAGGGAGAGCCCATATCCTGGATGAAATGAACAAGGTGATCTCTGAGTCAAGATCGGACTATAAGCCTACCGCTCCGCGTTATACCACATTGTCCATTCCCCGTGACATGATCGGACTGGTGATCGGCCCCGGTGGTAAAGTGATACAGGAAATCCAGCGCACCACCGAAACGACCATTGTAGTAGAAGAGGATAAGGAAGGGGGCAAGGTGAATGTGTTTGCGATCAGTAAAGAAAACATGGACAAGGCCGTCCGGTGGATCAAAGATATTGTAGCTGTACCTGAAGTAGGTCAGGTTTATGAAGGAACAGTTAAATCTATTATGCCATTTGGTGCCTTTATCGAGTTTATGCCGGGCAGAGAGGGACTGCTGCATATTTCCGAGATCAAATGGGAGCGCATCGAAAATATGGAAGGTGTGCTGGAAATAGGAGAAGAGATTCCTGTAAAGCTGATCGATATTGATAAAAAAACCGGAAAATACCGGTTGTCAAGGAAAGTTTTATTGCCTAAAACAGAAAAAAAAACGGCAAATAGGTAAATTAGCTTGACTCGATAGTAAATTTTTTTGTATCATAAGCGGATTTTATACATCGGGGAACTTTATATTTGTGTTTACCTGTTAAAAAAGTATAAAAACAAAGGGGTACTGCATGAGACAGCTTAAGATTAGCAAACAGATTACCAACCGGGAAAGCCAGTCACTGGATAAGTACCTGCAGGAAATTGGGAAAGTGGACCTGCTGACGCCGGATGAAGAGGTAGAACTGGCTAAGCGGATTAAAGAAGGGGATCAGATGGCCCTCGAACGATTGACCAAGGCAAACCTCAGATTTGTTGTCTCGGTGGCCAAACAATACCAGAACCAGGGTCTTTCCCTCGGAGATCTCATCAACGAAGGCAATCTTGGGCTGATCAAAGCGGCACAGCGGTTTGATGAAACCCGTGGTTTTAAATTTATCTCCTATGCCGTTTGGTGGATCAGGCAGTCTATCCTTCAGGCCCTGGCCGAACAATCCAGGATCGTAAGGCTGCCATTGAACCGGGTAGGATCGCTGAACAAGATATCCAAAACGTTCTCCGAGCTCGAACAGAAGTATGAAAGAGAACCTTCACCTGACGAAATGGCAGATGTGCTGGATGTCACTTCTTCAGAAGTGGTGGATACCATGAAGATCTCCGGCCGCCATGTATCTATGGATGCACCTTTTGTGCAGGGCGAAGAAAACAGCCTGCTCGATGTACTGGAAAATGATACCGACCCTACTCCGGACCACGAGTTGATCAATGATTCGCTCAGGAGGGAAGTGCAGCGTGCCTTATCGACGCTTACGCAGCGTGAAGCCGATGTGATATCCCTTTATTTCGGCCTGAACGGAGAGCATGCCATGACCCTGGAGGAGATCGGCGAACGGTTCAGTCTTACACGTGAAAGAGTTCGTCAGATCAAGGAAAAAGCCATCCGGAGATTGCGACATACTTCCAGAAGTAAGACCCTCAAGCCTTACCTGGGATAAAAAAATACTGACAACATATGAAAAAGGCCTCATATTTGAGGTCTTTTTTTTGTCCGTTTAAGAGATGATAGTTAATATTGGACTGACATTCTTACCGGAAAAAGTTATATTTATAAAAATTGAAAACAGTGTTAAAAAATGGCTAATCAGGAAATTGATGTATTGATTTTAGGATCGGGCCCTGCCGGTTATACGGCTGCCATATATGCGGCAAGAGCTGGTTTAAACCCGGTGTTATACCAGGGTGGGCAGCCGGGAGGTCAGTTGACCATTACAAGTGATGTGGAAAATTTCCCCGGATATCCTGACGGGGTACAGGGACCTCAAATGATGATGGATTTTCAGAACCAGGCGGAAAGGTTCGGTACGGATGTGCGTTACGGGCTGGCCACATCGGTTGATTTTTCATCCTATCCTTTAAAGGTGACCATCGACGAGACCGAAGAGATCATTGCCAGTTCGGTGATCATATCGACAGGTGCCTCGGCAAAATGGCTGGGAATACCTTCCGAGCAGCGGTTGAATGGCAAAGGCGTATCGGCCTGTGCCGTGTGCGACGGGTTTTTCTTCAAGGGCCAGGATGTGATGGTTGTAGGTGGCGGGGATTCGGCCTGCGAAGAAGCCAGTTACCTCAGCAAGATATGTAATAAGGTGTACATGCTTGTCAGAAGAGATGAGATGCGCGCATCCAATATCATGCAGCAACGGGTATTTAATGCACCCAATATCGAAATTATATGGGATTCCGTGACCGATGAGGTGCTGGGAGAAAATGAAGTGGAAGGTGTACGGGTACTGAATAAAAAGACCGGCAAAAAATCGGAGATCCCTGTTAGCGGATTTTTTGTGGCCATTGGTCATAAACCCAATACCGATATCTTCCGGGATTACCTGGATATCGATGAACAGGGATATATTAAAACTGCGCCGGGCTCTACAAAGACCAATATAGAAGGAGTATTTGCCGCGGGCGATGTGAAAGATAAGATCTATCGCCAGGCCGTGACCGCGGCTGGCATGGGCTGCCAGGCGGCCCTGGATGCGGAAAAATTCCTTGCCGAAAAAGAACTTGAAGTGGCCTGAGGGAAGTGGGAAGAGCAAAACTGATCGCTACCCTTCTGCTTTGTGCAGGGATCCTTACCGGGGTACCTGCACAGATCCCGTCATCCCCGGGTTCCGGGAATCCGTTTATGGCGGACGTAAAGCCGGTATCTGACGGCATAGGAGACGATGGGACCGGGCGGGTTTCCAGGAAGGAAACCCGCGCCCCCGAAACAGACGAAGTAAAAAAATTCTTTCCATATCTTACGCCGGTTCATCCACCGGAATATATGATAAATTACAGGAGAGAAAAATCACCCTGGCCCACCTACATCGGGTTTGATGGTATATACAAGATCGACTGTGTATGGGTGCAGCGGTTCGACTATTTTGTCGATTGGGAAAACAATAAGCTGAATCCTTATGGTATCGATGGTGAATATTTCATGGATACCGTGCAGCTTTCTTTGTTCGATGATTCGACATCATGGCATTCTCCCCTGGACAGAACGATCATTACTTCCGATTTCGGATTGCGTCGAGCTTCCTGGCATTATGGATCCGATTTCAGGTTAAATTATAAGACACCGGTTTACGCTGCCTTTGACGGTATAGTGCGGATTACCGGGTATCAGCGACGGGGGTTTGGCCGTTTCCTGGTGATCCGTCATGCCAATGGTCTTGAAACCGTGTATGCTCACTTATCCAGGCAGATGGTAACGCTGGGTGAGGAGGTGAAAGCGGGGGATGTGATCGGTTACGGAGGTAGTTCGGGCCGGTCAACGGCACCCCATTTGCATTTTGAGATCCGTTATGCCGGGAATGCCATCGATCCCAACCGGATATTCGATTTTTCAAAAAATATGATCCGGGGGAAGGCCTTTACGGTGGACGCTGGGGTTTTTGCTTACCTGCAGGAGGCCAACAGGATCCGGTATCATGTGGTCCGGAGTGGGGACACACTCAGCGAAATAAGTTACTGGTACGGGGTTCCCATGTATAAGATATGCAGGCTGAATGGCATACGGACCAGCTCCATCCTGCGTATTGGTCAACGAATTCGTGTAAACTGATAACCAATATATGAAACTGGACATTTTAGCCATCGGTTCCCATCCCGATGATATTGAACTTTCCTGTGGAGGAACAGTTGCCCTGAATATTGACCGCGGCAAAAAATGCGGGATCCTGGATCTGACGGCGGGTGAACTGGGCACTCGTGGAAATCCTGAACGCAGGCGAAAAGAGGCTGCGGAATCAGCCGGCATTTTTGGTCTGTCGGTGCGGAAAAACCTGGGCATGCCGGATGGTTTTTTTACGGTATCCAAAGACAATATTATTTCCATAGCCAGGGAGATCCGACGGTACCGGCCGGAAATTGTACTGGCCAATGCGGTGCATGACCGTCATCCTGATCATGGCCGGGCGGCCAGACTGGCTGAGGAAGCCTGTTATTATGCGGGTCTTCGGAAAATAGAGATCTGGGATGAGGAGGAAGTATCCCTGGAGGCCTGGCGGCCCAAAGTCGTATACCATTATATTCAAAGTAATTATATTGAACCCGATTTCATTATCGATGTCACTTCTGTCTGGGAGAAAAAGATCAGCGCTATCAAGGCCTTTAAATCCCAATTTTTCGACCCGGACAGCCGGGAGCCCGAAACTTATATCTCCAAACCCGGGTTCCTCGAATTCCTGGAAAGCCGTTGCAAGATGTGGGGACATGCCATAGGGGTTGAATATGGTGAAGGATTTACCGCGAACCGGAAGATCGGTGTGAAAGACCTGTTTGATCTGATCTGATCCTGCAACCATTTTTTATTAAAGACCTAGGCACATGGGTGAAGTATCATACAGGTACAAAGGGCAACGATCATATGGGCACATAGGGGAGAGGATCACATAAGCACATAG
>CAZIXF010000075.1:10718-12417 GCA_964543195.1 uncultured Roseivirgaceae bacterium
GGATCACATCGGTATATAGGTGAATGGATCACATAGCCACACAGGGGAAGTATTATACAGGATACAGGCACAAAGGGGAACTATCGCATGGGCATTCAGAGAAAGTATTATTTGGATTTACAGCGAATATTTTGTGTTGAACGATCCGTCAATTCGAATTCAAGGCCACTGTTATCTTATTGAACTCTCAGAAAACAGGCGTTTTTCCGGTCATAATCGCGGACTGCCTTCAGCAATTGGAAAACATCCTTTCCGGCTGATGAGTTTATATTGTACTTCTCCGCCAGCCATTTTCCGGTTTCAGTTACCGGAACGGTTCCGTACGTATGATCCCTGGCATGGTGAACAAAATGAAGGATCTCCAACCCGTTGAACCAGTGGAAAAAATTCTTTTGAAAGGTCCGGGGGGAAGCTGATTTACTTCGTATAGCACTTATTTTATTCACCATTTTTTCCTTCCCGAAAAAATCCAGGATGGTGCCGGGCAATCCATTCATCCATTTGCCGGTATTCCGGTGATCCGGTCCGTAGAGACCCATGACCACCTTAATAAATTTTTTCAGATCCTCAAAAGTATCCGGATGGTACGTTTGATATTGTTTTGCCGCCATTTCCTGCCATTTCATCATCGATCTTCCCGTGCCAAAGGGAACACGGTGGGAGGGGCGTGGTGAAGGCATCACCCGCGTAGTATTGATTTCCCTGAACCGGCCCAGCGGAAAGATCTTATGCAGAAAATAAAAATCCTCACCTGCTTTTCTAAGGTTCATGCCGCCCTGTTTTAAGTAAGCTTTGTATTCCACTGCCATACTCGATCCTATGGTATGAAAAGCATAGGGGAAGCCGGCATACCTCAACCCAAGCACATAATACCGGAGATGGTATTCATAGGCCGCAATACCCCGGTACAATTCAGGATCTTCCGGTCCCGTTAAGGGATGTTCAAAATAGAAGGAAGCACCTGTCAAACGGTGTTCCATGAATAGCCGTTCTGTTTCCACCAGATAATCCGGTTCACAGCGGCAATCCGCATCGAAGCCGGTAATTATTCCCGGATCCGCACCGGCCAGGACGAGTCTCCGGCAGGCTTCGTCCATGGCAATTTTACGGGCTAATCCCACCCCGGCATGTCGCTCCGGAAGGGTCTTATCGTAAAGAATATGGAACCTGATCCTTGCACGGGAGTGATTTACGGTCCACTTCCTGGCATCATCATAAGAATTCGCGTTTTTTCGGCTAACTTCTGCGGAAGCATTTTCCGGCTCATTGATCAGGACGATAACTTCCACATCGCAAACGGGTTCACTGCATTGGGCAAGTGATTTTAAGGAGCCGGTCAGGTCGGGTTCGTCGTAACAGGGAACAGTTACCACCAAACCAAGATCGGGGGAGGGTGGTTCTTTGATCAGGGATTTTTTATAATAGGCATACCGTTCGAAATAAATTGAACCGGTTTTATTCATTCAGGTGAAGTTTTTCTCCTTGTTTTTTTTAAAAAATATTCCGAGCCCGAACCGGTGACTTATATTTCCCATTCCTGTCATCCCTTGATTTCGCCCCCTTCCCCCATCCTCCACCCATAACCCTAAACCCTACACCCTACACCCTACACCCCAAACCTACCCCATCTCCCGTCTCCCGTCCCCGGTCTTCGGTCCCCGGTCTCCCGTCCCTGAACTCCCGTCCCCGGTCCTTTCAC
>CAZIXF010000075.1:12517-16858 GCA_964543195.1 uncultured Roseivirgaceae bacterium
TCCTCAATCCTCAATCCTACACCCCCAAACCACCCCCCTCACGGCGCTATCCTTTCTATTTTCCATACACCTGAATCCGTTTTTGTGTATTTGATCCTGTCGTGAAGACGGTTGGGGCGGCCCTGCCAGAAGCTGATCTCATGGGGTGTGATCTCATATCCTCCCCAGTGGGGTGGTCGCGGGACCTTACGCCCGAAAAAACGGGCTGAATATTTGGCGAAATTCAACATGATCTCATTTCTTGAACGAATGGGTTCACTCTGTGGACTGGCCCAGGCACCTACCTGGCTTTTCCATGGCCTGGAGCGAAAATATTTATCCGAAGTTTTTTCATCCGTTTTTTTTACCGTACCCAGCAGGTTAACCTGGCGTTCCAGGTTTGGCCAGTAAAAGGTAGCGGCACATTTGGGATTGCTGAAAAATTCCCTGCTTTTCCGGCTGTTATAATTGGTATAAAAAAGCATTTTATCACCCCGGATCCCCTTTAATAAAACCATGCGGGATGAAGGCTGGCCGTTTTGGCCAACCGAAGCTATCGACATGGCTGTGGGTTCCGGCATGTTTGATTCGATGGCCTGTTCAAGCCATTTATCGAACTGTTTCAAGGGATCCTGGTCCATTGATTCAGGATTTAGAGCGATATTGGTATAATCTCTTCGTATATCAGCCAATTTGAATTTCATTTATAAACCGATAAAAAAGCGTAATTCTGTATAATTCTGGCAGATTAAACTTCTATACATACATTACGTTAATTTATAATGTTGCAATAATAAATGTTTTAATTGTGAATTTATTTGTTTTCAATTGTAATATATTATTTGTTTAATGCAAATTGGATATCCGTTATTTGAACGATATATTTAAAAAATGCAATATTCAAGGTGTTCATAATTTGAAAACATTTTCTTTATTATATGGATCTATTTGATTATCAAGATCTTGTGAATCCCAGAAACGGGGGATTACTCATATCGGAACCATTCCTTCCCGATCCCAATTTTGAAAGGACGGTGATATTGATTTGCGAACATAATGAAGAGGGGTCGGTGGGATTTGTACTGAACAAGCCGTCTATCCTGAAATTCGATGAGGCGGTTGAGGATATTGAGGTCTTCCCTGAAACATTATATGTGGGAGGACCTGTTCAACAGGACACGCTTCATTTCATACACAGATCCAGTGAACTGGAAGGCAGCATACAGATCAACGATGATCTGTATTGGGGAGGTAATTACGAGCAACTGACAGCTATGATCAATAACAGGATGATCGATCCACGGGATTTTAAGTTTTTCCTGGGCTATTCGGGATGGTCCCCGGGCCAGCTTGAGGAGGAGCTTAAGCAAAAATCGTGGATCGTGGTAAATAATGCCACTGCTGAACAGGTTTTCGATATACAACCCGATGTGTTGTGGAAACGTGTCCTGAATAACCTCGGTGGAAAATTCAAGATCATATCGAATTTCCCTGTAGATCCCAGGATGAACTGACATTGTTGCTATATTGGCAGAATATTGCCAAATTTGTAGAATAAGAGCACAACAAATAACATGGGTGAACTGCATAAGCAAAAGGAACTTTTAGAAAAGGAGGGTACAGACGTGGATATGGAAAGCAAACAGAAGGAACAGGATAAGCGGGATTCAGGACAGACTACTGAAAGTTCTCAAACTGCAGACCAGGGGTCTGTTAACCGGGGTCTTGATACCGGGATCCAGGCAGAAACTTCTAAAGAGGAGGATTCTGCGTCTAAAAAAGAACTAAGAACAGTCGAAAGCAGTAATGCGGAGAATGATCCCGCCAATAAACATCAGGATGAAGCGGATAAATCGGAAAACGCTGGTAGTGCGGAAAGATCGATCGCCGACGATAAAGATCAGGAGGAAAGTAACAAAGATAAAAGTACGGCAACCCCGGAAAATACAATAGATGACGATAAAGATCAGGATCCTGATGCCGGTGCAAAACGGGAGCCAGTAGAAGATAAGGACGCTGAAGAAAAGGATTCAGGTTCCGGTAACAAGGAGTTAAATACAGAACCTTCCGGGAGCGATACAGCGGGTAAAGAAACGGATCGTGAAAGCGGTGTAAAAGAAAAGGATGAGGCTCCGGAGGCTTCCGGCGAAGAGGATTCAACCCTGTCGGAAGTTACCGAAGAAAAACAAGCTTCAGAAGAAACAGAAAATACATCCTCAGATGACAAAGACAAAAAAGAGGACGTCACGGTTGAATCTCCCGAAGAAAAGAGTGCTTCTTCCGGTACGGTGGAAGATCAACCCATAGATGAACCGGAATCAGGAGAAGCCGTTGAAAAACAGAAGTTAACGGCCAATGAAGAGGATGAAGATGATGAGGAGGATGAAGAAGAGAAGGATTACAGTAATTTATCAAAGGAAGAACTTATCAGCGAAATGGAGAAGATCCTCGGCGGTGAGGATATGAAAAAGATCGATAAGAGTGTAAAGGAGCTGAAATCGTTTTATAATGATATTTATGAATCGGAACGTAAGGCCTCACTTGAGAAATTTCTTGAAGAGGGTGGAGCCGAGGTAGATTTTCAATATGCCGGGGATGCACTCGATAACCGATTTTCGGCACTCTATAATAAATTCAAAACCCGGAGGGCTGAATATTACGAAAACCTGGAGAAAGAAAAGGAAGTCAACCTTCAGAAAAAACGGGAAATACTCGAAAAATTACGTGGTATTGTGGATGGTGAAGAAACCACCACCAGTATCGGCACCTTAAAGGAGATCCAGAAGGAATGGCGATCCATTGGTCCGGTACCGGGGCAATATGCCAAATCGCTCTGGGCCAATTATAATATTCTTATCGACCGGTTCTATGATAACCGGAGCATTTATTTTGAGCTAAAGGAACTTGACCGCAAGAAAAACCTCGAGGCTAAGCTGGAGCTTTGTGCCAAGGCCGAGAAATTGCTGAATTATGAAAACATCCGTGATGCGGTTAAAGAACTGAACGAGCTGCATGAAGAGTACAAACACATTGGGCCCATACCAAAGGATGTACAAGAAGAGGTTTGGCAGCGTTTCAAAGCAGCTTCCGACGCGGTATACACCAAACGGAAGGAATATGTAAGCGAATTGAAGAAAGACCTTTTCGCAAACCTTGAAAAGAAAAATGCCCTGGTTGAAGAAGCTAAAAAATTCACGGAGTTCGACAGTGATAAAATCTCCGACTGGAACGAAAAGACCCGGGAGATCCTGGATATCCAGAAAAGATGGGAAAGTATCGGAGGGTTGCCCAGGGAACATGCCAGGGATGTGAACAAAGCCTTCTGGTCTAATTTTAAAACCTTTTTTAATAACAAAAACAAGTTTTTCAAAAAGCTGGACGGCCAGCGGGATGAGAATCTTAAAAAGAAAGAAGAGCTGGTCAAAAAAGCCGAGGAACTGAAAGAGAGTGCGGACTGGGAAAACACAGCCAATATCCTCAAAGATCTTCAGAAGGAATGGAAGAATATCGGTCCGGTTCCCGAAAAGGTGAGGAATGAAGTATATACAAAATTCAAATCGGCCTGTGATACATTCTTCGAGCGGCGGCGGGCTCATAGCAAGGATATTGAAGCGGATTACAGAGAAAACCTGAAGAAAAAAGAAGCGGTTTGTGATGAAATAGAAAAGATGATTGGCGAAGAAAGTCCTGATCCGGACCGGTTCAGGGAGTTACAGGTGGAATTCGACAAGATCGGATATGTACCGCGTAATGCCATCCGGAAGATCAAAAAACGGTATGATTCAGTGATAAACCGTTTCCTTGAAAAGGTTGATCTGTCTGAGTCTGAAAAAAGCGAACTTAAATATACGGTGGAAGTCAACCGGCTCAAGTCGAGTCCCAATTCAGACCGTAGGATCCATCGCAAGGAGAGCGAGCTGCGTCGGATGATCAGCAAAATTGAGAACGATATTGCCTTATGGAAAAACAATCTTGAGTTTTTTGCCGAGTCCAAAACGGCTGATAAATTGAGGGACGAGTTCAACGAAAAGATCGAAAAAGCCACCGATCAGCTCGATGAATTGAAGGAGGAGCTGAAAGTTTTAAATAAAATCTAGCGAAACCTGTAAAAAGTCCTGGGTGCTGTTTATTTTTGCACACCTGATTCCGGACAGGGTGAAACCTTTATCTGCGATCAACCGTTCTTTTCAGAAATTATGGTATTATGGTGATTTTAATGTAAAAAGTGAGTGTCGAAACATCCAAACATCATTAAATCACCACATCACCAAATCACCAAATAAAAAAGCCTCCATAGCTCAGCTGGTCAGAGCAGCTGATTTGTAATCAGCGGGTCGGCGGTTCGAATCCGTCTGGAGGCTC
>CAZIXF010000076.1:0-16201 GCA_964543195.1 uncultured Roseivirgaceae bacterium
ATAGTAAAAACGGTTTATTTTGAGAATGGTTTATGAATAATCGGGGTTAATAACCTGTTCCAATAGGTGATATACTCATCAGGCTAGGTAAATCGCCTAAATTGAGTTATACTGATTTACCGGATAAATCCAAACCTGGTGTGGTATACCTTTACGGTTGATCATTTTACCTGATTAACCGAAAAAAATTATGGATACCACATTTAATTACACGTCAGAAGACACATCAGTCGGTAAAAAAACCCTTGATAAATATTATAAGGATATCAGAAGATATCCTGTATTACAACCCAAAGAAGAAACCGACCTTGTTGAACGGGCTCAAAATGGAGATGGCCAGGCTTTTGAAAAACTGGTGAAATCAAACCTCCGGTTTGTTATAAAAATAGCCAGACAATATCGCCATTACGGTATTCCGCTCAGCGACCTGATCAGTGAAGGCAATATCGGCCTGATGAAGGCCATTGAGCAGTTTAAGCCTGATAAAGGCTTCAGGCTGATCACCTATGCGGTCTGGTGGATAAGGCAATTTATCCTTAAAGCCATATCGGGTCACTCCGGCATGGTTAATATCCCGAAAAACAAATACTGGCAGTTCCGGAAAATCCGTAAGGAACTAAACCGTTTTGAACAATTGCACGAGAGAAAACCCGAACCACATGAACTGAAGAAATTAATGGATCTTAGCAATGATGAGTTGGAAGAGTTTTATTCGGGCCTGGTTTCCGGCGGATCGCATCAGTCGTTATATAATGAGGAAGGGGAAGAAATGGAGTGGAAATTCGAAACCGGCAATAATTTTAATACATTGACCGATAAAATACAGCAGGAATCCCTTAATAAAGAACTGGACCTTATTCTTTCCAGGCTGACCGGCATGGAAGAACAGGTGGTCAGGTTATATTTCGGATTTGACGACCGGGCGGAATATTCTCTCGACGAGATAGCAGTCCAGCTCGGGGTACCTAGTTCGAAAGTCAGACGGCTGCGTGAGTCAGCCATCCGGAAATTAAGGATGAACGATTTGAATAAATCACTCAGGGAATACCTGGGGAGTTGATTTACACAGGCACATCCAGATTGATCAGCGTACCCCTGCCGGGCTGAGATTCGATATCGACTTCACCATTCAGGTATAGCACCCTGTTCCTGATGTTTTCCAGGCCCATGCCTGCCTTTTCTTTTGTTTTTTTCACATCGAATCCTTGTCCGTTATCCTCGATCATTAAGTTCAGGTTATTATCGAACAGATTGAGCTGAATGTCTACCTTTTCAGCCTTTCCATGTTTTACCGCATTGCTCAATGCTTCCTGTGATATGCGATAGAGATTAATTTCTACTTTCCTGTCAAGGCGAGTGGTTTCTTCAAAATTCGAATACAGATCAATATGAATCCCGGCATTGGCTGACACCATTTCGACCAGGTTATTCAATGCTGGGACCAGGCCGAAATCCAGCAAGGCCTTGGGTATGAGGTTATGGGTCATGTTGCGGGTGATTTGGATAGAACGTTCCGCCAGTTCCTCTACATCATTGATCTTTTTATTCAGTTTTTTATCCTCTTCCGTATCGTCGATCAGGGATTTTAATTTGATATGCGATAAGGTAAGGATCTGTCCCAGGCTGTCATGCAGCTCTCTTGCTATATTACTTCTCTCATTGTCGGCTCCTTCGATCAATGATTGCAGTCGGAGTTCTTCCTGTTCTATGCGGCTTGTTTCATCGATCATGGCCCCATACAACTTGTCGGGTTCCCCCGCTTCATCATACAGGATCCTGGCCTTATTATGTACGTGTTTGAAGGTGTCGTCGGCACACCGGAACCGAAAATCGGATGTCCATGACGATTTATTATTGATAAAAGTTTCCTTCAATTGTTCTTCAATCTTATCCCTCTCATGATCCAGGATCCTGGTTTTCCACCACTTGATGGTATTTTCAATCTTGTTTTTTTCATATCCGAATAGTTGACTGATTCCTTCATTCCACCAGACTATGTCATTCTTTATATCCCATTCCCAGATGGCATCACTCACAAAGCCGGCGATTGTACGGAATTTTACCTCACTTTCCCTAAGCCTGAGTTCTGATTTCTTGCGTTCGGTTATATCGTTGGCTGAGCATACAATCCGCAACAATTTATTCTTCCGGCTATAAATCGGGACAATGCTCATATCCCAGATCACGTGTTGGTTCCCAAAGCTGATTTCATCTTCCCATTGAAAGGTCTCGTTTTTCTCCACGGCCTTGCGAAGGTATTTCATAAAATATTCGGAAGATTTAAACACCTTGTCAACCGGCGCTCCATATACCTGGTCAAAATTCAGTTTAGTGGTATTGAAAAAGGATACATTGGCGGATATGATGATAAATTCATACTGGTCATCCGGCTTGATCTCAATAATGCTGTCATCGATATTCTGTATGATCTGGGACAGGCGTTTCTGATTTTCCTCTAATGCCTGTGTAGCCAGCCTCTCGATCGTTATATCTTCAATATTAAGAAAGAACGAATTGGTATCCAGAGGACCTGATCGGATCTTAATGTGTTTTTTTGTACCATCGTTGCAGACTACGGGAGGAAATGCGAGCTGGGGATTGGCTTCGGTAGGATTGAATTCATTTTGAAAATAGGATTTTACCCATTTGTTTTCCTGAGCATCGGGATAAAGTTTATCGATGAAATCCATTATTGTGGGAAGCTCCTCCCTGGTATAGCCGAACATATGGATGGCAGTCGGGTTTAAATACTTAATTTGTCCATCGTTACTCACAATGGCTATGGCCATGGGGGAGAGTTTAACCAATGACTCGAATTTTTTTCGTTCGACGGAAAGATCAAGCTCCACGGATTTTTTCTTCTTTCGCATTTCGGCTTCCCTGAGCTCACGGTCTATGGCGGGCGCCAGTCTTCCCAGACTGTCTTTCATCACATAATCATTGATCCCCAGCCTCATGGCTTCCACTGCGGCTTCTTCCCCGATTTTCCCGGATACAATGATAAAAGGGATATCCAGTTCATTTCCCTTATACAGTTCAAAGGCGTCGAGACCGGTATAACCCGGAAGATTGAAATCCGAAAGAATGATATCCCAGGAACCATCGGCCAGGTTTTTTTTTAATTCATCCCAGGTTTTAACTATTTTATAATTCAGGTTAAGCCCTTCTTTCTTCAGTCTTCGCAATAAAAGAAGGGCATCGTCTTCATTATCTTCGATTACCAGTATGTTGATTTTCTTTTCAGTCACCATTAAATGAATTTAGTTTTTAAATTCCAGATAAAAAGTAGATCCCTCACCTATTACGGACTCAGCACTGATGTGGCCTCCCAGCCTGTTAATAATGCGTTTTACGGTAGCCAGGCCAATCCCTGACCCTTCAAATTCACCCGCATTGTGCAGCCGTTGAAAAGGATTGTACATTTCGGCTTCATGTTTCATGTCGAAACCGGTACCGTTATCCTGGATGAAAAGAATGATTTTAGCCTCATCAGTACCTTTTTCTTTTCCGATTTTTATAAATCCTTCTTCTCTTTCACGTGTAAATTTCCAGGCGTTCCCTATCAGGTTTTCCATCATGATCTTCAGCAATTGACGGTCAGTATCGATTGTAATCTCATCATCGATGATCACGTTTACTATTCTGTCAGGATCCTGTTCCTTCAGGCCATGGATTATATCTTTTGAGAGCCGGGTGATATTCACATTTTCCAGGTTGATCTCCATTCTTGAAATCCTGGAAAGGCGCAGTAGATCTTCAATAAGCTGACCCATCCGTACCGAGGCTTTGTGGATACGGTTCAGGAAATCCTTCCCGATGTCATCCAACTGTTCTCCATAATCTTCAAGAAGGGCATTGCTGAATCCGTCAATGCTTCTGAGCGGAGCCCTGAGGTCATGGGAAACCGAATAAGAAAAGGCTTCCAGCTCTTGGTTGGCCGATTTCGTCAGCCGGTTCGATTCTTCCAGTTCTTTTCTGGCTTCCTCCACATCTTCCAGTAAGAAGGTCAGGGCTTTCTGGGTTTCTTCCAGGTTTTTTGTTTTCCCTTCGATCTCCCGGGTTCTTTCTATTATCCCCTTTTCAAGTTTTTGCTTATGTTCCTTCAGCTCTTCTTCACGTCTGACCTGATGCGTAATATCCATGATAAGAAATACTATACCGGCGTATTCCTGATCCACAACGATGGGGGTGGAGCTTATCTGGCACCACAGTTCTTTTCCGTTTTTGTCCACCATCCTGCCGGTTTCCTGATAGGAATCACGGTTTTTCAAGGCTTCATCCTGTTTTTTCAAAATTCTTTCCCTGTCATCCGGATGAATGCTTTCCATCCATTTATCCTTGTCTTTCGTGTTTTCTGGAAGTCCTACAAGATCGGTCAGGTACTTGTTTACAAAAGTAAGCCGGCCTTCTTTGTCATGAATGGAAATACCGACCGGTGCTGAATCTACAATCGTTCTCAATTTGGCTTCACTTTCTTTTATGGTCTCCGATGCCTTCTTTAACTGGCTTATATCCCTGACAATGCTCCAGATGCCCTCTTGATCCCGGTTTTCATCATAATGGATCGATGAGGCGATATGGATCGGGACGGTATGGTCTGATTTATGCACATATTCTTTTTCAAACAATCCCGATTGGCCGATTTTAAACAGTTTTTCCCGGTAGATCTTTTCCTGTACGCTATGCCATTTCTCGGGTGTTATATCCCGCCAGGTTTTTCCTTTCATTTCTTCATGAGTATAACCGATTATATCAAGGAAAGCCTGGTTTCCGTACCGGTATTCTCCTTTTGGGCTGCTGTATACAATACCATCCATTGAGTTGTCGAAAAGGGCCCGGAATGTCTTCTCGGATTCCCTGAGATTTAATTCTGCTTGTTTTGCAGAAGTGATATCCTGGACAATACCGATCATCCGGCCTGATTTTCCATCGGTATCAGAGATTTTACCCTTGGCGTATAACCATTTTTCGCCATTTGATTTTGATTGTATCCGGTATTCCTCTTCGTATGGCGTTCCATTGGTAATGGATTTTTCTATGTTTTTTGCCACCCTGTCCCTGTCGCCGGGGTGGATATAATCGAGAAAAGCTTTAATTGTGCCCGGAAATTTCCAGTCCGAATCCCCGAAAATTCTGTTAAGGGTTTCCGACCAGAACATTTTGTTTGAAAGTATATCGTACTCCCAGGTTCCTATCATAGCCGCTTCCTGGGCCAGCACATACCTTTCTTCATTTTCCCTTTTCTGTCTTTCAAGTTCCTTTCTGTCGGTGATATCGCGATGAGTCCCCGATATCTGTATCGGATTTCCTTCCTTATCCCATTTAGAGGCCTTTCCTACGCCCCATATCCAGCGCCAGTTACCCGATTTGGTCTTTATCCTGTATTCAACCTCATATTTATCTTTGCTTCCTTTGAGATAGCTCTCCAATGCAGCTTCCAGCCTTCCCAGGTCATCCGGATGAACCTTGGATAAAAACCATTCGGGTGTATAATGGATCTCTTCTTCTTCGTATCCCAGCAACCTGGTCCACCGTTCATCAAAGGTTATTTTTTTGTCTATATCCCATACCCAGATGCCATCCATAGTGCCTTCAAAAGCGAGCCTGAGCAACTCATCCTTTTTTGCCTTTTCCCGTTCAGAGATCCTGATATCGGTAATATCCGAAAGAAAACAGATCACGCTGTCCTGATTTACTTTCGATACCTTGAGCATGCAATGTATGATCTCGGACGACCCGGTGGTGATCATGAGTTCTTTTTCACACCGGTCTGGATCATGCAGGCAATCATAAAGGTCGTGTTTTGAAATATTCAGATGAATAAATTGAAACAGGTCTGTCAGGTATGTCACTGAAGGCGATATGCCGAGCAGGTTATAAAACTGTTGATTGGCGGAACGTATTTTATTATCGCTTAACCGGATTGAAAAAATAGCTATCGGCGCTGATTCAATATAGGTACGGAATCTTTCTTCGTTTCTGCCCAAAGTTTCAAGGGCTGAAATTTTTTGTCCTTGATCATGGAAAAACCATCCTATTACAGCGGTAGTCATTGGAAAAATTACCAGCACAGGAATAACAAGCTCATCAAAAACCTGGTAGATTTCATTGACAGGAAGGGTGACCATAAACAGGAGCAAAAGCGCATGAACAATAAGACCGAGAAGAAAAAGGTAAATGAATTTATTGTTCACACGGAAACGGTGTTCCGTCCAGTTAAAAATAATCCCGATAAAAGTGGAAGAAATGATAACCAGAATCCCCATCAATAATCCCTCGCCTCCAATCAAGACCCTATATACAAGGGCCATGATCAGGGCTATCAATCCCGGAACAATCCCACCCACATATCCGGCTATGGAAAGAATGATCGATCGTCCGTCAAAAACGATGCCTTCTGACCACTGAAATGTAGTATACATGCTGGCTACAGAGCATAAACCAAATAACAAGCCGACAAGCAGCTTTACGGGCCATCTGTTATGGTCTAACCTGTAGATGATCTGACTATACAGGAAGGCCAGTATAATCAGAAGCGCGGCATTCTGAAGCAATTCATAAAAAATCATAACCTTAACCTGTCTCCACTTTGGAATCCTTTAATTTCTTTTTCAAGATTCCCGATGGTATCCTTAAGTTCCTTAATCCTGAATTCCCGCCCCACGAAAAGTTTGTTAACCCGTTCGAGTTCGGCATTTTTCTCTTCCAGTTCGCGGGTTCTGGTGTTGACGAGAGCCTCCAGGTTTTTTTGATGTTCTTCCAGTTTATATTCAATCACTTTTTTATCTGTGATATCCATGGCAGTAAAAATGGTAAACTGCCGCTCGTCCTTGATATTAAGCAGGGGGGCTGAAAACATATGCCATGTCCTGTCATTTCCCTTTTTTGTCACAATGGTAAACTCGCCCTGATCAATGATTTCCTTTGTTTCATATGAACTGAAAATCATTTTTTTGAATTTGTCAGTATTTTCCTTGAACGCTTTTTCCGTCCACGTATCGATATCGGGGATCTCTTCGGCTGAATAACCTGTTCGCTTCTGCCAGGATCTGTTGACATCGATGATTTTCCCTTCTTCGGAATGGATCATGATGGGAAACGGGGAGTTCATGATGGCTTCCCTGAATCTTTCCTCACTTTTTTTAAGTGCATCCTCGGCTTTTTTCAATTCTGTAATGTCTTTAATGATGGATTCCGTATAGATCTCATCATTGATCCTGAAGGAAGTGCCGGCGATCTCGATATCGATAGTCGTGCCATCGATTTTAAGGGCTTTAATCCTGGTAAATTCTGTCCTGGAATTTTCTGCCGAAAGAATTTTCTGTCTCTTCTTAATTAATTCCAGGTATTCCGGATGCACAAACTCATAGATGGGCCTGCCGATATATTCATTCATGGACTGACCGCTGAAAATATTCAGTATAGCTTCGTTTCCGAATTCAATTATTCCATTCCTGGTAATTATGATCCCGAAAGGAGCCATTTCAACCACTTTCTGGAATTTTTTCCGGGTTAGTTCAAGCTCGGTTTCCATTTTTTCTATTTCCGTGAGGTTCCTTAATACGAGCAGGGTATCCGGGTTTCCGTTAGGGGACTTAAGTTTGTTGGCTGAAACGTCTGTGATAATTATATTTCCCTGTTTACCCATGAGTTTAAGCCTTGCATCGGATTGTTGTCCCTTAACCAGGTTCTTCAGGTTTTCTGCATTTCCGGTTTCTTCATTTACCATGATGTCATTAATTAATTTTCCCGTCAATTCTGTTGGGGAATAACCCAGCAATTCACTGGCCTGGGCATTTGAAAAAGTAATCGAGTGATCATCATTGATAATGAAGATCCCGTCATTGACCGTTTCAACGATCTGCTGGTATTTTTCCAGGCTTCTGCCGGAAGAAGTGATCGCTTCCGCCAGCCATTTAAGGAAATTAAAAGCCAGTATGTAAAAAATGCTCCCACTCAGGACAAGATAAATGAATGCCTTCAACGATTGAAGACCGGTCAGCTCATAAACTGAATCAATCCCGGGAAACAGGAGAAGTATTTGATCACCCGCGAAGATGAAAATAAAGGAGAAAAACACATATAAAAGGGTGAGGATAAAAGCCACTCTAAAGGGTGTATGGGCTTTGATCCATTTTTTCAATCTTAAATCCATTAATGAAGGCTGGTAAAATCTGTAATTCCTAAAATTATCAAGAATTACATTAGTATGCAATATTGAATATAATCGTTTTCGTGCAAACCAGGGTATTCTGGTTATACAACCTGAATGAAGGATCCGGGGGAAAAATTGGTTGTATTCAATGGACTTCATCATATCGCACCGCAGTTATCAAAACCGGGTATATATTTTTATATTATGAGGGGCCGGGATTTGCCCGCCAAAATAGGGGAAGAGCATGTAATATGCCCCCTTATCGCATATTTTCCCTCTTTTCATTCTCACCGGCGGATTATTATCCAGTTTGAAAAGGTATGAATCCTCTTCTATGGTGATGATGTAACGATGATATTCGTTGATTGAAACATGACCTACAAATTTCTCAATGCGTTCTCCATAAACATAAGTATACGCCCAGATCTCCAGTTGACCGTTTATCCATTGCCATCCGAACCGGGCACTGTTATCATGATGATGACTATTACAATCGGCAAAACCCATTAACTTATTGGTGGATAATTGAAGGTAATGGTCACCGAGATCATATATGGCCGATTCATCGAATTTGGCTTCAAAAGCAAGCACATCCCTGTCCAGCATCTCGATTGCCCTGGTCGAAAGATGTTCCCCTTTTTTTATCGTGAAAATCCTTTCATTGAAATCGGGTTCGGGTTCACATGCTGATTGGATGATCAGGATTAGAATGAATGCTTTTAAATAATGTTTCATTATAACAAGGGTAGCGATATATAGTTCGAATATTATCTATATAAAAATAGGATTGTAACGACTGATTTTCATAGGCATTATGCCTAATTGGAAATATAGGTATGATCACTAAATAGAGGTTAAAACGGTTGAAAAATAAATGCTGAAAAATATCAACTCGCCCTGGTCATTGTTCGTTTTATTTTCACCTCCGAAGATCAGGAAAGCGAGATTATAATAGAAAAATCCCGTGCCGGTTTTTTACTGGCACGGGATGATTTTATTAAATGTTCAAATTACAATGATCAACAGTCAATTAATTTTCAAGCCTCAATGATCAAAACGCAATAATGCCGCAAGGAATTTTAATTTCAGGACTTGACAATTCGGTGAAAGACACGCCATTAAATATGAAATTAACCGATCACTGAGAATTGAATTTAAGAGATCGGACCTTCCATGATAAGCAACTGAACAGGCCATACGCCTCCTTTTGAGTAAGTGGCCCAGGCCTGGATCAGATAAAACCTGAAAACTGATAGGTTATACTACCGCCTGCTTATGAGATCGTTAAACAATCCTTAAACGCTACGATTAATTCTCAGGGAGTTTCCTAAAAGGTTCCTGTAGTAGGTCCCTGCATATCAAGGATCGGAATATTCAATTTATTTTCCACATACTTGAAATAATAGTACAATTTCCGGCTGACCTCGAGTCCGTAATTTACCGAAGGATCATAATTTATGGTACTGGTGAAAAACCGGTTATAACCCGGCGCAGTAGCTTTATAATTCCACGCCTGTGCATAACGGTCGTTCCAGGTATCATAAAATGAAAGAGAACGCTCCCTGGCAGGACTCCATTTCATATCATACCAACTTTCAAATCCGGGATCCAGCACCACAATATCATATTCCTCTTCATCAGGTTTCTGTGAAATCAGGTTTTCGTCCGTAATCTGAACCGGTTTCTGTGTGGTGGTGCATGACCCGATAAAGAATAAAACTAAAATCAATGCGGTCGCTAATCTATACATGGTTTTCCTCCTCTTTGTTTTATACCTCTACTGATATAAACGATTTCCCCCCGGTTTCGTTATCTGATCTCCATTTATTCCATAGATCCCCGACCGCAGAATGTGTTCAGTCACTTTTTTATTGCCTTTCCCGATGAAACGGTTGATTGTATATAACCGGATAATTGAATAAGCAAATTATTTACATATCCCATACATCAGTTTGCACCAGGGGTCCTTTCATGCCTGGCTCGAATTATTCATAACGGAGTACGTCGGCGGCATTTTGTCCTGATGCTTTTAAAACCTGGTATCCGACCGAAAGCCAGGCAAAGCAAAGCAGGATAAGAGTGGCAATTCCAAAGATCCAGTATGGGAACGGGACCTTATCCGGGTAGGAATTACTCCATTCCAGAATGGTAAGGTAAAAGAAAGGTATGGCGACCAGGATTGCAGACAGCACCCGGAATGTATAGTCATGCATAAGCATCAGGAAGATATCGGCAGAGCTGGCACCGTAAACGCGATAGCCATTCCCGTTATATTTATAAGGGAATAACCAGGATGATTTCTGATGTTACGAAGGGCTGATATGAAATAAAACCTCACCAAAATCTAATGGATCAAATGCGCAGTAAATATTCAGATTTCATGGGTCCGTATAAAGCTGCCGGGTCATAAATTTTGTTAATGAATTATAAAAAGAGTTAAATACGTAATCAATCCCCGACACCGGACTGTTTTAAAGATCTATTAGTTGTCCTTATGCCTGAGTTGAGGATCAAGGTGTGATATTTTATGGGGATGTTGTTTACATTTCTCTTTTTAATGGTACCAATAGAAAACCAAACGAGTAACCAAACACAATAACTATGCGCTACCTGATCAGTTTAATTGCCATTTTAACCTTTTCTTTTACCCTGGACACCCAGGTATTCCAGCAGAGATTTGAAAAGGAATTCAACCGCAGTGTTTCCGAATTTTTCTTCGGAAATGAGGACCGCCAGTTTTACCTGGATTATGAAGGAAGATTTACCCTGATCAATACTCCCACTTTTCTGCAGGTCTATAACCCGGAAGGCGACCTGGTACTGGAACGGGATCATATTAAGAAGACCAGCAAGTTCTTATCCAACCTGACCAAAAGTGCCACCTCGTTTTCCCTTGAGGAGGGGAGCTCCTTTATGATCTTTAACGAAGAAGGTATCTTACTGGTGATGGATTATACAGTTAAAGAGAATCTGCTTATTGCGTTTGACCTGGAAAACGGGGAAGAGCTCTGGCGGCGTGAGGATCTTCGCTATACATCCACGAAAGATGATCAGATGGCCAGTATGATCCAGAACGTGATGATCCAGAACGTAGGAAACCAGGTCAACAATCAGTTGGCAATGGCGAGCCTTGATAATCCTGTCTTTGCCCATGTGACCTTTGAGTCTTCGGAGGCTATGAATCCCGGGGGTGTGATTGCCCAGTCCTATATTGCTCCGCTTCCCGGCACAGGAAAATTTATTCTAAAGGCCGGTGATGAACTGGTATGCCTGAATGTGGAAAACGGGGAAGAGAACTGGCGATATGGGGAAAGGCCCCTGACCCTGGCCTATCATGAACAGGTAAGCGAAAATGAAATGGTTATAGTGAGTTACAGTGCCAATGCACTCAAAAAGAACGAAAGAGATATGGTACTGATCGATATCAATAATGGTCAGGAGCAATGGCACAATACATATATCAGCAATTTTGTTTCCGGTCAGTCTTATGTAGCAGGTGGAAATCTATACCTGGATTTTTACGGCCTGGAAGCCTATGACCTGAACACCGGAGAGCTGATTATCACCTCCCTTGATGAGGGTACGCTAAAGACCAATAATGCACTCACCGGCGGCCTGCTTGGTGGTGGCGAGGCACCGGATGAGACCGCCATGACGGTGCCTTCTTTTGTGGGTAAAAATAATGACTATATCTATACCTATCACCGGCTCAGCTTTAATAAGAAATACGGCTATCATGGTGCAGCTAAACCGGTGATCACCAAGTATGAGGCCGAAAGCGGGGAAGCAGTATGGAGTACGGATAAACTCCTTACCCAGACCCGGATACTTGATGAAACCGAAACTTCCCTGATCCTTAAGATGCCGAAAGGGTTAAACAGATTTTATATGGCCCTTCTGGATAAAGAAACGGGGAAAATCACGAAGGAATCGGAAAAACTGAAGGATTACTTTTTTGGTAGTGCGCCAGGGGTATTCTTTTCCGATAAACTGGCTTTTGTGGGAATCAAGGATGGGTTGATGATGTACCGTAAGCAGGATCTTAAGAAGATCAGTGAGATCGATACCAGGTCTTCCTCTATCGGGAAACTGCAGACCACAGGACTGCATGATGATGAGATATTTTTCATCGGCAACAAGGGGATAGCCTTTTACGATCAGGAAGGACAGTTGAAACGTGAAACGGAAATAAAAAGGATTGGAAGTGCCTTGTGGAATAATGAAAATATACTTGTATTTACAAAGAATGAAACCATTGCGGTACCCTTTTCGGATATTTCATCACACGATATGCTTGAAATAACGCCATTTGATGAAGACTATAATATCCTTTTCAGCGATAATATCCGTTATATGGTGTCCATCGAAGATGAAAAGGAAATGGCCTTCTATGAAGTGGGGTTATAAAGGGATATAGCCATTTTTCCTGTTCCTGTGTGGGTTAATGGAACCGGAAAAATAACCTCTCCTTTACTGTCTATGGCCCGTACCCGGTAATCTATTGGACATATATAAAAAAATGTTGCCAGGTACGTCCAACGCACCCTTATCCAGCCTGATGGTGTTTATGGTGAATTGCACAATATTCATGTGAGTCAGTTATTTGCCCATCTGCCTAGTCCCGGATAATTTTTTCTGTTTTACCCTGTACATAGTGTTGGAATGGCCCTGATCGCTTCTTAAGGAATAGGAAATTCATGCATTATGCCCTATATTCGAATCTCAGAACCGATCCGAATCTGTCGTCATTTTTTCAACAATAAATTTAGATAAAATGAACTTTAGAAACCTGCTTTTTATTTCCGGTATGATGGTAGTTTTCCTGTTTTCATGTCAAAAAATTGAAGAAGAAGGCGCTCACCGGCCTAATATCGTCCTTATTCTCGTCGATGATTATGGATACGGCGATATCAGTTTTGAAGGCAATACGCAGATCCAAACTCCTCACATCGACCGGATAGCTGAAAACGGAGCACGGTTTACCGGCTTTTACCAGAACGCGGGCGCCTGTGCACCCACCCGGGCTTCCCTGCTTACCGGAAGGTATTATCTTGCTACGGGTGTATGGGGTGTGCATGCCGGCCGTGATTTTCTTAACCGCGATGAAATAACCATAGCCGATGAACTGAAAAAGGCCGGTTATGCTACCGGTGCTTTCGGTAAGTGGCATAGCGGAAAAACATGGTCCTATTTTTCCTGGAACCGGGGATTCGACGTGGGTGTACATTCCAGGCTATACCAGTATTTCGATACCCGGGTGATCTTCAACAACAAAATAGTGAATGTGGAAGGTCCCATTACCGATGTGATCGGCGACCAGGCAGTACGGTTCATTGAAGAAAACAGCGAGAGACCGTTTTTTGCCTATGTGCCATTCCAGGCTATTCATGAGCCCTTTAATTGCCCGGATGACCTGTTTCAAAAATATAAGTCGATTGGATATACCGATCACGTGGCCCGTTTATATGGCATGATCGAAGTGATGGATAACAATACCGGCAAGATCATCAAAAAGGTGGAGGAACTGGGATTGACAGATAATACGGTTTTTATGTTCCTGAGCGATGACGGTCCCTCACCCGGTTTCGATCTGTCTTATTCCAACCGGAGAATGAACCCCGAAGAGAGACAGGAAAGAAGAAGGGCCTGGCCGGTAGAGTACCGCGGCGGAAAAGGCTCCATCTGGGAAGGGGGCACCATCACACCCTTTTACATTCAGTGGAAGGGGAGGATAGAAGCGGGGAAAGATTACGGGCATCTCTCGGGAGTTACTGATCTCCTGCCCACCATTCTGGATATCTGTGGGCTGGAACGATCACCGGAAGGCCTGCCCTTGCACGGACAGAGTCTCTGGCCCGTTTTGAACGGTCAGATAAACGTGGATCAATGGAATGAGAGAAAATATTATGATAATACCAATTTCTATCTCATACCCAGGCATGAGATCGATATGGAAAAACCCCAGATGCATCATATCGCATTATGGCATAAAAACCTGAAACTGATCCGGGTGGATAATACCCTCTATGGTGGTCCGGATACCGTATTTTATGAATTGTATGATCTGAAAAACGATCCGAAAGAGACGACCAATATCATCGGAGATTATCCTGACCTGGTGACTGAGTTGAAATCCGATGTGGAAGACTGGTACGCCGGAATCCTGGAAAGCGGCCGGGCTTTCAACCAGGCGGTTTATGAAGTGGGAAACTGGGAAGAACGGAGCACCCCGGTTAATATTGATGCGGTTCTTCATACTACCGGGCCTGTCAGACGCAGTGAAAACTCATCCTTCAGGTACACGGGCTGGACCAGGCCGGGAGGTTCCATGAACTTTGTTCTGGATGTGATTGAAACAGGAACCTACCAGGTGGAGATGATTTATTCTGCCGGCCGGGAAGGGACCGGAGCGGTTTTCAGTGTATATACCGAACATGATACGGCTTATGCCACCATCGATGATCCGGGATCCACTATATCGGGTCCATTACAGCTTCCTGCAGGAAAACAATTATTACATATAAAACTTGATGAAATGGGTAGTGGATCACAGGCCATTGAGGTGCTGCAAAACCTGGTGGTCCATCGCATCCCGGCCGAGGAGGAGTCGACCGTGATCAGGAATCCGGGATTTGAGATCTTTGCCGATCCCCATCAAAGAAAGGCATTTGCTTTTAGTTCGGCCACGGTCGATTTTATGATGGGCAGGGAAAAGGAACCTCTTGAAGTAAAAAGCGGCGATAACCTGAATATTATTCCGTTTGCAGCCAACCCGGACCGGATAAAAGAAATACGGCTATGGCTGGATTTTGAACGGGTGGAAACTTTGATGGGCCCCCCTTATAAATTTACTTTGCCTGTGCCCGGAACCGGTAAACATACGATTAATGTTGAATTTATTTCTCAGGAGGGCATAGTGAATTCCGTTCACGGGGACATTCTGGTAAGTGATTAATCAGGTTTTGGCATAGACCACGACTTTTAACACACAAGTAATGATGTTATTAGATTGGGGTTTAATTATTGAGCAGCTAGTTCCCTGGTTATAAAGAACCCAGCTACCAGATGTAAGGTATCCACCTGCAAGGTGTTTCCCTGCAGTAGGCTTTATAACCGGGCAATAATGGTTTTTTCCAAATTTCCGGGAATGATTTACTCTTCGATCACAACGCTGTCGGAGCTTGCACCCAGATCCTCCAGGGCTTGCTGTATATCTTCGACAAAGGAATCCGGGCCGCATACGTAAAACTGTTTGCTGAAATCATCGATCTTTTCTTTTAGATAATCCTTGTCGATCCTGCCATGGTCATAATCCGGATGGTCCTCTTCGGTAAGGGTGTTAATAAAATTATTGCCCAGCATCTTTGAGAACTCATCCTTCAGGATGATATCATCCGATGTTTTATTGGAAAAGATCAGCCGGTTGCCATCGATCTTCCCTTTCTGGTGGAGGTCTCGCAGTATAGCGATAAAAGGGGTCACTCCGGCACCTCCGGCAATAAAGTCACCGGGTCCTTTATAGGTTATGGCTCCCCAGGCATCCTCGAGGATCAGTTCATCGCCTTCTTTCAACTCACCCAGTGCTTTGGTCACCCCATCATGGTCAACATATATTTTTATGGTGAATTCAAGATAAGGGTCATCCTGCAGGCAGGTGAAGGTAAAAGGCCTTTTTTCTTCCTTAAGGTCCGGTTTGTTGATCGATAATTCCGTGGCCTGGCCGGGTTCAAAAGTAAATCCTTCCGGTTTTTCAAGCCGGAATCGCCTTACGTTGTGCGTGACGTATTCGGTGTGAATGATCTTTAAAGTATATGTTTCCATGAATAAAATATACTTATTTTAATCTACAAAATGCAAACTGAAGATATGGAATATGATCATTTGACTCATACTATCACTCTATGTTCAAAGTTTTGTATATGGGAGGCGGGAGATGTTTCTTTCAATTAATAAAAACAGGGAGACAATTGATCCATAATTTTTTAATGGGGTTTTAACCCGAAAAATTCATAAATTTTTCGCCCGAAGGGCCGATTAAGCGCAATT
>CAZIXF010000077.1:0-15841 GCA_964543195.1 uncultured Roseivirgaceae bacterium
CATCCCCGCTGTTCACGTTGTTATAGGTCACCCCTTCCACTACTATATCATAGGGTCCCGTGCCCGTAGTCGCCGTAAAGGTTAGATCGACCACTCCTCCCTCGCATACCGGCCCATCGTTACTGATCGTGCCGGCCGGATCAGGATTCACCGTCACCGTGGTGGTCTCGCTGACGGCAGCCGTACAGTTTGGCGTAGTACCAAGATCGGTGATCGAGGTCAGCTCAAAACCCGTCGTGCCCGTGAAATCGGCGCCCTCGGTCAGCGTGACAAACACATCCCCGCTGTTCACGTTGTTATAGGCCACCCCTTCCACTACTATATCATAGGGTCCGGTACCCGATGTGGCCGTAAAGGTTAGATCTACCGAACTGCCTTCGCAGATCGGTCCATCGTTGCTGATCGTGCCCGAAGGGAGTGCCAGAACTTCTACTTCAGATATCGTGGAATACTGATCCGAACAGCCAGCTACACTAACTACTACTCTGAACTGATAGGTGCCCGGAGAATAACCCGATACCACATAAGATGTATTGCCTCCATTACCAATATCATTGATGTCAGATGAAAAATTATCGGTAGAATATTCCCAGCGGAGAATGGTACCGGAGTGCCCTGAGAGGGTTAATGTGGTTGAGCTTCCTTCACAGATCGCATCGCTTGCAGGTGATATTGTCCCCGCTTGACTTACGGCCGGCTCAATTAAAATACCACTGGCAGGAAACCCTGAATAACCCTGCCCATAAACTTCGTTATCACATCCTCCTTCATCCAGGACGAGCACATAATCACCTGGCGGCAAACCGGAAAAAGTCGTTTCATTGCCTGAAAAAGTGGGAGGAGAAACCTCATTCAGGAATGGCGGATTGTTATCGTCATACACATAATATCCCTTATCAAAATCCCATAACCGGATACGATAAGTGGAACCGTCCGGTGGTGTTCCATCATTGAATGTAAAAACAATAGAACCGTCGTCTTCGCCGAAACATTGCTCATTCTCTTCATCAATATCGGTTTGACCAGGATCCGGACACTGTGCAAAAACCGCCCCCGTTATGAATATTAAAATACCAACCAGAAGATATTTTATATCTAATCTCTGCATGAAAAAGTTCATTTAACCACCGGTCCTGATAGCCGAATCAGGAAAACCGGAGTACCCGAAGCCAACAATCTGTTCTTTACATCCAGACTGAATCATAATTATGCCGAAATCACCTTCCGGCACATTATTGAATTCAATTACTGAACCGGTAACGTTATAATTAATATCATTATCGATTGTTGTGTTTTGTCCACTTTCATCTACATAATACCGGGCATTATCGAAATTATATAATTGGATCGTGAACTCCGAAAGCGGTAAATCAGTCCCGAACTCTATCTCAATGACAGTACCCTGACCAAATTGATTGATATCAATTCTGTAATCCGGTTCCTGAATATCAATACATTGGGCTTGAGAAAATACAGGAGTAAATACGATCACGATAACCAAAATAACAAGATTGGTTTTACAGAAACATAAAAAACCTGATTGCTGGTCATATATATCGTTTGTTCTCAAAATTCCTGCAATTTTCTTATATAGATACCGATAAACCTGAAAAGGTAATTATTAAAAAATTCATAAAAACAGATAAAAATCTGTACTTGCCCGCAATATCACAAAAAAAAGCATTATAAAAAATGAATTAAAAGGAAAAACGTTGCTTAAAATCATGCAATTCCTGGTGCAGATCATGCGGATTATCATAGTTTATATAATTTCTGAGCGCTGAATCAGGAGATACTTTCAGATCACGGAGGGATAAGTGCTGGTTAATAAATATAAACTCAAGTGATGGATAAAGCCTTTTCAGCACATCAACAATATCAAGAATGGAATAGTTTTTATCTACCACATTGTAAATTCCGGATGGAACATCATTAACTATCAGCTTGAGAAGGGCCTCCGCCAGCAAGCTCACATTAATAAACGATCTGGACTGCTTACCATCCCCATGAATGGAGATCCGGTTGTTGAAATTGGCCTCAAACATAAACTTATTTATAACCGCGTCGAAGCGCATACTTTTACTGTATCCATATACGTTAGAACAACGCAAAATATAGGTGTTGGTCTTTTCCATCAAACGCTTGACATGATCTTCCCCTCTAAGTTTGGAAACTCCATAAAAGGTTTTTGCACTGGGAATAGAATCTTCAGTAACTATCTCCCTGGAACCGCCATATACGGATGTACTGCTGGTATAAATAAATTTTTTAACGTCAGAATCTTCCACTGCATTAACCACCTCAGCGGTGCCCCAATGGTTCACCTGCTCATGAAAATGGGCATCAGTATTGGCGAATGGGGTGGTAACGCGGGCAGCAAGGTGAAATACCACATCCACATCCCGAAATATCTGCTGAAGTTTTCTGGAATCAAGGATATCCCCTGCGATATATTTCACCTTGTTAAAGTTAACAAGCCTTTTCCCGAGGAAAAGATTATAATTCTGTTTGCTCAGATTATCATAGATCAGGATTTCTGTTATGCGATCATTTTTTACAAGAACTTTGGTAAGTTCTGTGCCCACATATCCTGCCCCACCCGTGATTAGGATTTTCATAAAGGATTTACTTGACGATTAATTCTGTATGTAAGCCACATTCAGTCTTGTTTAATCCGAACCATCTGGCCTCTCTTTCCTGCATTTCAGGATCAAGTTTTCTTGTACAAGGTTCACAACCTATGCTCAGATACCCCTGGTCTTCCAAAGGATGTTTAGGAAGATCATATTTTTTCCGGTATTCATAGATCTTCTTTGACGACCAGTCAAGTAGGGGATGAAATCGTATCACATTAAAAGGGGCCTCCTGCTCAACCCTGAAATTCTTTCGATTGTCATTCTGATCAGCTCGTATTCCTGATATCCAGATATCGTAACTTCTCATCAAATTTTCCATGGGCAGGGTCTTGTTCAGAAAACAACAATGATCCGGATCTGAAGTAAACAGCAATCTGCCATTGCTGTCGCGTTGCATGAATTTCGGCGTAGAAGGCTTTAGATCATACACTTCAATCCGCAGGAGTGATGCGATTCTGTTCTTGAATTCTATGGTCTCGGAGAAATGATATCCCGTATTTAGAAAATATACAGGAATAGAAGGATCAATACGGCTCAATATATGTAATAACACGATGCTGTGTGATTGAAACGACGACGTAGTGAAAATTTTTTTACCCTTCGATTTATAAACGTCCAGGTACTGCTTTATTCCTGCTATGTCCAATGTCTGAAAATATTAAATTTCGAGGCAAATATATAAAAAATTATGAACAGGATAAATTTAAAACAGTGTTTATAAATTTCAGAAAACACTGGAATTAAAAAGGAAAAAATATTTTGCAATAAATAATAATTCGACAAAAATTAATTCAATGAATTAATTGTATAATTATATAAAAATTTCATCTTTGGATACAGGAATACTTTATAGCATTTCATTGTAAAAATGTTTTATGATAAATTTATCCTGATCAAAAATATGTAAATTTTTTAATCAATTAAATTCTCAAATATGTCAAGAATAGGTACAATCGATTTTAAGGGAATTACAGGCCATAAATACACATTTAATGTCTATCCGCTGAAAAATGAATTTGATAAAGATAAAGGTGCCGTATTTGTAATTACACAGAGAGTGGTTAAATCCGACGGATTGGTTGATCATAATGTATTATACACCGGTTCGACTGAGAATATATCATCGGTTCAAGAAATGGTTAAAAAATTAGAGTGCTTCAGCAGGGAACATGCCAATTGTATCTGTACGTATTGGGAAGATAATCCAGCATCCAGAACCAAAATAAATGATGACCTGTTAAATTTTTACCACCCTCCCTGCAATTATGAATAATGGATTATAATCAGACCAGTTTTATTTTTCCTCTTTCAGTTTTGCAACCGTAAAGATCTCTTTCATTTTATGATTACAATAACTGCATTTATATCGCTTTAATAATTCTCCTGATGTATATGCAGTAGGGGCAATCAGCAATTCTTCTTTTTCTACTTTCAACGTCTGATATCCACAGTTGGGGCATTTAATGGCAGTATTTTTACCGGAGTATTTTTCAACTTCCGTATATCCGGTTTCCTCATCGATCCAGACATCATAATCTATTGAAAACACTTCTTCCTCTGCCTGCATACCCTCATCCAGGTACACATCTTCTTCCTCTTCGGTTAAAAGTTTCATGGGTTTCCCGGTCTTTGGAGACTTCCTGGGCTTGTAGCGTAATCTTTTCAACTGATTATTAAGATAAGAAGGATAATAGATCTGTAGTGTATAATATATGGCCATCCCGGCAATAGTGGCCAGGCTGATTTCAATGAAAAGGTCGACAAAATGACTCAATGCCATTTCGTCGGATATGATATTCCAGGGATACACCACAAGGGCAATAAGCCATAAAAGGGCAACATACCATAAGACCTTGATCTCATTTTTTGATATATAATCATACTTCAACTTATACCGTTTTATACTAAACTTTTTACCGTAATAAAAAATCAATGCGATCAGGCCGCCAAGAAAAAACAAGAAGGAAAGGTATACCAAATATGGATCAATTAATTCGAAAAAATTGTTAACGGATCCTTCCATGATTAATTTTTTATTGGGTATCGCATGACAATCTCAAAATAATTCACCAAACATACAATAATCTAAAACTTTATCTTATTTAATAAATTATTTTTCCTTCCTTCAATACATTATCAGATCAATAAGCCCGGCTCCGGATATCCAATCATTTCGATAATGCATGCCGTTTAACCTATCTGCTTTCGGTACTCGGCCATGGTAAAGGAGTACGGATGATCCGAATTCTGATCGTAACTTTTTTCATCGACCTTTTGCCACTGGCTCCAATCGACCTCAGGGAAAAAAGTATCACCCGGGAGATCTGTATGGACATGGGTAAGATAAAGCCTGTCTGCTAACGGTAATGTCTTTTTATAGATCTCACCCCCACCTATAATGAAGATCTCGTCCTGGTTATTAGCTCGCGCAACCTCCAATGCCTCTTCTATGCTATTCACAATTACACATCCGACGGCTTCATATACTGGCTCGCGTGTAATTACGATATTAGTGCGGCCCGGCAGAGGTTTTCCTATCGATTCCCATGTTTTCCTACCCATCAGAATATATTTGCCCAATGTGAGTTTTTTAAAATTTTTGAGATCTTCCGGTAAATGCCATAACAATTCATTCCCGGCCCCAATTACACCCTTCTCAGAGATGGCGGCAATAATAGATATTATCATAGGCTATTTCCTCTGAAAAATTCTTCGATCATCATTTTCCTTTTACCTTCAGGCTGTATTTCATCAACGCTGACCACACCATCCAGGCATTGAAAATTCAGGAATGTCTTGTTATCTGTAAGATATTCTCCTGGTTGTCCGAAATTTTCACTATCGGTAATGGAGATCCTGTATATCTTGTAAAGTTTATCATTAATACGGGTCCATGCCGTGGGATAGGGTGATAAACCGCGCACAAAATTATACAAATCGTACATGGAACTATTCCAATCGATCTGGCATGTTTCCCTGCTTATTTTAGGTGCCTTTTTAAGGCCGGGCTCATCCACCTGCTTCTTAATTTTAAAATTTCCTTTCTCAATCAGACGCACCGTTTCAAGTACAATATCGGCTCCTTTGATTTTCAGTCGATCATGGAGCGTGCCGGCATTATCCTCAGGATAAATTTCCACTTCCTGCTGAAGTATGATATTTCCTGTGTCAATCTCATGTTTTATAAAAAAGGTGGTCAGTCCCGTAATATCTTCTCCATTTATCAGGGCCCAGTTTATGGGGGCAGCCCCCCTGTACTGAGGTAATAGTGAAGCATGAAGGTTTACCGTTCCATATGGCGGCAGGGTCCATACGATATCAGGCAGCATCCTGAACGCTACCACAATCTGCAGATCCGGACTATATTCTTTCAACTCGTCAATAAAACCGGGATCTTTCAGATTAGCAGGTTGTAATACGGGAATATTATTTTTCAACGCCTGTTCCTTTACAGGAGTGGGTGTAAGTTTTCGCCCGCGACCTCTTGGTTTGTCAGGAGTTGTGATTACAGCCACTACATTATATCCGTTTTCAATCAGAATATTAAGCGAGGGGATGGCAAATTCGGGCGTCCCCATGAAGACAATTCTCAGATCTTTCATAAATATAAATTAAAAATTACCCATTGTGTGAATATATTTTACACATCATTATCCATTAAAATATTGATATTTAATGATTTATCATTCCCCTTTCCTTGTGTTTCCTGGCGCTATACGTTGTCTTTTAAAGCATCCATTCGAAATTTCAAGGAATGCCCCCTGTCCAAACTTAGTGGGAAATAGTATTTCTATGGCACGATCCGGACTTTATTCAGATTGCGTGTTCTTTCTTCTTTTAGGTTATCTATTTTTAATGTTCGGTTCCAGACCGCATTAACTTATTGGAATTAAATATTTTTATTTCAGCCACCAAGTCACCAGTCCACCAGGATTTCACTAAGTTTTTTCACTATCTGATCCACACAACGGATTAAAATTTATTGAAAATCGGGATAAAGAAGATATTTTTTTCGTTTTTCCCGGTAATCCTCCAGTTCTTCTACCCAGGAAATTCGGATTTCTTCCGGCGACAATCCTGCCTTGATCTGCTGTTTCAACTCACCGTTTCCTGCCAGTTTATCAAAATAATCATTGAAAAAATCTTCACTCCGGCCTGATTTATTATAAAATTCAATTACATAATTAATGGTAAAACGGGGTGGCCGGCGAATATCACGGAAATCCCTTCCATAACATACCTGTCCTTCATATTTCGGATTGGATGCCCCCGGCATGCTGGTTGGGGTAAAACTGAACCGGCCAAAAGAGGAGTCCGGGTATCCCACCACCTGAAACGGAAATTCGGTGCCTCTGCCCAAACTCATCATGGTTCCTTCAAATAAACATAGGGAAGGATATAGCTTTATGGAAATATCGTTCGGTAGATTGGGTGAAGGCTTGACTGGTAACGAATACTGATATTCATGATGATAATTTTCGACCGGGATCACGAACAATTCACATTGCAGACTGTCAGGCAGCCAATATTCCCCGTTGATCATTTTTGCCAGCTCACCCACCGTAAGTCCATGGACTATGGGAATCTTATGCATGCCGACAAAAGACCGGTATTTTTCTCTCAGAACGGGTCCATCCACATAATGACCGTTTGGATTGGGCCGGTCCAGCACAATAAAGCCGATTCCCTGCTCACTGCATGCCTCCATTACATAATGCATGGTACTTATATAGGTGTAAAAACGGGCACCCACATCCTGGATATCAAAGATCATGATATCGATACCCTGCATCTGCTCCGGTGTAGGCTTTTTGTTTGCTCCATAAAGCGAAACGATAGCAATACCCGTTTCTTCATCGACGGCATTGTCGATGTGTTTCCCTGCATCAGCCGTACCCCTAAAACCATGCTCGGGTGAAAATATCCTGACCACATCGATGTTCTTGGTAAGGAGATAATCTACAATATGGTCATTGAATGCCATAGAAGTATGATTCACTACCATGCCTACCCGTTTATCCTCAATGAGATCCAAATAATGATCAGGGCGTTCTGCGCCCACAGTGATCTGCTGGGAAAACAACGCATGGCTGAACCAGACATTCAAAATAAATATGATCCAGATCCGGTGTTTCATTGATTCCTTCTTATTTTTACATCTTCTTAATACCGATCCTAAGTTAATATATTAATTATAGAAAATCTTGAACCTTCCGTATTTTATAGCCCAAAGGATTGCTGATCCCGGGAAAAATACATTTTCTTCCATGATCCACAAGATCGCCATGATCAGCATAGCGGTAGGGCTCGCCATCATGATCATTTCGTTTATTATCATGCGGGGATTTCAGGATACGATAACCCGTAAAATATCGGGTTTCGGAGGCCACCTGCAGATCACAAAATATACCATCAGCTCGACATATGAAGAATTGCCCATTTCAAAGGAAGACAGCATCTATCGGGTTCTCAAGGGTGTGGATTTCATTCAGCATATCCAGGGAGTGGCCCATAAAGTAGCCCTTCTTCAAACCGGGGAAGAGATCCATGGTATTGTTTTTAAGGGGGTAGATGAAAATTTTAATCTTGACCGGTTTGGTCAGAATCTTGAAGAAGGACGCTTTATTGACTTAAATGATACCACTACCTCTTATGAGGTGTTGATCAGCAGGCAGATAGCCAGTCTTCTTAAATTATCGGTCAATGATGAGATCCGTGTTTATTTCATACAAAATCCGTTAAGAATACGTAAACTGAAGATTACCGGTATATATTCTTCCGGCATGGAAGAATTTGATGAAAAAATGGTCATCGGTGATATCAATGTAGTGCAGCAGCTCAATGACTGGAGAAATTCACTTGTAGGCACCCTCGAGGTATTTATCGATGATTTTAATCAAATCAATGAAGCAGAGAACAAACTGTTCGACCTGGTCGATTATGATCTTTTTGTGGACAAGATAACCGATAAGCACATTGAAATTTTTGACTGGCTCAGCCTTATCGGCCGGAACGTTACCATTCTTCTTACCCTCATCCTGTTTGTAGCCTCTTTCAATATGATCTCCATACTGCTAATTCTCATAATGGAAAGAACTCAGATGATCGGCGTGCTGAAATCACTTGGTGCACCCAACAGCGTCATAAGGCGAATATTTACATTTAACGGCATGCGGCTGATCCTATGGGGGTTGGTCTGGGGAAATGTGATCGGCATCGGGTTTGGTGTTCTGCAGGATCAGTTTAGATTTATCCCACTCGATCCTGTAAATTATTACATGAATTATGTGCCTATCAAATGGGAATGGGCTGGAATTTTTGGCATGAACCTGCTCGTTTTTATTATTATTACAGCGGTATTGATCATTCCCACCCTGATCATAAGCCGGATCAATCCCATAAAATCTATTCGGTTCGACTGATCGTTCTGTATTTCCGGAAGATACTGTTGATTTTCATTGAGATCACGCCCCATACGGCTTCTTTGAATATTTTGGGCGACATCTTCGATACACCCCGTTTCCTGTCGGTGAATATGATGGGCACCTCTTTAATTTTAAATCCGTATTTCCATGCAGTAAATTTCATTTCTATCTGAAAGGCATAGCCTATAAAGCGGATTTTATCCAGGTTAATGGTTGTTAATACTTTTTTCTTGTAACATTTAAATCCTGCAGTGGCATCATGAATGGGCATACCGGTTATTAATTTCACATACACACTGGCAAAATAGGATAACAATACCCTTCCTATTGGCCAGTTTACCACATTCACCCCCGATACATATCTTGATCCGATGGCCAGATCATACCCTTCATCGACACAGGCATTGTACAAATGGATCAGGTCATCCGGATTATGCGAAAAATCTGCGTCCATTTCAAATATATAATCATAATCCATGGACAACGCCTTCTTAAATCCATAGATATAAGCGCTTCCGAGTCCTTTTTTATTTTCCCGTTTTTCCACATGGATCCGGATATGACCCACATCGGGAGCATGACTTCTGGTTCGGAGATAGTTTTCCACCATATCGGCAGTGCCATCAGGCGAGTTATCATCCACGATCATGATGTCAAATTTTACCGGGAGATGGGATATTTTTTCGATTAACGGGATAATATTCTCCGCTTCATTATAGGTTGGGATAATAATGATTCCGTTGCTCAATTTGTAAGGAAGCTACTTTTTTTGAAAATTACTCAATAAAACAGAAATACCGAAAGTTATCAAAGCTCCCGGCAAATATATTTCTGATTTCTTAACAAATTTTAATAAATCACTAAAAATTAATATCCGGGATACTAAAACGTTTCTCTTTTATAGAGCATATATTTAATTTTGGAGCACTTATTGTGAGTTATTATTGAAATCAATGAACATTGAAAGTATCCTGTATGCATATACCGGGTATATTAAACTATTATGATACGTATAGCAATACAGAAATCTGGTCGTCTCAGCGAGGAATCCCTCAAACTGATAAAAGAGAGCGGGATCAAGGTGAACAACGGGAGAGGCAAATTAAAATCAAAATCCTCAAATTTTCCTATTGAACTTCTTTTCCTCAGAGATGATGATATTCCGGGATATGTTGAAGATAAAGTAGCTGATGTGGGAATTGTGGGACTTAATGTGGTCAGGGAAAAAAGAAAGGACGTAAACATTATACTTGAACTTGGATTTTCAAAATGCCGGCTATCACTCGCCATACCAAAAGAAAAGTCTTATGATGGGATCTCCTATTTCAGGGATAAATCGATAGCTACATCGTATCCTAACATTACTGAGGATTTCCTCAGAGAAAAAGGTATCGAACCGGATATTCATGAGATCAGCGGCTCAGTGGAAATTGCTCCCGGGATCGGCCTTGCCGATGCGATCTGTGATATTGTAAGCTCCGGCAGCACATTGATCAGCAACGGGCTAAAAGAGGTGGAAACAGTCATCCAATCGGAAGCGGTGCTCATTGGGAATAAAAACCTGTCAGAATCACAGAAACCTTTACTCGACCATCTTTTATTCAGAATTAAATCGGTGCAAAATGGCCGCAATAATAAATACATTCTTCTGAATGCACCCAATAATAAAATTGAAGAGATCACCGCTATACTGCCGGGTATGAAAAGCCCGACCATCGTTCCGCTGGCCAAAGAGGGATGGAGCTCATTACATTCGGTGATCAACGAAGATAAGTTCTGGGATGTGATCGACAGCCTGAAAGCCGCGGGTGCGGAAGGAATTCTGGTAGTACCTATTGAAAAAATGATATTATAATTTTTAACCTATGAAGATTGTTCAATATCCTGAAAGTAAAGAATGGGGTGATCTGATAAAAAGACCCGGAATTGATGAAAAATCCATCAGGAAGATTGTGAAACCCATCCTGAAAAAGGTCCGGAAAAATGGAGACAAAGCGTTGAGAAAATATACGTATGAATATGATCATGTAAAACTCGATGAAATTCTGGTTTCCCCAGAGGAGATTGAAGCCGCCACTGAAAAAGTGAGTCCGGAACTGAAAAAAGCTATTCAGTTAGCTTATGATAATATAGAAAAATTCCATGAAGCCCAGCATACGCCAACGCTTGAAATAGAGACCGCCGAAGGGGTGACATGCCGGAGAAAGAACATACCGATAGAGAAGGTGGGTTTATATATCCCCGGGGGCAGTGCCCCTTTATTTTCTACTATCCTCATGCTGGGCATTCCGGCCAGGATAGCCGGATGTAAAGAGATAGTCATGTGCACTCCCTGCAACCGGAACGGTGAGATCAATCCTGTGATCCTCTATTGTGCAGGTTTGCTGAATATAGGTCTGATCGCCAAAATTGGTGGCGCTCAGGCTATTGGCGCCATGGCATTTGGCACGAAAACCATACCCAAAGTCGACAAAATATTCGGACCCGGCAACCAGTATGTTACGGCTGCCAAACAGGTAGTAAGCCAGAAGGGAACGGCCATAGATATGCCTGCCGGCCCCTCAGAACTTGCAGTAATTGCGGATGATTCAGCTTTGCCTGCATTTGTAGCTTCCGATCTTCTGTCTCAGGCAGAACATGGCGTGGACAGCCAGGTGATACTCATTACGACCAGCAAAAAGATCCTGACTGAGGTTAAAAAGGAGATCGGTGAACAGAAACGGGATCTTCCCCGAAAGCATATTGTAAACAAATCCCTTGACAATGCACGTTTGATCCTCGTCAGGAATATTGAAGAAGCGGTTGATCTATCGAATCAATATGCACCCGAACATCTCATACTTGCGGTAGAAAATGATGAGCTTGTGGCTGAGAGCGTGATCAATGCAGGTTCCGTATTCCTTGGAAATTATACCCCCGAATCAGCCGGCGATTATGCTTCAGGCACCAATCATACGCTGCCCACTTATGGTTATGCACGGTCATACAGCGGGGTATCGCTGGACAGTTATATGAAAAAGATCACTTATCAGAAAATAAGTGATAAGGGGCTTCAGAATATTGGTCCTGCAGTAGCCAGCATGGCTCATGCGGAAAAACTTGATGCCCATAAAAAGGCCGTTACGATCAGGCTGAAACATCTTGAAGAAAAATGAAAAAGCTGAATCAACTGGTTCGACCTCATTTGCTGACCTTAACTCCCTATTCATCTGCAAGGGATGAATTTACCGGAGAAGGAAATATTTTTCTGGATGCCAACGAAAATGCATACGGTTCGGCTACCGAAGAACCGTGGAACCGGTACCCCGATCCCTATCAGAAAAAAATAAAAAATCGTATCTCCCGTATTAAAAATGTCCCTCCTGACCAGATCTTTCTGGGTAACGGAAGTGATGAAGCAATCGATCTTATAATACGGATATTCTGCTCCCCCCGTGAAAACAGCATTCTGGTCATGCCTCCCACTTATGATATTTATGAGGTAATGGCGGTCATCAATGAAACCCGCGTAAAAAAAGTTCAATTGAAAAAGGACTTTCAGATCGATGTGCCGAATGTACTGGAAGAGATTGAAAAAAATACCAAGATCATATTTATATCATCCCCGAATAATCCTACAGGAAACAGTTTTAGCCATTCAGATATAACCGAACTGCTCGATCGTTTCGATGGAATTGTAGTGATCGATGAAGCCTACATCGATTTTTCACGCCAGGAAAGTTTTCTTACCCGGCTGGAAAAGTATCCAAACCTGATCGTTATCCAAACTCTGAGCAAAGCCTGGGGACTGGCCGGACTGCGGCTTGGCATGGCCTTTTCTTCACTGCAGATCATTGGATTGATGAATAAGATCAAGTTCCCCTATAATATTAATGAGGCTACGCAAAAATGGGTGTTCAATGCCTTACAACTGGAGAACCGAAAAGAAGAAATGGTTCAGGCTATACTTGACCAGCGGAAATTTCTGGAAGAAAAACTTTCCGGCTTATCGATAGTGGAAAAAGTTCACCCTTCAGACGCCAATTTCCTGCTGGTTACCTTTAAAGATGCCGTGCCTGTGTATAAATACCTTTTGGAAAACAGCGTGATCGTACGTAACCGTTCCAAGCTTGTGCTTTGCGAAAATGCATTGAGGATCACTGTCGGCAAGCCTGAAGAGAATGCCGCCCTGATCACCTACCTTAAAAAATTTGAAGCAAAAAAATGAAAAAACTTCTGATCATCGATCGCGATGGAACAATCATCCATGAACCTGTAGAGGAACAACAGGTCGATTCACTGGAAAAACTATCCTTTATACCCAAGGTGATCACCAGCCTGAATACAATTGTGAATAATACGGATTATGAATTAATCATGGTGACCAATCAGGATGGGCTTGGCACCTCTTCCTTTCCGGAAGAACACTTCTGGCCTGCACATAATAAAATGCTGGAAATCCTGAAAAATGAAGGCATTATATTCAAGGATGTGCTGATCGATCCATCCTTCGAGCATGAAAATTCACCGGGACGCAAACCACGTACAGGATTGATGAAGTCCTATTTGGAAGGAGATTATGATCTGGCCAATTCCTTTGTAATCGGAGACAGGTATACCGATATGGAGTTTGCAAAAAACCTGGGCGCCAAAGGAATTCTTTTTGGAGATAAAAAGTCTGACGAGGCTGTAATGAATACAAATGACTGGGAGGAGATCGTAAAGTATCTCATTTTACCCGACAGAAAAGCCGGCATCTCCAGAAAAACCAGGGAAACGGATATCCAGGCCGAAATCAACCTCGACGGATCGGGCATAGCAGATATCAGTACGGGTATCGGATTTTTCGATCATATGCTGGAGCAGATTGCACGGCATGGGGTTTGTGATCTGAGCATCAAAGTAAAAGGCGACCTTGAAGTGGATGAACATCATACCATTGAAGATACGGGGCTTGCACTGGGAGAGGTTTTTACGCAGGCCCTTGGCGATAAAAGGGGGATCCAGCGTTATGGTTTTCTTTTACCCATGGATGATTCACTGGCTCAGGTGGCAATTGATTTCGGAGGAAGACCATGGCTTGAATGGGATGTGACTTTCAGAAGAGAAAAACTGGGGGAAATGCCGACCGAGATGTTCAAACACTTTTTCAAGTCGTTTTCTGATACCGCCAAGTGTAATCTCAATATTAAAGCCGAAGGAGAAAATAACCATCACAAGGTGGAATCGATCTTTAAGGCCCTTGCGAAAAGTATAAAAATGGCAAAAGAACGATCGATCGAATCGCTTAACAGGATCCCCAGCACCAAAGGCATCCTTTGATACGTGGATCACCTTATGTGCTCACATGCTTCAGTTTGGCCATCTGGGAGGCAGTACCAATTCCAACCAGGGCACCCAGAAGATGAGATTCCCAGGATACACCTCTTTGTACGGGAATGACGCCATAAATGAGTGATCCGTAAAGGACCAGGATTATAATGGAGATGATCAGTGATTTGAAATCCTTTTTAAATATACCGAATGAGATAAGAAAAGCGGCAATCCCATATACCAGTCCACTGGCCCCGATATGATAGGAGGACCGTGCAAATACCCATACCAGTATATTGGTAATGAAGTAACATTGAAAAAATACTTTTTTTGCGACCCGGTCATAAAAAAAGAACAGGACTGCACCAAGGAACAACAAGGGAAAGGTGTTGGAGATCAGATGCACAAGATTACCGTGAAGCATTGGAGCAAACAGGATCCCTGTAAGACCAAGGAAAGTTCTGGGATATAAACCAAGAAGGGTCAAATCCCAGGTAATCACCGAATCTAGCACAAAGGTGGCCCACATTATAAATACCAGTCTAATCGGGATTGCAAAACTTTCGCTTAATCGCATTAAGGACGGTTATTTTTTGAATTTTGCCGGATTCCGGATCATTTTCAGATCCATCAGTTTTTGTTCATCATAATCCACTGCCATATAACCCAGGATACCTCCGGAAGCCGAGGCTATCCGTTTTGCGATATCCTTCATGCTTTCATAAAACTGAACGGCAAATTGTTTATCCAGCTTGGGCAGAATAAGGTTCAGCTTTCCCAGTTCTTCAATAATAACCGGATTGCGTTTTCTCGCCAGACTAGGCAATCCGGCAATTTCATCATTGAGTTTTTCCTCAAAATCCAACCCAACCTCACTGTAAAAGTCTCTCAACAACACCCTGGATTTACTTTGTTTCAGTTTGGAAATATTGATAGCCTCCCTGATCTCTTTTTTATCAATATTGTCATCCGCTCCGGCAATTAAAATAGCCACCAAAAGAGGAGCACGATGCATTAATTCAATTTGATCTTCACGGAGAGGTTCAAAAAAATGATTCATGATCTTTTTATTATTCGCCGATGCCAAAATATAATTTTTCCGGCTTAATTCAATCTATTTATTATAATAAATTCAAAATAAACCGGTAAATGATCGGAGACCTGACCTGCCTGGTGGATTACCCGAACCCGGACAGGCATGATGCGGCAATTATGATACACATGATCGATCATCACAAATGGTGAACGGCTGCTGAAAGTATAATGACTTTCCGGATCCTGAAGATAAGCCTTCCTGGTTACTGCCGGGAACAGGTCATCCACATCCAGGATATTTTTTATGGTTTGCTCATGTACTTCCTGAGCCGGATTATAGGGAGGGCGACAATTAACCCCGATTATTCATAAACCATTCTCAAAATAAACCGTTTTTGCTATTTAAAATATTTATTATCCGGTAGTTACAAAAAGGGATTAACCCCTGATAAG
>CAZIXF010000078.1:0-11505 GCA_964543195.1 uncultured Roseivirgaceae bacterium
AAATAGTAAAAACGGTTTATTTTGAGAATGGTTTATGAATAATCGGGGTTAAATACAATGAGACTCCTTTCGTAGGACATTCCAACAAAAGAGTCCTGAGGCCGGGTTATATGCCAATGCTATAATAAAATCAGGTGACCAGCTCGTAAGGGGTTGGACCGGGTATATTAATCAAGGATAGTGGCGGCTTTTACAAAGGCTTGGGGAGTTTTATCCCAGATTGTTCATTAGAGCATAAATTCCTGATAATCAAATAGTTTCTAATGAAGGTCATTAGAGATATTTATCTGTAATATTCACATTTTCAGGGCGTTATGTGTATATTTTATATTCTAATAACGGATTTGGGTTTATATGCAAAAAAATATTCCGGCCTGACTATTGCCGGACCGGAATATAAAATCCCTCAGGGCGATTGTTCAAAAAGATTTGTCCCTGGACGGCTGTTACCGGTAACCGAATCCTCCTCCGCCTATTTTCAGCTTTATGTAGGGGCCGGTCATGTTGAGGTCCGGCCCGTTTTGAATGTCGATCTCCTCGATTTGCCAGTCGGATTCGTTGAATGTAAACTGGTACCCTGCCTCAAGGCCGATGGCAAACCCGCCGGCACCGAATTCTCCTGAACTGAGATTGATCAGAAAGGCGAAGTTCATCCCCAGTTTCATTAATGCGTGGCTTTTACTGAGCTCCGTATCTTCGGCCGGATCATCGAGCATGTCAGACAGGGCAGGCGGAAGATCCCCGGTAAGCTGCATGCTTAATCCACCCAGCCCGACACCTCCTTTTGGGTAGATCTTGAACCGGTTGTTTGAAAATACCGTGTGCCCTACTGTAAGGAATCCCTGTCCGCCGCTCAGGCTGCCGGTGATAATCCCTTCGGATATCTCATCGCCGATGATCCCGTGACCCTCACCGCCTATGACCCACCGGTTGATCATCAGGTAGCCCTCGCCACCGATCAGGTAGTATCCTTCGTTGAAGACGGGGTAACCGGCAGCTTGCAGGGTCCCGTCCAGGTCATCGGTTTTCAGCATGCCGGTTCCCATACTGAAGAATCCCCTTCCGCCGATCTTTGTTCCCCCGGGAGGGGCGTCCTGTGACCGGGCTTCCCTGGTTGTTATCATAAGCAACAGGGAAAGGATAAGGATAATGATAAGTGGTGTTTGGCGATTTACCATGAATGCACCCATCATAGTTGTTAATTATTAAGTGTTTTGTTATAAATCAATTAATCTGTTGTTTCTTTCATTTATTTGCTTGCATGGTACTTGCTTAGTGGGATACACAAGGCATCAGCCGGGCTTCATACGCATTAACCGTCTACCGCTGCAATCCAAAATGGATTTGCCGATACCTGATAAAATACAAAAAATATTTAGAAATGCGTGAATTGTAGAAAGAATAACTGGTATTGTTCGCTGATCTCATTCTGTTATCGTTTATTGATCCTTTTAATTGACGATATTTTTTTTGGCCGTTAATTCTCAAGAAGGAGTACGATGACGTCCCTTGTAAATGTATCGGCCCGGTGAGGTCCCGAAACTTGACGCAATTCCGTCCGGATCCCGGCAGAATCCAACGCTTTCAGGAAGGCCTCTGCAGGGGGCACGGCATTGGAGAATTCATTACGCCGGGTTGATTATGCTTTTTTAAATCCTGTCAATTGTCTTTGCATCGAATTCGCGGGCTTTGAAGAACGACACCGTGAAATCGGTCACTTTTTCCGTGTCGAATTCCTTACAGGAGAAAAAGTTGATATACACCGCATTCAGCAGGTTCAACGCATGCACCACGATATTGCTTGTCTCGATGAACTGCAATACGGAAGTGCCATTGAGATGTTCCTGGCCTGAATCGTCGAACCAGAAATGGGGCTCTCCGTGGGTTTTCATATCAGCGATCCGGCAGGTTTCAATGATGTATTCTTTCAGGCTTTCTTCCTTGAACTTATCCGTATCGCAGTCATGCAGATCGATGATCAGCTCGACCCCGTATTTTGCTCTGTTCATGTTTGAATTATTTTAATCGGTACCAGAAAACACAAAAGTAATATACCGGTCCACATTTTCTTTCCTGCAGGAAAAATAATTTATCTGTAAGAAAACCATCATTTTTATTATATCGCGTTAAAAACATCACTGTAAAAGTTTTTTGTTTTCTGTCAACTCCCCAACTCCGCAACTCCCCGACTCCCCGACTTCACAACTCCACGATTCCCCGACTCCCCGGTATTCCGTTGAAAGCGGGATGTATCGAGAGATCACCAAATCCCCCAATATCTATTCACCCCTCCTCCCGGCGGGATTTCAGCATGATCGCAATGAGAATGAAGATGAAAAGCAAACCCCCGACCGCCCACCAGTAATTGAAATCGTTGAACCCGGAAGCGATGAGCATGCCCAGGCTCAGGCCCATGAGAAACACGATCAGGCTGCCCGCACCGGGATAAATGGTGATCCGGTTGAACAGGTAGATCCGCCGCTTCCATAATCCACGCTGGATCCAGAATAAGGCCACGAAAAGGGGTATGATGGCCAGTGTGTTCAACAGGGTCAGGCTCTGCCCGTCGGAAAAGGTGAACAGAACAGGCCCTTCAAACTTTTTTGGCACCATGAAAAGCAGGATGGGGATCAACAGCAGATAGATGGGGCCATATGGCCACCTGATAAAAGGAGGTTTAGTCATGTTTTAACCGGATAATGTTTTCCAAAATGATCAATTTCCATAAATTTATGAAAAGGATTTTTCATTTTTCAGGGAAAGTTTGTTTTAAATCGGCTTATCTTCGTTTTCAGGGATAGAAAAAGATTTTTATGGACGACATCGTTATATCAACGGCACAGTTTGAGCACCGTTCCGGTGATAAGACATATAATTTATCGAGAATAGAAAAACTTTCGGAAAAGGCGCGCGATGAGGGATCTTCCGTGACGAGTTTTCATGAACTTTCGGTAACGGGATACACATTTTTGAAAGATTACGATATCCATCAGATGTTCGATATCAGCGAGGAACTGCAGACCGGCCCTTCTGTCAAAACCCTGAAACAGATGGCGGGCGATCTGGGTATGGTGATCATGGCCGGCCTGGTGGAGCGGTATGAGGGAAAGCTATACAATACCTATATCGCGGTGGACGGGCATCATATCCTGGCCGTGGTCCGGAAGCTCCATCCTTTTATCAGCAAACATCTGACACCCGGCGACAGTTATCTCGTTTTCGAGCTTTCCGGATGGAAATGCAGTATCCTCATATGTTACGATAATAATATCATTGAAAATGTGCGGGCGGTTACCCTGGAAGGAGCGCAGATCCTGTTTACCCCGCACGTGACCGGAGGTACACCTTCACCTATGCCGGGGAGAGGGTATATCGATAAAGCCCTATGGGATAACCGGGCGAAGGATCCGGAGGCCCTGAGAAAGGAATTCAGGAGCATGAAGGGCAGGGGCTGGCTGATGAGGTGGCTTCCCGCACGGGCTTTTGATAATGGCATCTATATCGCTTTCAGCAATAACATCGGCCTGGATCATGACCATATCAAGACCGGAAATGCCATGATCATCGATCCGTTTGGTGATCTTATGGTTGAATCCGGTGTGCCGGGTGATGATATCGTGACGGCTACGCTGACCCCGGAAAAACTTTTCCAGGCAGGAGGCTACCGGTACCGGAATGCCAGGAAACCCGAACTGTACAAGGACATTGTAGGCCAGCCCAATAGATCGGTGACGCGGCCGGTTTGGATGAAGAAATAATGAGGGCACGGAGGTTTAGGAAGCCACCGAGCCACTAAGCACGGGACCACTAAGCACGGGACCACTATGCACGGGACCACTAAGCACGGAACCACTAAGCACGGAGCCATGGAGAATCACTATATTGAGACAGATAGAACCGGGTGAAAAGAAATAAATTTAGTATGGTTTTGTGACATAGTGCCCTGGTGCGTTGGTGGCAAAATAAACATAAAACCTTAGTGGCTCACTGGCAAATTAAAAATATAACCGGGTTACTTTGTGTCTAATAGCAAAATAACATTGTGCCTTCAAAATATAAGATCATGCAAAACATCATGGATTACATCCGAAACAACGAGATCGCCTTCTTTTTTTCCCTGGTACTGATCAGTATCCTGATCGCCCTGGTCGTCTTTTTCGTTTTTATCCTTCTTTTCAGGAAAGCCATTAAAAACATCTATCCCGACCTGTATGGGAAGATCACCCATAAAATACGGAAACCCGTGTTTACCCTATTTACCACCATCGGGGCCCTGTTGCCCTTCCTGTTGAATAAAGGAGAAGAACCGTGGTTAAGCCTGATACAGCAGGTACTGGTCACCTTGCTGATCATCAGCATCGCCTGGCTGCTCATCAAGCTGATCCATATCGTAAAACTGTTTGTCATGGAACATTACGATATCGGTATCGAGGATAACCTGAAAGCCAGGAAAGTGTATACCCAGTTCCAGATCCTTGAACGTATCGGTATATTCATCATCATCCTGATCGCCCTGGGGATCAGCCTGATGACCTATGAGCCGATCAAGGAGTTGGGGCTGAGCCTGCTGACTTCCGCCGGCGTTTCGGCATTGATCATCGGCCTGGCGGCCCAGCGGATAATCGCCGCTTTCCTGGCCGGTATCCAGCTGGCCATTACCCAGCCCATCCGTCTCGATGATGTGGTGATCGTGGAAGGGGAGTGGGGCCGGATCGAAGAGATCCACCTGACCTACGTGGTGGTGAGGATATGGGATAAACGGCGACTGGTGCTGCCTACCACCTATTTCATTGAAAAACCTTTCCAGAACTGGACCATGACTTCGGCGGATATCCTGGGTACCGTCTATATTTATACCGATTACAGGTTTCCCGTGGAGGAGCTTCGCAAGGTGCTGGAAGGTTTTCTGAAAAAATCGCCCAAATGGGATGGCGAGGTGAATGTACTGCAGGTGACCGATGTGACCGAAAAGACCATGGAACTGAGAGCCCTGATGAGCGCAGCCAATGCCGGCGATGCCTGGGATCTGCGGGTGTTTATGCGGGAAAAGATCCTTGAATTTATCCAGAAAAATTATCCGGAATACCTGCCCAGAACCCGGATCGAGATGCAGAAGAACGGCAAGGAGGAATAAACTTTGGAGTTATAAGATTATTTTATAACCTTGATGGTCTCGGCCGGAAGTAATATGCCTTTCAATCAACATCATTTTGGTTTGAACTGAAATCGTTTTTATTTTCAAATGAAACCATATTGATTTCATTCGAAACTGTTTTTGGTTTCATTCGAAAGCAAAATAACTTTCGAATGAAGATTTTATTAAAGCTTGTGGTAATTTCTTACTGTCATATAATCTTTCATCATAAATTTTACTTGATCTTGTTTGAATGCGCAATATATCAGGATGAATAAATGAACCCGGGAGAGGGGCAGGTTTATTCAAAAGCAACAATTCCCTCAAATGGAAGAAAATTGTTTTATTCAAACTTCAGCGTAATTTTTTTTATCCTGTACCGGGATAAACTGAATCCAGTCAATTATATTTATTTTTTTTAAAAATAGAATAATTAAACATGAATCGACTTAAAACACGGACCAGCCTGATATTGATTTTTCTGGTGCTGTTTCTCTGTTCCTGCACTACCCGTCAGACAAACGGTCAGGAATTCCCTGCAAATGAAATAACACCTGCCGGAGAGCAGATCGCCTACCAGGAAATGGAGATGATCGGGTTTATTCATTTCGGCATCAACACCTTTACCGACCGGGAATGGGGTACAGGCAGTGAAGACCCTTCGATGTTCAACCCGGAAGAGCTCGATGCCGGGCAATGGGTAGAAACAGCCAGATCGGCCGGTATGGGAATGCTTATCCTTACGGCAAAGCACCATGACGGATTCTGCCTCTGGCCCAGCCGGTATACCGACCATACGGTGGAGAACAGTCCCTGGAGGAACGGGGGAGGCGATGTGGTGAAGGAATTATCGGAGGCCTGCCGGGAAGCGGGATTGAAATTCGGCATCTATCTTTCACCCTGGGATATGCACGAAGAAAGCTACGGGACAGATGCGTACAACGAGTTTTATAAAGATCAGCTGCGCGAGCTGTTGACCAATTACGGTACGATATCGGAGGTCTGGATGGATGGGGCCAAAGGTGAGAATGCCAGGGATATGGAGTACGATTTTGAAGGCTACCGCGAAATAATCTATGAATTACAGCCCCGGGCCCTCATCTTCTCCGATGTGGGGCCCGATGTGCGGTGGATCGGCAATGAACACGGTATTGCCGGAAGGACCAACTGGTCGACGCTTACCACGGCAGGCCTGGAGATCGGGGATGCAAACACCTATTATCTGAATACCGGAGATCCTTACGGGAAAAAGTGGATCGTGGGTGAATGTGATGTGTCCATCCGGCCGGGCTGGTTCTATCATGCAGACCAGGACGACCGGGTAAAAAGCCCCGGACACCTTGTCGACCTGTATTACCGTTCGGTGGGACGCAACGGCACCTTCCTGCTGAACCTGCCTCCGGATAAACGGGGCCTGATCCATGAAAATGACCGGGAAGCGCTCCGGGAGTTCCGGGAGATCCTCGGGGAAACGTTCCGGCACGACCTGTCGGATGAAGGCCGGGCAGAGGCCAGCAGTGTATGGGATGATTCGGGTGATTTTGATCCTTCACTGATCCTGGATGAGGATATGCATTCGTTCTGGGCTGCTTCCGCTGAAGATACCCTTCCTGCCATAACCCTTTATTTCGACGGACAGGTTGAATTCGACCGCCTGATGGTGCAGGAACCCATTGAAAAGGGACAGCGTATTTCGGCTTTTTATGTGGAAGCGTTTGTGGAAGGTGATTGGAAAGTCATCGCCCATGAAACCACCATCGGGTTTAAGCGGCTTCTGCGATTCGATCCTGTTACCAGTGACCGGGTACGGCTTACGTTCTCTTCCTGGAACAACACTCCGGCCATCTCGAATACAGGGATATACAAAGCCTCCGGTAAAGAATGAAGCGGGTGAGCAACGTACACGTAACGTCATTGCGAGGAGGAGGCTGCAAGGCGGCGACGCGGCAATCCCCCCGTTCAGTAACGTCATTGCGAGGAGGAGACGACGACGCGGGAATCTCCTGGTGAGGGAACGGAATCCGTAGCGGGGGGACTCCCGCGGCTTCGCCTCGGAGTGACGGTACGATAGGGACTCCCACGGGCTCCTATTGTCGCCCTCGGAGTGACGTGAATTAACACGCGTACCCCTGCCTGCTTCAGAAAGAAACGGAAATTTATAATCTAGTTTCCGGAAGATAATAATAACCAAATAATCTTTCAATTAATGCAAAATCATAAAGGATTATAGGGTAATCCTTGTAATTATCGTAATAACCTCTAATTTTACGCCGGCAAACAGAAAAGTCACTACATATTTATCACTACATATTTTTTAATAAAACGATCAACAATGAATCACAGGCTTAACATGAAAAAATTGGGATTAATGGCATGTATTTTCATGTCGTTATCGTTACCGGCCATTTCGGCGGGATATCAGGTGCTTTTGCAGGGCAACCGGTCGACCGCAATGGGTAATCTGGGGGTGGGTTTGCGGCCGGATGCCTCCAGTATGTTTTTTAACCCGGGGGCCATGTCGCTCATGGATCATAATGAGATCATGCTGGGGATCAACCTGATCAGTTCGAATATAGCTTACTGGGATTCCCAGACGCCGAATTCAACCTATACGGCTGTCACCGACAATCCCCTTGGTACACCTTTCCATGCATACGCCGTCTGGGGTCCGGATGAAAGCCGGCTGAAGTTTGCCCTCGGGGCATACACTCCTTTCGGTTCGGGGGTGAAGTGGGGGCAGGAGTGGGCCGGAAGGTACCTGCTGGATGAAATTACATTACAGGCCATCTATACCCAGGCTACCGTTTCGTACAGGATCCTCGACAACCTGTCGATCGGTGCGGGATTTGTGGCCATGTTCGGCAATGTGGCGCTTACCCGCGTCTTGCCTGTCACCAGTGAGATGGAAGAAACTACGATCACCCTGGAAGGTAAATCGAAGACCGGCCTGGGTTATAATGTCGGGGTATTTTATTCGATCAGTGAAAAATGGCAGATCGGGGCAAGCTATCGCTCGAAAGTGGATGCCGAGCTTGTCGATGGGGATGTGTCCTTTACCAATGTGCCCACTTCGCTGTCATCACTTTTAACCTCCAATCAATTTGATGCCACCCTTCCGCTGCCATCTTCCACCAACCTGGGTATCACTTTCATTCCCAGCGGGCAGCTCACGGTGGGTGTGGAGGCCAATTATATCGGCTGGAGCGCCTACGAAAGTTTAAGTTTTGATTTTGAAGATGAAAATATCGTCATTTCCGATTCGGAATCGCCGCGGAATTACGAAGATTCCTGGGTTTTCCACCTGGGGGGTGAATACAGCCTGAGCATGCTCAAGCTTCGTGCCGGGGCTTATTACGACATTACCCCCGTTCAGGAAGGGTATATGACACCCGAAACCCCCGATGCCAACCGGATCGGTCTTACCGCCGGCATCGGTTATGCCATCGGTGAAAATTTCGGCATCGATGTGTCGTTTCTTTTCATCAGGGGAAAAGAACGCGAACAATCGCTGCTGGCTGCCCAGAATGCAGGCACCTATCCGACTCCCACTTCAGATACCTATGCCGTGGAACCCGGTACCTATAAGCTGAGGGCTTACATCCCCGGATTATCCCTTTCCTATAAATTTTAGACTGATTAAAAGATACAGAAAATGAAATTATATAATCAACTATTCAGTTTTTTCCTGATTATCGGGCTGACCTTTGCCTGTAAACCTGAAATAGAAGTCCCCGTACCCACGGCAGGGAGCGTCGATCTCAGCAGTTATGTGGCCATCGGTAATTCGCTTACTGCCGGTTATTCGGATGGCGGTCTGTATCCGGAAGTGCAGGAGCAGTCGCTGGCAGCCATTATTGCCCGGCAACTCAAGGAAGTGAATCCGGACCTGACTTTCAACCAGCCTGATCTTCCTGCCGGCAACGGTTCGGGATATATCAGGCTCCAGTCCCTCGACCTGGCCAATCAGTTGTTCCAGTTCGAACAATTGCCTCCCGATCCGGACTTTACCAATAAAATTCCCGGTACTTATCATAACCTGGGGATCCCCGGCATACGGATGAGGGATATCACGGTCCAGGGATATGGTGCAAGCTCTGCACAGGGTAATCCGTTCTTTTACCGGATACTGGGTGAGGATGAAAACAATAAATCGTATCTGAATGTGATTGCCGAAACGGATATTTCGTTGTTTACCTGCTGGCTGGGCAACAACGATGTACTGGGTTATGCCACCAGCGGAGGGGCCCTGGGTATTGACGGGTTACCGGGTACCGGTTTGAACGGGCTGACCCCCGTGGATGATTTCAGGGCCAGCTTCGATGCATTGATAAACGTACTGAATTCAAAAGGGGCCAGCGGGGTATTGCTGACCATCCCCACGGTGACCAATATACCCTTCTTCACCTCCATTCCATGGAATGCGCTGGTGCTTACTGCCGAACAGGCTGAGCAGGCCGGTGCCGGCTACGCGGCCATGATCGATCCCCAGATCAGGGAAGCGGTGAAGCAGGGAACCATCAACCTGGTGGCTACGGATACGGTGCTTTCCGTGGCGGTAATCCCCGACCTGGCTGATACCACGGTATTTCAGCAGGCCTACCAACAGGCTTACGAACAAGCCCTGGCAGGGGGAGCCGACGAAGAAACCGCGCATCAGATCGCCCTGCAGGAAGCGGAGGAGTTTGTCGAATCATCTGAGGGGCAGGCCGCCATCGATGCACTGGAGGCCCAGCTTAATGCGGAACTGCCGGATCATCTGCTGGGTGAACCGGTAAGCCCGGAGCTGGATCCGCTTTTCAATATCATCGATGAACAGCTGCTGACCAATACCGAACTGCAGCAGGCCATTGCACAGACCGTCACCGATATTACGCAGGCCTACGAGGCCGGTTTGTTGCCTGAACTGGAAGCCGTGGTGGAACAGCAGACCCAGGCCCAGATCGAAACGCTCATAGCTGCAGGTATTTATCCGGTATTTGAGGCCGGACCGAATGGATTTGTGATCGAAGTGGATCCATCAGAGACCAACCCGCTTGGCATACGCCAGATGGTGGCAGGTGAGCTGGTGCTGTTCACTGCTGCGCTTGGTGATGAGCTGTTGCCGGAAAATGCTGCCCAGCCCAAACCCGATGAGCTTATCCTTACCCTGGAAGAGATCGCCAATATCAATTCTTACCGGGACGAATTCAATGAGATCATCGAAGGGGCCGCCGGTGGAAACATAGCGGTCCTCGATTCGGATGCCCTGCTGAACCGGATCAACCAGGGAACATTCGAGGACGGAGTTGAGATCACCGGTGCCTATATTCAGGGTGGAGCCTTCTCATTGGATGCCGTTCATCTCACGCCGCGGGGTTATGCCGTGGTGGCTAAGGAGATCATCCGGTTGATCAATACGGAATTCGGCGCCTCCATACCACCCGTGAATGTGAGTGATTACAGGGCGGTGGTGTTGCCGTAAATCACAGCCCGATGCGGGGGTTCCCGCATCGGGCTGTGATTCCTAATCTGCCAGGATGGGTAGGGTGAGTGTGAAGGTGCTGCCCTCATCCGGCAGGCTCCTTACTTCGATTCTTCCGTGTCGAGCCCGAAGATCATGCCCGTTTCCGCCGTCACCGCTGTCGCGATGATCACCGGTACATCCGGGTATTTCTTCAGTATTTTATCGATTGTATTGTTCATTTTCTCTGAATTCATGTATCAAAAAACTTTTGTCCGCACAATGATTTCTTCAATTCACTCGTTTACCTCTCCGGACATTGACTCCATCCTTTGACCCGGTTCTCGCCGGCACAATGTTTAAATTATTTAACCTGTTTCCCCCCGGCATATTGATTCCATCCGTTAACCTGTAACCTGGTTTCTTCCGGTCCATTAATTGTAAGAAATTGCTTATCTGCCCGTGGCCGTTCTCCGATTCAATCATTTCACTTATCCATTTCCGTGTCATTTATTCCTTTGTTAAATTTCCCTTTTGGCCGGCCTTCAATCATTTCATTTCCAATCACCCCCCGGCCGGCCTTCGTAGACCTCTCCATGCATCAGTTTCCGGGATACCGGTGAATGGTCAGGGATATAAGTTCCCACTGCTCTTTCGCCCCGGAGTGACGGTTCGTTCAGTAACGTCATTGCGAGGAGGAGGCTGTAAGCCGGCGACGCGGCAATCCCCCCGTTCAGTAACCGGGGACTCCCGCGGCTTCGCCCCGGAGTGACGGTATAATCAGGAACGTCATTCAGAGACCCGTCCAAAACGGGTCGCGGGAATCTCCTGGTGAGGGAACGGAATCCGTAGCAGGGGACTCCCGCGGCTTCGCCCCGGAGTGACGGTATAATCAGGAACGTCATTCAGAGACCCGTCCAAAACGGGTCGC
>CAZIXF010000078.1:11605-15725 GCA_964543195.1 uncultured Roseivirgaceae bacterium
GTGAGGGAACGGAATCCGTAGCAGGGGACTCCCACGGCTTCGCCTCGGAGTGACGTTACGGCAGGGGACTCCCACGGCTTCGCCTCGGAGTGACGTTACGGCAGGGGACTCCCGCGGCCTCCTATCCTCGGCCTCGGAGTGACGGTGAATACCGGGGACTCCCACGGCTTCGCCTCGGAGTGACGGTGAATACTGGGGGACTCCCGCGCCCGCGGCCCGGGATGACCACGGTACTGGTTTTTTTCTTTTGTAATCAGGCATTTTTTTGATTATTTTTAGTCAACTTCAATTTTTTAATGAATGGATCTTCAGTTAAAGGATAAAATCGCTTTCGTCACCGGTGCATCCAGGGGTATCGGGGCGGCTACTGCAAAGGCGCTGGCGCGGGAAGGATGCCATGTTTTTCTGGGATACAATACCCGCTTTGAAGATGCTGAACGGGTAGCGGTAAAGATCCGGCGTATGAACCGGAAAGCCTGGCTGGTGAAAATGGATATGACCAATATCAACGAGGTCAGGATCGGCGTAAAGGAAATTGTGGAAACGGTTAAAAAACTGGATATACTTATCCTGAATGCCGGGCACAATATTTTAACACCCTTCGAAAAACTGGGAAATACCGAATGGGATGAGGTGATCAGGATCAATCTGAGTGGCCCCTTCTACATCATCAATGAATTGAAAACGCATTTTAATGATGGGGCAACCGTAGTGCTTGTTTCTTCCGTAGCAGGTCATACAGGGGCTCCGCACCATGTTCATTATGCGGCTGCAAAGGCAGGTACGATCAACCTCACGCGCAGTCTGGCAAAAGCAATGGCTCCTTCGGTCAGGGTGAACTGCGTAGCACCCGGTCTTACCAGAACCGACATGGGAAACGAGACCATGGCTTATCTTCCGGATGGGTACGTCGAAGAAAAACTGCTGTCGGGCCGTACGGCATCCTCCGAAGAGATCGCTGAAACCATCCTATTCCTGTCAAGCCCCTTGTCGGGTTTTATTTATGGAGAAACCCTCAATATCAATGGAGGAAGAGATTTCAGGTAAAAAAATACATCATCATGAAAATAGAACACATATCGCTCTGGGTTAAAGATCTTGAAAAAATGAAAGGCTTTTATTCGTATTATTTTAATGCCGGGCCAGGGGAAAAATACTCGAATCCGGAAAAGAAATTTTCATCCTATTTCCTGACCTTCGAAAATGATACCCGGCTCGAGATCATGACCCATGATGATATTGAATTATCCGGAAGTGAAAACGGGAAATATTCCGGTTGGGCACATCTGGCCCTGGCCACGGGTTCTAAAAAAAGAGTGGATGAAATAACAGAACAACTGAGAAAAGATGGTCATTTTATCGTAGATGGACCCAGGACTACCGGCGATGGATATTATGAAAGTGTAGTAGAGGATCCTGAGGGAAATTATATTGAACTGACCATCTGATTTGTTACGCTGTGTTTAAATTTGATCAATTCCGGATACGATGAAAATTACCGAATTAATTCCCGGATTGATTGCAGGTGGCGGGTTGTTTTTTTATTTCTTTATTAGTTTATTCTTTGCTGGTGATGCGTAAGACGGTAAATCGTATGAAAATATGAAAATATTAAAAAAGATCATCGTATTGGCTTTGTTTGCTTTGATAGGCTGGGGTATTTGCGGAATAATTTATTATTACTCCGAGATATATCTCAGGGACCACCTGGCCATCCTGATCCATTTTCTTACCTCGCCCTTTATATTTGCCGGTCTGACCCATGTTTATTTTACCCGGTTCAATTATACCAGGCCTGTCGGGACTGCCCTGATCGTAATCGGTTCCAAGGTTATCCTCGATTTCCTGGCCATCAGGTTTTTCTGGGAAACCAATATCGACATGTTCAGTAATTTAATGGCCTCCTGGATACCGTACGTGGTCAGTTTTTTTGCCATTTTTCTGATAGGGCTTAAGATCAGGGATCAATCCGTAGGACACTGATCCTTCACCGGGGACCTGATACTTAAAATTATTTGTGGCCGCATCCAATAATGCTTCTTGAGTCCGGTTTCCTGAAAAACATCCAGCCTTCCTTGTGATGAATATCACACCAAAAGGAATAATTTATTTCCCCACTTTACCGTAAAACCTATAGAGTAACACAATACTATCAGGAAAATCTGGTTAACTTTATACTAAACAAATTATTATCTGGAATGAGGGCGGCATTTGTTTCTTTTATTGTATCCGGACTGATTTTTTCATCATGCAATAAAAATGAAGAGCCGTCGATATACAGGAACCTTACATTGAAGTTTAATCACCTGGTTAATGGCCATGACCTTGAAGTGGATCGGATGATCTATGAAAATGCAGCAGGAAACCCCTATGAAGTGACCCATATACAATGGTTTATCTCCGATCTGAAACTGGGCAGGCAGAACGGAGAGGAGATACTGATCCAGGATCCGCATCTCTATGACCATGATGATTATGGCGGGAAGATCATGGATGATCAGGAAGCCATGGATAAGATCAGCGATAACGGATTGAATGTATTCAGTATTTCATTTCCAGGCTCTGTAAGCGACATTTGAATTGAAGAAAGGATAATAAAGCAGTCGAATGAAATTGTACTGGTGGAAAATATTTGTAATACTGATCACCCTGACCGGGATGATGTCATGTAACGGAACGGAAGATCCGGTGCCTGTTAATGAAGGGCCCACGCCTTTCGTTTTTCCTGAAATTCAGCATTTCCCGACCAGGCTGAATATTCCCGAACAGAATCCCATGACGGAAGAGGGTATCGAGCTGGGCAGGTACCTGTTTTATGACGGGCGGCTTTCGGGCCGGACCCACCCGGATTCCCTGATGTCCTGTGCCACCTGCCATATTCAGTCCCAGGGCTTTGAGGTCAGTATTGATCACCCGAAGTTCAAAGGCGGTCAAACTTTCGGACTGCCAACGAAAGAATACCCGGAAGGCAAAAAGACACCCCATTACCCCATGCATATTATCAACATGGTTTATAATAACAACGGTTATCTATGGAATGGTTTCATTCAGGAGTCTAACGAGCGTTCAGGGCCGGAAGGATACAAATTCATGGGAGATGACAAACTCAATTATAAATACCTGGAGTCACTGGTCTGGATGTCGATCGTGGCTGAACACGAGTTCAACGGATCGATTGATAAGACGGTAGACCTCATCTCATCCATACCGATGTATGCACCCATGTTCGAAAAAGCCTTCGGCACGGAGGAGGTGAATATCGACCGGATCTCCAAAGCGATCGCCCAGTTTATCCGGTCCATCGTGGCCTACCGGTTCAAGTTTTACCGTTACGTCCAGCATGAGGTAGAACTCACCCCGTCTGAATTGAACGGATACAGACTGTTTTTTTCCGAGGACGGCGATTGTTTTCACTGCCATGCCGGATCATTACTGATGACCACCAACACCTTCTTCAATAATGCCAAGGACACAGTGTTCGACGATCCGAGAGACCGGTATGCCATCACTGCTAACCTGATGGATAAAGGGGCCTATAAAGCACCATCGCTGATCAATGTAGAGCTCAACGGGCCTTATATGCATGACGGTCGGTTCACAACTCTGGAAGAGGTGATCGATTTTTATTCGGAGGGGCTGGTTTATTCGGATTATGTGGATCCGCTGATGAAAGGGGTCAAGGATGGAGGTGTGTTGCTTAGCGACGAAGAAAAGGCCGATCTGAAAGCTTTTCTGTTAACCCTGACCGACCATGATCTGCTTACCGATCCGAAATACAGTTGTCCGCCCGAATTGGGTGAGTTTGGAATAAAACAGTAAAAGTTCAAATCTCAATAGGGCAATATTCAAATAATGATCAAATTCCAGTTGGGCAATATTCAAATAATGATCAAATCTCAATTGGGTGGATACAATCTTATTCAATGTTCCTGTTCGAAACGTTTAAAAAATTCAAAAATTGAACATTATTTGAACATTGAATCCTTGTTTATTGGTTATTAACCCCGATTATTCATAAACCATTCTCAAAATAAACCGTTTTTACTATTTAAAATATTTATTATCAGGTAGTTACAAAAAGGGATTAACCCCTGATAAGCGCAATTCAGCAGCCTATTTC
>CAZIXF010000079.1:0-15331 GCA_964543195.1 uncultured Roseivirgaceae bacterium
AATAGTAAAAACGGTTTATTTTGAGAATGGTTTATGAATAATCGGGGTTAATAACTGTATAGTAAAAAAATAGTTGGTCTCTTATGCAGGTCAGGCACCTTAACTGACCAATCTTTTACGGTCATGGACTTAATGAATTCATTTTCACCGGTCAGGTCACTGGCTATGCAAAGTCTGATATCTGGATTGAGTACATTGATCAGACTTTTTACCAGTTGATTATTCCGGTAGGGAGTTTCCATAAAGATCTGGGTCTGGTCATTCCGGATAGCGGATTGTTGAATTTTGCGGATGCTTTTCTTGCGTTCTATTTTTTCGATCGGAAGGTATCCGTGAAAGATAAAATTCTGTCCGTTGAACCCTGAGGCCATTAATGCCAGGAATATGGAGGAAGGACCCGGAATGGGTATAACCTGGATACCGTTACGATGTGCCAGTTGAACTGCTTTAGAACCAGGGTCGGCAATTCCCGGGCATCCGGCTTCCGATAATATAGCTGCATTTTTGCCGGTATTCACGTATTCAACAAGGTTTTCTATCTGTTTTAAATCGGTATGCTTATTTAGCTCCCTGAAAGTCAACTTATCAATTTCCCTGATCCCCAGGTTTGAAAAGTATCTCCGGGTAGTACGGAGATTTTCTACCCAGAAGATATCCGTTTTCGCTATGATATCGATTATTTTCCAGGGTATGTAATCCAGGGATGGATTAGAGGATATGGGAGAGGGTAAAAGATAAATCTTCCCTTTGGCCATAAAATTTAATTTTTCAGGAAAAAAGAAACGGTCTGGAGAAACTTATCGGGCGCTTCGGCATGTATCCAGTGCCCGGTATTTTTCAAATAGGTGATGTTAGCATTGGGGAAAAGCGATTTTATCCCCGGTTCATCGGAAGATTTCACATAATCTGATAATTCTCCCGCGATAAATAAGGCCGGCCCATCAAAGGGTTGCGACGAATTGATTTCTTCACTGATGTTTTTAAGGTTCTTTTTCAGTACAGGGAGATTAATTTTCCATTTCAATTTTCCATTATCCCTGCGTTCCAGATTCTTTAAAAGGAATTGCCTGACTGCCTTGTTGGGGATTTCATCTGATAATGCTTTATCCACATTTTTTCTTCGCTCATACTTTTTTATATCCAGGGCACACATGGCTTCAATTATATAATCATGATGAACAGGATATTTCTTTGGCGCGATATCAACGATAACAAGTTTATCCACCTTGTTAGGATTTTCAAGGGCAAATTTCATCGCGGTTTTTCCGCCCATGGAATGACCCATTACATGGGCCTTCTCTATGTCCTGCTTTTTATAAAACCGGTTGAGATCTTCAGCCATTGCCTTGTAGTTATGGTCATTGTCATGAAAAGATTCACCGTGATTTCTCTGGTCCGGGGAAAGGATATGAAAATCGTTCGATAATTGTTTCGCAAACGATTGCCAGTTATCGGAACTTCCGAATAATCCATGAAGTATGATCAATGGTTCACCTGAACCGGTCTCTCTGTAGTTTAAATCCATTATGAAAATATTTGGGAATAATCAGAAGTCATATCCAAGAGATACAAAAAACCGTGGATCACCAACATTATAATCATTGATCGGATAAGCCAGGTCGAATTTCATGTAATATCCCAGAAGCACAGTTCTCAGGCCAAAGCCATAACTGGATAACCAGGGATTTTTGAAAGTCTGGATTCTTGCCTGGAAGGGCGAACCCGGATTTTTTATTAACTGAGTATTTACACTGTTTTCTGTGGCGAAAGGGGATTTGCCGGACCAGGATGAACCGATATCATAAAATCCGACAAACAGCAGATTTCTGAAGAAATTAGAAGTTATCGGCCCCCGGACAAAATATCGTACGATCGGGAGCCTGAGTTCAAAATTGGCCAGCAGGGCATTCGTTCCATTAAAAGTATTGTAGTCAAAACCTCTGAGGGGGGTGATATATTGCATAAACAACTGGTCGCTGTTGTTCGTTAATGGTTCATTGATCAAGGGATCATTCGGACCGGAGATATTGGTCTTATTGAACAACCAGTTATCCAATCCACCCAATAAATACTTCTGTGCGTTTGGGCCAAAGAATCGCCCGTAATAAAAACGGGTAGCAAAAACAAACTCCCTGTGAATTTTCTGATAATTTCTGAAATCAATAAAGAAATTCCCAAAATTCTTTTCGGTATCAGATAATCCCTGATGGAGGATATAACTGATCTTTCCCCGGGTACCTTCGATCATGTTCAATCCCGTGATAGTGGAGTTATCAAATACAAATTCGGTTTTTAATCCTCCATAGTGGGTCGAGCTAACTGTTTCTTCAGATGGAGGAGGTGTAATCAGCACCAGAGGATCGAGTTCGAAATATTTGGTTACTGAATAAAAAGGTTTGATGGATAACCGGGTAGCTACGTTCAACGGCAAAGAAGCCCCAAGTTCAAACCGGTTGAGTGTATATTTCTGACTGCCTGATTCCGTAGGCCGGTACAGGGAAGTCCGGTCATACCGGCCATTAAAATCAATTGTGAATTTCAAATATTGATATTCGCTGAATAGTTTACCGCTCCTGAGATCCGTTGTAGCCAGCACACCACCGAAAAATCTATGATTTTCGAGCAGGTCATTCATCTGTGTTTCCAGCTGAATTCCGAATCCAAGAAGTGGATCTATCACAAAGGAAGTAACAATATTGTTTGCACTGAACAGCGTTTCATAATCGAACGGACCCAGTATTTCCTTTTCTCTCCGGAATTTCCGGTATTGGGAAAGAAACGATTCTTCCTTACGGGTCTCTTTTACATTTTCTTCATCAAACACATAATTATTCGTATCAATAAATTCATCCGATCTTTTTAATTCATCAGCTGGTTCTTCTTCAATATTTTCCTCTCCTTCGTCCCGGGGAGTCAATAGGTCTTCTTTTACCTGTTCTTCCTCCATCATTCTTGCCTGGTTGAGAGAATCCTTCAGCATTTCACGTCTTTTCTGGAGCCGCTGGGCTACATACTTGGCACTGATTATTTCCTGCCTGCGGGTTTGTGGAGTAAACTTGCTCTGATTGAAATTATAATCAGGATAATAAAAAATATGACTACTCAAATCATCGAGCATCGTAGCGGCCAATCCTTCCTTGTTGGGTCCAATATCATATTCTTTGATGCTTGTTTTAAAATTACTGACCTGGGTGTAGATTTTTTTATTTAGATCATATTTATAAATATTGAAAATTCCCTGTTGATCGCTCAGATAATAAAATTCAGTATCACTGGCCGGGATCGGCCGGATGTTGTGACTTAATGTATTGGTTACCTTAAAGAGTATATTTCGGGTTGTATCGATGTCATAAATATAGAGATTGAAAATGTTGTTCAGGTTTTCTATATCGTATTTTTGTCTGAAACGGATGCTGTCGTTCGACCGGTTTGAGCTGAATATCACGGCGCTGGTTCCGGGGATAAACTGGGGATTTTTGTCGTCAAAAATATCATTGGTGATCCGTTTTATGGAATTACGCCTCAGGCTCATCAGGAATATATCACTTTGCCCTTCAATATCAGCACTTAATACGGCCAGGTTGCCGCTTGGAGATATATCGAAATCCCTGATATTGTTCAGTCGTGTAAGTTCTTTTTTAAACCGGTTTCCCGAGTTGATATTATAAAACCAGATGAAGTTTTTACCGAACTTAGTGGAGATGATGGCCAGATTTTCGTTATCGATCCAGCTGATCAAGGGGAGATCGTAATTTATTTCCTGGTTGATCACTTTATACCCACCACGATATGCGACTGTTTTTTTACCGGTTTCTAGATCGCGGATCTCTACATGATATTTCCCGCGGTGATTTTCTGAATAAGCAAGATGTTTTCCATCCGGGCTGAATCTCAGCTTGTTATATACTTTGTCTTTTCGGTTCTTGAATAAAATATTTTCATCACTGGGATCCGTAAAGCTTTCGAGAGAAGAAATGGATACATCCCTGTAATAATTCAGCCATTCATCAATAAAATTTTTAAATGAAAGACCCAGGGTGTTGGATATGCTTTTTTCCTCATTGCGTATGATCCTGGTCAGGTTCAATATATTGGCAATATTACTTTTACCATATTTTTCAGCTATAAAATTCCAGACAGAATGACCGATCATTCTGGCTTCATAGCCGGTGTATTTGTTTAATTTGCCGGGTTTTTCATGATCGAAATAATCCCTGATAAAATCATCCAGTTTTACACTCCATCCATAGGCGATATAGCTGGCTGCTCCATTAATATACCATTCCGGAAGCGTGAGCAGATACGAACTTTGAAACATGTCGGACAGGCTCCCGCCAAACATCATATCATTGATGAGCATCTGGGAGATCTTAAAAACAAGTTCATCCTTAAAGCTTGTCATCTGGCCGGGATAGGCAATCTCGACCTGTGGTTTAACAAAATCGGTCTGTCCGCCAACTGTATAATAATTTTCATTAACCCCTACATTGCTTTGCATCAGATCACCAGAGGAATTATAAAGGAAAATTCGCGTTTTCGTATACGGGGAATAACCAAGAATATCCGTTATCCTTTCAAATTCATCTTCAAGGAATTCGGCTCCTTGTTTGGCAATATCTTCACCACCATAATAATAATAAATATCGAAATTATCGGAACTCAGATATCTCCAATCAAATAGCTTATATTGCAGCCGGTTTTTACCGAATTGTTCTCTGGTTACCTGGGCCTCAACAAGCGTGATGGCAATGATCATGAAGAAGGTTATGGAAATTGTTCTTTTCATTAATCCTGCTTCAGGGTTTAGTTAAAGGTAAATACTAATATAAATAAATGCTTCGGTTAAATTAACATTTTTAGTCAAGATACTTACCATATAATACGTTAACAACGAAATTGTTTGATAAATATGATTTATAGGGGTCGCCTTTAAATCCGTCCATTGAAGATTCCCGAATTTAGGATATTCCGATGGATACCGGAAAGGGGGTCTGCCATCCCTGGTGACAGTCTGATCCCCGCTCGCTGTCCGATTATGTTGATTTTAACGCGTAAATGTATAATGAGTTTATTTTTCGCGTATGTTTTTACCTTGTGTTAATTTAATAAATTAGTATACCCTTATTGAACACCGGGTGCTTTCCGGTCATTTCTTCTTATATCGTCCCACCCTTCCTTTCTGCCGTTCCTTTTTTATGTGTTTGTCTTTACCGAAAGGATGGCCTCCAAAGCCATGCCGCATCATGGCAATGGCACTGGCCCATTTCTTTTTATCCGTTCTTGAAGCAAAAAGTTGCATCACGGATTGTGATATCACCGGAATGGGGATTTCCATGTGCATGGCGTCGTTAACCAGCCAATTCACTTCACCGGTATCCTCAATGTAATCCGGAACATCATCTAATGAACCCTTATCCCTTATCTCTGATTCCATTAGTTCGGTAAGCCAGGATCTAATGACGGAACCGTGATTCCAGCAGTGAAGAATAGAAGAAAGATCCAGTTCATGACGGAATTCTGATAACAGATGCATGCCTTCTCCTATAGCTTGTAACATGCCGAATTCAATTCCATTATGTACAAGTTTCACGTAATGTCCTGAACCCGGGGGGCCGGTATACACATACCCGTCAGGAACAGCAAGAGCTTTTAATATCGGTTCAACTTTTTCTACTGCATTTTTTTCTCCCCCGATCATGAAACAGGCGCCATTACGTGCACCTTCCACTCCTCCACTGGTACCACAGTCAAGAAAATAGATGCCCTTTTCTTTCATTTTTTCTTCTCTACTTATCGAGTCTCCCCAATAGGAATTCCCTCCATCTATCACAATATCACCTTCTTCAAAATTGTTCTGTATATCCTTCAGTACATAGTCCACTATTTCTCCTGCCGGAACATACACGATTACTTTTCTGGGGGGGGATAATTTTTCCTTGAGCTGAGCATAATCATCAGCTATTTCGATGCCTTTATCCTTGAGATCTTCAGGTACATCGCCTTTGGTAAGACCCACTACCTCAAATCCTTTTTCAATGGCCTGCCTGGCTAAATTCCCGCCCATTAATCCAAGACCGATAATTCCAAATTGTTTTTCCATTTTTAGGTTCATTTACTTTTAAATACTGTCACTATAAGAAAAGAAGGAAACTCTATTAATCCCGTTTTTCAAATTTTCTGATCAATAGTATTGATTGCCGTGCAAAAGAAATCCATCAGGGAACCCTTTTAATTTTCCTGTTATTAATAAAAGTATACTCAATGGAATTTTATATCCAAAGAATTGTAACGGTTTATGTGTACGTTTTTGTCAATTTCCTTACCCTTTAACAAGTAATCAGCAAAATTCTGAGAAAAATAGGGAGCAAGTGACACGCCTTTTGAACCTAATCCATTGAATATGCCCAACTGAGGTATGTCCGGGTGCATCCCGATAAAGGGTCTCCTGTCCCTGGTAGCCGGCCGGATACCGGCTTGCTGGTCAACAGTACTGAATTCAATACGGAAAAATTTTTTCAGCTTTTGTTCCAGGAATGCTCTTGCTTCCGGCGTTGTTTTGACATCTGTATTTTTCCAATCATACGTGGCACCCACCTTGTGGTGTCCATCGGAATATGGGATAACAAAAATCTGCCTGTTAAAGATAAAAGGTAAGGATTCCAGGGTTTTAATAAGGATCAGCTCTCCTTTTACGGGACGGAAAGGCAGCCAGGAAAAGTATTTGCTGCCGGCAGCATGAAAGCCGGTACAATAGATTATCTTGCCGGCCGAAAAGTTTCTGTATCGCACCTTTCCGTCACTGAGATCCAGCAGGTCTTCTTCAAATTTTTCATAGAAAAAATCATCGGCCAGGAACTTCTTCCTAATCGTCTCGATCATTAACGGGACGTCCACATATCCTGTATGTGTCAGAAAGATCCCTCCATACCTGTTGTTGAGCGGCACGGACTCGGGTTTGGTTGTAACGATACGGCCTGCAAAACTGCCTAAATGGCCTTGCTCCGCACTAGCAATCACCTCGTTCTGTTCCCTGATGGAAAGGAAAGGTCTGAACAGGGGGACCGGATGGAAGAAGGCGGCCTTCAGTTCGCCGGCAAGTCTCTGGTAAAAATCGAACAGGAGGGGGAATAATTCTTCAGCCTTCCAGGTGCGCACAAAACGTCTTCCGGTAACCGGGTTAAATAACCCTGCAGCCACGAGGGAGGAGGTAGCTTCATCCTGCGAATCAAATACGACCACTTTTTTACCGGCTTTTTTTAACCGGTAAGCAAGAAGGCTTCCGGCCAGCCCCTGCCCGATTATTATAAAATCAGTCTTCTTCTCCCGATTCATTTGAGTATTTTATATTTACAGGTAATTAAAACAAATTTTATGATAAATTTGAAGATATGGTAACAGTAAAAACTTTCTGTTTCAATGATTTTGCTGAAAATACCTTTGTGGTCCACGACGATAACGAATGTGCGATCATTGATCCGGGATGTTACAGCCGGGAGGAACATGTAGAACTGATCAATTATATCGAAGCCGGAAAACTGAACCCCCGTTTCATCATTAATACCCATTGTCATATCGATCATGTGCTGGGAGTAGAAGGGTTGAAAAACCATTTCAATATCCCCTTTTACATCGGGGAACATGAAAAACAAATATTGGAAAGTGTCAAGTTATATGCACAGGCATACGGTTTTCCTCATCTCAGAGAACCTTCACCTGAGGGTTTGCTGAAGGAGGGCCAGACCGTAACATTTGCCGGCAGGGACTGGAAAATACTCTTCCTCCCCGGCCATTCACCCGGGCATATAGGCTTATATAATGCAGAAGAATCCTGTTGTTTTTCAGGAGATGTTTTATTTCAGCGAAGCATCGGGCGAACCGATCTCCCGGGAGGCAATTTTGACACACTGCTCCAGAGCATAAAAAGTGAATTATTCATCCTGCCTGAGAATACGGTCGTTTTTCCCGGCCATGGTCCGGCAACCACCATTGAAAAAGAAAAACTTTATAATCCTTTTTGCGGATCAAACAGTTGATTTATGGCTTTTACAAAACATTTGCCCAATGTATTTACCATTCTGAATTTACTGACCGGTTGTTTCAGCATTATGGCTGTATTTCAGGATAATATTAAAACAGCTGCATTTTTGATCATATTGGGAGGTTTTTTTGATTTTTTGGATGGATTTTTTGCCCGTTTGTTCCACGTCGGATCCCCGATGGGGAAGGAACTCGATTCTTTTGCTGATCTAATTACCTTCGGACTTGCCCCGGCTTTTCTGATGTACTTCCTGATGAAACTTGAAACATCAGGTTATTATCCTTTACTGGCTTTTTTGCTGGTGGCTGCCTCTGCTTTCAGACTGGCAAAATTTAATCTTGACCCAAGACAGGAGGAGGATTTTATTGGCCTGCCTACACCAGCTAATGCTTTTTTAGTCGTAGGACTGGTTTTTATATATGAGGCTGAATGGCAGCCGTTTTATTTTCTCTATTCAAATCCGCATTTGATAGCCACAATGATCATCATACAGTCTTTTCTGTTAAATGTCAACATGCGATTTTTTTCCATGAAATTTAAAGGCCTATACTGGAAGGATAACCGGTACAGATATCTTCTTACTATTGCAGGCCTGTTATTTTTTATTATATTCTATCTGCCCGGGATATTTCTGATCATTCTCAGCTATATAATTCTGGCCATAATCTATCATTTTTCCAGGCTGAACCTGTCCCGGCAATGACAACTATTCAGATATGCCCTTAAAGAATGGCAATTATTACCTTCATTGCCCCCCTAATGACTATTTTTGTTCTTTCCGTATATATAAAGTGTAGGGAATAAACGTTTTTAATTTGATGCTCAAAAGGTTTTCAACGGGATTACTCCATTTTTTCTTTTTTACATTTATCATAACCGGTATGATAAATGACAGGAAGAGCCATGCCGGGGATAATCCGGAGAGTGCCGTGTATTCCATAGAATGGACTGAACCCGATTCCATTATTACAAGAGAAGGTGAGAACCGGCTTGTACCCGATTTTAAAAATGCACTTCATTATCCCGAATTCGATTATATGCCGGTATATTCAATAACCTTTGATCATGAGGCGGTCCGGTCAGTACAGATCGAAGTAGTTGAAAAAGACACGGTTACCGGACCGGAACTTGAATTAATTGACCCCCAACTGGTTGTTTCTGAACCTGACATTCATATAAACCGGTTGTCAGAGAAAGGCCAATTAAAATCTCAGGTATATATTTTTCCATGGGTTAAAGATACACTGTCAGGCGTGCTTTTTAAGATAGAAAGCTTCCGGATCCGGATCGAAGCGGAGTCGCCTGCCCGCTCTGAGCGTATAATGCGCACAACGGATGCTGCCTCCTCCGTACTTGCTACCGGCAATTGGTATAAAATCGCTGTAACTGAAGATGGAATATACAAACTTGATTATGCATTCCTGGAGGAATTGGGTATGGATCCGGGAAATATCGATCCGGAGCATATACAACTTTATGGCAACGGAGGGGCCATGTTATCTCAGGCAAACAGTGCCGAAAGGCCATCGGATCTAATTGAAAACGCAATATATATTTCAGGTGATGAAGATAACCGTTTCGATGAAAATGATCATATCCTCTTTTACGGCCAGTCACCTCATAAGATCGGCCTGGTAGAAAGAGAGGGAACGTTTGAGATATCTTATTCACACCATGATTATTCCGACACGGCCTTTTATTTCCTGACAGTGGGTGATGATCCGGGTAAAAGGCTCAGCGTGAACCAGGACCTGGGACCGGATTTTCCGAGGATAACGCAATTCGATCAGTTATATAAACATGAAAAGGATCTGGTTAACCTGCTCAGTAATCTGAAAAGATCAGGTTCGGGAAGAGAATGGTATGGTGAAGTATTTCAGATTAAAACCTCCTACGAATTTGAATTTGCATCTAATGGTTTGATCCCGGATTCGGAAATAAGGGTCTTGGGTCAGGTTATGGCGCACACGGTCAATCCGGCAGAGTTTAATTTCAATTTAAATGGATATGAATTGGGTCAGGCCTATATGGAAACCGTGCCGGTTTATACGTATTCAGTTAAGGGAAGGAAAACCAGGATTGATTTTTCAGTAAACACAAATAATTTATCCGATACTGAAAATAATCTCAGACTTACTATTGATTACAGGAAAGGCTCTCCGGGAGAATCCAGAGGTTTTCTTGATTATCTGAACATCTGGTGTAAAAGAGAATTGGCCGGGTACCCTTTACAGACGCATTTCCGTTCTACCGGCAGCCTGAATAACACGCACGGTACCTTTGAGATAAAGGATACCGGGAGTCCGTTCAGTATCTGGGAAATAACAGATCCCTTATCACCTTCCATACAGATTATTTCAGGCGGTGAGGGAGTGTATACCTTCGGAACAGCTACGGATGATTTAAAAGAATTTATATTATTCAATAATAATAATCTTCTATCGCCTCATTACGGGGTAAAAATTGATAACCAGGATCTTCACAGCATGTCCCCGCCTGAGCTCCTGATCATCAGCCATCCTGATTTTATCCCTGCTGCCCGGAGACTGGCCTCGCACAGGCAGGGACAGGGTATGACAGCAGAGGTGGTTAACGTGTTTAAGATCTATAATGAATTCTCTTCCGGATCGCAGGATGTGACCGCCATCCGCGATTTTGTCAAATATCTTTATGATCAGAACGATAATTTGAAATACCTGCTGCTTTTTGGACGCGGTTCTTATGATTATAAAAACAGAACCGATTTCAATACGAATTTTGTCCCCATATACCAGTCAAGAAACTCCCTTCACCCTGTTTACAGTTACTCGTCTGATGATTTTTACGGGTTTCTGGATGAAACCGAGGGGGAATGGTTTGAATCCTTTGTGGGGAATGAACTCATGGATATTGGGATTGGCCGGATCCCGGTTAAAACACTCAGGGAGGCCAATTCGGTGGTGGATAAGATTATTGTTTATGAAACTGATCCCCGTTGTTTTGGTCCATGGCGGAATGACATATATTTTGTTGCCGACGATGGAGACGGCCCGGAAGAAGGCACGATCCATTCAAGGGATGCGGAGCGCTTAACGCTGCTGATCGATTCGGCCCATCATAATTTTAATATCGGGAAAATATATGTGGATGCATTCCCTCAGCATATTTTACCCAACCGCCAGGAAGCTCCTGAAGCCAACCAGGCCATCAAGGATGCGGTAAAGCAAGGCGTATTGATCATGAACTTTACAGGGCATGGTAATGAAATCCAGTGGACCAGTGAAAATATTCTCAATATAGCCCTGATAAATCAATGGGAGAACCTGTACAGGCTGCCCCTGCTCGTAACGGCTACCTGCGAATTCGGGCGGCACGATGATCCTCAGAAACGATCCGGTGCGGAGTTTGCCCTGATCAGCGAAAGGGGAGGAGCCATAGGACTGGTCACTACTTCCAGGCCGGTTTATTCCACTACCAATTTTAAATTGAATCAGGCGTTTTATGAACAGGTATTTGATAAGATTGAAGGGAAATACATGACTATGGGTGAAATTTTCCGGAGAACAAAAAATGCAAGTTCCGGTGCGGTTGCCAACCGGAATTTTTCTTTGCTGGGAGATCCCTCTATGACCCTGGCTTATCCTTCCATGGAGTTGGTGATTGATGAGATCATGGAAGCAGGTTCAGATATCCTGACTGATTCACTGAAGGCATTGAAAAACATGGTTGTTACAGGATATATTCAGGATGCGGATAAAAACATGCTGGATACTTATCAGGGGAAACTTACGGCAACGGTATACGATAAAGCCGAAAAAAGGCAAACCCTTGGCACCCAGGATCCCGTGATGACTTATACAGAGAGGAACAGTATTATTTTCAGGGGGGATGCCAGTATAAGTAATGGTAAATTCAGGTTTGAGTTCGTAGTTCCCAAAAATATTTCTTATAAATCGGGCGAGGGAAAAATTAGTTTATACAGTATAGATGAAAATAAAAGTATGGATGCTTCAGGCTCGAACAATAAAATACTTGTAGGAGGTACGGCAGAAGATTTTGTTCCGGATAATACACCCCCCCAGGTAAGCCTTTATCTTGAAGATACCACCTTCCGGTTCGGTGATCTTACCAGCGATCACCCCAGACTTATTGCCGATATTTATGATGAAAACGGGATCAGCCTGATAAAAAATAATATCAATCGCGGAATTTTAGCGATACTTGATGGTGAGGAGGAATTTATCCTGAATGAATTTTACAAAGCGGATCTGGATAATTATAAAAACGGACGACTGGTATATCAGCTTTCGGATCTATCTGAAGGAAGACATACTGTCACACTCAGGGTATGGGATACATACAATAATATGACTGAAGCGCATACTGAATTCGTAGTTGGTGAAGCCTCTGTTATGATCATTAAAAATCTGATTAATTATCCCAATCCGTTTTCTGGGCATACACGTTTTTCATTTGAACATAACCGGTCCGGTGAAAATCTCTCCGTAACGATCCAAATATATTCCAGCCATGGTGAGTTGATCCGGGTAATTGAAAAAGAAATAAAGAACAGCGGGTTCAGGATTGACGATATGAGCTGGGATGGCCGTAATGGTTCGGGAGAAAAAGTAAATGAAGGATTATACATTTACCGGGTGATTGTACGTTCTTTATTTGACGGAATAAAAAATGATGCCTCAAAAAAGCTTATTTTTATTAAATAGTTATATTTACATATAAATAATTTATTAATGATCAAGTACTTATTATCCAAACTCTGTATAACAGCCCTGTTGATTTTTTGTGGTTACAGCGTCTCTTTCGGGCAGGGTACGGCCATTCTGGCCGGTCAGGATACTTCCAGAAGGGTGATCACCACAGCTGTACCCTTTCTAACCATCTCACCTGATGCCCGGGGTGGTGCACTGGGTGATACAGGATCAGCCTTGTCTTCAGATGCTGCTTCAGGTCACTGGAACCCGGCCAAATTTGCATTTATTCAAAATGATTACGGTTTTTCACTTTCATACACTCCTTGGCTTGGGAATATAATCAATGATATGTCCATATCCTATGCCTCCGGATATTACAAAATCAACCGGGAGAGAACGGTTGCGATGTCATTGCGGTATTTCGACCTTGGAGATATTACCTTCACTGACATTCTTGGAACAAATATCGGGCAGTTCAACCCCAGGGAATTTGCTCTGGATGGCACCTATTCCCAGATGTTGACAGAAGCCTTAAGTCTCGGGGTTACCCTGCGGTTTATTCATTCAAACCTGACGGGGAATGTATGGAACAGCACTAATGATGCTCAGGCAGGCACCAGCGTTGCTGCTGATGTGGGAGTTTTCTGGGACAAGCCCCTGATACTTAGCGGAAAAAATTCCAATATTGCCTTAGGTCTTTCCGTTTCCAATATTGGCCAGAAAATGACCTATTCGGATGATGAAAACCAGCAGTTTATACCCACTAATCTTAAACTTGGTTCTGCATTTACTACCAATCTCGATCCTTATAATAAACTTACCATGCTTCTTGACCTGAATAAGTTAATGGTACCCACTCCTCCGGTTTATGCAATTGATGAGAATGGTGCTATTATCTATGTGGATAACGAGCCGGTGATTGCACGCGGGAAAGATCCCAACCGTTCACTATTAAGCGGTATGTTTGGTTCTTTTGGTGATGCGCCCGATGGTTTCAGTGAAGAATTACAGGAGGTTATGATATCCGGAGGTCTCGAATACTGGTATCGCGAGTTATTTTCAGCCAGAGCCGGTTATTTCTGGGAACATGAAAATAAAGGAAACAGACAGTATTTCACCATGGGCCTGGGTTTCCGGTATAATGTATTCGGTGTCGATTTTGCTTATCTGGTCCCCCAGGATTCCAACCATCCGCTTGCAGAGACCCTGAGATTTTCGTTAGTCTTTAATTTTAACACCTACAAGCAGGAAGATTCGATTACCGACGACGATAATAATTGATGCCGGATCGCCGTCAAGCCCCTTCTTTCCGATCGGTTCCAGAAGTTCACATGCCCCGGGCAATTACCACAAACTTGACCAGTGGTGTGCCGCTTCATTATATCAAAGCAGGACAGCATGAGATCGTCTGGATTGAACTGATCTTTCGATCAGGCCGCTGGTACGAATCTTTCACGGGTATTTCCGATTTTACTTCATGTATGTTATCTGAAGGTACCCTGAACAGGAACGCCAGGGAGATTGCAGAATATTTTGATTCTCAGGGAGCTCAGATCCATATCAGTCCGGGAGCTGATATAGTAAATATCTCCATTTATGTTATGAAAAAAAAGGCACCGGATATAATACCGCTTCTTCTGGAACTACTTCTGGAGCCTTCCTTCCCGGAATACGAACTGGAGATCCTTGCGGATATTAAAAAGCAGCAGATTCTTGTGAATAATCAAAAAAACAATATAGTTGCGGGGAATAAATTCCGTGAAACATTGTATAGCCCGGCTCATCCCTATGGATATAATATACAAGTGGAGGATATCGATCAACACATTTCTAAAGAAAGGATTGAGGAATATTACAAAAGCCGCTTGCTGAAGGGATTTGAGATAATTATCTCAGGTAATGTAGATGATAAAATCATTGAAAAGATGGACTTATTATCCGTGGTTGACTATCAGAAACCTGATTACATTCACCATGCGGTTCCTGAAAGTGCTGATCGTAAGACCGTGATCACGAGAGAAGGAAGCCTGCAGACTTCGATTCGATATGGCAGAAGGATCATATCCAAAAACCATGAAGATTATTTCGGGCTGGTATTCCTTAATGAATTATTGGGCGGGTTTTTCGGATCGAGATTGATGAAGAACATAAGGGAAGAAAAAGGATATACCTATGGGATCCATTCGGGTATCATCAACCGGTTCAATGACAGCTTCTGGGTAATTGGAACCGATGTGGAGCGCAGGTATTCAGAGGCCACCGTAGAAGAGATAAAAAGGGAGATGCGCAAAATGAAAACCGATAAGGCAGGGGATGATGAACTGGACACTGTGCGCAATTATTTAATTGGCAGCTTTCTTACAAGCATGGAAACTTCTTTTTCTTTAGCCGATAAATTCAAGGGGATCTATTTTTTTGGCCTGGATTATGAATATTATGACCGGTATATTCGAACAGTCAACCAAATGACCGGTGATGAGTTGATGAGATTGTCGAACCGGTATCTTGAAGAAGATAAATTTTCCTTGGTCCTGGTCGGTGGAGAATAAAAAAGCCCTGCAACGAAAACGCTGCAGGGCTTTTGTAATAAGAAAATGGCAAC
>CAZIXF010000080.1:0-14666 GCA_964543195.1 uncultured Roseivirgaceae bacterium
TTGCGCTTAATCGGCCCTTCGGGCGAAAAATTTATGAATTTTTCGGGTTAAGTATCTTCAATCAGGGACGAAATTCTGAAAACATCAGGTCTAAACCTTGTCCGTGCTGTGGAGGAACCGTATCATTAAATCGGTTAATCGAATAAATTCCTCAATCCTTCCAGGTTTTCCTGAAGTACTTCTTTTACGTCCCGTTCCTCCACATGACCCAGTATACCCCAGGGCCCGTTATACCCGGACTCAAGGAATTTTTCGATCATTTCTTTTTCATGGGTTCCTTTACCAATGGGCAATATTTTTGGGCCCTCTTTTTTCATGCCATTCAGGTTTACTACCCATAAATACGGTCTCATAGCCTCAATGATCACCGGTAACCGGTCGATCTGTTCGTGGGCATGATGGAAATTATATATTATCCCGATCCTGTGGGAGGGTATTTCTTTTATGATCTTCACCTGGTTTTCGGGTTCTCCAAACCAGCCCCCATGATTATATAAAGCCAGTTTACATTCAATAGCAGAAGCCCTGTCCCCAAGATGACCGATCATTTCCACGGCTTTTTCGATAGCCTCCCCTTCCTCAAGTCCTTCAAAATAATTGCTGTTGAATCCAAGCCAGATTTCTGTCTTCAGGCCGGTTTTTTCAAGTATGGAAAATATACGTTCATTCGTTGAGCTCAGATTGCCGGGGCTGTCACTATTGGCATCGATCCACATCCAGACTGCCATCATTTCAATATTGTTTTGCCTGGCAAGTCCGATTTCCTGTTCCATCTCATCTAAATGCTTTTGCCTCCAGTCATAGGCATACTGAGAAAATCCCAGGTCTTTCAACATGCTTATCCGCTCTTCGGGATTTCTTTCTTTTGCATCAAAGGGAACAATACACCAGGCCAGCAGATTTTCCATACTGAAATCCGGTTCAACGGTTGATTCTTCCGCAGCGGATATACCGGAGTCCGATTGTTCCTCCCCGGTTGATCGTGGCTGGGAGCACGAATATAATAATCCTGTTACAAGGGCAAGTACAGACAGTTTTTCTAAAATCATGATTATGGAAATATTTATATGAGCAATAAAAAAATAATTCAAATTTAAACTCATTCAATATATTTATTTTATCTTAAATAGCGTAAAACTTAAATGAAAAAATAAGACAATCAATTTTAAACTGTAACCTTCACGATACATGATCAATCGCCGCATACTTTTTTATATATTGATATCGCCATTTTTTGTATCTTCCATAAGCATACCTGATCAAAAAAAACAGAATAGCTGCAAGATACATATTGATGCAGACAGAGAAATACATACAATGAAAGGGGGAATTGGTGCTTCCTGGCATGCTATTGAAGAGCCCTGCCAGGGATATAATGCCGGAAGCGCTTGGGGAGCAAACCCGCGACTGGATGATGATGAAGCCTGGGAAGAGCTTTATGGTTATGCTGACTGGCTGGGGTTGAATTTCTGCAGGATCGAACTGGAACAACGAATGTATCAGCCGGAAAAAGATAAATTCACTTTTGACAGTTATGAGATGAAGATCCTTTATCGGATACTGGACTGGTGTGAGCGGAACAGTGTGGATGTTTTTCTTCAGCAGATGTGGAACAATGTGCCCTGGCTTCTTCCGGAAGGGGTAAGACCTGTTAGTGTGAATCGGTTAAGGGTGGCTCCAGGTGATATGAAAGCATTTGCGGAAGGACTTGCCACCATGGTGGATCATCTTGTTAACAACAAGGGATACACCTGTATCAAATATGTCTGTATCAATAACGAACCGGGACATAGCTGGTCGTGGTGGCAGAATCCCGACATGAGTCCCATGTCCATCACCCCGGGATTGCGGGCAGTCAGGAATGCCCTTGATGAACGAAACATTGATATTCCCCTTTCAGGCCCGGACTGGACCGATATGCCTGAATTCAACCGGGAAGAAATTGATTTTGATCCCTATATCGGAGCGTATGATATTCACTCATACAATGCCAATTTCGATTGGAATATGGATGAGGGAGGATATTCGATCAATGTGGCGGAAAAACGGATAATCGATTGGAGAAACTGGGCCCATAGCAAAAACAAACCCTTATTTATATCAGAAGTAGGCACACAGCTTTTCGGCTATATCCTGGATGATCCCGCGCCGGGAAGTTTCAAATCCACACTCAAGGATACTGAACTGATCATCCGGGCATTGAACCTGGGTCCCGACGCCTTCAACAGGTGGAGTTTCATAAACCGGGGAAATCTCGACGGCCAGTGGCAACTGGTCGATACCTGGGATATGGACCGGATTTGCGTAAGAGAATCGTTTTCGCCGCATCCCAACTCTTTTTATGGCATTGGATTACTTACCCGCTTCAATGCCAAATATTCAACCATATTATACACTGAAATTGACGGGGATAAAATCGATGGCCATCAGCGTATATTCGCGGCTGCACTCAGAAGTCCATCGGGTGAATATACCCTCTACGTGATCAATGACAGCCCGGAACCTTTCGAGTGTGATATTCAGATCGACCATGCCGGTCAGCTCTCACTTTACCGTTACGGGATAAACAAGGAAGAACACGAAGGCCTTTCGAATATCAGCCTGATCCCTGAAAAAATAAATCAAACGGGAAATACGAATATAAAATTTAAAGAAGTTCAGCCGGCCAAAAGCATTACCGTGTACAGTACTTATCGTCTGGATCATACCGACAAGGGTATATTTTACTGAAAGGATAGGAAATAAGCTTGATAAAGGGTGTTGGGGTTTTGAGTAGAGAAAATGCTGGCAGGGAAGTAATCGGATATTTTCGTAAAGGTCTGATGGATTATCCGGCAGCCTGGATGCCATTCATTAATTATCAGATTGAATATTGGTCATGAGGAATGATAATTTGACACGATTTGGTTATTTGGGAAATATTTGATGAATTTTAAAGCAAGTATTTGAGATTTAGACTTATTAAATGTATAATTTTTTAACCGGAATAATAATTGTAAAATCATGAAAAAAATAGTAACCTTCGGTGAGATCATGCTCAGGTTGTCACCGCCTGGATTTTTAAGATTTTCCCAGACAAACTCCTTTGATATCGTGTATGGAGGAGGTGAATCGAATGTGGCCGTATCACTGGCCAATTACGGACTCCCCGTCGAATTTGTAACCCGTTTGCCTGAAAATGATATTGGTGAATGTGCCATGATGGAAATGAGAAAGCGGGGAGTGCATACCAACCACATTATTTATGGAGGAGAACGACTGGGGATCTATTTTCTGGAAACCGGCGCCGTGGCAAGGGGCAGTAAGGTGATCTATGACCGTGAGAATTCTGCCATTAATACGATTAAAAAAGGGATGATAGACTGGGAAAAGGTGTTTGAGGATGCCCAATGGTTTCACTGGACGGGTATTACTCCAGCCATCTCCCAGGGAGCTGCCGATGTATGCCTGGAAGCTGTGGAAACAGCCAATCGTATGGGATTGACCGTTTCCACTGACCTTAATTACCGTAAAAAGCTATGGAAATATGGCAAAAAATCGGGAGACATCATGCAGCCATTGGTAGAAGGATGTGACGTAATTCTTGGTAATGAGGAGGATGCGGAAAAACATTTTGGAATCCAGCCCGAAAAAGTGGATGTGACCAAGGGTGAAAGCATGGATGCTGCCGCTTACGAATCGGTATGCAAACAGCTGGTGGAACGATTCCCCAAGGCAAAAAAAGTGATTATCACACTTCGCGGTTCCATCAGTGCCTCGCATAATTCCTGGTCCGGTGTATTATATAACGGAAAAGAATTTCTGGAAGCTCCGGAATACCAGATCACGCACATTGTTGACCGAGTAGGTGGGGGAGATTCTTTTATGGGCGGATTGATCTATGGCTTGTTAACCTATGGTGACGACCAGAATGCCCTTAATTTTGCCGTGGCCGCTTCCTGTCTGAAACACACGATCTACGGGGATGCCAATATGGTGAAGGTGGAAGAGGTAGAAAAATTAATGGGTGGCGATGTTTCTGGAAGGGTGAGCCGGTAAAATGTGTGGAGTTGTGGAGTTGTGGAGTTGTGGAGTTGTGGAGTTGTGCCCCGTCTGATTAAGAGGGGATTCCTTGAAAATTACTCCGGAAAAATAGATTAAGCGGGACAGGTCATTTTCAACCCCGGGGAACCGGGGATTTTTTTCTGCCCGGACAGATTTTCAAATACCTGCCTTGTAATGGGGTGGGTATATCCGATTATATCAATTTCAGTTCTTTTTCCGTTCCGGAAACAATACAGGCCTCGACCGGTATCTCACCCGAAACAACGTGAAGAAAAGGTTTGCCGTTTTCCAGTCCGGCTGATCCAAATCCTTTAGCCGTGGAAATAAAACATTTAAAATCATTGCCAATCCTTGAATCAATAAATAGAGTTTTATCGATGGCATCATATCTGGTCCCCGTCAACCCCCGGATCAATCCAAAGGATGCCATTGCTCTGGCATACCAGTGCCCGCATTCATATTCATTGAAAGGATTCCTTATCCGGCCGTCATATCGTTTCCTGAGCGTCCTGACAATATCCAGTCCCTTTTCCACCTCACCCACCAGCATCAGGTGGGAGGCTACCTGGTATTCAATACCGGTCCAGACTTCATTGCTGTATACGAAAGGAAGCGATAATTTGCCGCCTTTCGGCCAGGAACATAACAACAGCCCACCCTCATGACCCAGGGCATAGGCCGGACGTTGCGGATTAACATGATCGGAAAGATCTTTTTTCAGGTTATATCTATGAACCGACACGAGATGGCTTTTTACTTTTTCCTTGTCCACGAAATCATCCAGACCACACATGGCTCCGATCCAGCAACCCAGGATACCGTCCGACAGACAACCCTTCCCGTACTGGTATTTGGGACCTTCTTTTTTGAGCAGCTCCAGGGCTTCTTCAGAGTAGCTTACATTCCAGGCCTGCTGGGCCTGTTCCAGCGGACTGGGAGTTTCAAGGTCTTCCCATTTAATTTCATGATAAAAGTACTCTCCATCAAAAAGTTTATTTTCCAGGTATTCACGCCCCTTATCCAGAAGCCGTTGATATTTTGACACATCTTCACCCAAGGCCTTTCCCATCCTGGTCATGGCATAGAGGGCTCCCAGATAAAAACTGGTACACATCCCGTCAGGTCCCCAGAATTCGATATCATAGGTATTGTGATGTGGCTCTTCCAGAACTCCTTTTCCCTTTGGGTCCCAGCTTTTAATACAATAATCCATGCTTTGCCTGACCTTGGGCCATAATTTTCCAAGCCATTCCGTATCTCCTGAAATACGCCATTCCCGGTGCATTTTCATGATACCTCCTAACTGGCCGTCAGAAGCCGCATGAAAACCATGATTGGGATCCCTGATCGGCAAAGCCGCCCTGAAAGTCTGATGACCCGAATCTGACTGACTTACCGTAAACTCAGTATCTCGTAACGAACGTTCGAGTTCCGGAAACAGATGGGGAATAGCCTGCGCATAATTCCAGACATGGGTACATGATCCGTGACAGCATCCTCCCAGGTCATGACAGCCTTCCCATGCCCACATCTTGCCATTTTTTTCTCTTAGCACGGTGGGAGATTTCAGGATGGTCAGATTGGCGGCCACAGCTTCGATTACCTCATCTGGAAGGGTTTGATCATATAGGGCCTCACTGAAACGGGTCGATTTTTCTTTCAACTCCTCGTAATTATCCTTCCAGTATTTCGCAACCCGTTTTATGTCGCTGAATTTTGTCGAATACCAGGGTTCATAAAAAAGAGAGGTATATGACGGTGGGCAACAGTCCTCACCCCCTTCACAGGCTTTCTGCTTTTCTTCCATATCCACGTCATTCGGACCACGTCTGATATCGGTATGCGGCACATACCAGGCAAATAGCAGTGGTACCACCTTTTCTTCACCGGCTTCCAGGTTCACCGGTACATAGAGTGAAGCTCCCGGCGTGTTTTCAAGTACAGGATCACCGGGCATATTTCCCTGTGCTATGTCCTGCCACATGATCGTACGGGAATCGAACCATCCGCCTCTGAAGAGGCTGTGATCCACCACCACATTTTTATCTGTCGTATAAATGGCGAAATCCCCTTTAAAATGAGGTTTTTCAGGCAGACAGGCTTGGGAGAGGATATATCCACCCTTCATCGACTTGATGGTATCCCCCTCCTTATATCTTCCGCCGAACTCGCTGGGGATTTCAATTTTCATTAAATTGTATGCATGATATGAAAAAACGGCCTCGATTTTTCTTCCGGAGGTATTCCTGAAACGGTATTCCAGCGCACCAACCGGCAGACTTGAGTTGTCGGTATCACCCGGAATAAAAGGACTCCAGCCCCTGAGGCCAACTTCCAAAGGAATATCCTCATCTTCAAGATGCACTTCTCCAAAGGGAAATTTAGGTTGAAAACTCACATGATTGAAACGGGGGAATCCATATGAGGTTTGCCCGGCTCCATTACCGGTGTTGGGCCGGCCAAAGATCTTATAATGAGGAACCGGACCTTCCAGCACTTTAGCTCCGTGTTCAATACCCTTGACTGAGATTGCTCCGAACATGAACGGTTCGTGATAGATATCCGGAGTATTTCTTACCGATACATGGGAGATGCAACCGGTGCCTTCCAGGCAGATCATACCTGCTCCCATTCCGCCGATCGGAAAAGCTACCCGGTCTATGAAGGGTCCGTGATAAAGACCGTTAAAACTTCTTACCGGGTTTCCCTCTTGATCAACACGTGAATATTTCACATCGGACAACTCTTTGCCTGAAGGTTTTCTGTCTGTGTCACATCCCAGGGTGAATGACGCACCCGCCATGGTGGCTATTGCTCCCTGTTTGAAAAAATCTCTTCTTTTTATTTTTGACATGATCCTTAAAAAATGGATTGGACGGTCAATATAAGGAAACGGATTTAAATTTGAAAAACTGCAGGTTCGTTTTTCTTGGCCGTTACGGATATCAGTTTTCAGGATCGAAAATAAGGGTACAATATTTGAATTGACTGCCATGTCCCCCATAAAACAAACCGATGAAAATGTAATTATTCATAAAAGATAATATCTATTGAAGAGCTTGGATTTGATTTTTAGAATTTTATATCTTGCCTTCTTGATCAAAACTCCATTTCCATGAAATCATACAATCGTCGTCGATGGCTGAAGACCACCGGATTGACGGGCACAGCTGCTTTATTGAGTGCTGGTTAATACCGGTTAGTTAAGATCTGGAATGCAATCCCTGTATTATGCGGGTATTTACCCGTTTGGAATCACACTTACTTTGTGTCCAAAGAAATAATTTTATAATCCTTGGACCTGTCACCTGGGCTGATAACCCATCCTTTTACCAGTTCCAGCGACCAGCCATTACCTTCAATTTTATCCCTCATTTTCAATCTGGCTGCAGAAACTCGCAATTCTTTCCAGTCTTTATCAATAAGGGCTCCATTTTCTACTTCAATGATACCCCATTGGTCACTTATGCGTATTGTACCATAATAAGTGCCATAATCCTCAAGCGGTTGCATATTTCCCGGATTAAAAGTCAGATTCGGATTTTTTAATGGTAATGTTAATACCGGACCGGTAACTAGTTTTTTAATCAGGGCTTGTTTTTCTTTTTGGGATCTGGCTTCTCTTCTCTTTTCAGCCCTAAGAATTTTTTCGCCCTTATAATTATTCATTTTCTGGTGGGCTTCATTTTGCAACTCACCGGAGCCGCTTTCCGGCAGTTCTGTTTTATAGGCAATATGGATTATTTCTCCCAGGTCACTGGTGTCATATAATTTACTTTTCCAGTTGTACCCGGATTCATCCAGCATGATAGCATATAACGGACCGGTTACATATGGGAAAGTCCTGAAAAAATTAGGACCATCCATGGCATCGGCAATTTTTTTGGAAAGTAAATTACGGATCTCTTTCCTGTTTCTCCCTGATAATTTTATACCTGTATATTCGGGTATTCCCTCCATAATTTCCAGGTCGTTTTCAATGCTGTCGGCACCGGCAAAAATTCCACGACGATACTCTCTGAAGATCAATGCATTGCGGATGTGATCTTTTCTCATCAGATCGCTGGTATATAAGGCTTTTTCAAGCGCTAACCATTCCAGTTGTTGCCATATCCGTCCTTCACGAGCATCCAGATGACGGGCCTCCCTGGTTGCCCGGTCTACACCCAGTTGTTTTTGAATGCTATGAAAAGCTTCATGAAAGATCAATGTAAGGCGTTTTGCTTTATCCCGGGGTAATGGCCACATCACCATAGTCCATTGAATACCATTCCAGTACTGGGTGGTATTGGCAATACCTGTTTTATCGGGTAATATACCGGTATAAAGCTCTCCTTTTTTTGTCAACGTGCCATTTTGATCCTGATGATTGGTAACAATAGTTCTGGATTCCTTATGAGCAAACATAACCGGACCATATAGATTGATACCCCAGAGCTGTCCTCCATCCTTCCTGCATACCGAATCATATTCGTCTAAAATGCTTTCAGCGGTTTTCAGGTCAATATACTGGCCGGCTGCTTGATCAATACCAGAAAGTATTATAAAAAAGGATAAAAATGATATCAGTAAGTCGGTTCTGAACATGACAATATTACATCAGATATGGCGAATATAAATTAGATCGGTTAAAAATCACATGGCAAATTCCAGGACAGTGTAAAAAATCAAAATAATGCTATTCCCTGGGACTGTAAGAAAGGATTGTGCCATCATCACCCACAATCCAACCCTTTTTTGGGCCAACCATATAAAGGGCATTCAGGTTCTTGCTCACACTGCTTTCCTCAGCCTTCCAGTTGGCTCCTGCATCTTCGGTTTTATAAACAGTACCCCTTTCTCCAATCACCCAACCGGTAAATTGATCAATAAAAAATATATCATTCCAGACCATGTCTGATGGTTCTTCAATTATGGTAATTCGTGTCCAGTTACTCTGATCACCTTCTATTTCCTGTTTTAATATAGTATTATTATGACCACAGGCCCAGCCATGGTTTTCATCAACAAAATGGATAGCCAGCAGATCCGTGGTAATGCCGGTCGAGTCCTCTTCCCAATCCGTGCCGTTTTGAGTCCGGAAAATGCCTCCATTACTGGTTACCGCCCATCCATTCAGCGGTTCAGTGAAAAACATGTCATTGATATCATTCGACGTAAATGGAGGTATGATGCTCCATTCTTCACCACCGTTCAACGTCTCTATTACATGACCATTTTCACCGGCAGCCAGCCCGGTCTGTTCATTGATAAACACCACAGAAGTCAATGGATTATCGGTAATGAATTGTTGAAGCGGATATCCTCCTCCATTATTGCTGTAGGCCACCTGGCCCTGAACCGGATTCCCATCCAGATCACCGACCATCCAGCCGTTAAGCTCATCGATAAAATATACGCCCCTTAAATTTTCAAGTGGATATCCAACCGGAGACAATACCCATCCCAGGCTTCCTGAAGCGGTTGATATTAATGTCTGATCTTCCCCGACAATCCAGCCTGTATTGCTGTCGACAAAATGAATGTCATACAGATCATGAATAATGTTCAGGTAGATGGGTTGCCAGTCAATGAAGTCAGCGGCCGGCGTATATTGTATTTTCTCTTCTTCACATGAGATGAGAAAAAAGCCACTAATGGCTATAAGAAAGATTTTAAACAGGTTAGAATTCAACATCCTTGCTTCACTTTAATACAAACGAATAAACCAATTCTTTTAGAATTAGTGTCAAATAATGATATTTTCTGATCCCTGTCAGGACATTATCCGGAGGGTCTGTACTATTAACGAATTTACCGTTTTTAAAGTTATTTTTCAGGGGACAAAGTTTATTTAATTAAACCGTTGTGTGTGAATTAGATAATTAAAAACTTAGTGATACCAGGGCGATTTGGCGATTTGGCGATGTGGTGATGTGGCGATTTGGTGATTGGGTGATTTGGCGATTTGGTGATTGGATTTGATGATTTGATGGCCAAAAAAACTTTGGTTCTCCGTTACTTGGTAACCTTCGTGGCTAAAACATAATGATTTAATGCCACAAGTCTCGAAGACACCAGGATACACCAGGAAAGAAAATGATATAATCATTAATAAACAGTATGTTAAAAGAAAATGAGGTGTATAATAATTCACACAACGAGATTAATTAATCCCAAATCCGTTATTAGAATATAAAATATACACATAACGCCCTGAAAATGTGAATATTACAGATAAATATCCCTAATGACCTTCATTAGAAACTATTTGATTATCAGAAATTTATGCTCTAATGAACAATCTGGGTTAATCAATTGTTACTTTCAGGACTTTATTTTCCTTTCGGTTGATTTACCAAAGGATGTTGTTCTTCCAGTGATCAAATGCAATACCCTGGCCGGGTATAGGCATGGAAATTATGTCCAGGCCTCCCACCTTATCCGGTTATCATCGAAACGTACGAACTGGGATCATTCAGGTACTCTGTTTTATGATGATCCTGTGCCGGAATGATGAGCAAAAACAAAATAACCAGCCCTCTCATATTTTACCTGTGAAGTGAATTTCTGAATTTAATAATTGCTTAAAAATTAATATATTGAAAAAGAAATGAATTAGATTGAACTGTTTAACATGAAACCATATTTTTCTCTTATCGGTAATTACCCCCCTGTCGCGAAAATCATAACAAAGAATATTTTCCTGACCATTCTTGTTCTGATAGTGATCCTTTTTAGCATAGGATGCAAGAGGGATACGCCCCCCGCTATTGATCAGGAACATAAAATTCAGACTCCACTTGACAGTTATGTCCATAGTCCAGATCCGGACTTTCATTATCAGGTAATGCACCAGTCGAAGGAAAAGGGATATACATTTTATGTGCTGAAAATGATCTCACAGGAATGGCTGAGCGAGGAACTAGTAGACGAGCCGGTATGGTGGCACTGGGTAAATATTGTAGTTCCCGATTCGGTAAGTCATAAAACAGCATTTCTCTGGGTAGGTGGTGGAGCCCGTGATGATGAAATGCCCACAGCAGCCAATGCCATGTTAACCCGGTCTGCCCTGTTGACCCATTCAGTTACGGCGGAGATCCACAATATCCCTAACCAGACCATTCACTTTAAGGATGATACAGTGGATGAACGCTATGAAGATGCGCTGATAGCCTACGGATGGCGTCAATTCCTTGAGGCAGGAGCCCGTGATGAGGAGGCTGTCTGGCTGGCCCGTCTTCCCATGACCAAGGCCGTGGTAAAAGCCATGGACGCCATCGGGGATTTTATCGCTGAGGAAAGGAACATCGGAATAGAGAAATTTGCTATTGCCGGTGCCTCCAAGCGGGGATGGACTACCTGGACTACCGCCGCAGTGGATGATCGGGTGGTAGCCATCGTCCCGGTTGTGATCGACCTCCTGAATATCGTGCCTTCTTTTGAACATCACTGGAAGAATTATGGTTTCTGGGCTCCCGCCATCCATGATTACGAAGAGGAAGGGATTATGGACTGGATGGGTTCGAAGGAATTCGACAGGTTGCTTGCTATCACGGAACCCTATTCTTACCTCGACCGGTATGATATGCCAAAATTGCTTATTAATGCTGCCGGGGATCAGTTCTTTCAGCCGGACAGCTGGAAGTTTTACTGGAAGGATCTGAAAGGGGCAAAATATCTCCGGTACGTTCCTGATACAGGGCATTCACTTCGTGGAACGGATGCACTGGAAACCATGATCGCTTTTTACGATGCGATTATCGATCAGAGGGCCTTACCGGAATACCGTTGGGAATTTGACGGTTATATTCTCCGGGTGGATACTGATCCGGAAAATCCTCCCGCAGAAGTAAAATTATGGTACGCTGTCAACGAAGATGCCCGTGATTTCAGGATCGAAGTGATCGGCAAAGAATGGAAGGACAGTACGCTTGTTATCAATCCCGCCGGCAAATATGCTATTCCGCTGAAAATACCGGCAGTGGGATGGAAAGCGTATTTTGTGGAGTTAACATATGATTATGATCTGCCCTTGAAACTGACCTCGGGAATCGCCGTGTTGCCCGAAATATATCCTTTTGAAGCATTTGAAAGCTCCGGTCCCCGGGGAACTTTTGATGAATAAACCCGGAGCCATCCGGATTACAACTCCTCACTATGAGCAAGTATCGACTCCTTGTCTTTTTTTGTTAGTTGTAGCTTATTCAAATCTACAAGATACCTGTATTTTTTTCTGTAAAACGTAGGGTTCGTCTTTGAATTGAGGCCATGCCTTCTGGCTTTTATCACCTTTTTTCTGACAGGAAAACTTCTTAAAAACTGAATGGTACTTTTTTTGCCGGTTTTGCCCAGACCGGCAAATATTTTATTGAGTACATGAAAAGGTCCGTTTACATAATTGCCGGCTTTATCATATACACCTCGTATCAATACACCGCCGTATTTTTTTTCATTGGATTTAAATGTGATATCCAGTCCTTTCCTGTGCACCCTCCATTCTCCTCCGAGACGGGTATGCCTGGGGGTATACTTGTCCTGGTGATTTTCATCAAAATAATAAAATTCGATTTCTGAGAAACGCAGGAATTCGTCGTTTACTTTTATGCCATAATTGCGAAGAAGATCCCTTGCAATCCTGTCGAAAGAATTTTCAATCGAGGAGGTGTCCGAATTATTTATTTTAAGATCCATTTCAAAAAACTAACCGTTTGGAAATATTCAAGATAGAAAAATTGACGGATTTTATGAAATATACAACCATATAACTTTACGCTTGATATCATAAATATTTTCTGTAAAACGAGCAGTATGGTTAATTTTCATTATCACCCTCTGGCATAGGTTCATCCTTCCTCCTCACGAGATAGAATAAATAGAAAACAAATAAAAGAAGACTGATCACTGTCATTACAGTAAAGACGGAAAACATGAACCTGTTTAATACCACCCCGGAAAGAGCCGCCACCATCCATTCTCCCACAGCCACTGACAGGCATACGGTAAAAGCTTTAAAAAGGCCTATACCGGAAAAAATACGCCCATAGGGCTTGTCCCTGACAATCAGAACTGAAAAGATGATCAATGCGGGAAATACAATGCATAGATCCAGGATATATACAGCATAAGTATCTCCTGGAGTATGTTGCCTGAGGTCGGGCACCATAAGATTTATCCATATGGGCAGAAGAAAAAAAACGATCAGTGTCATGAATATTCCCGTAAAATGCCGGATTGGAGAAGGAAGAAAGAAAAACCGGATATACTCGTATTCAAAACTGATCATTCCGGTTATCAACGTATATATCGATAAGCCGAAAATAAATAAATAGATCAGATAAATGGCGGTATACTGTCCCGGTATCACATACAGGCCAAAAGCATAAAAAAGGTAGGAAGTCAATCCAAGAATAATGATAAATATTTTAATTCCGGGATTTTTTAAAAAACTGATACAGGCGATCATCAACACAAGCGCGGCTACCGTAGAGATATAGTCCTGTGCGATTGAACCATATATCAATCTTTCCGGTATGATTCCGGCCTCATAAACATCCCTGTAAAGATTCTCATCCAGAATGCCTCTCAGGGAAGCATAAATTGCAGCGATCGATAAAATGACCGCCATCCATATAACGGTTTTGCTGTAGTATCTGTTCATGAAGATTGTCGTTTAAAAACATAAATTACAGGGTAAGGATATGAGCATCCGACTTAATATAATCTGTGAATTCTTTGCCGACATAAAGGACCTCGATGCCGAGGGATGATAGTGTATCGCTTACTCCGGCATACTGATCGGCACATCCCTTGCAGGCTTTTACCGTAATTCCTGAGTCCGTGATTTCTTTGATTTTTTCCTGGAGGTCCTTATCGTCGGCAAGAAGCCTGGAAGAGGGTCCCCATATAATAAGGGTGATATCATCCCACCAGTTGAATTTTTTAGCATTATAGGCATACATGAAGATCATTTTAAGCGCTACTTCCCGGTCATCGGTGGTCCACAGGATCACCAGAGAACCGGAACCCTCATCAGGGGCTGATCGGGCATCTCGCATGGATTCCTCTCCGGAAGGCAAAGGCCCGGCATTTAAAAAAGAGGAAGAAACCAGTAATAGTAAGACACTAATAATTAAGGGCTTGGTAAAATTAAAAGACGTGTTACAGCTAAAAATTTTCATATTTTTACGGTTTAAAAATGATAACTAATATAATTGACTGAATTTAATACCTCTTTCAGACATTGTAAATTTTTTATATCGAATATGAAACGGAATATACTTTTTATCCTGTCTTCGGTCGTTATTATTCTCTTCTATTATCAATGGTTATTATCCTATCCTGTCAGGTAGATCGGAAAATATCCGATCAGCCGACGGGCGATGATGCAGAAATCACCGTGAAGGAGATCAGGTGCCTGTTTGACAAAGAAGAGGCTTATGTTCCCATACGGGATGTTCTGAAACAGATCCTGAAAAATTTCACCTCCCGAAATTGAACATTCAGTCATCGAGGTCAATGGCTTTTAGAAATATTTCAGTCACGCAAAAAAATTACCGGGAAGTCTTCATTCGAGTGAACCTGGGACTTTAACCCGAAAAATTCATAAATTTTTCGCCCGAAGGGCCGATTAAGCGCAATTT
>CAZIXF010000081.1:0-13894 GCA_964543195.1 uncultured Roseivirgaceae bacterium
CTGTGATGAGGTGATCCGGGAAAACGAAATTGATGCAAAGGTGGAAAAATTAACCACGCTCGACGATTTTAACCGGTATGGGATCATGATGACTCCCGGCCTGGTCGTCAACGATAAGATCCTGTCCCAGGGCAAGATCCCGGTAAAACAAACGCTGGCGCATTGGCTAAAAGACGCCATAACCAATGAAAAAAATGGGAACCGTGATACATAAAAAAGCCTATAGCCCAAACACGCTAAAGCTTGCTACTTTGCTGGATGCACTTTCGCATCCGGCACGTTTACAAATACTTTTGCGTTTAGCGGAGCATAACGGCTGCATGGCATCCTCCGTGTCAAGCAGGATGCCGCTGTGTCAATCTACCGTATCACAGCACATGTTGAAACTTAAGAATGCGGGACTGATCAGCGCATCGCCGGAAGGCGTTTGCCAGATATACATGATCAATTACGAAACAATGATCCATCTCAGGGACTTTTTTAATGATTTCATGGTCCGGATTGAAGACCTGAAAAACCAAAGAAAGGATTGCTCCTTCTCACAAGTCCCTGACATCAAATTAGAAAAAAGCACAACAAAGTAATGATGAAAGATACCAGGGAAACAGCAAAAGAAATGGCATCGATCCTGAGCCTGTGTTCATCGATGGTCGGTGTTAAACTGGTTTGGCAAAACGAAAGTGTACGAGCGGGTATCGAATTCCTTTCAGGTCACCGGTACTGCCAGGCCTTGATGAAGGCGCGGCATGGCAAGCATGTTTTGCTCGATGCTGAAGGTATCGCCTGTCCTGCTGCCGCTGCTGCTTTTGGTTTCAAACCCCTTCCCAATGGATTAAGAACGGGTAAAGGATTGGCAGGTTTCGGTATCGTAAACAAAGAGGCCATTGGCAGGGCCATGTTCGAAGGCATGACAACCATACCGCAAGGCAAGCTGAAAGCCCTCTACCTGTTCCCGCTTGAAACTGCCACGACCGAACCCGATATCGTAGTAGTGGAAGATGAGACCGAAAAACTAATGTGGATTGCTTTAGCTTACCTAAACATAAAAGGCGGACACCGGGTAGATAGCAATACAGCCATTCTGCAAGCGGCTTGCGTTGATGCCACGCTGATACCTTTTAAAGAACAAAGGCTAAACATGAGTATGGGTTGTTACGGCTGCCGGGATGCTACCGATATCGGTCCTAACGAAACCGTGTTGGGTTTTCCGTTTAAATACTTTGCCGCCATAGGAAAAACCGTTGTGTTTTTAAATAAAAAAGCCATTCCCAAGTCGCGGAGTAAGAACGCCCTGGTCATGTTAAAAAAGAAAGAAGCAGAATAACCATGTCGGTAATGATGATCAGGCATACATTTCCATGCTTCATTTTGTTAATGTTCAAAACATATCTCTTTCGCAGAGTTATAAGGGCTGGCAGTCTGAAATCGATCCCCCGGACTGTGAATATACTGTCGCCTTAAGTTTTGAATTTAAATTGTAGAAAATGATAAAGAGTTCATCCATATTATTTGTATTTATATTAGCATTTAGCTACAGACTTTTTGCCCAGGAATCCTTTACACTGACACAGTTGCTTGACAGCGCTTTGCAGGACAATTACATGCTACAGGCAAACGAAACACAGCGAAGAATCAAGCAATATGAGATAGAGGTTTTAAAAACCAATTACCAGCCGCAAATAAGCACCTCTGCCAGCATTTCGTATTGGAAGTTTTTATTGCCCAATAAGGAAAGATTGTTGGGTGCGTCCCTTACGGACGTTTACAATGACATTTCCGTTTACCAGACTGTTTATGATTGGGGACAAAACAGGGTGAAGAAAAAAATAGTCGAAGATGAGGTGTTAATAAATGATGAACTCAGAAAGCAAATCGCTGCCACCATTATCTGGGGCGTTTCCGACGCTTATTTTGAAGCCCTGAAAGCCCAATCAAAAATTGCCGTTCACTTAAGCGCTATTGAACAATTAAATTCACAGCTTCAATACGCAGAAAACCTATACAACATCGGCAGGATTTCAGGACTGGATGTCTTAAAGATTAAGGTAGAGATCTCTGTGGAAGAAAAAAATCTCCAAATATCCCAAAGTGATTTGCAGGACCGGCTGATACGATTAAAACGGCTTTCCAATCTCCATGAAAATTCAGAAATCCAGGTCTTTGATTGCTCCGATTCTTTGTTTCAGGCCTATCAGGATATGACATTTATTTCAGACGAATTGTTTTCCGAAGCTTTCCATCATCATCCTGCCCTTACTACCTTCAATCTTGAAATGAAACTGGAAAGCAAAGAAAAGGATGTTTTACGCTTAGAAAACAGGCCTGAGTTTTTCGGATATGCCCTTGCAACCTGGGAAGACAGCTCCATTCCTTTTTCCAACAATTTTAACTATAACTTCGGCCTTGGCCTCCGGTACACACTTCCATATCTGGGAGGCGGCGGTTACAAGGTTAAAATGCTACAAAACGATCTGCGGGTTTCGCAAATGGAGGAGGAAAAAAAGCAGGCGTTTCTTGATATCAAAAAAGAAATTGAAACGACACTTAATGAAATAGACCAGGGAAAAAGCGAAATAAGGCAAAACGAAAAGATCATCTATCTGGCTGAAGAAGCCCTGAAAAATGCCTGGGCGCTTTACCAAAGCGGGCAAGGCAACATTATCGATGTACTCGATGCGCAGTCTGTACTTACTGAAGCGGCTATTCATCGCGGACAATCGGTATCAGCCTACCTTCAATCGCTGGCAAAGCTTAATTACTTTATTGGGAGTGATGATTATCCATTTTAATGCTTAAGAATTATGAAATTTAGATTTAACCATATCGCAATGATTGCCATTACGGGACTAACATTTCTGGCTTGCAATTCCGGAGATAGTAATGACATCCAAAAGCAAGCTCAAAAAATGCCGCTTGTAAAAGTGCAACCTGTTGTGAAAACCACGATGGTATCTGTAATGGATATAACCGGTACGGTACAAGCAAATAAAGTAAGCGAGGTCAAATCGCCGGTGGATGGCGTAGTGGAAACCCTTTTCGCCCGTGAAAACGAGAATGTAGAGAAAGACCGTATTATCGCTGTGGTCAACCCGAACGACAGGGTAGCCCTGATTGCCAGCAACCAGGTCCGCATCCAGGAATTAGAAAGTAAAATTAAAATGGCCGGACTGAAAACAGAAGCTCAACAAAAACTGCAGGAAGATTTGGAAAAGGCTGCAAATAATCTGGAATATGCTAAAAAAATGTATCAACCGGTACCGGTCATCTGCCCTATGAACGGGATGGTTACCACCCGCTGGCTTGACCAGGGTAGCCAGGTAATTGCTAAGGAAAAGATCCTGACCATAAGCGATATGGGTTCATTGGTGGTAAAAACCGAGGTAAACGAACATTATTTTACCACGATAAAGCAAGGAAAAAAAATAACGGTGATGTTAAACGCTTACCCCGGCGACACCCTATCCGGAACCATTTCGCTTGTTTATCCTCAGATTGATCCTTCGACCCGATCAGTTAAATTTGATGTGAAAGTGCAAGCCAATGACAGGAAGATATTCCCGGGGATGATGGCGACTTTAAAAATACCTGTTGCAGCCCGTGAAAATACCATAGCCGTTAATCCCGATGCCGTGCTCACAGGTCCCGACAATAAAAACTTTCTCTTTGTGGTAGATGAAGATAGTGTTGCCCACAAAAGAGGTGTCTATACTGGTATTTCAGGCAAACAAAAAATTGAAATCACCGAAGGACTTCAGGAAAATGAAAGAGTTGTTGTCATGGGTCAGGAAATGCTGAAAGACGGCATGAAAGTTAAAATCACAGGGAGGCCAAAAAACGTGAAGAAATGAAGCTGACAGTACAATCCATAAAACGCCCTGCCGGAACAATCATGCTTATGATTGTAGTCATGGTTGTGGGAGTAGCGGGTTTTTTCCGTTTGCCCACCAACATGCTCCCCGACATTACCTATCCTATGGTAAAGGTGTATGTATATTTGCCCGGCGCCACACCCGAGCAAATGGAAAATGAAGTGGCCTCGGTTATAGAACGGAAAATGGCCACGGTCGATAACCTCGATTACATTGAATCGACCTGCGAAGAAGGCGTTTACACCCTGCTGGTCAATTTTGATTTCAGTGTAAATCGTGATGTGGCTTACCAGGATGTTTTGGCAAAAATGGGTTTGGTGAAAAAAGAGCTGCCACAGGAAATTTTGGAACCGGTCGTCTTTAAAGCCGATCCGTCGCAGCTTCCTGTGGTGGAAATCCTTGTTTCTTCAGAAAATATGAGCCTCACCCAACTTCGTACATGGATTGAAAATGAATTCCAGGAGCAGTTTGCTTCTGTTAAGGGCTCAGCAGGCACAGCTTTATCAGGGGGTATGATGCGGGAAATCCGGGTTCATATCGATCCACTAAAACTGCAAGGATACAATATTTATTTAACGGAAGTTAGCAACCGGTTGAAAAATGAAAACATCGACATGACCGGGGGTCGTGTCGTAACAGGCACTAGAGATTACATCATACGTACCTACGGAGAATTTCAGTCGTTACGCGATATTGAGCACCTGATCATCCGCAAGCAGAATGGCGAGCGGCAGGTTTTATTAAAAGATGTTGCCCGCATTGAGGACCATCACGGCTTGCAACGCATTCGCACCAAATACAACGGCAAAGAAGGGGTACGCATCTCCATATTTAAACAGGCCGATGCCAATGCCGTAACCGTATCCGACCTCATTGCCGAACGGATGGAAGAGCTCAGAAAAGAACTTCCCCCTACTACTCATATTGATATGATTTACGATCAGGCCGAATATGTGCGCCTGGCCACCAACGGGGTACGCGATGCCATGTTGCTGGCAGCGTTGCTGGTGATGCTGGTGACGGCTTTTTTCCTTTCGAGCTGGCGAAGGGTGTTGGCGCTTGTTTTAAGCCTACCGGTAACCTTGCTGGGAACATTCTTTCTGATGGAACTACTGGGCTTCTCTATCAACATTTTCACCTTAGGGGGGCTTGTGGTAGCCATGACCGTGGTGCTCGACAACAGTGTAGTGATGCTCGAAAACATTACCCGTATCCAGGAAACCGAACCCGGAACGCACAACCAGGTATCCAAAGGGGCGCTTCAGATAAGCGGGGCTATCATTACGGCCACCCTTACCTTTTTATCGCTGTTTGTTCCCTTTTTGCTTGTCCCGGGATTGGCCTCGCTGTTGTTTCGTGAACTGGTGATTACCATCGCCATCATCATTTTCCTGTCTATGGTTGTTTCTCTTACGGTAACACCTATGCTCATGGCGCTTTTCTATCCCGAGGGCAATCCGGTTAAACAAACGCATTCGTTTATTGCCCGTATCTCCGATAAGTTTATCAATGGCTTAATCTTTATTTACAAGCCTGTACTTCACTGGTCGTTAAAACTCCGCTGGCTGGTGCTTATCCTTTTTATTCTTTTGCTAATACCTGGGTACCATTACCTGAAAAAAACGGGGTCTGAATTTTTGCCGAAGGCCGACGACGGACTGATAACCTTAAAAGTAATTATGCCCACCGGCACATCCATGGAAGAAACAGACCGGGCACTTGAACAAGCCGAAAAAATTATTGCACAACAAAAGTACATTTATGGCTATGCAACACTTGCAGGAGGTAAGGTGTGGGGGTTGGTAACCACCGAAAACAGTTTCGAGGGCGAACTGAACATCCAGCTGGCGCCGGCAGCCGAAAGGCCGATGAATACCGATGACTACGTGGAGCAATTGAGGCCGAGAGTAATGAAAGCCGTTAAGGCTCCAGGGGCAACCATAAAAGTATTTCATACAAAAATGAAAGGCATCCGCCGAACCGGTCAGTTTGATATTGAGCTTGAAATACTGGCGCCACGGAGCGAATTGATGCAAAATATTTTCATGCAGGCAAGCGCTTTGCAAAACGAGCTAAAAGACCTCGAATACCTGTCTGGACTCGACATCTCGCTGCGACTGACCAAACCCGAATTTCAAATTCGGGTGGACAGGCAAAAAGCCTTCGACCTGGGATTAAGTTACGAAGAAATAGGTAACACGGTAAAAACCTTGGTGGGCGGCACTGTTCCCACCCGTTATAAAGACGGGGCGTACTATTACCCCATCCGCATAATTACCGATGAGCGGGAAGTAACTTCATCATCAGATCTCGAAAATATTTACCTGCATACATCAAAGGGGGCAAAAGTTCCTTTAAATGCCGTTGCCGAAGTGATAAAAGCCCTTGGGCCGGTTCAAATAGACCGCAAAGACCAGGACAGGGTAATAAAAGTAACCGCCAACGTTGCCGGAACCAGCGTAGGCGATGCCACAACGGCATTAAAACAAAAATTGGCAACCTACAACCTGCCGGCCGGCTATCGGCTCAACTATGGCGGGCAATCGCAAATGCTGTCGGAAAACATACAACAAATGGCTATTATTTTACTTTTTGCCCTTTTCCTCGGCTATGCCGTAATGGTATTGTATTTCGAAAGTTTCCTGAAACCCTTCATCATCATCATCCGCATACCTCTTTCGCTGGCTGGTATTTCATACGCTCTTTACATCACAGGCACGCCTTTAAGTGTAACGGCATTAATCGGGGTAATAATGCTCACGGGCATGGAAATCAACAACGGGGTGCTATTGCTCACCTTTATTGATGAACTGAGGATAAAAGGAAAAAGCATGATAGCGGCCATTAAAGAAGCAGCGGTTGTACGTTTACGCCCGATACTTATAACTGACATCAACAGCTTGTTCGGCTTAATTCCCCTGGCATTTGCTTTCGGCGATGGCACAGAAATGCTAAAACCTATGGCCATAGTTGTTATTGGTGGATTGTTGTTTGGACTGTTGCTGGTGTTTATTTTCATCCCGGTGGTATATGCAATTTTGTACAGGGATAACTTGAAAATGAATCAACTTGACATTTAAGAATTCAGACACATAGTTTTAAAAATAAAAAAATGATGAAACATGCTATTCTTGGAACCGACTTCTCTAAAGTTTCAAATAAACTAATAGAGAATTCAAATGAATTTAAACTTTTTGGAATAGAAAAAATTACGCTTGTATTTGTATTGAAGCTTAGCAATAATACAGATTTGGAGAATGTCACCCTTGATTTTATTGAAAGAAAACTGGCTAAGCAAAAAGCTAATCTTATTCGCAATGGTTTTGAAGCCGATGTAAAAATGGTTTATGGCATTCCAGCCATAGAATTGATGAAGCAGGTAAAAATAAACGACGCCAATCTGTTGATAATTGGTTCTCACGGGAAAACCTGGTCACATTCGGCTTTGGGGAGCATCGCTTCCAATATCCTACACAATACCCAAATGCCAGTTTTGCTTATGAAATTTAAAAAGATAAAGAAGCAAGAGGATTTGGAAAAAATACTGATGAAAGAATTGCATCAGTATGAACGAATTATAAAAGAAACCGGGAAGAAAGAGCCCGAAAGCTATTTGTTGAAAAAAGATTTAGGGAAGCATGTTTTACTGACTACCGACTTTTCTGATTTTTCCGAGAATGCATTTCAATGGTTGAAAAACAGTTTTACTAATATATCAAAATTAACGCTATTACATATTCAGGATGAAGAACGAATTGAAAAGCACCTGAAAGAAAAACTCCATGAATTCAACCTGATTGATACGGAACGATTAAATCGTTTAAAAGAAGTGTTTAATAAAGTGCATCCTGAAACTGAAATTAATCTTGTATTGGAATACGGCAAGCCAAAGCAACTGATATTAAATTACATAAAAGAAAAGAATGTAACTTTAACTGTTATGGGTAGCCAGGGTCGTGGTTATATTTCTGAAATATTTCTTGGCAGCGTTAGCCATCATATTGCCCGTAACAGCCTTTCAAATGTTTTACTCGTCCCCATAAGGAATGACTAAAAGTTGCAGCTGTTGGCACATTGAAAACAGAATCAAAATATTAAAAAATCCCGAAATTCATGACAATAACAAATACGCTAAATATAACTTGTGTTCTGACAATAGAAATAAAGAAATTGTTTTACAATAAAACTTAAACTTATGGCATGGTTAACAGATTATCCAAGAGAAAAGGTCAACTGGTCGCCCACTATTGAATTAGACAAATGTGTAAAGTGCGGCATGTGCATGAACTGTGGAAAGCAGGTTTATACATGGACAAAAAAAGGTCCGGTAGTCGAAAAACCGCTTGCTTGTGTAGTTGGTTGCACAACTTGTGCAAATCTATGCAAAGGCGAAGCAATCACCTTCCCTGATAAAAACGAGTTGCGTTCGCTTTACGAGAAGGAACATTTGTGGGCAAAAGTGACCAAACAGTTGAAAAAGGAAGGAAAATTGACGCCTGTTAACCATTAAAAATAAATGAATAATGCTAGAATACAAAATTACTGCTACCGTTAAACAGGGCGGCAAGGCCAAAGCTTTGGCCAATCAATCTGAAGTTTTGTTCGATGCCACTTCGGGCCGCGATGATATTTTACCAAATCCGGCTGAGTTACTGCTGACATCAGTGGCGGCCTGTATGCTGAAAAATGTGCAGCGTTATTCCGAAATACTGAAAATACCGTACCGTGGGGCAAAAATTACAGTTAAAGGCGTACGCAACGACAATCCGCCGTTTATGAAGGAAATCACTTACCGGCTGGAAGTGGACACCGATGCCGACGATAAAAAGATTACTAACTGGCATAAAAATGTTTTAAAGTTCGGAACCATTACCAATACGGTGAACCGGGCTTGTAAACTTGAAGGTGAAATGGTAAAACAAAAATGATGAGACTAACAAAAAAGCCAACACTGCAGAAATTCGACATCGAAAGAGTAAAGCACATCGCCCCTGCCCGGCGCCTTTGAAGCGACAACAAAAAAAAGAAGCTGTATTAATTGATATGCGTGAAATGAACGAAGTAGCCCGCGAGTAGTTTCCGGTGGAAAATGTGCTTTTCCATTATATCTGGGTCATCATGGAAAGGCAGGCCAATATGGTAAAAGACCAGAGCATTATTCTGGCATGTCAACGCGGGGTGTGCAGCGTAAAAGTGGCCAATTTTCACAAAGTGGAAGAAGCCGGTTCTGCTTCAGCAGAATAAATTTGCATTTGTTTCAATAATATCGTAATATTGCGATATCTAAATAAAACAATATGGGAGCAACCAAATTAGGTGTTTATACAGGACAGCAAGAGGATTTGGCCAACATCGCCAAAGTACTTGCCCATCCCTGCCGGATCGCCATCATACAGGAACTGTTCAAAAATCAACATTGCCAATGCGGAGAACTGGCCACGACAATGGGACTGGCACAATCAACTATGTCACAACACCTTAAAGAATTGAAAAATGCAGGCCTGATCAAAGGTAGTATCGACCATTCAAGGATGTGTTATTGCCTTTCCGATAAAGGAATAGACGATTTGATAGCGTTTTTGGATCAAATTAAAAAAACCTCAAAATTGAATATAGAAAACTGTTGTTAAAATAAATGATTATGAAAAAACTGGAAATATTTGAACCTGCATTATGTTGTTCAACGGGCGTTTGTGGTCCTGAACCGGACCAGCATTTGATTGAACTTCAGAATATTATCAACTGGTTAAAAAAGGGCAACATAGACGTGCAAAGATATGCTATTAACCAACAACCGCTTGCTTTCACCAAAAACGAAAAGGTGAGAGATTTTATCAGGGCCAATGGCCCCGGAAAACTGCCCATCATAATATTGGATGGCGAAATAAAAAAGACAGAAGATTATCCAACCCCGGATGAATTAAAAACCTGGATACCTTCTTTATATGAAATAGTGCAGGAAAACAATATTTTAGGTCAATTCAGCTAAATGCATGAAAGCCAATATAACGTTATATACCGTACCCCAGGGAGCCTGCGACAGCAGGAAAATGAACTGGGTTCAAGCGGGAGAAATGCTGCGACAATATTTGATTAAGAACCTTGGAGATCGGGTTAATTTTTGTCATACGGAGTTTATGAGCGAAAATTGGTTTAACGATATTGCCGCCCAGGAATTGATGGAAAAGGAAAACCTCAATTTTCCCTTTGTAGTGATAAATGGGGAACTGGCATTTTCAGGCAAAAAAATAAATATTTCAAAGATTTTACGATTGGCAAAAGCAGCTATTTAAAGTATATAAATTATGAACACACAATATATTTTCTTTTCGGGAAAAGGCGGCGTTGGGAAGAGCAGCATGGCGGCTGCCACTGCCGTTTATCATTCTGAGAAAGGCAACCGTACACTTCTCGTTTCCACCGATCCGGCCGGAAATCTGGGCGATATTTTCGAAATGGAAATCAGCGTCAACTATGTTTCAGTGTGTCCTAACCTGGAGGTGGTACAACTGGATGCCGATAAAATCACTGATGCCTACAAAAGCAAAATGTTGGCGCCACTGGCCGAAATACTGGAGGGCGAAGCGCTGGAGTCGGTGAAAGAACAATTCAATGGAGGCTGTACGGTAGAAATAGCCACGTTCGACCGGTTTACAGATTTCCTAAGCGATACCGCCTACGATTACATCATTTTCGATACGGCTCCAACAGGTCATACATTAAGACTAATGACTCTGCCGGGAGAATGGAACGATTATATTGCGAAAAGCGCTCAAGGCAGCGGACAAACATGCATTGGTCCTGTATCGCAAATTCAGGATGCCAAAGGAAAATATGAACATGCCGTCCGGGTAATGCAAGATCCTTCAAGAACCATCATAAATTTGGTTGCCCGGCCTGAAAAAACTTCATTTTATGAAACTAAAAGGGCAAAAAAAGAACTTGAGCGAACAGGCATTCACAATTTTAACTTGATCATCAATGGTATTGTACCCGCTGAAAGTGCGGATTCGATCATCTTCAAACAACTAAGGGAAAGGCAACGCCCATTTATCGATCAACTGTCGAATCTAGGACTGACTGTAATAGAGGCGCCGATGCAATCAGCAGAAATTAAAGGCTACGATACTTTAAAGCGATTTTCAGCCATAGTGTACGATCAAAAACAGGATCATATTTCAGGAAATTTTTATGATACCAGGGAATTTAAGGGATTTTCTCATCCCCAACGCCTTACGGAAATATTGGAACATCAGAAAGAAAAAAGTATACTGGCCTTTACCGGAAAAGGCGGTGTTGGCAAAACAGTGGCGGCATGTGCCATGGCAATGCATGTTTCTACACAGGCAAAGACACTCCTGATTACCACTGATCCCGCAGCGCACATTGGGCAGGTGTTGGAAGCAGAAGTGGGGCATGAACCTAATATAATTAAAGAAAACTTGTGGGCGGCCAATATAGACCAACGACTAGCGGGCGAGGAATACAAATCAAAAATATTATCCGATGTCCGAAAACAGGGATACAGCGGGGAGTTGATGACTTCGCTTACCGAAGAACTGGAATCGCCTTGCACAGAAGAGATAGCAGTTTTTGAAAAGTTTTCGCAGTACATTACCGACAACCAATGGGAATACATTGTCATTGACATGGCTCCAACAGGTCACACCCTAAGGTTATTGGAGCTGCCTTTCGACTACCAACAACAGATAGTACAGAAAGTATCCTCAAATACAGGCAGTTCAGAAAAAAGAGATTCTATCAAAAAAGTGATAGATAGCCTGAAAAATCCGAAATTCACCAGGTTCTTCCTGGTGGCCTATCCCGAATTTACCCCGCTTCACGAAAGTAAGAGAGCGGCCATGGATTTGGCTAGGGTGGGAATAGAAATATCGGGTGTTTTGATCAATCAACTTCTGGATAAAAAGGATTGTGGAGGTAAGTTTGGCCAAGCCCGATGGAAGATGCAGCAGCATTATCTGCACCTGGCAAAACAGCTATATTCCCAACCGCTTTTTGCCATGCCTTTATTGGGACAAGAAATTGTGGGGCAGGAGGCAATAAATGCTCTAAAAATATCTATTTTAAAAGAAGAAACAGAATATGTATAAATACCTTAAATCTTTAAATATAAAACAATGAATATATCCAACGAAGCCATAGAAGCTTTGAAATATCAATTGACGCCCGAGCAGCGTAAATTCAAAGTAATCCGATTCTTTGCAGAGCAAGGTTGTTGCGGTCCTTCGATACAGATGGCTATTACGGAAGACAAGCTTGGAACCGACGAAAACTTTACCAAAGACGATATCCAATTCAGCATCGATCCAGAGGTTAAGGAAATATTGCAAAACGTGACGCTGGTATTTTCCGGCAAAGGGTTTAGATTGGAAGGGTTTCAATCAACAGGATGTTGCTAATTTTGTAATAAAATCAGAAAATAAATGGTATGAGCAATTCAATTCAAGAACCTCCAAAAAAGCTAAAGAGAATAGGCTTTTTTGAAAAATACCTCATTATTTGGGCAGCACTGGGTATTATCATTGGCTCTGTAGCCGGCGATACCATGCAATTTTTAAGCAAAATGGAAATCTATCGGGCAAATATCCCCATTGCCATTTTAATATGGTTGATGATTTTTCCCATGATGCTCCAGATTGATTTTTCGAGCTTCAAAAATGTCCGTATCCAGTTCGACCCGCAGAATTGTCTCAAATCTATAACTTTCAATTAAATAACAATATTCAATATATAGCTATTTGTTATTTTTATTATTCATCGTATATTTGCGATGAACAATTACTGAAAAATGAGCAGAACATTAGCCGAGGTAAATTACAGTATCGAAGAACAGCAACTGGCAAGATTTGCTAAAGCGCTCGGGCATCCGGTCAGGGTACAGATCCTGAAAATACTGAACAACCAGGCATGCTGTTTTAACGGAGATCTCACCGAGATCATTCCCCTGGCGCAATCTACCATATCCCAGCATCTGAAAGCCTTAAAAGATGCCGGGTTGATCCAGGGAGAGATCATGCCGCCGAAGGTAAAATACTGCCTGAATAAAGAAAACTGGCCCAAAGCACAGCAATTGTTCCGTGAACTTTTCGATCTGTAAAAAAAATTTATATATGTTGATCGTTTATTTACGATAAACAAATGAATATGAAAGTAAACGTCAGTTACGTTATTCAAGACAAAAATTCTCATAAGCATCAATCTGAGATCGTTGATGTTAATACACCGTCCATCAGCTATCCGGCCGATCCTCCTGTATCGGCCATTATGGAATGGATGAAAAAAAACATTTAAATATGACACAGGGAAAGAAATTGATAATCACAAGTATGTATAAATTTTAAAATTAATTAATGTCAATCATGAAGAATATAAAAATACTGGGAACAGGGTGCCCCAAATGCAAGGCATTGGAAAAAGCCACCCGGGATGCGGTAGATCAACTCGGCCTTAATGCCGAGATCAGCAAGGTAGAAGACATAGCCAAAATTATGGAGTATGGAATTATGAGAACACCGGGCCTTGTGATCGATGAGAAAGTTATCTTATCAGGCAGGGTGCCCGGAAAGGAAGAAATAATAAATTTAATTAACAAAAACTGACAGCATGATGAAAAATTTTTATTCGGTATTCGCAATCGCAATTTTTTCAATTTTCTCAGTGTCCTGTGATGCGCAAACATCTACGCAAAAAGAAACAGCCACACTGGAAGAAGCTGAAACCGTTTCAGTATATTATTTTCACTTTTCCCGGCGTTGTGTAACCTGCAAGACCGTAGAAGCCGAAGCTAAGGAAGCGGTTGAAACCCTCTATCCGGAGCGATACAAAGAAAACCGGATCATTTTTGAATCCGTCAACCTGGACACCGAAGAAGGAACGAAGCTGGCCGAAAAACATGGTGTAACAGGCCAGTCCCTTTTGATCGTCCATGGAAACGATAAGGTGAATCTGATCAGGGAAGGTTTCATGTATGCAAGGACAGCTCCTGAAAAATTCCACCAAACGAT
>CAZIXF010000082.1:0-12244 GCA_964543195.1 uncultured Roseivirgaceae bacterium
AACGGTATTGTAAGGCGTTTATTCATCTAACATCCCCTCTAATAAAGGAATTAGAGTACCTTGTAAGTCTTCCGCTTGATTGTAACCTTCATGCTTAAATCTAATTTTTCCTTTTTTATCCATAATTACTAATGCAGGGACCCCACTAAAACCAAATTCTTTATGCACCATTGACTTTTTATCATATGCTAATACGAAAGGGAGTTGTCGACTAGAATGAAATTTAATAGCTTTCTCGGGAGTATCACCACCAGAATCTGTACAAGCAATGATGAATGCCATTTCACTGCTGTAATTTGAAAGTTTGTTTTTTATTTTATTAAGTTCATCCATTTCTGCAATACAAGGCGCGCACCAGGTTCCGAAAAAATCAAGTACTACAACTTTGTCGGTCGTTGTGTTATTTGTTAGGTATTCACCCGTTAACAAGTTTTGAAGTTCGAAATCGGGGGCGGGTTCATTAATTATTTCACTAAGGTTATTTGAAACAATCTGAGGAACTAGCAAAAAGGAAACTAAAGCAGAAATTGCTATTACTCCTATCCCTGTAATCATTTGAAGTTTCTTTCTTTGAGTTATTAAACCCGCAAAAGTCGAAATAGTAAAGAATGGTATAGCAATCCATAAACCCTGAATTTCTCTAACTATTAAAAAGTAGTATCCACTTGCTAATGGAATAGTAATTATCAAAATTTTAAGCAACGGATGTGATGGATTTTTACTTTGCCATAGTGAAACCAAGAAAAGGGATGTCATTCCGATTAAAAATGAATAGCTAAGATTTAAGCTTATAAAGTTCATAAACAATGCTACTACAATAAGCGGGATTATTCCAGCTAAAATTAAAAACCCTGTTTTTTTCATAATATTTGATTTTTATAATGGCACCTAACGTTTAGATGATAAATTGCGTGCCGCCAGATCGGAGTAAAAGTATCTTTCCTAATGAAGGTAATAAACGGGAGTAAAAGTTCAAAGTCCCCAGTTAAACAGTCATGAAATTTATCAGCTTGTTGCCAGCTGTGCTAATTCATTCTAATCAATATTTAATCTCCTAAAAATCACCTGATCCATCAAAAAATTTAATTGGAAATAATGATTCTTTTATACGATGTTAAACGGGGGGTTCCATTATCTTTTACTTCAAGAATTATATGCAGATCATTTCCTTCAATATTTTTAGGGATTATCAAGGAGGCATTCTTTTCATCCGAATCAGTTATTGTTAATTCTCCATTAAAATTATCAGCTGCATCATAATGCCACCATTTAAATGAAAGCTCATCTCCATCAGGGTCGGTTGAACCATCTGCGTTTAATCTTAATTGCTGTCCTGGCTCTCCTTTAATATATACAAAATCACTGGTGTTATCGCCATTAAAAGCTGCCATAGGGGCATGATTGCACGATTCATAAGAATTTTCTTCCCAGCAACAGCGTGCATAAAAACTGTTTGTTGTTTCCGAAAGCCATCTCATTAGTTCATTTGGCTTATTATGATCCGTAATCCATACATTTTTTAATTCATATTTTTGAAACATGTCTCCCCAACCTCCATAATCAGGATGTTTTATATCACTCAGCCCAAGGTTCATTGAAATTAAGTTCAAATAAGCTGGTGTATCACCTTCTCCCCCTTTGTCATATAAATCACCCAATGGGCCAGAGTATTCATGTACCTTTTGCTCATCAACTGCTCCTATATATTTCCAGAAATTGCTGCCATCCGCAAGCAATACGGAAGGTACCAAACGCTCTTCATCATAATCACCGTAAAAAGGTTTTTCGGTTCCAATATTTGTTCCAATAGCATCTAAGTCGATAAACATATCAAATGTAACATCTTGAAAGCTTATGCAATGGAAAATCAGTTTATCCAATAAGTTTTGAACCTGGTCAGGTGTATGCTTTTGTTTGTATCTCCACATGGCCTGTGCGAAAGTAATAGAGCCACCCCAAAAGCCTACGTAAATTGGCCTGTTGTCGTCCCTTTCGAACACTTCAAGCAATAATTCAGAACCTTCAGAATCCCGTCCTTCTCCAACATAATCCCAGAATTTTTCCTGTCCGTTATCAGATGAGCCCGTCATGCGCTGGGCAGTACCTTTACCCTGTTTTGTAATATTCCTGAAATAGTCAGCCGGAGGGAAATCCGGATTGTGTACCCTTAAATTATCAGCAACCTGTTCATAGGCATCAAAAATGGCTTGGGTTCTGGTCCACATCTTGGTTGGCCAGTCCTCAATCTGTTGTGTTTCTGGTCCCTGGTCTGTGACTATAATAGCCTCAATATCAATTTCATTGGCATAATGTAAAAGCCTTATCAATGAATTGTCATCGTCATGGGTCATATCAGTACAAATTACGTAACGATAGTTTTTTGCAGCTTGCCCGAAAGAAAAAGAAAAAACTGAAAACATAAAATAAATCATAGCTGTAGTAACTATTAATCTATATTTAAATCGGATTTTTAAAATACTTTCTTTCATGTAATATAAATTTCTAAATGATTGTTCTGCATTGCTGGCAACGTGTTTGTATAAGATTAGTTGCGTTGTTTAAGCACCTAATTTAGCAAATACAAACCGAATAGAAAATCCGCAAAGATTTCCGTAAGTAGGCCTGCACTAGCAATTAATTTTATACAGTTATGGCCTGTGTTATTTCTGTATTAGATTGATTTCTGAGAGCTCCTGCCCAATTTGGTGAATACCCATCAATATCTTGTCTCTTTGTGAATCTGATGGTTTCTTGCGTCCCTGTACATATTGTGACAAGAGGGTAGGATTCATTCCAATCCGTTCAGCCAGGAATTTTGAGTTTAAAACCCTGTAATACTTGAAAAATTGCTTAAAGTCGATCTCGAATTTTATGTTCTCCTTCACAACTTTAACTTCTTCATCTTCAAAATAGAGATTCGCTGCCTCAAAAGCATTATCTAATAACTCAGCTACAGTTCTCCCGGTTGTATATATTGGATAGTCTACTGAATATGCTGAAAATCCTGTATCAGTTTTTTCCAGCATCATTACTATTTTCTTTTTTAATGTTTTCATCGCTGTTGCCTTATTTTAATCCTGCGTCTTTCTTTATTTTATTCTCCAATCATTTACCTAGCTCACGTGAACCATGATTTGGAAACACTATCACTCCCTGTTTCCTATTATGTTTTACTTTTACATGCGAACCACTCTGCATAACAGGATACCAACCGTCTCTTTTCAATATTCGCAGTAATTCAGAGCATTTCATAATACAGTTCTATTAGACACAAAGGTAAATAATAATTTACCTATTTGCAAGTATTGAAGGCTATTTTTTATACGGTTTTATAACATTGGCCATAACGTTTACGTGTATGAAATGTTGGGGGCTGCGGGCTTCGTTTCTATCTGCCGAAGCAAATGCTGATGCGGGGCAGAAATATTGAATTAACCACTTAACCCCCAATATTTTATACTCGATGTGTGCAACGTAAATTTTTCAGGGTCAATATTTCTAAAATTACAATATCTTTATTCATTCTCAGATTAAATTTTTCTCACCAATACCACCCAATCCTTATTTTTATCTTTTGGAGGCAGCCCAAGTGACTTTTTACCTCCACCCTGGATAGTCTTCACTTCACCTTCTACCAAATCACCACCATTTCGGGTGTCGTACCACAAAACTGTATACCTGCCTTTATGATTTTTTAAATTCAAAGTGCTTTCTCCTCCTTTTTTCAGCAGAACTATATAAGTATCTCCTTCAAGTGCGTAGCAGTAATCGCCATCTGATGAAACCAGCTTATTATTGGAAACCATTTTATCTACAGGAAAATCATTGTTATAGAAAAAATCAAGGCATATTTTGCCCATGTCCCAAAAAAGATCCCGGCTCCGCCAATCCTCACAGGATAAATCCGAATGGGGATGTTGATAGCCAAAATACCATTCGGTGCCCCATGCTCCGGCCAGCATGGCTCCCCACAATCCGTTTGTTCTGGCATTAAAATGTTCCGGGTCTTCTTCATCAGTAATCAGGGCATGGCGGTGATCACCGGGTTCATCGCAGGCAACTGCCCATACCTTGCCTGCATCTTTAGCTTCATTAATGACCCGCTTAACCATGTCATGCACCCGGCTAAAGTCTTCCTGGTTAGTTTGGAGTGACGCCCCTGTCAGCTTTGATTGTTCTCCGTACAATGGAGTAAACCATTCCCCGTTATGTATTACTATATGATGATGATAAGCATCGGTATCATAAATATATTCCGATAAAGCCCGGCGCTGGTTTACATCAAGTGGAACAGAAGGTGTTCCATGATTAGCCCAGTCTCCTATCTCTTCGCATAAATTCCAGTTTAAAGCCAGGTGATGACCAAAACGGGCAATCAGCTCTCTGTAATATAATTTTGTATTGGCGCCAACCGCTCCGTTATCAAGCAATCCTTGATTTTCGTGCTCCAGGGTTTTAAAATGCAGGAAAATACCATTTTTCTGCGCATGTGTAAATACAATTTCCCACTGATCTAAACGCGAACAATCAAACCGGTCACAGGTATCGTAATCAATGTAAGGAAAAACATTTTGGTCGTCACCGATAATGTTATTGGTTAAAAATGATACAGAATTCATCCCTTTTGATGTGAGATAATTTAACGCACCAATGATTTCTTTGCCTTTGCCGTTTTGCCATGTAGGATCTCCTTCCTTCCAGTCTTTCAGGTGAGGATTCCATGTTTTTACCAGATTGTCTTTATGTCCGTCATTCATAAAATCACCGTCAAAAGCATAATAGGACAGAAAATTTTCAGGTGCATCCGGACCACATTTAAAAAAATACTCATTTGTTTCAGCAAATCTAAGGTAACCCTCGCCTACATATTGTAAACGGCCATGGGCCCTGAAATCCTTACCGGTCTTGTCTGTGGCCGAAATATTAAATTTTCCGGCTTTCCCGTCCATATATTCTCCACTGGGCAAATCTTTTTCTCTCCAGTTTCGAATGGCGGCCCATTCAGCCTTTACAAACTCTACGGAATAATCCCATTCTCCCGCATCGTCAGGAGCAAAGTGGACTTTCCATTTATTGCCGGAAGTGGCGGATGTTTGCCCCGCATTACCATCAGCAGCAAAATAGCCCGGAATAAGGTACTTCTTTCCTGATGCTTTATGTTCAAATGTAACATTAAGCCGGTAATTGAAAAACGGATTGTACTCGTCTGTTTCCGAACATTCAGGTCCGTCAAAAACCAGGGTTACCTTATGCCATTTTTTAAGTTCACCTTCAATTTTTTGTGCTTTTAATACTGTTAGAGAAGTAAGTATTAAAACGAAAACTGTAAAACAAATAACAATTTTTACTTTCATCTTTATAATTTTTTTGTTTGTTAAACGGAACTCTTTAATTGCAGGATGTTCTTTTTTATGGTGCACAACGTTTGGCCAATAAATGGCGTACCGCCAGATCGGAGTAAAAGTATCTTTTTCAATGAAGGTAATAAATTGGGGTAAAAGTTTAAAGATCCCAATTAAACAGGCATGAAATTTATCGGCGTGTTGGCAGCTGCACAATCATTTATGAATCTCTAGCAATCCTGTTTCCCTATCAGAAATAAAATTTCGAATTTGATCCAGACTTTCTATTAATTCACTAGCTATGATTTCTGTTTTTGTATTTCCGAGTCTAAGCCAAATGACCTTGGGTGGATATCCTCGAATAAGTTGCCATTCATAGAAATCTGCATCAAATGTTACTATTGTGAAATCATTGTCTTTGGCATATGACCAGATATCAAGATCTGAAAATCGCTTAGGCATGGTTGCATAGCCGCTTATTGAACTCAACCTACGGTAACTAAAGGCATTTGCCCCAGCCACCGTAGATTGGATTATATTTTACTATTATGATTCAATCTACACAAAAAACACGAACTGTGGGAACAAGGTTCCAGACAGTTTCACAATTCCAGGCTCTTTCCGGGAAAACAATGATCAAAAGAGCCGCCAGATCGGGATTAAAGTTTCTTAATTAGTGAAAGTAGCAAATGGCAAGAAAAGTTCAAAGTTCCCAGGATTACAGGCATGATTTTTATCGGCGTGTTGCGCCAGTGCAGTTTTATGACTCATATAGAATTACTTCTAGATCGGTTACCTTTTTAAACTGCTTATCAGCTGTTATTAAAGGTAAATTAAAAAAATGAGAGGAAGCAGCGATTATTGAGTCGGGTAATTTAAGTCTGGATTTTTTCCGGAATTCGATGGTTGATTTTTTTATTTCATTATTTATATCGACAATAAAACAATTTTTTAATAGTCCCCGGATTACCTTTAAGGAGTCATTAGTCAAATTGGGCAAAGAGAGAAGTTCAAGTTCAGTGATGAAAGAGATTACCAGATCTTTGTCCGAGATCATTGTGTCCACTTCCTGATTACCTTTTAGGTAGTAAATAAGGATATTGGTGTCTACAAAAATCCTGTTACCATTCATCTCTCATTTTTTTTTGATATTCAATAGGGTCAATATCGATTTTTAATTTTCCGGCATATTTTGAGATGTCTTGTTTTTTACTTTTTGCGACAACTTTATTTATACGCTTTTTTATTTCGTCTTTGGGAGTTCCTTTTTTGATTATTGTGACCATAGTCTTAAGATATTTAATTGAACAAATATACTTAAATCGGTGCTGATATTTTTCTAAAGGAATTTTATTCTGCATTGGCACCTAACGGTTGGCCGCTAAGGGACGTTCCGGGTTACAGTATTGAATATAGTTTATAAAAATATATTATAAAAATGCAGAGCGCCAACAAATTTTTGAAACGGGCAGCAGGAATGGCTTTTAGCGGCCTGTTGTAGGGCGTATTAATATTATTAAATACCAATAGGATTTAAAGTCACCTTTATCAGCCAACCAAGGCATGGTTTTATAGCATCCGCTTGTTAGGGGGCGTAGTTAAACAATTTCAATTGAAAAAACTTTTGCTAAACCAAATTTTATTTCATCAAATACCGCATCAGATATTGTACCTAATCGCCTTACAAATCTTTCTTCAGAAACGGATCTTACTTGGAAACAATCAGCAGAAGATTTTTTTGAAAGTCCATTTTTTGAGTTTGGTTCAATTTTAACTATCCAAGGGGCTACTTCATATCGATCTTTCCAATCGGTAACAGGTACAATTACTTTTAATGGAAGTTTTCCTAATGAATTATCATTTACAATTATATCTGGTCTTGTCTTCTTTATTTCAGCACCAATAGTAGGATCAAGGTTAATCAACCAAATTTCACCTTGTTTCATAAAAATCTTCGAAATCTATATCAGTAAATGTAGTTAATTCTTTATCAGATTTATAATCAGAATATAATTCATCAGCAGCTTTTTTCATTTGATTAGTTTCTTCCTGTTTTCGAATTGAATGTAAAGTTTTTTCAATTATAAATATTCGCTTTTGTATCGGAAGCTTTTTAATCTCCTTTATTATTTCCTTAGTCCCCATATCAATATTTTATAAAGCAGAAAGATACAAAATTATTCTCAATTTTATCGACAAGTATTAACCCGGAGAAGAAGTACTATGCCCCCTAGCGTTTGGCGGGTATAGCTCCGTGCCGTTAGACTGCGATTTTGTTTCTTATAAGAATAAAATTACAAAAAGGAAGCCAAGCTTCCAATACCAAAAAAGCAAGGCATGTGCTATAGCAACCGCTTGTTAGGGCCTGTAGCCAAAATTGATTATGTATGCCTTTTTAACCAGTCAACAATTTGACCGTAGTTCATTTTGTTTTCAGCGACTCTTATTATAAAATCATATTTTTCAGATTCCGATGCCCGGATGTCCATATTATTGTTTAATAGAATCAGTCTGCTAACAGTATAACCAACTCTTTTATTACCATCATTAAAAGGATAATTTTTAATTAGACTTTCTAACCCGAAAAATTCATAAATTTTTCGCCCGAAGGGCCGATTAAGCGCAATTTCTTGATAATCACAGAATTATATAGGGTTTTGAAATTCTTATACTTAATCAAATAGCCCAGAAACAGGCTGCTGAATTGCGCTTATCAGGGGTTAATCCCTTTTTGTAACTACCTTATAATAAATATTTTAAATAGTAAAAAACGGTTTATTTTGAGAATGGTTTATGAATAATCGGGGTTAAGTGTTCCAAATTGATGCTCTGTGATCTGTTGCCTCATCCGGTAATAATCCGGATCGGACAGGATCCTGTCCCTGTTTTCTTCAGTAGCCTGATGGTACTCACTTCTTTCAATCAACCTTCCGGTCTTATTCTTTATACAACTGATTTTGATAGTACATTTTTTGCATTCATTGGTTTTATATTGCCTGATCTAATAGCCACCTTTCTGGTAAAGGCTTCCATTTGTGCGAAGTTCTTTCCCTTGCGGACAGATATAAACATCCTGGTTAGGATCATATTTGAATTCCTCTGTACTGATGCAGCTTCTTTGAGCAGTTGATGATTCTTTGGGAGCCACGAACGTTGTAATGTTGTTATCCTTACAGGTTTGTAATTGTTCGCCTGTATTATATCCTTTGTCGGCTAATACATTAATTGTCTCCTTGTTAAGTAATTCCTTACAGGTTAATGCCATTGGAGCCAGGGCCCGGGTATCATTGACCCCTCCATGATCAGCATGAACAAACAGTTTGTTTTTAAGGTCACAGGCTGTCTGTATATTATAGCCTACATTAACGATATTACGGTGCATTACCACGGCCCTTGCGTCCGGATCAGTCAGACTGATCTGGGCCTCGCCTGAGTCTTTGATCTTTGTTTGCAGGTTCTTATAGTTCTCTTTCCTTTGCTGCTGGGTTTGGATTTTATTTTGAATCTCCCTTTTATCTTGCTCATCATCCTCTTCATCGAGTTTCTGTTCAAAGGCTTCAATCTTTTCATCAATATAGTTGATGTGCCTGTCGATCTTTTTTTGATTGAAATTATTCTTCAGGCTGTTCTGGGCCCGGATCTTAAAAGAATCGATGGCGATCACATCTCCTTCGATCAAATTCCATTCTTTGAGCATGAGCACAAAATGCCGGAAAGCGTTTTTAAAAGCTTTATGGTTATTGGTTCTGAAATAGTTAATGGCCCTGTGGGAAGGTTTCAGACCTTTAAGAAGCCACCAGATTTCTACATTAACTTTGGCAGCATGTTCGAGCTTCCTGGCTGACCGGATACCATATTTATATCCATACATATACAATTTCAGCATATCGCTGGGATGGTAGGGAGGTCTTCCTTCTTCGGCTGTTTGGACTTTTTCGAATCCGAGTTCGTTAAGCGGTAAAGCATCTACAAATACATCGATCACCCTTGCCCAGGAATCTTTAGCTACCATTTCTTCGAGTGCGAATATGCTGATCTGATTGCGGTCAATACCTTGAATATGATCCAATATTGGAGGGCTGTTTTTCTAACAATAAGATACGAAAAACAGGCAGTTATTCCTACTTAAAAATAAGACTAAAGCTATTTATTCCTGGTTGAGTTTTTGCGCAGTCTGACGGTTCGCCGATAAATTGCGTGCAGCCAGGTCGGAGTAAAAGTAACTTTTCTAATGAAGGTAGTAAATGGGAGTTAAAGTTCAAAGATCCCAATTAAACAGACATGAAATTTATCAGCTTGTTAGCGGCTTTTTTTGTAATCTATTCCTAAAATACTGGCAATTGTTCCTAAGGTTCTTACAAGAAAATCAGGCGGATTCACAGCAATAATCTCTTTCCTGTAATTCTTCATTAGCATACCAAAAAGCAATAGAGTTTTAAGATTTTTCATGCTTACCTTATTTGTCTTTCTATTTTTAGCCAACTCGACCACTTTACAGACATCTTCAAAATAATCTTCCATGTCAAAAGCCGGTTCATGGGTGTTGTAGACTTTAACAATTTTATCATTAGGATTTCTAAATGCGTGTTTCACTCCAATATCTACTTTTAATTTATCACCTTTTCTGGCTGTTACCCATTTATCTTTTATGAAAAATTCCATTTCCCCTTCAAGTATGTGATAAGTTTCAAAGGCTTCCGGATGAATATGAAACAATGGATCTACCATATTACATTGTGGTAATAATTCCCATTCCAAGTCTAATGATTTTCCGTCTGTATCTTTTTTACTTTTCACTACCTTAAAGACCATTCCAAGTGGAGACATGTCTAAAATTTGATCCTTTACTGCCATGGTGTTTTTTTTATCGTTAATTATTAAATTGCCGCTAACGAACATGTGTATGAGTAGTGGCGGTTTTCGAAGGAAAATGCTGTCCGGTTACACCGGATTTTGCTATTGCCACTAAAGCTAAAAACTGCTGTATCCCCCGCCATTACTTATACACGATGTTACCTTGCGTATATGTGCACTAATCAACTTGCTAAGTATTTATTGAATGATAAAAGTTATTGATCTATCCCACCCTTGCTTACGGTTCTTCTATTGTTATAAACTCCGATTATTCTTTTGTCATAATCATTTGCCAGTATATCATTTTCAGTAAAACTTGTGATAAAAATATTCTGGTTTGTTGTCCTATTGTAGTCGTACACAATATGTATTTTTCCGTCTCTGGTTTCCTGTCCATCAGGATAGGAAACACCTTTTCGTTGATCAATTAGCAAGCCTGTGGACCATGTTTGTCCATCATCCTTTGAAATGAAAGCCATCAGATGTGATCGTCCTGTTTTAATACCAATTGGACCATGCTTCACCAATAATAGATTTCCAGATTTAAGTCTCCTAATAAAAAATCGTGCACTTGGATGCATTATTTTGGAGGGTGTTAATTGGCTCCAAGATTTACCTTTATCGTTAGAAACGCTTTCACCTATTCCGTATTTAGTGCGTACAAGCATCCAAAGAGTACCATCCTTCCTTTCTATTATCATATGTTCGTCAAAACTCCTTACTTCTTTTGGAACGTTTACGGCACCCCTTTCGTGCCAGGATTTACCCTCATCAGTAGTAACAATAACTTTTGCACTATTATCAGTAGATCTCCAGGTTGAAGCCGGGATAATCCATTCTCCACTAGAAAGAACAGTAGGTTTACACATTATAATACCATCAGTTATTCTCTGAGGTTTTAGCAATTTGTGATTTTTTAAATTTGGATTGTCGATTATAATTGCCCATACCCCGGCAGTGCTTCCATCATGTCCAATGGTTTGTGCCCAAAAAATCCATAGTTTCCCTTTTGGATCAATCCAAACTTCAGGATCAAAAGCCCTAACCGGGCCATTACCATCTGGGTCAATAATTAATCTTTCTTCCCATGTATTTCCGTCATCCGAGCTGAAGGATACTACTACATAATTGTTCTTGTCTTCTTCAGGTGTTATTCCTGCATACCATGTAGTCCAAATTTTCCCTCTAGTGGCTATTGCCGTGCTAGGAATACCTGTAAATTTTCTCTTTGTTGCAGAATAATTATCTGCTTTTTCCGGTAATTTAATCACTTCGGGAGGAAGCAGATATGGGTTGAAATCTTGTGCAATTGTCACACCTGAAAAAATGAACACTAAAGGGATTATGTTAACAATAGTTGGTGTTGATATTTTCATCTTATTCGATATTATTTAACTAACAGATTTATTTTCACTTCTCTATGCAAGGTAACGGTCAAGTATAAGCGTAGTGCGGTTTTTCGAAGCGATTCACTGTCCCCTCTCCAAAAATTTATTAGGAGCTAAAACGCTGAAATTTAGCCATTCAGCCCGCATTACGCTTATACAATGTTGGCATTAGTATGTTTTTTTTAATACCTAAACCAGTTTTTATTTACTTCGTGTAAAATGTCCTTCTTTTTTTAACATCAAGAAGGTCCAAAGTCCCCCTAAAAAATCTATAACCGAGATTATTATGATGCTTGAAGACACCAGTTGCAACAATACAAAAGCCGTAAAGAAAAAGATGATTGAAAATCGAATAAAAGCTGTTGCCTTCATTATCACAATAAGCTCATACTTAGCTGCAAGAATGTAATAAACTGCAATGGCAGATAATAAAATGCCTGCAAGTCTAATCCATACTTCAAAAGTAGGCTCAATCCCCAGAGAATTAAGCAGAACATTAGGTGCTAAAAGAAGCATTAGCCCATTGAATACATAAAAGATACCATAAATGAAAACACTTTTCGCTGATTTACTCATTTTTTTCTGTTTTAATTATTCCTTATTAATGCCAACGGTTGGCGGCTATAGCGCCGTGCCGTTAGATTGCGATTTTGTTTCTTA
>CAZIXF010000083.1:0-11499 GCA_964543195.1 uncultured Roseivirgaceae bacterium
ATTGCGCTTAATCGGCCCTTCGGGCGAAAAATTTATGAATTTTTCGGGTTAAAAAAATTGAATATTAATGGATCACTGAATCATGGTTTATTGGTTATTTAATGCTGCAGCTACAATGTTTATTGATTATATAAAGCTTCAAACCTAACTGCCTCAATACCTTAAATTCTGTAACCTTTTTAATGGTTATTAAAACAAACCTTTTATATTTGTGATTGTAAAATTGAAAAATTCATAATTTATATCTGATTTGTCATAAAAATGTAAAACAATATCCAACCTCTTTCCCCCGTTCTAAATTAAATGCACTACTCCCGTATCATATGGCTTTCTGTAATCATTCTGTTGATGCTGAGCTCCTGCTGGCAGAAGATCACCTGTCCGGCCTATCAAAGCCAGTATTACCTTGATCAGAAAGAATTTAAAGATCGCCTGAGCCTTTTTGAAGCCGATTCCATACCAAAACCCGGCCTGGGCAATGTAAAAAAAACAAAATTCGGTATTATCGATGAAAAACCGTACTGGCAGAAGTTCCGGGAGATGAAAGATATTGAAATGGTAACCCGTTATCCGGAATACCGGGATACCATACTCATGGCAAGCGCCGATTCGCTTGCTGCCGATACGCTGCAGCAACGTATCTCTCCCTATCATACCCTTTTCAACTATGACCAGCTGGTATACAACACCCTTTTCGGAAATGTGAATGAACGGGGAGCCACGTCCGGAGCGAAGGGTATGGAAGATACCGAAGAACCGGATGAGGAACCAGCGGAAGAGGAAAAGCCGGGTTTTTTTAAACGTTTGTTCAGTGGCAGTTTGTTTGGTGGCGGGAAAAACAGAAAAACCGCACAAGAGGATGATGCAAACAGGCAGGAGAGTGACAATGCCAGCGAAGAATCAATTCCTGAACCTCAGCAGAATGGTCCATCTCCGCAGGATTCGATACCGGCTGAAGAGGAGGAAGAAGATGACGGTTTTTAATCCGAAACTTTATGCGCTTCCCTGGGTATCCGGAGCCTGCCCCGGCAGGAATATCTCTTCCCGGATTTGTAAAAGCCATTAATTACCTGATCATACTACCACATTGATGATCTTCCGGGGTACGATGATGATCTTTTTCGGATCTTTGCCATCCAACCATTTTTGAACCACATCCGATTTCAGCACTTCCCGCTCCATATCCTCCTTCGGTGTATCCACGCCGAAATTGATCTTTGTTCTCAGTTTACCGTTAATCGATACGGGATATTCAAACGTTTCTTCCTGGATATATCCCTCCTTATATTCCGGATAGGCTGCATGTACTATACTGTCTTTATGGCCCAGCAGGCTCCATAATTCTTCCGTAATATGGGGAGCATAGGGTGATATGATCAGGGTCAACGGTTCGAGTATTGCTCTTTTATTGCAATCAATGGCGGATAATTCATTCACACAGATCATAAAATTACTGATAGACGTATTGAATGAATACCTTTCAATATCCTCTTCCGCTTTTTTTATTGCCTTATGAAGGATCCTGAGCTCTTCTTCGGTTGGCTCGTCTTCGGAAACGCTGAAATTATCTTTTTTATCGAAAAACATCCGCCAGAATTTCCTGAGAAATTTACTTACACCATCGATACCGTGGGTATTCCATGGCTTGGCCTGATCGATAGGGCCCAGAAACATTTCATACATCCGGAGTGTATCGGCTCCGTAATTTTCGATGATATCGTCCGGGTTGACCACATTGTAAAGGGATTTGGACATCTTCTCCACCTCGTGGCCACAGACGTATTTTCCATCTTCGAGGATGAAATCGGCATCTTTGTATTCAGGACTCCATTTTTTGAAAGCCTCAATATCGAGTATATCGTTATCCACCAGGTTCACATCCACATGCAGGGCCTGCACATCGTATTCCTTTCTCAAATTATAGGAAACGAATTGGTTGGTCCCTTTAACCCTGTATACAAAATTTGACCGGCCCTGGATCATTCCCTGGTTGATCAGTTTTTTAAAAGGTTCGTCATCAGAGACATAACCCCGATCGAACAGAAACTTAGTCCAGAACCTGGAATACATCAGGTGTCCGGTCGCATGTTCGGCTCCTCCGATATAAAGATCTACATCCTTCCAGTATTCTCCAGCTTCTTTATTTGCAAATTCCTTATCATTCCTGGGATCCATATAACGGAACATATACCAGCTCGACCCGGCCCATCCGGGCATGGTACTTAATTCGTACGGATACTTTCCTTTATATTTCCAGTTTATAGCCCGTCCCAGGGGAGGTTTGCCTTCTTCTGTGGGCAGATAAGCATCCACATCGGGTAATACAAGCGGGAGTTCATTTTCATCTAGAGGATAAGGCACATCATCCTGGTAATAGATAGGGAAGGGTTCACCCCAGTACCGTTGACGGCTGAAAACGGCATCCCGCAACCGGTAAATTACTTTGTTTCTGCCTACGCCCAGATCCTCGACTTTCCGGGTAGCCAACTGGATGGCTTCCTCTACGGGCAAACCGTTAAGAAAATCAGAATTGATCATGGTGCCGGCATTGGCATCGAAATCTTCTTTTGAAATATCGGTATGTTTACCTTCCTGGACTTTTACGATGGGAATATCGAAATGCCTGGCAAATGCATAATCCCGGGTGTCAGAGGAAGGTACCCCCATAACAATCCCCGTTCCATAGGCGGCCAGCACATAATCGGCAATCCAGATAGGTATTTTGTCGCCTGTAAATGGATGAATTACATAGGAACCGGTAAACACACCGCTTACGGTCTTTACATCCATCATCCTTTCTCTTTCGCTTTTCGCTTTTGCCTTTTTAATATATTCATCTACTTCTTTTTTCTGGCCGGGCGTAGTAAGTTCGGGTAATAATTCATGTTCGGGGGCAATCGTCATGAAGGTAACCCCGAATATGGTGTCCACACGGGTAGTAAAAACACTCAGTTTCCGCTTCGAATCGGCCACCTGAAAGTTAACCGAACAGCCGTAGGATTTCCCGATCCAGTTTCGCTGCATTTCTTTCAGCGCATCGGTCCATTCGATCCGGTTCAGGCCATCCAGCAGCCTTTCGGCGTAAGCCGTGATGCGCATACTCCACTGCTTCATGTTTTTCTGTTCCACAGGATGTCCGCCCCGGATAGAAAGACCGTCCCGTACTTCATCATTGGCCAGCACAGTACCCAGTGCCGGGCACCAGTTGACTGTCGTTTCTGCAAGGTAGGTTAAGCGGTATTTCAATAAAAACAACTCCTTTTCCTTATCACTGAACCGGTTCCATTGTCCGGCTGTGATCTGTGGCGTCTCTTCATCACAGGCTGCGTTTACTTCAGCGTTACCTGATTTTTCCAGTGTCTTTATCAGTGTTTCGATCGGTTCGGCTTTGTTGGACTGGTTGTTGTACCAGCTTTTGTATAACTGGAGAAAGATCCACTGGGTCCATTTATAATAATCGGGATCACAGGTCCTGACTTCCCTTTCCCAGTCATAGCTAAATCCCATGTTCAGCAATTGTTCCTTGTACCGCCTGATATTGTTGTTGGTGGTAATAGCAGGATGCTGGCCGGTCTGGATGGCATATTGTTCTGCAGGCAGACCGAAGGCATCAAATCCCATCGGATGAAGTACATTAAAACCCTTCAGTCTTTTGTACCGGCTGACTACATCGGAAGCTATATAGCCCAGTGGATGTCCCACATGCAGGCCGGCACCGGATGGGTAGGGAAACATATCCAATACATAATATTTGGTTTTGGAGTGATCAATACCGGTCTTGTACGTATGATTGTTTTCCCAGTATTTTTGCCATTTTTTCTCTATTTCCCTCAAATTGTAATCAGCCATAATTAATGATTTTGATAAGTATCTACCGGCTTGCAAAAATAATGGTTTTGAGCTTAGGATACTGCGTTGGATGGCATTTTTTGGGATCAGGGGTTGCTGGTTTATTCTTATCTTGGGAATCTGCAGACCGGAAATTTATGACCGCCGGGATTTCATTCTATCAAATGTTCCCAGGGCAATATTTTTCCCTTTTTGAGTCGATTAGATTAATGATTTTTTGCGTAAATTCAGGCGGGAGGAAAACTGGTCCTTAAATCCAATATTTTTTAATTTTAACCGGATTTTTTTGATATGAAAGAACTCATCCGATTAGCCAGGCTAATTTCAAAAAAAGGTTCTAAAAAGATACCCCTGTTTGATCCTAATCTTAAAAAGATCGGGCAGAAAAGTGAAATTCCTTTTGAATTGTTTTTCCAGTCCTGCCTGCTTAATATCCTGAATTACCATAGCAAAGATCAGCATGAACTTGCAGCAGAGGAGATCGACAGCCTGGTATCGAGGATAAAAAAGACCGGAGGCGCAAATTCCTGTTACCGGACGAAAACATTTCTCAGGTTATTATTATTGCTGAAAAAATGTAATTTTGATGTTTCCGTATGCAGGAAAAAAGGACGGTATCTTCATCGGAGGTTGATGTCAGATAAACAATGTAAATTTGGCACAGAAATTTTTGAAGTATTGCCCTACGAACGTCTATGGGAGTATATTATTGATGGTGATAAAGAAAAACGATCATTTATTGGAACGGAAACTGAAAAGCATAATCAGTAACCCTTGTATTCTTTTGATATCTTTTCTGGTTGTATGCATTGCCGGATGCGCAAAGGATGAAAAAATGGTCTTTTTTAATCCTGATGAAGTGACCCGCCTCCTATCCGGTGATACGGTAAAAAGCTGGACCAGGATGTCTATGACTGTTGATGGTGAGTTGGCGGATATTTCCGAATGTGAACTCCGCAAAATATATACCTACGAGGTGTTCGATGACAGCCTGGTATATCGTGTTAATTCAGATCCAGAATTCTGTGAAAACGGACCGGTTGAAATAAGTCAGGGGGAATGGAGCGTATTGACACTTCCTACAAACAACCAGGTTGCAAACAGGATACAGATCATCCAGGGAAGCGATACCCTTATAAAAGAGATCCGTGAGATCACATCGCTGTTCATCACCCTGCAGTCATCTCCGGGGGGGGAGTCTATTGTAGAAGCATTCGAGGCCGTGAATCGAAAATAAAACCGCCAGGATCCCCGGATTATTTATCCCTCTCAAGCAACGTATCCCTGACCTTTTTCATCCCGGTGCTTGCTTTTTCCTCGATCAGATGAAGATTAGGTCTGCGGGGTACATCCGGCATATTCGGATCGACAATATATTTCGGGACAGCGTCGCTGACATAATCGAGAAGACCTGCAGCCGGATAGACAACCAGCGAGGTGCCTACCACCAGGAATATTTCAGCCTTGAGGGTTTCCTCCACTGCCACATCCATCATGGGGACCAGCTCACCAAACCAAACGATATGTGGCCTGAGCTGAGATCCTTTTTCACATTTATCGCCCAGTTTCAGCTCCCAGTCTTCCATTTCATAAACCAGGTTTTCGTCCGCTGTACTACGGCATTTAAAAAGCTCACCATGCAGGTGAATTACCTTGGATGAACCGGCTTTCTCATGCAAATTATCTACATTCTGGGTGATAACGGTTACATCGAAATGGTTTTCCAGTTCGGCCAGTATGCGATGGCCATCATTCGGTTCTACGGAAAGTGCCTGTTTTCTTCTCTGGTTATAGAATTCAAGTACCCGTTCGGGATCTTTTGCCCAGCCCTGGGGTGTAGCCACTTCCATCACATCATACCCTTCCCATAAGCCCCCGGAGTCGCGGAAGGTTTTCACGCCACTCTCGGCACTAATTCCGGACCCGGTAAGCGCTACCAGTTTTTTCATGATTTTTTCTTTTTAAATCTCCTTTTTTTTGAAGGTGCCTTTTGTGCCAGGTCCAGGCATTCTTCATAAGTGAGTTCAGCAGGATCCCTGTCTTTCGGGATCTTGATATTTTTTCTGCCGTATTTAATATAGGGACCATACCTGCCTTTCAACACTTTCAGATCTTCATCCTCGTCAAATTTTTTGATTATATTTTCGCTTTCGGATTTCTTTTTTTCCTCGATCAGTTCGATGGCTTTTTCTTCCGTTACCTGCAGGGGATCTTCATTTCCCAGCGAAACGAACTTGTTATCATATTTAATGTAGGGGCCATATCTGCCTATATTGGCAACGATGGGCGTGCCTTCATATTGACCGACCTCCCTCGGCAGCCTGAAAAGTTCGAGGGCTTCATCAAGAGTAATATTTTCAATATATTGTCCTTTTCTGAGGCTGGCAAACCTGGGTTTTTCCTCGCCGTCGGGATCGCCTATCTGCACCATAGGGCCGAATTTGCCCAGGCGGGCATACACTTTTTTTCCTGATTCAGGATCAGCGCCCAACTCCCTTACATTCCGGACCTCCGCACGTGAAACCTGTTCCGTATTTTCCACTTGTGGATGAAAATCCTTATAGAAACGGTCGATCATATCGCCCCACTCGATTTTTCCCTGTGAAATATCATCAAATTCCTTTTCCACCTTCGCCGTAAAGGAATAATCCACGATACCGGGGAAATAATTAACCAGGAAATCATTTACGACCATGCCTATATTGGTGGGCGAAAGCTTGTTTTTATCGTAGCCGTAATTTTCCGTGTACTCTTTACTGGATATCGAATTATCTTTCAGTATCAATTCCCTGACATTTCTTGATTTGGCCGGTTTGATTTCCTTGGTTACATAATTTCTTTTCTGGATAGTGGAGATGGTCGGCGCATAGGTCGATGGACGGCCGATGCCAAGTTCTTCCAGTTTTTTGACCAGGCTCGCCTCGGTATACCGGGCAGGTGGTCTGGTAAAACCCTGCTTTGCCAGAATATGATTTAAATCGAGTTTCTGACCCACTTCCAGGGGGGGCAGAAGAGTGGCCGGCACTTCTTCCTCCGTCTCTTCATCGGTCGATTCCTGATATAATTTAAGAAATCCGCTGAATTTGATCACCTCACCTGTAGCGGATAATGTCTCGGCACTGTTTGATAGTCCGATGGTCACGATAGTACGTTCCAGTTGTGCATCGGCCATCTGTGAAGCTATAGCTCTTTTCCAGATAAGATCATACAGTTTCTGGTCATTGCGATCATCCCCGGCCTCTTTTCTGGAAAAATCCGTGGGTCTGATGGCCTCGTGGGCTTCCTGGGCCGACTGGGATTTGGTCTTATAATGCCTGGTTTTCAGATAATCGTTACCGAAATCTTTCAGAATAGCCTTTTTTGCCCCTTCCATTGCATCATTGGAAAGATTTACTGAATCGGTCCTCATATAACTGATCTTTCCTGCCTCATACAATTTCTGGGCAATGGTCATAGTCTGTGATACAGAAAAACCAAGTTTCCTGCTCGCCTCCTGTTGCATGGTCGATGTCGTAAAGGGTGGTGCGGGAGATTTTTTTGCGGGCTTCTTTTCGAGATCCTTTATGGAAAACTCAGCTTCCCTGCACGTTTCCAGGAATGCAAGCGCCTCTTCTTCTGTTTTAAAACGTTTGGGATGGTCAGCTCTCAATTGGGTGTTGGGATCGATATCGAAATAGGCTGAGATCCGGAAAAAACCCTGAGGTTTGAATTTTTCAATTTCCCTTTCCCTTTCCACTACCAGACGTACGGCTACAGACTGTACCCTACCGGCTGAAAGACCGGTCTTAATCTTTTTCCATAATAACGGGGATAATTCAAATCCCACCAGCCGGTCGAGAACCCTTCTTGCCTGCTGGGCATTCACCAGGTCGATATCGATACCCCTTGGATTTTTCAGGGCATTTTCAATCGCATTTTTTGTGATCTCATGGAATACGATACGGCGTGTTTTATCATTCGACAGATCAAGCGCCTCCTTTAAATGCCACGAAATGGCCTCACCTTCCCGGTCATCATCGCTGGCGAGATAGACAAGATCCGAATTATTGACTGCCTTTTTCAACTGGTTGATCACCTCTTTCTTATCCCGGGGTATTTCATAGGTGGGTTTATAACCATGCTGGATATCAATAGCATAGTTATCCTTGGGCAGGTCTCTCACATGGCCATAACTGGATTTAACCTCAAAGTCTTTGCCAAGGTATCCTTCTATGGTTTTAGCCTTTGCAGGTGACTCGACAATTACTAAATTCCTGGGCATATGTATTTTTTTAAAAACTGCAAATAACTATATTATTAACTAATAAACTAAAAAAATGATTATATAGAACTTTATTTGATAAATTAAGTGCCTTAAATAAACTAATAAAATTAAATAAAAAAATGAAAAGACATCTGATTCTGGTGCGACATGCAAAAAGTAGACAGGCTGAAGGTGGTCAGAAGGACTTTGACCGGGAGCTGACCGATACGGGTATACAACAGGCTTCCCGGCTGGGGAGGTATTTATATATGAAGGAAGTTATTCCGGATAAAATACTGACCAGCAACGCGGTGAGGGTAAAAAAAACGGCCATGTTCGTAGCTGAGCAGGTTCAGGTCGAAAATACAAAAATAGAAGAGGATGAAGATCTCTATGAAGCTTCGGTGAGAACCCTGATGAACCGGATCAATGCGATTGACGATTCGCTGGAATCAGTTATGGTGATCGGCCACAATCCGGCCATGTTGCATTTATGTGAACACCTGTTGAATGATCCTGTGGATTCATTCCCTTCCTGCAGCATGGTATATCTTTCCTTTTCCAATTTATCCTGGAATGAGATAGATAAGGGTACAGGATCCCTGATAGAGATTAAAGAACCAGACGATATTCAAGTATAACTTCGGCCATCGATGAAATCACTTGGTAATCAAATTGTGGTTGAATATTTTAACTGCAAACCGGAATTACTGAACGACGCGGCCTATATTGAAAACCTGATGGTTGAAAGCGCCGGAAAATAAAGCCGGAACAGAAAAGATTGCACAGGATTGAAGAAAATTGCAGAATTTGTAGATTTTTTTATATTTTTTTTTAACTTTACGGTCCAATTGTAAAAAATGCGATTTGTAAACCTTTTTTTATTAGGAATCTGCTTTTTAAACGATTGTTAGGGAGTAATACAGGAATAATTCAATTCAGTAAGAATTATTTATAAAATAAAGAGATCTATTATACCAGGAAATCGCCATAATTTTAAGAACAGTTTGATATAAGAGAAAATAACTAGCTTAAAATAAACATCCACCCGTTATGAAAGTCAGGATCGTATTATTTTTAATTTTTCAGTTTTTCGCCTGGGGATTGTATTTATATTGGGGTGAGGACCAGGGACATAACATGCCGGAAAGATCAGAGAAAGTGCTTGAAGTGTTTGAAATACCCTCCGCCATATTGACCCGCACGGTCGTTGAGGAGCGAAAATTCAAACTGATATTACGGGATGACGGGATTTTTACCAAAATCAATGCAGACCGGTCAACGGAAAATGGAATGTGGGCCGTCAATTATGATATACCTTCATTAATTCTGAAATCACCCGGAGGAGACTATAAATACCGTATCCTGAACGAACAGGACGAAAAATTTCAGATCGAACTGATCAATGCGCATGAACTCGCCCGGGCCCGTAATGAAAAGGAAGAATCGAACCGGAGATTATTCTCCTCTTCCTCGATCAACTGATCTTATTGTTTCCTGAGCCGTTTATAATAATTGATTAGGTTGTTGGTAGATCCATCATGTGAATACACCGGTTTGTCTCCTTCCAGCTCGGGAAGTATCTTTTTGGCCAGTTGTTTTCCAAGCTCTACACCCCATTGATCAAAACTGAAAATATTCCATATCACCCCCTGAACAAATATTTTATGTTCATAGATGGCGATCAGACTTCCCAATGTTTTGGGGGAGAGTTCCCTGAAAATGATGGAGTTTGTGGGCTTGTTGCCCGGGAAGATTTTATAGGGGATAAGATGTTTCACATCCTCCAGTGATTTATCTTCCTTTTTGAATTCACCGACCACGTCTTTCTCTGTTTTTCCTTTCATTAATGCTTCAGTTTGGGCGAAATAATTGGAAGTGAGCTTTTCATGATGATCCCCAATGGGTTCAAGGCTGTTTGCCGGAATTATAAAATCACAAGGTATCAATTTGGTTCCCTGGTGGATCAACTGGTAAAAAGCATGTTGCCCATCCGTACCCGGTTCTCCCCAGATAATGGGGCCAGTCTGGTAATTCACCAGGTTTTCTTCCCTGTCGATACGCTTTCCATTGCTTTCCATATCACCCTGCTGAAGATAGGTAGGCAGGAATTTAAGATGCTGACTATACGGAAGGACACAATGTGTTTCGGCATTAAAAAAATTATTATACCAGATCCCCAGCAGGGCCAGGATCACCGGCAGGTTATTTTTAAAGTTGGTATACCTGAAATGCTGATCCATTTCATGTGCTCCCTCGTGAAGTTCCAGGAACCTGTCGAAACCGATAGCCAGGGCAATGGATAATCCGATCGCTGACCATAGTGAATATCTTCCTCCCACCCAGTTCCAGAATTCAAACATGTTTTCAGGATCGATGCCAAATCCGGTAACTGCATCAAGGTTGGTTGAAATGGCCACAAAATGTTTTTTTATATGCTCCTCATTCCCGGCTGAATCCAGAAACCATTTTCTTGCCGAATGTGCGTTTGTCATGGTTTCCTGGGTTGTGAATGTCTTCGAAGATATGAGGAAAAGGGAGGTTTCCGGATCGATCCTCCTCAGTGTTTCAAGGATATGACTCCCGTCTACATTGGACACAAAATGCACATTCAGGTGTGGTATTTTATAAGGTTTGAGGGCTTCAGTGACCATCAGGGGTCCCAGAGCCGAGCCACCGATCCCGATATTAATAATGTCGGTGATCTTCTTGCCGGTATATCCTTTCCACTGCCCGCTGATTACTTTATCAGAAAAAACTTTCATCTTATTCAGTACACGGTTGATATCGGGCATTACATCCTTGCCTTCAACATAAATGGGGTCGTTGTTTCTGTTTCTGAGGGCTACGTGAAGTACGGCCCTTCTTTCGGTCAGGTTAATCTTTTCCCCTGTAAACATAGCCTCTATGGCCGCCTTCAGGTCGGTTTCTTCGGCAAGCCTGACCAGGAGATCGATCGTTTCGTCAGTAATCCTGTTTTTAGAGAAATCGACCAGGATATCCTCGAACTGTACTGAGAAATTATTAAAGCGATCGGGGTCTGCGCCAAAAAGATCTACCATATGTTTATCTCTGATCTCTTCATAATGGGCTTTGAGTTTTTTCCAGCTTTCGGTGGTGGTCGGATTTATTTTTTTTAGCATTGCGATACGTTGTTTGGTAAAAGGTGAATGGCAGAAAAAGCTTACTGCCCGGTTATTTGTATAATAACTTAATCCGTCATCATAAAATGTCAAATCTAATATAAAATTAAAGCTATTTCCCCCCTTTTAAGGATTAATTATTTCTGTAAAAAGAATAATGTGCGTCTGGATCAGGCTCACGTACCGGCGTTCAACTTCAGACAGCTATTGTTTTAACCCGAAAAATTCATAAATTTTTCGCCCGAAGGGCCGATTAAGCGCAAT
>CAZIXF010000084.1:0-11385 GCA_964543195.1 uncultured Roseivirgaceae bacterium
AGACAACGTGAGTCTTTTGAAAGACAGCCTGATTCCTGATCAGGTTAAGGTAAATATATCTGTTGATCCGCCCGATCTGACCATCAGGATGGATAAAAACATGAGTGAACAGATCCTTATCAATGTATTAAAAAATTCCATTTACGCATTGACAGATCATCAGGATCCCCTTATAGAAATCAATGCCTGTATTACCGGTTCGGGAAAAGTAATCGAAGTTATCGATAATGGAGATGGGATCCCGTTCAATATCCTGGATTATATTTTTATGCCTTTTTTTACTACAAAACAGGAAGGATCCGGGATCGGGCTTACCCTGTCGCGTCAGTTAATGAAAAGCCAACAAGGAATGATCAGGGTTGCCAGTAAAGAAGGTGAAGGAACAAAAGTCGTATTGGTTTATGTATAAAATCCGGAGGACAAAGCCTCGAATTGTTCATTTTTTTGTTAATATAGCATCTGGTAGGAATCGGATAATATTCGTCGTATGACATTCGTATAACATTCATCATTTGATTTGAAGTCATACGAAGAATACGATGAAGAAGAATACGATGAATAGGATTTAAGTCATCCGATGAATAAACCCATTAAAAATTGATTTTTTTATACCATAACGTAGCTGAACAGTAAATATATGGAAAATAAAATCTGTGTAATCACCGGGAGCAACTCCGGGATAGGATATGAAACTGCACTCGACCTGGCCAAAAAAGGCTTTATGACACTTGTGGTGGCCAGGAACCAGGAAAAAGTAGAAGACACCATAAACAAGCTGAAAAAAAAATCGGGAAGTGCAAATATCGATGGTTTTGATATTGATCTCAGTTCACAGAAGCAGATCAGAAAAGGGGCGGCACGGATCAGGGAAAAATATCCCAGGATCGATGTGTTGATCAATAATGCCGGAACCTGGTATTCAAAACTCGTGTACAGTGATGACAACATTGAAATGCAGTTTGCCGTAAATCACCTGGCTTTTTTTCTGTTTACTCATGAACTCTTGCCCGTATTGATCAATTCTGATGACCCCAGGATAATCAATGTATCTTCGGATTCCCATTTTCACGGAAAGATCCATTTCAATGATATCAACCTGACAAAGAAATACCATGGTTTGCGGGCTTATGCCCAATCGAAGCTGGCCAATGTCCTTTTCACCTATGAATTCGAAAGAAGAAAACCCATAGACAAGTTGTCTGTATATTGTGCACAACCCGGGCTTGTTAAAACCAACATAGGACTCAAGCACACCATTTCATTTCACAGTCTGGCCTGGAAGATCAGGAGATTGGGCGGTGTGAGTCCCTCGGAAGGTGCAGAGACATCAGTTCACCTGGCCAGTTCTGATGAAGTAAAAGGTATATCAGGCAAATACTGGGAAAAGAAAAAGCCAAAAAAATCTTCCAAACGATCCCTTATCAGGGAGGATGCCCAACGGCTCTGGTTATTAAGCGAGCGACTATGTGATCTGGATGATTATTTTGCCATTGCCTCAGAAAGAAAATGAAATAATATTATAGCCGTTCCTGAAGTATTATCTCCGGTTATACCATTAACATTGTCTTTTCTTTATCAATTGGCTATTATCGCTGTTTATAATTAAACGGTGTTATAAAATGAGAGAAGGTTTGAAACATTCCCGGGCAACCACTGTTTAACATCAAAAGAGCTATACATTTTTCTTATATATGCGGACTTTCATCTTAGTGGTCATGATCTTTTTTTCCGGGCTTTCTGAAGTTCAATCGGAAGAGGTTACCAATAAAAAAACCATCAGTGGATATGTGAAGGATGCTTCGAACGGTGAAAATCTCATCGGTGCTACTGTATATGTCAGGGAAATTCAAAGGGGGGGATCCACCAATTTTTATGGATTTTATTCGATCTCGCTCGAACCCGGCACCTACACCCTGGAATTCAGGTATCTGGGTTATAATATGGAAGTTAGAGAGGTGAATCTGGAAGAGAACATGGATCTGGATATGGAGCTGTCGCCGGGAAACCAGGAACTGGAAGAAGTAGTGATCGTCAGTGAAGAGGATGGGATGAATATTGAAGGGGTGGAAATGAGTGTAAATAAGCTCAATATCCAGACGATTCAGAAGATACCTGCCTTACTTGGAGAGGTTGATGTTTTAAAAAGTATACAACTGCTCCCGGGTGTAAGCACCGTGGGTGAAGGTTCATCCGGATTCAACGTAAGGGGTGGCAGCGTGGGGCAGAACCTGGTTATCCTCGATGAAGCACCCGTATATAATTCTTCCCATCTGCTCGGTTTTTTCTCCGTGTTCAACCCCGATGCCGTAAGGGATGTGAAATTATACAAAGGAGGTATTCCCGCGCAATACGGGGGACGGATCTCCTCTATTCTGGATATCCGGATGAAGGAGGGGAATCATAAAAATTTTGCTGCACAGGGAGGTGTAGGAACCATATTCAGCCGGCTGACCCTGGAAGGGCCGATCACGAAGGATAAAACCACTTTTGTAGTCGCAGGCCGGCGTAGCTACGGAGATGTGCTGGCCCGTCCTTTTACCGATGTACTTGATGACGGCGCTCAATTGTATTTTTATGACCTGACCGCCAAGGCTCACCATGAATTCAGTAAAAAAGACCAGTTGTATTTATCCGGTTATATGGGCAGGGATGTATTCAAATTCGATGCACGACAGGGATTCTCATGGGGAAACATGACCTCCACCCTCCGGTGGAACCATCTCTTTTCCGATAAGCTCTTTTCGAATATTACCGCTATTTACAGTGACTATGATTACAGTCTTGCCTTCGGTGATAATGAACTGGATAAGTTCGAATGGGAATCACGTATCCGAACCATGTCTCTCAAACCTCATCTCACCTACTTCGGAAGTACAGGTAATATCTGGGATTTCGGAGGTGAACTTACATATTACCGGTTCAACCCGGCCAATGCTTACGGTGTAAGCAATGGAATAACTACTGATATCAGCCTGGATAGAAAATTCGGTCTTGAAGGTGCTCTTTATGTCAGCAATGAACTGAGTATCGGACCCGATTTCACAATTCAATATGGATTGAGAGGCTCCGGTTTTCTGTATATGGGGGCCGGCAGGGTGTATGAATTTGAAGAAAGTGTTCCGGGTGAAAGAAAACGGGTTACTTCGGTAACGGAAGCCGGTGATTTCGAGACCATACAGGATTATTACAACCTGGAGCCCCGGGTATCGGCCAAATACCAGCTTAACAAGAAAAGTTCCCTGAAAGCCAGTTATAACCGGCTTTCCCAGTACCTTCATCTGGTATCGAATACAACGGCCTCCAATCCGCTGGATATATGGACGCCCAGCACGAATAATATCGAACCTCAGACGGCGGATCAGTATGCATTGGGTTATTTCAGGAATTTTGGTGCAAAAAATGATTATGAGACATCAGCCGAGATATATTACCGGGATACGGAAAATCAGATTGAATATATCGACGGGGCTGATCTGCTGATCAACGAACGTATTGAGGGAGACCTATTGTCGGGTATCGGGCGGGCTTTTGGTCTCGAATTGTTTTTGAAAAAAAATACCGGGAAACTGAACGGCTGGATTAGCTATACCCTGGCCCGGACAGAACTCAAAGTGGACGGGATAAACCAGGGAAATTGGTATCCTACACGATTCGATCAATTACATAATTTAAAGCTGGCCGCTTTTTATGACCTGAATGAACGCCTCACCTTTTCGGCCAATTTCACCTATGTGTCAGGGACGCCCACCACCTTTCCGACCTCCCGTTTCGTGATACAGGATTATCTGATACCCTATAACGCTTTTGGCAGCCGGAATAATATCCGGATCCCGGATTACCACAGGCTCGATCTGTCGGTTACACTGAACGGAAAAAAATACCGGAAAAACGGGGAGCCAAGGAAAAACAATGATTACTGGGGTTTCAGTCTTTATAACGTATACGGAAGGAGAAATCCTTTTTCCATCTATTTTTCACAGGGGCAGGACAGGCCCCCTCCTGGTGAACCTGTGAGGACCATGGCTATGAGGGTGTCGATCATTGGATCTATAGTCCCGGCTGTCTCCTATAATTTCAAATTTTAAAGGAACATGAAGATAAGAATAATTACCGTATTGATTATATCGGCCATTTTCATTGGTTGTGAAGATGAAATATTCCCGGAAATGCCTGAAGCGGAACCGGTAACTGTGATCGATGCCTGGATTAGCAACAAGCCGGAAACCCAGGTCATCCGCATTAGCCGGACCATTCCATATCTTCAGAATGAAGAATTGCCCGGTGTCCGGGGTGCGACTGTGGTTGTTTCCGACAACGAAGGGAAAGAATACCTGTTCAACGAATCAGAGGTAGCAGGAGAATATGTCTGGGAACCTTCGGCCGAAGAAGCATCCTTCGGCCAGGTGGGTGATGATTATACGATCACGGTTTCCGTTAACGAAACGGTATTCCATTCATTCGGTTCCATGAACAGGGTTCCCGATATCGACAGCATCAGCTTCCGGTTTGAAGAAGGCAACAGTTTTTTTCCCGATTCCTATTTCGCTTCCTTCTATGCATCCGACCTGGAAGGTCGCGGAGATACCTACTGGATCAAGGCCTGGAAAAACGGTGATTATCTGAACAAGCCCGGTGAGATCAATATTGCCTTTGATGCCGGATTTACAGCCGGTAGTGTGGTAGACGGCATTCCGTTTATTCAACCGGTACGGGAAGGGATCAATCCTTTTGAACAGAATGAGGATGACAAATTCCTTTCTCCCTATCTGCCCGGAGACTCTGTATATGTTGAGATCCATTCGATTTCCACCGGTGCATTTATTTTTCTTAACGAGGTGGTCATTCAGACCGACCGGCCCGGTGGATTTGCAGAATTGTTTGCCCAGCCCTTATCCAATGTGCCCACCAATATTGAAAATGTGTCGAACGATGAACCGGTAATCGGTTTTTTTAATGTGGCGGCCGTATCTTCTTTGGGGAAAAAACTTGATCCGGGAGAGCTGCCGGAATAAGTGTTCCGTGGTTCAATGGTTCAGCTGTGTCTCGTTGTCCCGTCCTGAAAAAAGTTTACAGACTGGTCCGAACAACCAGGTAAATCCACAAATAAACAGGCACTTTATCTCCTGAATGTGCCCATTAACTCACTCTGGCCCACGGTATGATCTTCCATGGCCTTAATAAGCTCATTCCTGGTTATTCCGGGACCGACAGTCAGCACTTCATCCAGGGCATAAAGCCTGAAGTAATATCTGTGCTCCATACCCTGCGGTGGACAGGGACCACCATATCCCGTGGTACCGAAATCATTCCTTCCCTGATAGATGTCATTTTCCAGCGTGGCTCCTTCAGGTACGTTTTCATTGAGCTCTCTTGTATCGGGTGATAAATTATAGATTACCCAATGGGTAAAGGTACCGTTGGGTGCGTCCGGATCGTCAAAGATCAGTGCCAGGCTCTGGGCTTCATCAGGAACCTCGCGTATATGCAGTACCGGAGAAACATCTTCACCTTCACAGGTATATTTTACCGGGATCTTTCCTCCCGCTTCAAAAGCATCGGTTGTGATTTTCATAATGAATAAAAAATTTTATTGATTAATAATACTCGCTTCTAGTATAAAATAAGGATTATTGACCGGAATGGAAATTTACGAAGGACTTATTTAGAAAATGTAGCAGGTGGTATGGCCGGAGATCCACTCATTCAAAAATCACTCATTATCTTCACACATACCGGTTTGGGGATCGACACCTCTGTGCCGGTGGGTGTCAGTTGTCCCGTATCGGGATCCATCCTGAAGATCACCACATTATCGGAGTTCTGGTTGGCTGCGAACAGATATTCCCTTTCAGGGTCGATCAGGAAATTCCTGGGCCATTCTCCGAGTGTCGGTTCGAATCCCACCAGTTCAAGCTGACCGCTTTCCCGGTCGATCCGGTAGATCGCAAGGCTGTCATGACCCCGGTTGGATCCGTACAAAAATTGTCCGCTGCCATCTACATGGATATCGGCACAGTAATTGGTCTCATTATATTCCGGGGGGGTAGTGGCCATATGCTGGATCTTAACCAGTGCTCCGGTTGATTTATTGACCCGGTAAGCAGTAATACCGGATGCCAGTTCTTCAATAACGTAGGCAAAATCCCCATCCGGATGAAAGGCTATATGCCGGGGACCGGAGCCGGGTTTTACCAGTCCGTCGCTTTCCGGACGCGGTATCAGTTTCTTTCCGGTATAATCTATTTCATAGACCTTCACTTTATCGATGCCAAGATCCACCACATACAGGAAGCGGTCGTCGGGTGACACAATGGAACAATGCACATGAGGCCCCTTCTGCCTGTTCTCATTAACACTGCTGCCTGTGTGCTGATGCGCATCGCTGACCGTACCGAGCTTCCCGTCACCCAAGACAGGGTACACTACAATATTCCCGGTGGTATAATTCGAAACAAAAGCAAGTCTTCCCTTTGAATCGGTACTGATATGGCAGGGTTCCGCACCAAAAGCAGGCTGATCACCCAGATGGTTGAGTTTGCCAGTTGCCGGATCGACGGCAAATGCACTGACCGATCCCCAGTTTTTTCCCGGGATCACCCCACTGCGGTTCACCGAATATACGAACCCACCCCGGGGATGAACTGTCAGGTAGGAAGGGCTCACCATGCCGCCTACCGACTGGATCAGCTCAACCTGTCCGCTTTGACGGTCAAAACCATATACATAAATGCCATCCGTTCCGGGGTCCGAAAATGTGCCGATATACAGTACTTCACCCGGTTTTGTTTGTTGTGCCGTTACGCTGTTCATGGTACACATCAAAATCAGTAAAAAAGAGATTATTCTTGTGATCATTATGTTTTTGTTCAAAATTTTTGAGAAATTTAACGTTGTGGTGCAAGGTAAAAATTTATCTTGTCAGGTAATATCATTAATCAAAAAATCTTTTTATGAAAGCACTTGTACTTGAAGCGTATAAGACCCTGGTATATAAGGATGTTCCCGATCCTTCGCCCGGCCCCGATGAGGTAAAGGTGAGGATAAGGTCTGCCGGGATCTGTGGAAGCGATGTGCATGGTTATGATGGAAGTTCGGGGAGGAGGGTGCCCCCGGTGATCATGGGGCATGAAGCGGCAGGTGTTATTGAAGAAACCGGCAGGGATGTGAAAAATTGGGAAAAAGGTGACCGGGTAACCTTCGATTCCACGATCTATAACCCGGATGACTGGTTTGCCCGGCAGGGAAGGTATAATCTGAGCGATAACCGGAGGGTACTGGGTGTTTCGCATAATGAATATAAACAGGATGGGGCATTTGCCGAATATATAACCCTTCCCGCACACATTCTTTACAGAATACCGGAGGGGGTCAGTTTCGACGAGGCATCGCTCACGGAACCCATTTCCGTGGCATTGCATGCCGTTAATCTCAGTCAGTCAACTCCCGACGACAAGGCTGTTGTGGTCGGGTCGGGAATAATCGGACTGATGATCATCCAGGTACTGAGGGCGAGAGGGTATGAACATATTGTTGCCGTGGATATCGATCCGTATAAACTCCAGATCGCCGGACAGCTTGGCGCATCCGCGACCATCAATCCGGTTATCGATGACCTGGAGGATATAGTAGAAAAGCAAACCGGATTCAAAAGAATGGATGTGGTGTTTGAAGCAGTAGGGATACAGAAATCAATCGATCATGCCTTCGACAGCATCAGGAAAGGGGGAACCGTAGTACTGGTGGGTAACGTAACGGCCAATGTCCAGATGCCGTTGCAGAAAATCGTAACCCAGGAGCTAAGGGTCCTGGGAAGTTGTGCCATCTGCGGGGAGTATCCTGAAGCCCTTGAATTATTGAAGAACAATATGATCGACACCGGTGTCCTGATCACACAGACTTCACATCTTTCGGATGGCTCCAGGTGGTTTGAAAAGTTGTACAATAAAGAAGACGGTTTACTCAAAGTGATTTTAAATCCCTGAACATGGTGAAATTAAGAACGGCTGTAGTCGGGGCAGGGAAAATTGCCCGCACCCACGCCCAGGGTCTGAATAATATTGAGATCTCAGAGCTGAGGGCTATTTACAACAGGAATATAGAAAGGGCTGAACATCTTGCAGATGAATTCAGCATTAAGGCTTATGATGACCTTGACAAGATGATCGCCGATGAAAAGCTGGATGCCATTACGGTGATCACCCCCCATCCGGCCCATATCGACAGTGTAGTACCTGCTTTGAGGGCGGGCGTACATGTAATTGTCGAAAAACCGCTTGCCGTATCCCTGAAGGATTGCGATGCCATGATCTCGGAAGCCCGTAAACAGGAACTGAATTTAGGGATGATCAGTCAGCGAAGGCTTTACCAGCCCGTGATACGAGTAAAGGAGGCTATTAAAAAGGGAAAGTTGGGTCGACCGATATTGGGGGTGGTAACCATGTACGGGTGGCGTGGAGAGGATTATTACAAGGGCGATGCATGGCGCGGTACCTGGGATGAAGAAGGAGGAGGTGTACTGGTGAACCAGGCACCGCATCAACTGGATATCCTTCAGTGGTATATGGGTGAAATGGAAGAATTATTCGGTTACTGGGCGAATTTTAATCATCCTTATATCGAGGTGGAAGACACGGCCCTTGCCATGATCAAATTCAGGAGCGGGGCATTCGGTTCGATCCTTACCAGTAATTCCCAGAATCCTGCCCTGTACGGTAAAGTTCATGTATTCGGCAGTAACGGGGCAGCGGCCGGGGTACAGACCGATGGTGGCGCCATGTTCATCGCAGGCACTTCAGGGATCGAAGAGCCTCCTTATAACGATCTGTGGACGGTACCCGGTGAAGAGCAGATGAAAGATGTCTGGAAAAAGGATGATGAGGAATTTTTTAATGAAATAGAGCCTACAGAATACTTTCACCAGTGGCAACTTCAGGATTTCCTTGAAAGCATTATCGATAAACGACCACCCATGGTGACCGGGGAAGAAGGCCGGAAGACCGTGGAAATTTTTAATGCAATATACCGGTCCAATGAGACAGGGCAACCGGTAAAATTCCCTCTGTCAGGCTGAGGTTACCTTTTCCTCCACGGATTTTTCGGGTTCGATCTTTTTGACACGATAGACCCTGAATACCCGTTCCAGTATTCTCATTTTCCATGGTGTAGGAATACATCGAGAGATCCTAAACAACAATCTCGGAAACACACCGGGTATGATCTCCGTTTTTTTGTTCAGCATATTCCGGATAGCCATTGAAGCCACTTTTTCCGGCATCAAAACCATGAGTTTGGCCTTCCGGCCCTGTGACTTGATACGTTCCAGTCCGCCTTTATTCGTCAGCACCGGTCCGGGACAGAGTACGCTGACATGGGTGCCCGATCCACGCAGTTCTTCCTTCAGGGCCAGGGAGAAGCTGTAAATAAAATTTTTTGTGCCGGTGTAAACGGCTTTGTAGGGGATGGGAAGGGCAGCTTCCAAGCTGCTGACATTCAAAACATAGGAAGGGGTATTTTCTTTGAGCTGTTTTATGAAATGACGGGTGACCGAGATTGTGGATTGAATGTTCAGCTTTACCATTTTAAGATTAAAGGCTGTATTGGAATCTTCGAAAAGTCCGCTGGTGCCCATTCCTGCATTGTTGATGAGTATATTTACATCAATACCATGGGACAGTGCATACTTATAAATATATTCCGCAGCTTCATCACGGGTGAGATCGATCCCGAGGGTTTGGATCTTTACATCAAACTTGTTTTTGAGCTCTTTTTCAGTAGCAACCAGGTTTTCATCGGGTAATGCCACAAGAAAAAGGTTCATCCCGCGTCGTGCGCATTCATATGCAAAGGCTCTGCCGATCCCTAGGCTGGCACCTGTTATCAAAGTATAAAAAGTCTTATTCATCCTGAATTTGAATTTTAAAAAATGATCCGCTTAAGGTCATTCCGGAATTTATAGTCATTCATTATAAAACAAAAATATAAAACATTACATATTGGAGCGTGTTTTGCTCAGTATTTTGAATGATACCCTGTCCCGAACCCGGAAAATTTCAAAAATTACGGTAAGGAATCCATTGGCCCGGGAAATCCGGATATTCCGGAAAAATCCCGGAAAAATCCCTGGAAAATCCCTGGAAAATCAAAAATAAACACGCTAAATCCCGGAAAAACACGCGAAAACCCAGTAAAAACACGCGGAATCATGGTAACGGTTTCCTTACCGGCTGTCATGTTTATCCGGTTTTACTTTTAACCGAATCGATTATTTTCCGCAGATCCTGCTCATGATTTTCTAATGCTTCGAGTAATCTCAGCTGGTTCCTGGTCCGGTCGAGATTATGTTCGGGATATTTTATTTTATAATATGGATCACCGGATAAATAATCCGTAATGTACCGGATAACCTGTACAAGTATCACCACCTTGGCACCGAGGAGAAGATTATCCGATTCGTCCCGGGTTATGAAACCGGACGTTTCAGCAAGAAATCCCTCGGTCAAAGCCCCGAAGATCTCAAGATTCATGTTCACATTACCAGTTGACGGATCATCTTCGGCAGTTTCATTGGTGTAGGACCTGACCATATCACCATAATCATAAAGAAGGGGACCGGGCATGGCTAAATCCAGATCGATTACGCAAACCGCCTTTTTTGTATGGCTGTTAAAAAGAATATTATTGATCTTTGTGTCGCCGTGAATGGGCCTCCCGGGAAGATGCAACCGGTAAAATGTTTCGATATATTTTGATCTTTTCCTTATGAATTCCATTTCCGGGTTTACCCGGGATAGCCTGTTTTCACTGTCTTTGTGTTCAGCCTCATCGAGCAGTCTTAACCGGTTGTTGTAATCATGAAAACCGGGAATGGTTTCATACAGTCGCGCCGGATCCAGATCGTGCAGGTTTTTTAAAAAATTGCCGAAGGCCCTGGAAGCTTCATAAGCCATCCCGTTACCGGCAGGCTGATCGTATGTTAAGGTATGATCGAGGTATACAAAAACCCGCCAGTAATCATTCTTTTGATCCACATGAAAATCCTTTCCACCATGTGTTTTTTTCAATCTAAGGTAATGATACCGGCCGGACGTTTTTTCCGACAGATGATCCAGGATGGTTGTCAGGTTATGCATCACCTTCAGCGGTTCGCGGAAAACATGTTTGTTGATCCGCTGAAGGATGAATTTTTCTGCTGCTTCCGGAGAACCGATTAAATAGGTATCATTGATCAGGCCCTGGTCGATCGGATCAATCATAAAGAATTTCCCTTCTTCAAAAAAATGATCGATGATATGTTGTACATTGTTTTTCACGGAAAGGCTGAAAAAATAATCATTTAACCCGAAAAATTCATAAATTTTTCGCCCGAAGGGCCGATTAAGCGCAATT
>CAZIXF010000085.1:0-11288 GCA_964543195.1 uncultured Roseivirgaceae bacterium
TTGCGCTTAATCGGCCCTTCGGGCGAAAAATTTATGAATTTTTCGGGTTAAAAACAAGATTGAAAATCAGATGCTTAAATCAGATCCTGGACTGAAAGTTCTCCTGTCTCAGGGATAAATTTTTCTGGTCCGGACGTGATCCAATGAATCCAACATACGACATTACAATAATCGAACAATACATCCTCCGTGATCTCATCCAATTAATCGGCAAGCGCTGCCTCTGCCATTTTATCAAAATCGGCTTCACTCCCCCATTCCTTATTCGGCCGGGGCCCCATCTCAAACACAAGTTCTCCGCCATCGAGCAATTGTTTATGTGTTATCCAGGGAACCTCCAGCGGTTCTCCTCCAAGAGTGGCCGATTGGATGTATTTATTTTCGTTTGAAACATCCACCGCCCTGATGATAAATGTTTTATTACCGGCAAGTTCGATTTCTGTTTTTTCGAAAATGGGACTGCCGATCAGGTAAACCGGATAACCGGGACATACCGGATAAAAACCCATGGCAGAAAATACATACCAGGATGACATGGCCCCGCCATCCTCATCACCACATATTCCCATCAGGTCGTTCCTGAACCAGGAATCCATCAACATCCGGATACGTCGCTGCGCTTTCCAGGGCGCACCCACCAAATCATAGATATAAGGCACATGAAAACTGGGTTCGTTCCCCATGGGAAAAACTCCCGTCAAACCGGTAGCATCAGGCATATAACCCAGATAGGTCCATTTACTCTGCCCCAGCGGTTCATCAAACAGTTGATCCAGCCGTTGTCCGGCCATTTCTTTTCCACCCATCAACCCCACCAGGCCGGTAATGTCATGCGGCACAAACCAGGTGTAGGTCCAGGCATTACTTTCGGCAAAATAGGCTCTTGCCCCGACTCCTGCAGGGGCTTTGGGATCATAGGGTTTTACCCAGTTCCCGTCGGCTGTTTTCGGGGCAACAAAACCGATTTCAGGATTATACACATTACGATAATTCTGTCCGCGGGAGGCAAATCGTTCTGCATCCTCTTTTTCCCCAAGGTCACCGGCTATCCGGGACAGACACCAGTCATCGTATGCATGCTCAAGGGTAACCGCCACCGCCTGACGGCGTTCGAAATCACTGACTTCAGGTACGGTCTCAGGTTTGCCCGGCTCTTTGGCAGGGAAAAATCCTTTTTCAAGGTAGATCTTATCCAGTTCGGTCATAGGTCCTTCTGCCCAGGGTATCCGGGTTCCTTCCATGGCATTTTTCCTCAGGCCGTCATAGGCTTTCCGGATATCGTAATCCCTTAACCCCTTGAACCAGGCATCGGCTATAATGGCAGCCTGGTGATGGCCGATCATGGCTCCCATATCGCCATAAATGGTTGGGAAGGCCGGCATCCAGTCATTCTGCTCATACATCCGTATATAGGAAGCAATCATGGCCGTTTCTTTTTCAGGAACCAGGATGGTCCGTAAGGGATGCAGTGACCTGTATGTATCCCAGCTCCAGTCATCTACATAAAAATCATGTTCTCCCGCCCCATGTACCTCCGCATCAAATGGACTGTAATATCGGCCTTCTTCGGTGATATTTACCATTCGCTCGAAACTCCTGTAGAGCGAGGTATAAAAGATCGTCTGTTGATCAGGTGTGCCACCCGATACCTTTATTTTCCCAAGCATTTCTTCCCATTTGTCCTGAGCCTGGTATTTCAGATCCTCAAAAGATTGATCCATCAGCTCATTTTTCAGATTCCTATTTGCCTGCTCCTCCGAAATGAATGATATGCCATACTTCAACAGCACTTCATCGTCCGGGCTGACATTAAAATCCAGAAAAATGCCCGCGTTCTCTTTTAGCTGCGGTTTGCCTGACTTTACCTGTTCAGGACCGTAAAAAATTCCAATATCAGTAGGGCTCATATTGATCTGGCCGCCCAGATACTGAACCGCAGAACGTAACTGGTCGTATCCGGTAATTCCCATGTTTTGATCATACCGAATCTCACCTTTACCGGTACATTTCAACACCAACCTGATCATCCCGCCATTCTCTTTGGTAAAACGATAAGCTGCTCCGTGTTCTGTAACCGTATATTCTGCCACGATACCAGGATCTTCCAGCAGTACTGAATAATAATAAGGTGTGGAGATCTCAAAATCATGACCATAACGGGAGGCCAGGTCTTCAGGATCGAGACTTTCTGTCTGAGAAGTAACACTGATCAGCGAGAAAGGACCGTGCCGGTGAGAAGGTATATTTACCGGAAACCCGAAGATCCGCGAAGCCAGATAATTATCATTTACCCCTGGTGTAGTGTAAGGATAGATGCGAACCATGCTATTGGGGATGTGAACGGTTGGATAGGTGGGCACCAGCATATGGCTGATGGCTCCTATCTGCACATTTACATGGTCCGTCAAATGGATATCTCCCATCGAATCTTGGGGATCAGGATCAGTTTGGCATGAGAAAAGGATAAAAATTAATGGGATTATTAAAAATGGCAGTCTGAAAAGCATAAAAAATTAGTGTTATTGTTTTTGAATACATTATTTTCCTTTCCAAGATAAGAACAATTTGATTGTCGAGGAAAAATATATTTTAATTTTGTGATACCGGTGAAGTCTATATATCTTGTTTCAAATTAAATGCAGGATAAAATGATCATAAGCAATATAAATAAATTTACTGTTATATTTATTTTTATTTGTCTGCCAGGTATAGTCCAGTCAGCAGAATACGCTGAAAATATACAAAACTGGCAATTTGAATGTCAACGTAGTGAATTGGCTCCTGTTCATGAGATCGATGGCGACCGGCTTTTTCAAGGGGAACCGACCCTTCTGTTATCAGGTGATGGAAAGGATTACGTCAATGGACACTTTTCCACGATGGAGGAGGTTATACCAGGGAAACATTATCAGTTCAGGATATATTTCAAGTCTGATGCCGTAGAAGAACCGGGTCGATGTATTCTGGCCCGTATTCTTTGGATGGACAAGGGTGGTGATCAGGTAGGGAGAGCCGAATATCCGGCAACTCAAAGGGAGGTATCGCCGGAAGGCTGGAATATCCTTCAACAAACTTACCAGATCCCGGAAGGATCGGCAAGGGCCAAAATAGAGTTGGTTTATCGATGGGATGCTGATGGTTCGGTGCGTTTCGGAGGATATTCCTTTGACGAAACGGATCCCATACCACCCAGGCTGTTAAATCTGGCTACAATACACTATCGCCCGGAACGCAGTGCCGGTCCGGAAGAAAACCTGAAAAAATATGCATCTTATGTAAGGAATGCTGCAAAAAAAGGAGCCGATATCGTTTGTCTTCCGGAAGGAGTAACGATTGTGAGTACTGATCTCGATTATGTATCGGCCAGTGAGCCGGTACCCGGTCCTTCTACCGACTATCTTGGAAAACTGGCAAAAGAACTCGATGTATATATTATTGCCGGGATCTATGAGAAGAAAGATGGAGTGGTGTATAATACTGCAGTACTGCTGGATAGAAATGGTAAACTGGCCGGCAAATATCGTAAACTGAGCCTGCCAAGGGAAGAGATCCAGGGCGGAATTACACCGGGAAAGGAAATCCCGGTTTTCGATACGGATTTCGGACGGATCGGCATGATGATCTGCTGGGATGTGACTTTCCCCGAGACGGCCAGAGCCCTGGCAAAAAAGGGTGCAGAAGTGATCTTTCTCCCGATCTGGGGAGGCGACCTGGTCCTAACTAAAGCAAGGGCAATCGAAAACCAGGTATATGTGGTAAGCTCCAGTTATGATATGAAATCAGCCATCTTCGACCTGGAAGGTAATATTTTGGCTGAAGCCACCGAAAGAGATCCGGTGGTGGTGGTTGAGGTAGACCTAAATGAACGCAAATTATGGCCCTGGCTAGGGGATTTTAAAAACCGGATCCCGCGGGAGATGCCTTCCATGAGGGTACATGATCTCTTCTCACCATTTCAAGAAAAGGAATGAGTCCCTGTTCGTTCATATATTCAATTTTTTTATCCAAAGCTTTAAAATATTCAGGATTGATCCTGTCAAAATTGTCTGCTACATCAGAACCTTCCCATGATTCAAAAGGCATATTACCTTCTTCATCGTGCATGTAATTGGCTGTATTCATACCGTTCTTTTCCCAGGCCTAACGTATACCGATACCATTATCTTCCATATATTCGGGCGAATAATAATCTACTTTTCAATTAAGGAAAGCGGCAATCATGGCAATTTTGTTATAACCTTGCTCTCGTTTTCTCCGTCCCAAAATCCATAGATCTTCTTTTCAAAATAGGGGCCTTTCAATTCAATCCTACATTCAACTTACCTATAGGATTATCATATTCCTTTTCAGCGCTCAGGGAGATTTCATATGGTTCATATACATGCACCTTTTCTTTTTCATTAGCTGTTTTCTTGCATGAGAACAGGACGATCAAAAAAGTTAAGGCAATGGTGGGGATAAAATAAAAAACGTTTCATATTTAAAATTTATTAGGGAAAATAATGGTTTCTGCTCATTTTATCCAAACTTCATATCAACATGTTAAATTACAGTAACTTCAGCCTGATTAATGTACCGGATGAAAAATTCATTTTAACAGAAAAGAATGGGGCTTCCAGGTCTCGACCTTAAAATTGAATTCATTATCTCTTATTTCCAGCATTTCACCTGTCTTTTCACCTCTCAGATTCACAGGCCAGGCCTGTTTTAACTGGAGAGCTTCCGGCAGTGAAACGATGCAATCTCCTGAAATCCCGGCTTGTTCCCAGCATCTAAGAATTGTACCCTCACCAGGGTTTTCCGGGCTTAACGCCGTTACCAGTATTCCTTTCCTGGAAAGGCTTATTCCCTGATTCTGCACCGGGAGACTGCCTTTCCTGCCTTGGGAAAAGGCGGCCAAAAGAGGTGACTGGAATTCTTCAGAGGGAGTGATCAGGTCTTTTTCATTTTCATACCCGTTAATTGACCAGATATAAAAACGGATATTCCAGGACCCTTCAATCCATTCGGTAAAATTGGTGCTCCACTGGTTATTATATAGATTAAAAAACACATTGGCTTCTTCGGGAATAAATTTTCCTGAAAACCTCCATAATCCCGGTCGATCAAGACTTATACCCGGTGCATCGGGTGAAGATATGCCAACGCCATTTCCCTGATCATCAAGCACCGCTATACCTGTATTCAGAAAATAATAATCAAAATTCGAGTTATCGATAAAATCCGTTGCCGGATCGACCACGGCTCCCAAGCGCCCCGCCTTGAATTCCGGATCTTCAATATTGAGAGAAAATGGGATCCACCCGGCTTCAGGCCAGGGCTCCGGCTCTTTGCCATGAATGCCCCAGCGCATTTCAACATAAGGCTGGCCGGCAGATAACGACACGATTATCGTATAATTATGCGGCACATCCGAGTCTTTATCGAAATACATAATGGCCTTCACTTCCAATGGGTCGTTTATGTAGGATACTCTGGCCTGGGCCTGCTTTACAGCCTTATAAGGAGTATCATCGAGTCCTGGTCGTCCCATTTCAGCAGGCGCCCAGTTCCATCCTCCTTTGATATAGGCCCTGGCATACCTTTCCGTTTCTTGTTTGCTGAAGCGCTCATAAAAATAGTTGCCAAAACCATATTCACTATCCTGTTTTACCAGTTCCTTACCCGTACGATTGTCAATTATGGATCCTATCCTGCCTCTGTCCGGGTCAAGCTGAATTTTAAAATATTCATTTTCGATGATGTTTTCTTCCTGATTTACACTTAATAAATTCTTCTCATTACTTTCTTGCTTTACAGGAATATAGGTTTTGTACCCCATGGAAGGAACATCCTTAGCTGGGAAAGTAACAATATTATCCCGGTTAGACATTGGAACAATTTCTCCTGTATACGCATCTTTTAGCCCGGATCCCTGGATGATATCCGAATGTACCTGCAGCTCAACGATGCCGGATCGCTTCCATGGCAAGGGATTATAAACGGTTATGTGATTTTTGTCGGTATTAATGGCTTCCGAAAGTCGTACCAGTTCATACTCGTAGTTAGGCCTGATCTTTCGTTCTGCCTCATACACCCGGTCTCCTTTATCCTTCCATGATCTTTCAAGGGGTTTATAAACACCTTCAGTTTTGAAATACCGGAATTCATCGCCATATGCCCAACGACCGGAATGTCCATGACTGATGGCCAGGCCAAAGGTATGTTCATCAAAAAGCAGACTGTTTACGGAAGCTTGGAAAATCATACCGGTAAGGTCTATCTTGCTTCCTGTCCAACCATTCAATTGGGTACTCAAAGCTTCAAGCGCGTAAATATCTTTATGCATCCGGCGAGAGGTTTTCATCTCCCGGGGCATGGACATATAGCCATGGATCCAGGAATCTGGCATATCTCCACTGATCACTGGCAGATCCGGTTTTTCTTTCATCAATGCATCATAAAAATCGGACATACGGCCCGTAGTGATCTTTGCATTGGGTGCCAGTTCCCTTATCTTCTCCATAGTGCGCCTGACTTCGTCAGGAGGTGGAGCGCCTTGATTATCATTGGTGGGTATCAGAGCCAGCCAGCTTTTAAAAGGCCAGTCCGGGGGTGAGACCAGATCGGTACCATAGTAATCGGGATAATACATCGTCATTAACCGTGATCCGTCCGGCCCTTCCCACCAGAAAAGCAGGGGAACATCGGGTGACTGTGAAGCCGCGTTACAACCCAGGTGCAGGAAATCGACACCAGCATTTTTCAGTATGGTGGGCAAAGCCCATGAATGACTGGGCACATCGGTCATCTTGGCATCCCGGGGCAATTCAAGACCGTATTTTTCAGATATACTGGAGGAGATTTCGAAGCCGCGAACAATGTTCTCCAGATCACTGGCTTCTGTTTCCAGGGTAAAGGGCAAGGCATGAATTACAAAATTACCATTTTTAAGAGCTGTTTCCACCCGGTTTTTATTGACGGGATTGCCTCGTTCAAGTATCTCCTGCATGGGCCATCCGGGTAGTGTCCACACAAATCTCTCTTCAGGCGGAAGTTTCATGCTGGCATCAAGATTTTCCAGGGCACCCTCTATCATCGAGGATCCGTATTTGCGGATCACGGATTCAGCATAATCGGTATAGCCAATATCAAAATGGGTTTTAAAAACAACGACCACCTCATCAAGTTGAGGATTGGGTTTCAGTTCCTGGGAAAAGGTCTTTTCACCAAAAAAAATCATACTGGGAATACAGAAAAATAAAAAAAATCTCTTCATGGGTTTTACTATTTTAGTATCTCTCTTCCTATTTTAGTATAAATTATCGATCAGTCCACTTCTGACCACCCGAACTTCACTCCCGTGCTCCCGAGCGGCTTATAATCGGAGATGGGCTTTCTTAATTGCTATCTCCTTTGAGTCACGTGGCCAAACCCACCAGGTTCCCCGGCTTTACGTCAGTACCTACTACTTATTGCCCCACTTCTCCTCCGCAGACCTGGCACGAAAGTCTCTTTTCCTCATATCCGCTTCTCCTGATTTCCACATCTCCTTTTCCTCAACCCCATCAATAGTTATTGATCAGCTCCAGCATCCGCCTGTCAAGCTTATGCCCCTTAAAATCTTCATACTTCACATCATCACGATTGGAATCCAGAATTCCAAATCCTCCACGGAGGTTCCACATGGCCCATCCCCATCCGGCTTCCTTCCATTGGGACATGAGGTCTTGCATCCATCCAAGTACGGCATCGTGGGGTGTTTTATTGTATGCTCCGAATTCTCCTACATGAACATTCACACCATGCTCGTTCTGTAATCTCTTCCACGGATCGATCATTTGAAGTCTGATCCTTTCCCTGTTCCATTGCATACCCAGCTCGACCCCCCACTCTTCAAGCTGCTCCTGGAAATACAGGTTCATTTCATCGGTTGACCACCGCAGTTCAGTGGATAAAAGAGGATCTAGTGGCCAGGTCGGTTGCGGCCAATCTTCCGCCCCATCCACCCATGAGGCCAGATAATGAGTGATCTGCATGGGTTCATAGCCACGAGTACTCTGAACCAGGTTGAGATCAGCAATGGAAGGTACCGGGAAACGCGACCACCACAGGCCATCGGCAATGATCAGTCGATTCGGATCTGCGTCCCGGATAGCCTTGACTACCCTTCTGACCACTTTTTCGTGCATCTCTTCCGGTAGAGGCTGTTTCCGGTTAATAGTGAGTGTAGCCGGTTCATTCACCAGGTTAAAACTCACATATTTATTCGGAATACCTTTATAGCGTTCGGCAAAATGACTCCAGTGATAATCGAAAGCTTCCTGGGCCTCTTCATCCAGCCAGAGATTGAAAGGTTCTTCGGCAGACCTGTCAACGGAATACCCGGGAGCACGATGAAAATTAAGGCTGACATGAATACCATATTGCTTGCCAAATTCAACCGCCTCATCAATTTCTTTCAAGGGTTTTTCTCTCAATTCTTTCCAGTTATTCGGATCTGACCAGCACCAGTACGACATGGGCAAACGGACAAAATCAAAGCCAAGTTCTGCCATGATTTCAAAATCGGATTCCCTGAAAGGTGCATTCATACGGGTCTCGATAAACTTTTCCAGCAAATTAAAGCCCCTCCACCTGGGAATATTTGAGGCGTTAATATCCTCTTCAACAGATCCCTCCTGAACCTCTTTTTTCTTTTGCTCACAACCTGTTCCGGATAAAGTAAGTGCAGCGGCTGCAGCGGATGTTTTTATGAATTTCCGGCGTTCAAATGTTGGTTTTTTCATAATTAAAAAATCAGTTATTGATGGATTTTATTAGATGTATTCAATTTATGGATATTATTATAAGATGTCCATTTTACCAATAAAAAACCGGTGATTAATACCCTTGGAATTCTAAATTAGTTAATCCACAATCTTCAGCAAGCTGGACAACCTCATTGTATTCAGAGCGTGTTAGCCTTCGGTTGATTGAGGGGTATTCATGCGCTCTGTACACAGGACGATACTGGGACATTATATTCAGGAATGTATCCTGAGGTAAATTGGCAGCTATCCATTTAATCACTTCCTTTGAACCACTTACTTCATTAGGCATGACCAGATGCCGGACCATCAGCCCACGATGTAGTAATCCATCTTCAGCTGGTTTTGCCACGCCAACCTGACTATTCATTTCCAGCAAAGCAGCTTTTACCCTCCTTGGGTAATCCCCTGCACCAGATGAGTATTTTTCTGCCATTTCACCATCCGAATATTTGAAATCCGGCAAATAAATATCTACAATACCCGCCAGTTTTTTTAAAATCTCCACCCTTTCATATCCACTGGTATTATAAACTAAAGGGATCCTCAATCCTTTTGAGGCTGCCAGGTCAAGGGCCAGAATAATGTGCGGAGAATAATGCGTCGGGGTAACCACATTAATATTAGGACAACCCATACGCTGAAGATCCAGCATCATCCGTGACATGGCTTTGATGCTTCTTCTGAAACCTTCACCCCCCTGGCTTATCTCCCAGTTGATACAGAAAACACACCTGAGATTGCAATGGGAAAGGAATATTGTTCCTGAACCGTTCTCTCCTCTAATGGGCTTTTCCTCACCAAAATGGGGGTGAAAGGCGGCTATTTCCAGCCTGGCCGTTGCCCCACAGAATCCTTTTTCACCAGCCAGTTTGTTCGCACCGCATTGCCTGGGACATAAAGCGCATTTTTCCATAATTGCCCAGAGTTCTTCACCTCTTGCCTTCAATTCACCTGACCGGTGTAATTTCAGATAGGAGGGTTCAAAGTCCCGCCGGAATAAATCATTTGTTGTACAATTATAGTGTCCGGTTGGCGAAGTTCCTGGTGATTTTATGGGATCAATTGTATCTGAACCGGTTGATCCTCCTTTCTGCCGGGTAAATATATTGATCCCGATAACCGAAAGAACCCCACGGTATAAGGATTTGAAAAAATTTCTCCTTGAAAGGGACATTTTAAAAAATTAAATGATTCCCGTGCTAAGTATTTATTCTATCTTTTTCAGAGCACATAAGGCAATAATAAAATATTTCTGTAATATGCTCCCTGTTATGGCCTTATATAAAGTTATTAAATTAACTTGTTAATCCCGACTGGAATTTGGATCAATTTTTATCTTTTTTTATAATTTGAAATTTAGAGATAAATTGAATTATATCTCAATAACTGGAAACATGAAAGGTAGTCAAAATGAACCTGATATATAACAACAAAAAAATAGATTATGATATCATTACATCGCCAATTATCCCGAGGAACCAGGAATTCATTTATTTATCACCAAATCACTGCCGACAGGCATGCGTGCAGCACCGCGAGGACAATTCATCAAATCGCTAAATCACCAAATCGCCAAATCACATAACTGTTACACCTATGGGAAAGCTGATTATACTTGCCGGTCCCTCCTGTGTGGGCAAAAGTCCGCTGGAAAAAGCACTGGCCCAATTTTACCCGGAGATACGGACATCCATGAAAACACTGATTTTGTATAACAGCCGGAAAGCACGTCCCGGTGAACTGGATGGAGTGGATTATCATTTCCGGACCAGGGAACAAATTGAGGAATTAAGGGATAACAACAGGTATGTAGTGATGGATGTCAGAGGGGACCTGCAAGCCCTTGACCTGGTTGAACTTTCTTCCACCCTGTCAAAAACCAATGTCCTTTTTGAAGGCAATCCATTTATCGGCAGTCTTCTGGTAACCCACGAAAGCCTGCTGCAGACAGAAAAACTTGCGATGTTCATGTCGCCGGTATCCAGGGAAGAGATCCTTTTTTTCAAAAATGCCGGTTTCAACATAAATTTGACTGACCTGATCACCGATATCATGAGGCGCAAATTGCTGCGACGTACCCGAAAACAGAAGATCGAACTTTCACTCCGGGATTACGAAAATATTGAAAAACGGGCTTCCAGTGCGTATGTCGAATTAAAAAAAGCTCACCTCTTTGACCATGTAATTCCTAATCATGATGGAGAGGACAGTGAAAACTGGAATGCCTTTTATCACCCGATCGCAGATGCACGAAAATCATTGCTGGCTTTTATAGATCTGGTTAAAGGCAGGATGTCTCCTTTTGTGGAAAAATGGGAGCCCGGCTTGATCGATTAAACAGGCTGAAAGGTCTCGGCTTCCTCCCGATCCTTTTTGAAAGGCCGGGGGATATTTTAATACACTTTAAAAATCATGGGCAGAAATTGAAATCGCTGAAAATTTTATTTAACCCGAAAAATTCATAAATTTTTCGCCCGAAGGGCCGATTAAGCGCAA
>CAZIXF010000086.1:0-11150 GCA_964543195.1 uncultured Roseivirgaceae bacterium
CAAAACCCTATATAATTCTTTGATTATCAAGAAATTGCGCTTAATCGGCCCTTCTGGCGAAAAATTTATGAATTTTTCGGGTTAACCCTGGCGAAACCATCTCACCCTTCTATTCTCTGATCCCAGCGAGATCAAGCATAAAAGCATATTCCAGCGCGGTTTCCTTATATTTTTCATATCTTCCCGACGAACCGCTATGACCCGTGTCCATATTGGTATGAAGCAAGAGCAGATTATTACCGGTTTTATATTCCCTTAGCTTTGCAACCCACTTGGCAGGCTCCCAGTACTGCACCTGTGAGTCGAAAAAGCCTGTGGTCACGAGAATATTTGGATATTCCTGCCGGGACACATTATCGTAAGGAGAATATGATTTAATGTATTCATATTCCGTTTTGTTTTCCGATGGATTACCCCATTCATCATACTCATTGGTGGTTAAAGGAATGGTCGGATCGGACATGGTGGTAAGCACATCAACGAATGGTACCGCGGCCACCACACCTTCAAATAAATGAGGTGCCATATTAACGACCGCCCCCATCAACAATCCACCTGCACTTCCGCCCATGGCAAACAGCCGGCCGGGTGTGGTATATTTTTTTTCGATTAAATATTCTGCACAGTCAATAAAATCATTGAAGGTATTTTTCTTGTTCAGCATTTTACCTTCTTCATACCAGGCTCTTCCCAGTGTCTGGCTTCCACGTATGTGTGCGATGGCAAAGGCAAACCCGCGATCCAGAAGACTGAGCCGGGGAGAACTGAAGTACGGATCGATCGTTGCGCCATAGGAGCCATAACCATACAACAGCAGGGGCCCGTCACCATTTTTTTTGAAATCATTACGATACACTACTGAAACGGGGATCTTTTTACCATCTCCGGATGTGGCATACAGCCTTTCCGTCGTATACTCTTCCGGATCATGCCCCCCGATTATTTCTTCTCTTTTTTTCAGGATCTTTTCCCTGGTGTTCATATTGTAATCGTATACCGTGGTGGGAGTAGTCAGGGACGAATACACATACCGGAGAGTTTCAGAATCCATTTCTGCATTGGTCCCGATGTAGGCCATATAAGCTTCTTCTCCAAAGTCCAGATAATGTTCGTCCCCTGAGTTCATATTCCGGATCCTCAATTGAGTGAGGCCTTTATCCCGTTCACTGACCACCAAATGATTATCAAAAAGTTCAATTTCTTCAAGAAGAACTCCTTCCCTGTGGGGGATCACTTCCTCCCAGTTGGACTTTGTTGTGGCGCTTTCCGGGGTTTCCATCAAGCGGAAATTCCGGGCTTCCCAATTGGTTGCAATGTAAAACCGATCTTTATAATGTTCTATTCCATATTCATGGATATCCTCCCTGGGCGTGAATTGCTTAAAATTCCCGTCAGGGTCATCCGCTTTTAATATGTGATAATCGTTAGCCAATGTACTTCTCTCTCCAATGATGATATACTCCCCGGATTTGGATTTGTACACTCCAATATAAAACGATGGATCCTTCTCATGATAGACAAGTTCGTCCTTGACGCCGGACTGGCCAACCCGGTGCCTGAATATTTTCTCGGAAAGCAGGGTAACCTTGTTTTTTTCCGTATAAAAAAGGGTTTTGTTATCGTTGGCCCAGGCTGTTCCCCCCGTTGTATTCGGGATCTGATCATCCAGGTATTCTCCTGTTTCAAGGTTCTTGACCCGTATCGTATAGATCCGGCGGCTTAACGTGTCTTCACCATAAGCCAGCAATTTATTATCAGGGCTCACATTTAACCCGGCTACCTGAAAATAATCATATCCTTCAGCCAGTTCATTCACATTGAGCAATATCTCCTCCTGCGCCTTCAGGTTTCCTTTTTTCCGGCAGTAAACCGGGTATTCATTGCCTTCTTCATACCGTATATAATACCAGTATCCGTTTTTAAGGTATGGAACCGATTCGTCGTCTTTTTTGATCCTTTCCACGATCTCCTGATATAGTTTATCCTGTAATTCCTTCGTATGCGCCAGCATGGATTCCGTATATTCATTTTCCGCAACAAGATAGGCTTTCACCTTTCTGGTCTGTTCATCCGGATCTTCTGCATATTTCTGCTCATCGGTTAATCGCATCCAGTAATACGGATCAATCCGTGTCTCTCCATGCCGGGTTAGTTCATGTGGTATTTTTTCAGCTACAGGAGCCTCCAGTAATTCCGTATTTCTTTTCTCCATAGTATCACAATTCCAGAAAGTTACCAGAAAAACTGCCATCCAGGCATACTTTCTCAACTCTTTATTAATCATCTTAAGTATGGTATTTAAAAAATATTCTTTATTTCCGGAAATTAAAACCTTTTAACCGGAACATACATATCACTGGTTTCCAGTCCGCATTCATCGATGGCTTCGAGGCAATATTCAAGATGGCCGAGGGTGGAATCGATATTATTCGTACCGAATGTAAATTTCACACCCATTTCCTTGCCCAGCTTTACGAATTTATAGCTGGGCATTTTCAAACGGGCACTGATTTCGATGGCAATATCGTTATCAATGGCCGCCTGGATCACCCTTCTCATCCTTTCTTCGGTCCATAATTCATCATACATTTCCGCAATCGGATCGGGTATGTAGGTGGCGTTCACATACACATCGATGGGTTCTTCATTCAGGATCTGTTCAATGTATTCCACCAGTCCATCCATAAAGGCTTCCGGATCGGAAAGATCGATGCGTTCCAGCTGGTCAGCCTTCCACATCTGTACCGGGTTACCTGCCGCATCTTTATAGGTCATGGCATCTGTAAATACATAGTCGAATGTTTCCACTGCCTCCGTGGAAAATATATCCACCCATTCTCTTCCTTCTGCCTGCATGGCATTAAAGGCAGGCACATTTTTTACACTTTGAATGTAAACATGCAGCTCTTCATCATTGTTGATGGGAAAATCCTCTGCCTTGCCACAGTTCACGGCGATACCGTAATCGATGCCCTTATAACGCGACTGCGCCAAAGCTTCCTCCATGGTAAGATCCCCCTTAAGATGAACGTGAAGATCCATGATGGGAAATCCGATGGTATGGAGTTGTGTGATCTGCATTTCAGTCTGCCGGTCCAGTCTTCTCTGGGGTGTTTCAAAGGCGGCATCATCGGGAAGGGGTTTCACCATAATATTCTTGAAATAAACCACACTGCCCGGGTCATGACCCTGCAGGGCGAAGGTACCCCGATCGATCAATCGCTGCTCCATGGTTTCGGTCCGGTAGGGATTTTCAGGTTCGGTGTAATCAGTGACCAGTTGATCATTTACTTTTACCCGTATCCTCTTCCCCTTAACTATAATATGCATGGTAAACCATTTATTATCATCGACAACCGAAAGGTACTTGTTCCTTATGCCGTATAATCCTGCCGTTTTTTTCAGCTCAGGATTATCCGGATTGCCCACAAAGCTATTATTGATCTGGATTTCATACCCTTTATCGGGCCAGCCTTCTTCCTGATAAGCCGTATGGATATAAATACCCGAATTGGCCTGTTCCCTGGTCATGACATCCGCTTTGAATTCAAAATTTTTAAATCTTCCGTCATTAACATCCCCGGTATAAAACAAATGGGATCGTTGGCCTTCGCAGACCAATACCGTATCTACCACTCTCCAGGTTTCTTGATTTTCGCTGGCTGTCCAACCGTTCAATGTATTCCCATCAAACAGGGGAATCCACTCACCATTCTGTTGCAGTTGTGGCTCGCAATTGATCAGGAAAATAGCAAAAGCAAGAATCAGAAAAATATTTTTCATTACCGTAATGTTAAAATTTGAAGCCGTGTATGTAAGACAATAATATATATTTTAAATTTGAATACAAGGAACGACCCTCATCACCTGACAATAATCATGTTTTTTAGGTGAATTAAACCGTATTATTGATCCAATTAAAGCCAAAAATATACTAATAATTCGGATTTTCCATGAAAAACACAGCCCAAATACCCCGGTCATTCAGAATGATTACTTCTCTTTTACGTATTGTCATCGGGTGGCATTTTCTTTATGAGGGTCTTGTAAAGCTTTTCAATCCTTCCTGGTCTTCTGGCTGGTATCTGTTAAACGCACAGGGGATATTCAGCGGATTTTTTCAATCACTGGCCGGAGATCCCACACTGATCCGGATCGTTGATTTTTTGAATATCTGGGGACTGATACTGATCGGGCTTGCTTTAATCCTGGGAATATTTATAAAAGCAGCTTCCTATGCAGGAATTCTGTTAATCGGATTATATTATCTTTCCAACCCTCCTTTTCCGGGACTGAGTCCGGCTCCCAATGCGGAAGGGAATTACCTGATCATTAATAAAAACTTAATAGAATTATTTGCGCTGCTTATTTTTTCACAGTTACCAAAGAATTTGCAGTACGGATTGGACAACCTGGCCGCGATCATGAAGAAGGATCTCTCCTCTCCCGTAAAGGAGGTCCCGCGCAAGGTTAACCATGAACCGGCTCCCGGACAGAAATTACCCAGAAGAGAACTGGTCAAGCATCTGATATCGGTGCCGGTACTTGGTGGGTTCGTGTATGCACTGGCAAAAAATTATGGCTGGGGAAGCCACGAGGAAAAACACCTGGAGAATTCAATGAAGGTACAGGCCGTATCGGGTGCAACAGCCAACATAAGCAGAGAGCTGGATCTTTCGGAATTGAAAAAGAAAATCCCTTCCGGCAGGATCGGAGATCATGAAATCGGAAGGATAATCTGTGGGGGAAATTTGATCAGCGGTTTTGCCCATTCCCGGGATCTTATCTATGTATCCACCTTCCTGAAGAAATATTTTAACGAAATGAAGGTGATGGAGACTTTCAGGCTATGTGAAGCCGCAGGGATCAATACCTGTGCATTGCGGGTTAGCGAAGAGGAAATAAGGATACTGAATCGATACTGGAAACTGGGTGGTAAGATCCGTTGGCTGGCACCGGCCTATCCGGAAGAAAAAGATTTCAGGACAAATGTGGATATGGCGATCGATAACGGGGCCCTTGGGGTAATGATCATGGGAAATGTAGGTGATAAATGGGTGCGTGAAGGAAAGCTCGATCTGATCAATGATACGATCGAATACATTAAAAGCAGAGGCGTTCCGGCCGGACTGGTAGGTCATCAACTGGAAACCATCAAAACAGTCGAAGAAGCAGGAATAGATACTGATTTTTACATGAAAACCCTGCATGCCAACAATTACTGGTCGTATCAGCCCGAAGAGCCAAAAGTTGTTCCCATAATTGATAACTACGCCATTGATAATTACTGGGCGATGACCCCTGAGGCAACCGTACAATATATGGAAAGCATTCAAAAACCCTGGATTGCCTTCAAGACACTGGCCGCCGGGGCACTTAATCCGAAAGAAGGACTGAAATATGTATTTGAGAACGGGGCCGATTTTGTTTGTCTGGGAATGTTCGACTTCCAGGTGATCGAAGATGCGAACATCGCCAATGAGATCCTTGATGGATCGCTGCAGAGGAAACGCGAATGGATGGCCTGATGGAAAAAAATATTCATAGGATGACCGCGGTCATCCTATGAATCAATAATATTCTATCTATAAAATAACAATTCCCGGTATTTCATCAGAGGCCAGTCATCATTGTCGACATAAAGTTCAAGTTTGTCCACATGATACCGGATCTTATCGAAAAACTTTTCCCTTACATTATCGCAGTATTCGATAGCCCTTTCATAGGGATCTTCAATCTTGTTAACCCTTCTACGCTCATCGATCATATCATAGACCCCATTTTTTACGGCCTCTATATGTTTTGAGATCTCCGTGACCGTACGGATCACCGCTGCATTATCAATACCCAATCCTTTTAATCCATTTGCATTCTCAATGAGTTTATTCTGATAAGATACGGAAATAGGAATTATGTGGTTGAGCGCCAGATCGCCCATTACACGTGATTCGATCTGGGTTTTCATAATATAATTTTCAAGCATGGTTTCCGTTCTTGCTTCCAGTTCTCGTGCTGTAAGCACCTTATGTCGTGTAAACAAGGATTTATTTTTTTCCGTAAGGTATGCTTTCAAGGCCCTCGGTGTATTGCTTATATTGGGAAGACCCCGTTTTTCCGCTTCATTCACCCAATCTTCCGAATAACCATCCCCTTCAAACCTCACTTTTTTTGATTGTTTTATATGTTCTCTTAATACATTGACTATAGCAATCCGTTTATCATATCCTTTCTTAATACGGGCATCTACATCTTTTTTAAACTGTTTCAACTGATCAGCCACTATTAGATTCAATATGGCCATAGGAGCAGCCACATTGGCATCTCCTCCCACGGCCCTGAATTCAAATTTATTCCCTGTAAAGGCAAATGGAGAAGTCCGGTTTCTGTCCGTATTATCCAGCATGATCTCCGGAATTTTATCAATACCCAGCTTCATGTACATGTTTTCACCTTTTTTAATGGTGATATTCCCATTATGCTCTAGTTCATCCAGAACGGCTGAAAGTTGTGAACCAATAAAAACGGACATGATGGCCGGCGGGGCTTCATTGGCACCCAGGCGATAATCATTGCCTGACGAAGCCACACTGGCCCGTAACAGATCTGCATATTCATACACCGCTTTAATGGTAGCCACAAAAAACACCAGGAACTGAAGGTTATCCCGTGCGCTGCTGCTTGGCTGAAAGAGATTTATTCCCGTATTGGTTATCAATGACCAGTTATTATGTTTACCGGACCCGTTCAACTCCGCAAATGGCTTTTCATGAAAAATAACACTCAGATTATGCCTATCTGCCACTTTTCGCATAATGTCCATCATCAGCTGATTATGGTCATTGGCGATATTCAGTTCTTCAAAAACCGGGGCTACTTCGAACTGCCCGGGTGCGACCTCATTATGGCGGGTACTGACCGGGATACCCAATTTATGGCATTCAACTTCAAAATCTTTCATATAATTATATACCCGGTTGGGTATGGACCCGAAATAATGATCATCGAGTTGCTGGCCACGTGCCGGGTTGTGGCCAAATACAGTTTTCCCTCCCATAACAAGATCGGGCCTTGCATAAAATAAAGCTTTGTCAACCACAAAATATTCCTGTTCACAGCCTAAGGATGCATTAACCTTGGTAACGCTTCTGTCGAAATATTTACATACAGCCGTAGCTGCCTTATCGATCGCATCCAGCGCTTTAAGCAGGGGAAATTTATAATCCAGAGCTTCTCCGGTATAGGAAACAAATATCGTGGGTATACATAGTGTGTGGCCCCAGATAAAAATCGGTGAACTCGGATCCCAGGCTGTATAACCCCTGGCCTCAAATGTGCTTCTTATTCCACCGCTTGGAAATGAAGAAGCATCGGGTTCCTGCTGTACAAGAGCACTGCCCTTGAATTTTTCTATCTTTTGCTGGGGATCAAAAAATGTATCATGCTTCTCAGCTGTAGCGCCTGTGAGGGGCTGGAACCAATGTGTATAATGAGTAATTCCTTTTGAGATCGCCCACGTTTTAACGGCTGCTGCCACGGCGTCTGCCGTATCCGGGTCTATTTTTTTCCCTTTATCGATATAGTAAGTAACCTTATCAAATACATCCGGAGAAAGCATTTCTTTCATGCGTTCTAAACCGAATGCGTTTTCTCCGTAATAATCCGAAATTTTTTCTGAGGGGGATATAATTTCAGGCATTTTTCTGCTTGCTGCTATTTCCAGCGATCTGAATCTCAATGTGGCCATCTTATCAAGTTAATTTTAATTATGGCACAAAAATAAAAAAGAAACGCTGTAATTAGGTTTATTATAATAAATATTCACATGGATTTCAAATAATTTAATATTCCCGGGTTTCACTGCTTTTTTTGACAAAATCAGGGACCAAATGGCCCCTTTTTTTATTAATACATATTTGAATTCCTGTCATTTTTTGCCAGCGTGAATTCTCGCGTTTCAGTTAGGCAGAAAAAGAAGGGACTTCCCGAGATCCCTTCTCTTTATGAGGTTCCGCGATTACTGTTTAAAAAGCATATACAGCTGCCATCAATACCTGGGCAGCTATTTTAGCGGGATCACCCGACCCGTCAATATAGACATCCTCGGAAACCGAATCCAGTCTGAATTCAGGGATTAAGGTCAATGGTCCCGCATAAATATTTGCCGATAGTGTGACGGCATTAACGGAGGTATTATTCATTAGGGTACCGAATATCTCTCCGTTAGCATCCTGAAAATATTCATATCTCAAACCGAAAGAAACTGCATCGGCAACAAAATAATTAAAATAACCTGCCACGCCGGTGAAATTCACACCCTGGCCTTGATCTTCAATGAAAAAGTTGCCTCTTGACCGTTTTGCGGCGTTCAGACCAATGAGCAGATCATCAGTAGGCTGATAAGTTGTTGTCAGGTCAATTTCTGTACCCGAATCGTCACTGGTCACGAAATTAATATACATATCCCAGCCATCAACGGGCATCAGATATAGCTGGGCTCCCAGATCCAGACCGTCGCCCGTGTTGGTATAAGAGTCGAAATTATTAAATACTCCTACCATAAAAGCCACCTTTTCAGACAGCGTAAGGTCTACCTTTATACCCCCATTCTGGAAGGGACCGTTTGAAAACAGGTAGGAAGTGGAATAATTGAAATTTCCAGTAGGGGATATCACTTCATAGCCCACAAAAGTGCCCATAAAACCTCCTGTCACGCTGATCGCATCATTAAAAGCATAGGAGACATAAAGGTTTTGTACAGGTCCGGGAGCCGAAGCACTGGCTCTTGGACCAAACGCCACTTCGCCTACAAATGAGGCTTTTCCCCACTTCTGGGACAGGGATAAGTCAACCATCCCGATGCCAATGGAATTATGTGCGTCTGCAAAACTGGTCCCTATCTGCGCTTTGCCTGATAGATCATATTTATAATAGGTATCTACGGAACCGGATATGATTAAACCGGGTGAATCGTCTTCCTGGGCAACAACGATTGTACTGATCATAAACAATACGAGGTAAAGAATAATAGATTTTAATTTCATTTTGATTAGATTTGAATTGTTCCAATAATTGTAACTAGCCTTTGAATTAAATTTAAAGGTGAAGCAAGGTGGGTCTGCCAACCCACCTTGTCTTTTTGTTTACCAGAGGGTTATTCATCATAAACGATAGTATAACCTCTGATCCCGTGCTCATGACTATCCAGGCCCTTCCGTTCGTGTTCTTCAGAAACCCGGAGTCCCAATGTGGCATCGACAAGTTTAAAGATTACCAATGCGGACCCGAAAGAGATAAGTCCATATACAAGAATTCCTTTGAATTGTATCCATAACTGGGCAAGACCTGCCATTTCGCCGAAGATCCCCACCGCAAGCGTGCCGAATATGCCACAGGTCAGGTGTACCGAGACAGCGCCAACCACATCATCCAGCTTAAACCGGTCTAAGGTTACGGCGGATAACACGACCAGCACTCCACTAATGAGACCGATTATCACTGCGGCCCCCGGTCCCATTTGATCTGCACCTGCAGTGATTCCTACCAGTCCGGCAAGAATACCATTCAAAACCATACCGAAATCAAGTCTTTTAAAAAAAAGTCCTCCACCGATCATACCGCCAATGGCACCGGAAGCAGCGGCCAGACTTGTAGTGACCAGTACCAGAGAAGTAGCTCCCGGATCAGCTGAGAGTACCGATCCGCCGTTGAACCCGAACCAGCCTAACCACAGGAGGAAAACACCAATGGTGGCTAAAGGAACTGAAGAGCCAGGGAAATCCTGTGTTTTTCCATTATTATATTTCCCGAGCCGGGGACCCAGTATCCAGATACCGGCAAGGGCAGCCCATCCACCTACGGAATGGACCAGGGTAGATCCGGCAAAGTCATAAAAACCCATGGAGTCGATGGCTCCGCCACCCCATTTCCAACTACCCGCGATGGGATAGATAAGACCTACATATAATAAAGTAAAGATCAGATAACCGCTAATCTTGATCCTTTCGGCTACCGCCCCCGACACGATAGTGGCTGCAGTAGCCGCGAACATTCCCTGGAAGAGAAAATCAGTCCAATAGGTATAATTACCACCCGCGTAATCGGCGGTCAATCCGTTTTCCGGAATGCTTAATCCCAATCCGGCCCATCCAAGCCATCCGTTGAATTCACCCGGATACATAAGGCTGAATCCTACAATGGCATAAGTAAGAATTCCGATTGCGATGGTCAGCGTGTTTTTATATAAAATATTTACCGTATTTTTTGATTGAGTAAATCCGGCTTCCACCGAAGCAAAGCCTAAATGCATAATAAACACCAGGGCTGTAGCAATCATCATCCAGATATTATTGGCAGTAAATACAGAGGCAAGATCGGCTGCAGATGCCTCCGATGCTTTTTCTACTGCCACCTCGGCCAATGAGGCCACTTCGCTTCCCGCTCCGGTAACCATTCCCGAAATCAGGGGATCACTAAGAAAATCAGTAAACACAAGTTCCATAATTGTAATTTAAGGGGTTAAACATCTTCTTTAATTCATTTATCTAATTGACGGTACAAATCTATGCGTTGAAACATTAAATAAAAATTTTGTAATTTTTTTTACATTTTATAATATTTTTAGCACGTAAACAGGTATATATATTTATTTTTTATATTATTAAATAGGATTAATTAAAATATTAACAATGAAATTAAAAATGTGTATCGATTTTATCATGCACGAATTTATAATTATATCAATATTTTATTGTGTTTTATAATGTATTTTTAATTTAAAATAATATATTTATGCAAATTATCATTTTTTAGGTCAGTTATTAGGCCTGCTATTTATTTATTTTTGCATATTATAATAATATAGGCTTATTTTTTAACCTGTTACAATATTAATATTATAACATAATCAAAATATGGGTATAATATTGGGGCAGGATGTGTATATTTAACCAGATTGGTTAATCTGAAGGCAAAAAAAAGCTGCTCACGGATCATGTTTCTCCGGAGCAGCCAGGGCTTAACGAAAATGCTGCTTAATGTTCTTAACCCCGATTATTCATAAACCATTCTCAAAATAAATTGTTTTTACTATTTAAAACATTTATTATCAGGTAGTTACAAAAAGGGATTAACCCCTGATAAGCGCAATTCAG
>CAZIXF010000087.1:0-10701 GCA_964543195.1 uncultured Roseivirgaceae bacterium
TGTAAGAAACAAAATCGCAATCTAACGGCACGGCGCTATAGCCGCCAACCGTTGGCAGTAATTTCAATCAACAAACCTGCATATAATGAAATTTTGTTATTTAGATGAAAGTGGAACAGGTGATGAACCATTCTCGATTATGGTTGGTGTTATTGTCGATAGTCAACGAATGAGACTTACAAAATCTCATTGGATTGACTTGCTTTCTGAACTTTCTCGACTAACAGGAAAAAAAATTAAGGAGTTTCATACAAGAGACTTTTATCGTGGTAATGGTCCGTGGCGTGGTATTGATGGTAAAACTCGGAAGGAAATTCTAAATGCCATTCTTGATTGGTTAATAGCTCGTAAACACAAAATAACATTTGGAGGAATTGATAAAGAAAAATATTTTAATGATTGTAAAACTGTAGACAAACTAGTTGATATGAAGTCATTGTGGTGTAATATGGCATTTCACCAAATGTTGATAATTCAAAAGACACAGAAATCTCAAAAGAATAACAAAGGTAATACGCTTTTCGTGTTTGATAAGGAAGTTACTGAAGAAAAAAAACTTGGTTTAATTGTTAATTCTCCGCCGGATTGGAGTGATAATTACTACGGTCGAAAGAAAAAGGAGGAGAAATTAGATCAAATAATTGATGTCCCATATTTTGGGGATTCTCAACAAGTACACATGCTACAAGTAGCAGATGTTTTGGCATACATTATTAGACTGTATATTGAGATTAAATCGGGAAAATCAGAAGAAAAATATGAGGGAGAATTATCAGATCTTGAGAGCCTTATTGAAAAAATTAAATTAGTATCTCTATCAAAATCAAGCAGATTTCCTTCTAGGAATAGAGATGAAGCAAGTGATATATTTTATGAATATGCGCCTGAATTATTAAAGGAAATATAAATAGTAAGAGTACAACAATCTTCATCTATCAGTAAAAATATATTATATGAATTTTGATGATTTCATAAAAGAATATGGAGAATTAGAAAACTACCTAAATCTAGTCCATATTGAGCACGGGAGTAAATTAAGAATTCAAAAAGAAATAATCGAAATACCAATTCCTCTCATAAACAATAGTATCAAGCTTCATGAGACTCAATTAGTAAAACTTATTCAGGGCAGCAAACCAAATCGAATTCCGGGTTTTAACTACATTGATAATTACGGATTTACATATAAAAACTACTATGAATTATTTATAAGTATTCAAAGTGATGACTATGCATGGTTTGAAGGTGATCAATGGAAAGCAGATCCTTTAAAATTTAAGATAGCAGATTCACAATTTGAGATAGGCCTGTTTTCATCACTCATGGTTTTACTTACAGAGCCGATCTACCGTGATTCCGATTACTATTATGATTTTAATGAATTCGCTTCGATAAAAATGTCAATACCAAAAGGGGCAGACTATAAAGATGAATTTACCAAAGGAATATTTTATTTAAATTCATATTATCTAAAGCCAATTTCTTTCTATGCACAACTGAAGAGTATTGAATTTGACGATGGAGATCCTTTAGAACTTTTCAGTAGATCGGATCCAGAATCAGTTTTTAACGTTACTACAAGAAAAAGAAATTTCAAAAGAAAAGACTTTAATAAATGTGAACCATTGCATCTATACAATTTTGCGACCACTACTAAAGGTGAACAAAGATTTCTTTCTTACTATAGAGTTCTAGAATTTTTTATGGATCAGGCATTGCTGATGAGAGCCAATTCAATAAGATATGACAAGTCTATTTCAGATGAAGATTTGGTCACAGAAATTAAAATTAGAAATGAACAAGAGCAATTAAATGTGCTTCTTAAAACTATCCTTTCCACAAGTAAAAGATCGAAATTAATTGATTACTGCTTGCATAAAGGATTTATTCAAGTAAGGAGATTTGATAAAATATGCAATGAACTATATAAATTTAGAAACTCAATAGTCCACGCGAAAGAACGAGAGCTCATCAATACAAGATTTCCTAATCCATTTGAAAAGGATGATAGATTAATGAGCTGGATATATATAGTAAGTGAAATTGCAAAAGAATGCATAATGAAACTAAATTCTAAGTAAGAAACTACTGCCAACAAACGATATATGTAATACTCTTTGGCACAGACTTTTGCGGACGTAACTACAACATATTGGAGAACTTTTTGTAAATTCATGTTTATAACCAGGCTATATGATGGGCAAAAGCAGCGCCAACCCCTCCTATCGTCGGGGACGAGTACTCCACATATCGTCGAACGTTAGCAGCAATGTAAAACAACAACCTAATTATAAATGACAGTAGAAGAAATAAGAGAAATAGCATTGAAATTGAACAGCGTAACCGAAGACATTAAATGGACCGACCATTTATGTTTTAACATTGCCGACAAAATGTTTTTAGTTACAAACCCTGATTTAGTTCCAACTACCGCATCTTTTAAGGTTTCTGCTGATATTTTTGAAAAAACAATCGACAGAACGGGTTTTTCAAAGCATAAATATTTAGGCAGACACAATTGGATACACCTTGACGACATAAACCGAATGACAAAAAATGAGTGGGAACAATTTATTTTTCAGTCATATCATCTTGTGGCAAGTAAACTATCCAAGAAAATCAGAAACAAATTAAATATTGAACTATTAAATAACTAAAAGAATAAGAAAATGATAACAGGAGTTCATAACATAATTTATTCAAAAAATGCAGAAGCAGACAAAGCATTTTTTCGGGACATATTAAAACTTTCAAATGTTGACGTGGGAGATGGTTGGTTAATTTTCGGACTACCACCTTCAGAACTTGCAGTGCACCCTTCTGACGACAGCCAAAAACACGAAATTTATTTAATGTGTGATGACATTAACGTATTTGTTCAGTCAATGGAAGAACACAAAGTATATTGTGGAGAAATCCAAGACCAAGGTTGGGGACTTTTGGTGGAACTAACATTGCCAGGTGGTGGTAAAATAGGTGTTTATCAACCACGACACGAAAGACCATAAAAAAAGTAAGGTACAGAAAGAACACTGCTGCTAACAGCACCTAAGAAAACATGGGGCGGACAGTGGTTTCCGTAAGGTTCGTTCTTCGTGGCTACCTTTGTCGCGGGCGGACAGGTAATCACTTCGAAATGCCCCACGTTTCTTAGCTGCGGCACGTTATGCTTCATGCTTTAAACCAGGAATCTGTCTGAAATAATATTAAATGGGTTTTGATAATTGTAACTTATTCGTTACATTTGTGCTATGAGAGAGATAGTAATCGCTCAGGAATGTTTAGAGTTTATTGACAGTCAAAATGAAAGAGTTAAGAATAAGTTCTTTCAATTGATTGAGATTATTGGAGAAGTAAAAGTTGTTCATTCACACTTTATTAAGAAGTTACAGAATACACAATTTTACGAACTCCGGATTAAAGCAGGCAATGAGATTCGTATAATAATCTTTGCCATTGACCATCTAAACTTTTCTGAGTGTACAAAAGCGATTTGTTTATATGGTTTTGTTAAGAAATCAACGAAGGACTATAAGAAAGCTATAAAACAGTCAGAAAGCATTTTAAGTGATTATATGGAACAAAAATGAATTGATATGGGACAGGTATTTAAGGCAAATGATATTATTGAAAAAAGATACGGTAAGAGAGGTACTCCAGAAAGAGAGAAGTTTCGGGACGAGGCATTTTCATATTATTTTGGTGAAATAATAAAGAGTCGTAGGAAAGAGCTGAAATTGAGTCAGGATGACCTAGCTAAACTGGTTGGTAAGAAAAGGCCATATATTTCCAGGATAGAAAATGGAGAAGATATCAGAATTTCTAACTTGGTTCTTATTGCTAATGCTCTTGACTTGTCAATACAATTAACTACAAAATAAAGCACGAAAGCATAACATGCGGTATGTTCAATAGGCTTGTCAGGCTTTTTGCATATCTCATTGAGGCAACCGTAATTTAAAAAGATAGTTTAACTTTATACATGAAACGTGAAGGTAGTATGAGTGGTTGGCCCGCCTACGCCGAAAACTTCGGCGGGCAGTGCAAAAAGCCCGCCATAACGGGCTGAAGCCCATTAACGCCTACTGAAACATACCGCCGACCGTTAGCACCCATTTATTGAACTTCGAAATCGATTTCAATTTGTTTTGTTTAAATATGTGCATATATTTGTACATATTTAAGCACAAAATGCATAACTTATGATTACGACTACAATTTCGGATTTCAGAAAGGACATAAAGAGATATTTGGATAGTGTAACAAAGAATTTTGAAACATTAATTATTAATAGAGGAAAGGATACGGGTGTGGTAATTATTTCTCTTGAGGAATACAATTCTCTTACAGCCACACAGCATGAGTTATCCTCAAGAATAAATGAAAAAAGATTAGATTCAGCTATTGAAAAACTTCAATCGGGAAATTCTTTTGAGAAAAAGATCACGGACGAATGAGAATTATATTTGTCGATGAATCCTGGGAGGATTACCTATACTGGCAGAAAACCGACAAGAAAATTCTTAAGAAAATTAATGAACTTATCAGAGATATTTCCAGAAATCCATTTTCAGGAATTGGCAAACCAGAAGCCTTGAAATATAAATATAAGGGATTCTGGTCCCGTAGAATCGATAGCGAACATAGACTAATATATCAGATTAAGGATGATGAAATCCGGATAGCCAAATGTCGTTTCCATTATGATTGAATAAACGGGTGCTAACAAGCGGGTATAAATCCATGCCTGGTTTGGCTGGCAAAGGTGGCTTAAATTGCTATTTAGCAGCTTAATTTTCAGACATATATGAAATTCCAATTAGTCGGCAAGGTTCATACCCGCCAAACGTTGGAGGTAATATAGGAACGAGCAAAAAAAATAATTTATGCCTTTATACATGGACATCCATACGGTAGATTCAGACTCGTTTTCAGTAGAAGATGTTGTTAGGGCTCACATGGAAGATTTGGCCGTTCAAGAGCAGTTTGGTGTTACTCAACTAAAATATTGGGTGAATGTAGATGCTAAAACAATATTCTGCCTTATGGAAGGTCCCAATAAGGAGGCTTGCAATGCAGTTCATAAAGAATCCCATGGAATGACTGCCTGCAATATCATTGCGGTGTCAGATGATGAATTCAAACTATTCTTGGGGAAAGGAAAACAATTAAATGATTTAGCTCAAACGATTTCAGGGCAAATAGATACTGGCTATCGCACTATTCTTTTGATTAATATGCTTTGTTTTACCAGCAAAAGCATACACCATTCTCGTGTGGTTTATAGAATCATCGAACAGCATGAAGGTATAGTTGCTTTACAGCCAGAAGACGAAATAACAGTTACTTTCATTTATGCCTCACATGCCATTCAGTGTGCCATTGCCATTGCTAATTATCTAAATTCAGTCGCTGGTAATGTTGAATTTACCCTGGCACTATCAAGCGGCAAACCTGTTGACGAGAAAGGCAACAACCTATTTGAAGAAACAAAAAATAAAAATCAGTATTTGTGTGCGGCAAGTTTAAAGAATACAATGAGCCTTGACCTTGAAACCCAATTACTTGCTGATAAAGAAAAGACTTCTCCTCCCATACCTCAAAACGGAGTAAAAATTATTCGGCCTGACGATTTCAAGTTATTGTTTCATCTTTTCGATATATTTGACCAAAACCTTTACAACCCAGACTTTAAAAGTCAAAGTTTATGTAGTAATTTAGGATTGAGCAAATCACAGGCGTACAGGAAATTAAATTCATTGACTGGAATGGCCCCTAACCAGTTAATTCAGGAATTAAGGCTTCGCCAATCTCTAAAAAGAATTAAAAAAAGTAATCAGACAATTGCTGAAATTGCTTTTGATTTAGGCTTCAACAGTCCTACCTATTTCACAAAGCTTTTCCACAAAAGATTTGGTATTACCCCAACTTCCTTTTCAAAAATAAAATAGAATAAGGCCACATAACATTGCCTTTTGGCTCAATTGTTTCAGCATTTGGTTCAATGGTGGTAGTGTATCGCATAGACGTGTTGCAAATTTGTACCATTAGATTTTTTTAAATAAAAGGTGACAGATGATACACAAGACAAAAATAGCGGCAGCCCAATTATCCCCCGTTTTTCTGAATAAAGAGAAAACTGTTGACAAAGCTTGTACTGCCATAAAAGAAGCGGGCGAAAAAGGTGCAAAAGTTATTGTATTCCCCGAAGCATTTATTTCCGGATATCCAGATTGGGTATGGCTAATTCCCAATAGTAAAGGTGCGGAATTGAATAAACTCTATGTAAAACTTGTAGAAAATGCAGTGTCCATTCCTGATGATACGACCCACAAACTTTGTGAGGCTGCAAAAAATGCCTGTATTAGCGTTGTGATTGGAATGCACGAACGCAATACAGAAACTAGCGGAACAAGCCTCTATAACTCCCTTTTGTTTATAGCTGATGATGGTACTATCATGGGAAAACATAGGAAACTAATCCCTACGGGAGGAGAACGGCTCATTTGGGCTCAGGGTGATGGCTCCACCTTTAAGGCTTACGATACCAAAGCCGGGAAAATAGCCGGACTTATCTGCTGGGAAAACTTCATGCCCTTAGCACGTAACGCAGTTTATGAAACAGGTGCTCAAATATTGGCTTCCCCTACCTGGGATAAGAGTTCTAATTGGCTGCAATCCATGCAACACGTTGCAAGAGAGGGAGGTGTGTTTGTGGTGAATACCTGTATGGCTATTAAAGTTGATGACATTCCGGATGAATATGATTTTAAAGATCTTTATCCAGAAGACCGAGAATGGATTAACCCTGGCAACAGCTGTATTATCTGCCCTTTTGGGCAAATAATGGCAGGTCCTCTAGAGGCTGAGGAAGGCATACTTTATGCAAATATTGATTTGAACGTAATAACGGAGGCAAAGCGCATGTTTGATGTCGTTGGACACTACGCAAGACCGGATGTGTTTAATTTTTCTATTAATTCTAAACAAGGGTAATTATGGATTTACAAAACATTTTAACCGAATTAGGCCCCGTATTTGAGCAGAAAAGTGTAGTGAATGATATTGAAAACAAATTTGCTGCCGAAAATTTCCAAGTGCTAAAGGAAAACGGTGTGTACAAAGCCTTAATTCCATCTGAATTAGGAGGTGGAGGTGTACTTTATTCAGAACTATGCTATTTTTTAAAAGAATTGGCCAAATTTTGCCCTTCTACATCATTGACACTTTCTATGCATATGCATTTAATAGCCGTATTAAGGTTTAAATATTTAAATGGCGATGCTAGTGCTACTAACACTTTGAAAATGGTAGCTGACAAAGACTTAATTTTATTAAGTACTGGCGGTGGCGATTGGGTTTCTTCCAATGGTTCGGCAAAAAAAGTAGAAGGCGGTTATCGTATTAATTGTATAAAATCATTTTGCAGCGGTTCACCTATAGCTGATGTATCAGTTATGAGTTGTGCTTATAATGACGGAAAGAAAGAGCAGGTGCTCCATTTTTCTGTACCCATTAAATCCGATGGAGTTGAAATTTTAGAGGATTGGAACGCTATGGGAATGAAAGGAACAGGTTCAAATTCCATTAATTTTAAGGATGTTTTCGTTCCAGAAGAAAAAGTAGCATTGACTAGGGTGAGAGGGCAATGGCATCCAGTTTGGGATGTAGTAAGCACATTGGCTTTTCCGGTTTTTATAGCACCCTACGCTGGTATTGCGGAAGCCATTACCGAAAAAACAGTAAAATTATATTCAGGAAGAAAAACTGATACTTCCCATTCGGTATCATGTATTGGTGAAATGCACAATCATTATCAAATCACTAAAATGGCTTTTGAATTACTCGTAAAAAACGCCAATGAACTGGATATTAAACCTTGCAGCAATTCTGCAAGTGTAGCCTTACAAGCAAAATCCTTGATAACCAAATATGGTAAAGCCTGTGCTGATAGTGCCATGGAAGCATTGGGAGGTTATTCATATTTGTACAAAGCGGGTATTGAACGTCTTTATCGCGATTTGTTGGCAGGGGAGTTTCACCCTATGCAGGCAAGCAAACAAAAAGAAATGTTAGGCTATTTTCTACTAGGAAAAACCTTAGCAGGATAAAAATTAATCGGCCATTAAAATTAAGAGTCGGAACTATTTTCTAATCTTCATGAATTCGTATTGAGATAAAACCGATAATGAATTGAATAGTTAAATACTACCTACAACATTTTGTATAAGTAATGGCAAGAAAAGTGTTAAATATCAAGGTTTGTAGCTCGCTCAAACATTATCATAGTTTGATAAGAAAGTGCCGCACAATCTGCCACTACTCATACAATTTACCGTTGGCAGCTATATTTTCCAACTACAAACATTCAATTAAAATTTCTCGTATATTTACTACATGGAATACAAAGAATATATCGAAATCAATCCGAAAATCAGATTTGGGAAACCTGTTATCAAGGGAACCAGGATTTCTGTTTTTGATGTTCTCGGTTGGTTAGCATCTGGTATGTCCCATGAAGAAATAATGTCCGATTATCCTTCAATCAAAAAAGAACACATTCTAGCTTGTCTTGCCTATTCAGCTGATAAAGAAAGAAAAGTTAAAATCGTAGGATGAAACTTCTTATTGATGAGAATATATCATACCGAATAATAAAACTTATCAAACTTCATTTTCCTAATTCCATTCATGTTTCATCCATTCGAAAGAAGCGATTTTCAGATCTTGATATCTGGTCATATGCCAAAGACAATGATTTCACAATAGTAACATTTGATGCAGATTTCTATGAATGGCAACTTATTCGAGGATATCCACCCAAGGTCATTTGGCTTAGACTCGGAAATACAAAAACAGAAATCATAGCTAGTGAATTAATAGAAAGTCTGGATCAAATTCGAAATTTTATTTCTGATAGGGAAACAGGATTGCTAGAGATTCATAAATGATTGTACAGCTGCCAACACGCCGATAAATTTCATGCCTGTTTAATTGGGATCTTTGAACTTTTACTCCAATTTATTACCTTCATTGAAAAAGATACTTTTATTCCGATCTGGCGGTACGCAATTTATCGGCCAAATTAGCAGCAATTGCTCGCTTTTTAAAATATTCGTACTTTTACTTATGGTTAAAAATAAAAATGATATAACCAAATTACTTCTAGCAAACAAAAACCAAATCCAGCAATTTGGCGCCAAGTCTATAGGTCTATTTGGATCATTTGTCACCAATAATCAAAACGATCAAAGTGATATTGATTTAGTTGTTGAATTTGAAGAGGGTAAAAAAACTTTTAATAACTATATTAGTCTAGTTTATTTTTTGGAAGATATTTTCAATAGGAAAGTTGAATTGGTTACTCCTGAATCAATCAGTAAATATTTAAAATCTCATATCTTAAATAAGGCTGAATATGTCCCTATCAATTTATGAGTTATTACAGCATATAAAAGACGAGATAATTTATTTACAGAATAAATCCCGAAATCTAACCTTTGATGAATTCTCTCAGGATGAAACTTTGATCCGGGCATTTTCAAGAAGCCTGGAAATAATCGGTGAAGCTTCCAAAAAAATACCAAACTCATTTAAAGATCAATATCAGTATGTTCCTTGGAGCCAAATAGCAGGTATGCGTGATAAACTTATTCATGATTATTTCGGAATTGACATAGAGATAGTATGGGATGCAATAAAAAATAAACTTCCGGAATTAGATGATCAATTAAACAATGTTTTCAAGGATTTTAGATAATATTCCGCTCGCAACTTCTGCTAACAAACGGGTATAAAACCATGCCTTGGTTGGCTGGTAAAGGAGGCTTAAATCCTATTTAGAAACTTAATTTTCAGATACATACGAAATTCCATTTTAGTCGGCACGGTTCATACCCGCCAAACGTTAGGGGGCATTTGTATAGAATCCGTTTCAATTATTATACGTATAATTGTAATATGAATTATCAAGATTATATAGAAATCCGAGCCGATAAAAGATTTGGTCGTCCTTGTATCAAGGGAACAAGGATATCTGTTTATGATGTACTTAATTGGTTATCAAACGGTATGACTAAACAGGAAATTATGTCGGATTTCGAGGAGATAAATGAAGAAATGATAAATGCTTGTTTAGCATTTGCAGCAGATAAAGAACATAAATTACAGATAAGCACTTGAAACTGCTTTTTGATCAGAATATTTCCCCCCGAATAGTAAAGAAAATTTCTTCAACTTTTAAGGACTCAACATAGGTACGTTTTGTTGGATTACAAGACACTTCAGATCTGGAAATATTTGAATTTGCCAAAGAGAATAATTACACTATTGTTACATTTGACTCGGATTTTGTTGATTTAAATGTAGTTAAGGGAATACCCCCAAAAATTATTTGGATTAAAACAGGTAATCTTACTACTAAATCGATTGTGGCTTTGCTCGATAGAAATTTATCTAAGATTGAGCAATTCCTTCATTCAGAAAGACAAGAAATATTGGAATTAATTAATTGAAAACGCCCCCTAACACGCTAATAAATTTCATGCCTGTTTAACTGGGATCTTCGAACTTTTCTGGCCATTAGCTACCTTCATTGGAAAAGACACTTTTACTCCGATCTGGCGGCACGCAATTTATCAGCAAAACGTTGGAGGCCATATAATCAGTTACTTTTAATCGGCTCATGTAACTTGGTATTCC
>CAZIXF010000088.1:0-10451 GCA_964543195.1 uncultured Roseivirgaceae bacterium
TAACTACCTGATAATAAATATTTTAAATAGTAAAAACTGTTTATTTTGAGAATGGGTTATGAATAATCGGGGTTAATTATTAAAAATAAGACAATCGGTCAAAACTTCCACAAAGTCTGCATCGGCTACACTTTGCGTGATGGAGAGCACCTGTAAAAGGTCCGGATATAGAAACTCATATTAGATAACCCTTATCTCAATATTTTCCGGGATCGATACATGATATTACAGACCTGGTGGGCTCATGACAGCAATATCAATCCCTTATAATTTTTCTGCTCGAAATAATTTTGTCTTTCGACCGGATCGTGATAAAATACATACCAGGTGTAACTGGGTTGCCCTTCATATCATGTCCGTGCCAGATTGTTTTTTCGTCTCTTTCTGAATTTTTAACCGTGTTTTCTATGACTTTTTCACCCCTGGAATTAAAAATTTCGATTTGCAGATTGTTATTTTCCGGGCCCGTGACCCGCATTTTTAATTCGGAGTGGAACGGATTGGGATATATTTCAACGATTTGGTTTTCAGGATATGCGGGAGGCTGCGCTGTAATGATATCCGTAAAGTGCATATCCAGCCAGTCGAGACGGTCACTCAACCAGCTTTTAAGATATTTCACTTCCTGATCATAGGTGTCACCGACAAAATAGTTGGGCCAGATATAAGATCCGAGAATATCCCATCGTTCGAAATTCCTTTGCCTGGCGGCCGCCAACCCAGTGGATACCGAATCGATATAGGATAGCAATTTCTCTGTCCCGTATGGGCCGTTACGCAGTTCAACCCAACGGTTGTTAAGCATTGTGGCGAATTCAATATCGGATAAAAAACGATGCCACCAGAAAGGGATAAGCCAGAAATCTTCATTACACACCTGGTTGAAATCCCAGGCCCAGCCTTCAGTGCTCCATCCCTCACAATAATCCGCATTACCAAAAGCAAGATTATAATCCCAGATGGGCCCTATAAACAGTTTGCCACCTTCATCGATCCTGTCTTTGTAGAGGAAAGTGCTGAGCCTGTATGCATCGATATTCCGGGTAACTTCATTAACTATGGCATAGTCGACAAAAGATTCTACATCGATAAAAGATTTATAGCCCGAAATATTATCCAGAAACGATCCGGTTCTTAAGGCATCTTCAAAACCGGTAACATAATTTTTTATATATTCGGCCTGTTGAGGCACGATCTCATCTACATCGGGGTATTCATGCTGGAAAAAAATCACCTGTTCGCTCCGGGTCCTGTTAGGCGGAGGATAAGGTGAGATAAACCCGGCACCGCTGTTATTGCCATCGAACTTGTCCAGCTTTACGATATATCCACCCGTCAGTTCGTCGCCGGAAATTTCATCGGGATTCAATCTGCTGATGTCTACCCGGTCGTTATCGCGTTTTATTTTTTCCATGAAAACATATACGCCCCAGTACCGGTCGTTCAGGATCACTTCACAGATTCTTGTATGGGAAGCATAACGACCCTGGTCGCGACCCATTTTAAAGGCAAGTACATTCCTGAGCAGGGTTTTATCACCATAGGGTCCGTAAAGAACCCAATCTTCCTCCCTTGGCATTCCCAGGATAGATACCGACGTGTCGGCCAGGTCTTCGGTCCAGGTTTCAATACCAAACGATTTTTTATCATAAAGTATTCTTGAGCTGGAACCCCTGAGCTCAATACCAATGTTACCGTCATATCCGTTAAATGGATCAGTAGTGGTGTTCAGTTGCCCGGGTCCGTTATCGATAATACCCATATGGGCCTGGATCTTAGGCTCATCGGGGATCTGCCGTCCATTGGTATTGATAATTACAATAGGCAGATTGCTTTCAAAAAAACTAACCTGGCATAAAACCGGGTTAAATTGTGCAAGTAAAACAGAAAAAAAAATCAGTAAAAATCTCATGCGTTGTCACCTTATCTTTAATCCGGTAATCATACCGTCCTGTCCCGATAAATATAACCAAATAATTTGTATTAATCCGAACAGGCAAATTTCAAAACCGGACACTTTTTTGAAATATTCAGCCATACAATAAATTTAATCATTTGATTATCAGCTATTTGTTTTTTTGGCATAATAACTGTAACCATATAGATGATTCACGTGATCAAAAATTGAGTTAATATGAAAATCGATCTTAAACCTAATGAAATGGTGATCAAAGCCAGCAACTCCAAATTTCTGAACGGAAACACGGTTGCAGGCAAGCTGATCCTTACCAACCAGAGAATTTATTTCAAATCAGAAGAAGAAAATAACAATCAGGAGATCGAACCATCCCAGATACGGGAAGTGATCCCCTTCAAAACCGGTTTTTTCTCCAATAAAGGATTGAATATTGTCAGAAAAGACGGAAAAGAGCTGAATTTCAAGGTGAACGATCGCGATACCTGGTGTAAGCTGGTCAATCAATTATAGGAAGAAAGTCGGCATTTTTCTGAAAGACAAAATGTAAATTACCGGTGCGTGGGCATGTGGGCTGTATGTCCGGCTGGATGCACCTATCATGGTCCGGCATGATAAGGACTGGGTGGCAGAGGCTGTAAGAACGGTAGGTGATCTGCAGACTCATTCACATTATGGAGGTGAATATGAAAGGAAACCGGGTGGTACAATACAACAGAAGGTATACAGCTCAAAGTTTGGCAAGGACTTGCCGGATTATGAACATTATATGAACCTAATGAACGAAATTGGCTATCAGGGATATTTCACTTTTGAGCTATGCCATCCCGTGCTGGATGACCGGCATAAATATACAGGAATCGATTATGTGCATGAACAGGTTGAATTGGCTGCCGAGTACATGCGGGAGGTGATCAGAAAGACATCGATCTGAATAATTCCGGGTTCAGGATGCGGTTAAAAGGGCTTAAAGCACAGATCCGGGGAAGGGCGGATCACCTTATTCAGTGTTTGCTTTAGAGATTTCCCGGGTATGTTAACCCCGATTATTCATAAACCATTCTCAAAATAAACAGTTTTTACTATTTAAAATATTTATTATCAGGTAGTTACAAAAAGGGATTAACCCCTGATAAGCGCAATTCAGTAGCCTGTTTCTGGGCTATTTGATTAAGTATAAGAATTTCAAAACCCTATATAATTCTTTGATTATCAATAAATTGCGATTAATCGGCCCTTCGGGCGAAAAATTTATGAATTTTTCGGGTTAACGGTCAACTTATCCTGACTTTTTCTCCCATGGTTTCCTGGTAAAAATAATGGAGATCGTACATCTGGGAAGCCCCGATCTTCTGACCAGCTTGTGCGATCAGATATAGTAAAAGTCCTGCTCCAATGCAGGCGGGGATAATCCACCATAACGGGGCCTCAATTCCAAGCATCTGTTGAGAAAGGAGTAACATGCCCGCAATCAGTAGAATTATTCCCAGGGTGGCATAACCAAGAAAAAAAACAGCCCATACCGTAGGATTCGGACCGTACAATCCATTGATAACCATTCCATCATCGGTAGATTCAAGACTCAGGGTAAGTTGGGGTGACCAGAAATGCCGGTGGTCCGGATGTATCCTGAGTGTGATGTGGCCGGGAATAAATACCCCGGTTATCTCTCTTTGACGGCCCTTTAATTTTTCTTTTATTTCCCTTTCGATGGTTACGGGATCTTCCTGCCGGATCTGTCTGAAACGGGGTCGAATACGAAAACTAGTCATATTTCGGCTTTTAAACAAGCCCGAAAAATAAGAAATATTTTAAATACGGCAATGCGGGAAAGAAAATTAGGTGATAATCGAGAAAAGAAAGAAAAGTGAAAAGGAGAAACTTTGAAAAAGAAATGGAAAGGAAAAAGCCAGTCCTTAGCCTTGCCGGGGAAAGCGTGTCTTTTATCAGCTAATTGACTTGATGAACGTCCTCTATGGTAAAATATCAGGCAGTAATTATCCTCTCAATCTTTCTTACCAGTGTATTGATATTAAAAGGTTTGTACACCACGTCATTGGCACCGGTTATGTCTTTGATGTTTTTTTCACCATTGGAGTGAGCGGTAAAAATAATTATCGGTATATCAGTCGTAGAACTGGTATTTTTAAGCAATCTGGTAGCTTCTTCGCCACCAATCTCTGGTATACGAAGGTCCATCAGGATTACATCGGGACTGTACTTTAACACTTTGTCCAGAAACCCATCGAGATGATCGACTCCCTTTACTTCAAAGTTGCGATTATGGAGTATCGCAACTGTAACCTCAAGAATATCCTGGTCGTCATCAAAGATTATCACTTTTTTTCCCATCCTATTCACTGTTTATGGCGGGAATAGTTATTAAAAAGGAAGTTCCCTTTCTTTTTCACTCTCCGCCTTTATCCTGCCGCTATGTCGATCTATATTTTTTTTATAATGACATAAATCAATTCCCATGCCACTTTTGTGTTTTTCCTTAGTCTGCCAGGTAAAATCTTCGAAAAATCCTGGTCAGTCGATCTTTGCCATTCTTATTTCCTTATAGGTTATCACTTAATTTGACGGATTGATCAGTTTTATTCAATACCGCATCGATTTCAATAAAATAGGGAGAAAGCTTCATGGTATTTGACAACAGGTTATTAATTTCCTGTTGAAGCCGGATCCTGTCACCTTGGACCTTATTTACTGTTTTACCCCCGGTATGTATTTTTATGGGATAATAACGCTGTAACGATTGGAAGAATCGGTTATCATCCCATCCAACTCAATTTTTTCCATATTGAAAATCAGTTGGTTGGCCTCATTCCGGCAAACTATCAGCTGACCGGTGAATTCAAGACACCTTTTGTTGAAATAATTCCCCATCATATAGGGGGCCGGTAATATCATTACCGGGACATGATCGATAAAATACCGGAAAAAATGGCTGATATCGGATAATTTTCCGTTCAGATCCGTAATTTTTCTTCCTTCTTTTTCAGACCTTCAATCGATCCAACCTGCAAATCCCCCTCCCGGGGCCATTTTGATATAATAATATTGTCCTCCTTTTATCTTTTCGGAGCCAATCTCTATATTTTTCGGCTCTTCATCGCTGCCGGGAGCATCGCGGAACCAGGTAAGATCATAATTTCCTTCCGTCAGAAAATCCAGTTTTACCGTAATCCCCCGGGCTTTGGAATCGCTCATGGCCCCGATGTACCACCGGTCACCCTTTTTCCTGGCCATTACAATATTTTCGCCTACTTCTCCTGCCAGCACCCTGGTATCATCCCAGGTGGTGGGTACTTCCTGTAAGAATTCGATACCCGGTTCGCCGGCATAATGGTCCGGATGGTCGCAGGCTACCGTCAGCGGACTGTAATATACTACGAACATGGCCAGTTGATGAGCCCGGGTGTTCATTACCTGTGCCGGGGATCCATTCCGGAATTCCTTCGGAGTTACATTGAGGAAAGCACCCGGTGTATAATCCATCTGCCCGGCCAGCATCCGTGTAAAGGGAAGGGTAACATTATGGTCCGGTGTGATCCGGGATGACCATTTCGAATATTCATTACCCAGCACCCCTTCACGGGTCACCAGGTTGGGCCATGTCCTGCTCCATCCGGTAGGTTTGTAGGCTCCATGGAAGTTGACCAGCAGTTTGTGTTCCGCCGCTTTTTTCACTACCCGGTGATACCAGTTCACCATCTCCTGGTCATCCCTGGCCATAAAATCGATCTTGACCCCGGCTATACCCCATTTTTCATATAAGGGAAAGGCTTCCTCCATCTGTTTGTCTACATGGTTCCAGAGCAGCCAGAGCAAGAGTTTTACATTGTGCTGTTCGGCAAATTGGATCACTTCCGGCATATCCACGGCCGGGTTCACGGTAGTGATATCGGCTTCGGGGTTGGCGCGCCATTCCCCCTCCAGGGTAAAAGGCGGGCCATACCAATGCCAGTCGATCAGCATGTATTCCCAGCCCATATCCGATGCCAGTCGAATATATTTTTTGATCGTTTCCGTATTCATCTGCACTTCCCCGCTCCACCAGTGATCCCAGGCGCTTATACCCGGTTCGATCCATGAAGGATCTTCGATGGCGCAGGGATCGTTGAGATTGGGAATGAGCTGCGATTCAATCAATGCGCCGGGCGATTCACCCAGCATGATCACCCGCCACGGTGAAGCGGTTCCCGGTTTAATCCTTACTTTACCCGTACCTTCCGGGTGGGGTGAGAGATCCGTAATAAGCGTAGCGGTCCCGGTCAAATCCGGACCAGGGTTTTTCCTGAGATACATACCGGCCCAGTCGGCGAGGTCGGCCTCGGTAATGGCTGTGTACAGCCTGTCGTGCACCCTGATCAGCAGGGGCAGTCCAACGACTGCTTCACCTGAAATATCTTTCAGCAGCATCCTGTCGAACGCTTCCTCCTGGTGGGTATCGTATTCACCATAATCGGCTGCCCAGGTCGTGAATCCGGATTGAAAAACGAATTGGCTTTCTTCATCCTCCAGCAGGATCCAGTCCCGGTCCTCATAAGTGGGGATGAACCTGGCCCAGGATTGGGGTATCCGGTACCGGAAGGCAACCCCGTCATTATAGGCTCTGATCACCAGGTTTATAACCCTTTTCGGGAATTTATCCTCCTCAATGTGGAGTATCATTTCGTTATAATGATTTCTGACTTCGGCAAAAGAGCCCGCCACAGGTTGCCAGGTTTCGTTCACGGTATTCGATTCAGAACCGGTCACGCTGACCTGTTTGCCGAAAAGCGGGGCCTGGTTGAATTTTAATGCAAAGGTGGACCTGTCCAATATCACGCCACCACGGTAAATGATGGCATAACTGATCTCTTCACCCACGGAAATCTGGAATTGAATGTTCAGGTCAGGGGAGTTGATCACATAACTCTGGGCAAAGACCCTGATATTAAAAAAGAAAATTATGAACAAGATCGGATAGGGGACAAGTCGTTTCATAATGCAGGATTATAACAGTTTAAAATATATTTTTTCATTAAATACCAATTAAGGTTCGCCATCCGCCAGAGGCAGAGAGAATGGATAGACCGGCAATATCAGTCCAACATCCATTAAGGTTCGCCTCCAATGGGGCCATAAAAGTACTTTTTCATGGATCAGGAATACACATAATCGAGTGCACGGGATACTTTTGTTTTCAGAATCCGGAGTTTCCTTTTCGGATCTCCGGGTCCAAGTGTTTCCAATGGCAAATATCCCGGATATCCATGTGCTTTGATGATATTCATGATCCGTACATAATCGGGATCGACCTGCTTGCCGTCGATCATCACAAATTCCTTGACCTGCCAGTTCACCGCATAGGGAATTACACGTTCAATTTCTTTGTATACATTCTTTTCATTGAAATTGGCAATATCCAGGTGTAATCCAAACCAGGGAGAATTTATTTCTTCCATAATGCGTATTATCTCATCCGCCGTTTTGATGAATTCTCCATGGTTCTGCAAAGCGATGATCACCCCGTGTTCCCTGCCGATCTGTTCACATGTTTTGAAATCATCCAGCATCCATTCCCAGGCACGCTTTTTCTCCTCCGGATCTTTAATCTCACTCCCGGCAAATATCCGGATCAGGGGAATGCCCATTTTGCTTGCCGCTGCAGTCCATTGCCTGATCAGTTCAATATCTTTCCGGCGCTGTTCTTTTTCTGGAACAGAAAAATTATTCCTTATCCCGGTGCCGCTGATCTCCAGTCCGCGGTCGAATACTTTCCACTTGAAATCATAGAGATAAGTGTCGGCGGGTACTTCCGGATAGCCTTTAAAATAATAACCCGTAGGGTCGATGGCCGCATAGCCTTCATTCGCACAATAATCGATCACCTCGTCGAGGGAAATGACACCGCTACGAAACTGATCATTGAATGAGTACAGGTTTAAGGAGAGTTTCGGGATGCGGATATTGTCCTTTGCGGACTTATTTCTTTGAACAATTGGTAATGTTATTTCGTTTATTCCAAGGAGAGGTAAGACGGTAAGGTTTTTAATATATTTTCTTCGTGAAATATTCATCTTCCTGTTGGTTTTATGAAAAAATAACTATAACTTGAATAAATAAATGTAACTAAAAATTACATTAATAATTACAAAAGCGTAATTTAGTAGGTTACCAAGCATCACTGCCTTAGTTTATGCAAAGAATTAACCAAGTTCTTTCCAGGAGTCTGATATTTTGCAGCGTAGTTTTATCAGGCCTTTTACTCCATGGTTGTGAAGACCAGGGCGAAAAGTCCGGACCCGCACAGCTCGTGGTTACCCTTGTGGATTCTCCTGCCGATTACAAAGCCGTTAATATTGACCTGCAGAAGATCAGTCTTAAAACTACAGGTACCGAAGAAGAGGGTTGGATACATCTGGAGGATTTCAAGCCCGATGTTTATAATCTTTTAAACTTTACCGGGGGGAATGAGCTCACGCTTGCCAACAAAGAAGTATCTCCCGGAAATATTTCACAGATTAGATTGATCCTTGGTCAGAACAATACGTTAAGAAGGGGAGATTATACCTCCAAGCTGCTGGTTCCCAGTGGTTCTTCTTCCGGCATCAAAATAAACGTAGATTATGACATCAGCCCGGGGACTACCCATTATCTGAAACTTGATTTTGATGCGGCGCGGTCGGTGGTCCGGCTTGGGAATACCGGTCAGTATATTCTTAAACCCGTCATACGGCTGATAGCCGAATCCTCAACCGGAGGGGTTAGCGGAAAGGTCATTCCTGCCGATGAAAATATTTTGATCAACATCTTTTCGGGGAACAGCATCATAGCCTCAAGCTACGCGCCCGAGGATGCGTCTGAGTTTCTTGTTCCCGGTATTGCTGAAGGCGTTTACAGTGTGTCCCTGGAAACCAGTGAAGGGAAATTCCAGAAATTCATCCGGGATGTAGGTGTAAATAAAGGACAGATCACCGACCTGGGAACCATCGATATGAATGAATAATAGTGCCTGATCAGGTGCTGCGGTTCAATTTTATGGTGGTTCTCTGTCTTCTCTTTTTCGGCTCAGTACACGGGTTAAATTTGTTTTACCAGTCTTTTTCTGCATAGAGTTCCGCGATCCGTACCACCACCTCAACCGCTTTCTCCATAGAAGGAACAGGAATGTATTCGTATTTCCCGTGAAAATTATGCCCGCCGGCAAATATATTGGGACACGGCAGGCCCATATAGCTTAATTTGGAACCATCGGTACCGCCGCGGATAGGTTTGATGATCGGATCGACATTCCTGTCCTTCATGGCCTGTTCCGCGATATCCACGATATATTTCACGGGTTCCACTTTTTCACGCATATTATAGTACTGATCTTTCAGTTCCGCATTCACTCTTCCCTTTCCATATTTATTGTTCATGAATTGGGTACAGCTCCTGATCATATCCTTTTTTTCTTCAAAAAGGTTACGGTCGTGGTCCCTGACGATATACCTGATCGTACTGTGCTCGACCTGGCCGTTAAAATCGATCAGGTGAAAAAATCCTTCATAGCCTACCGTGTATTCAGGTCGCTGGTTGACCGGCAGCAACGAATTGAACTCCATGGCAAGATGGATGGCGTTGATCATCTGGTTTTTGGCTGTGCCGGGATGAACGTTCCTGCCCTGTATCTTGATTGTGGCCAGGGCTGCATTAAAATTCTCATATTCCAGTTCACCGATGCGTCCGCCATCCAGTGTATAGGCCAGATCGGCTCCGAATTTTTTCACGTCGAACTTATCGGCTCCACGGCCGATTTCTTCATCCACCGTAAAACCGATCCTTATCTTGCCGTGTTTGATATCCGGGTTCTTCTGTAAATAGGCCATGGCACTTATTATTTCAGCAAGACCGGCCTTATCGTCCGCACCCAGCAATGTGGTACCATCCGTGGTGATTATGTCATGGCCTTTGTAAAATAATAATTCGGGAAAGTCGTTCGGAGACAGGATCACATTGTCTTTATCATTCAGAACAATATCACTTCCGTCATATTTTTTATGGATCCGGGGATTTACACCCGATCCTGCCATATCGGGGCTGGTATCCATATGGGCAAGAAAACCAATGACAGGCACTTTTTTATCTGTATTGGCCGGAAGTGTGGCCATGATATAACCAAATTCATCCAGATTCACCTCTTCAAGGCCTATTTCCTTAAGCTCATCCACAAGTTTTTTGGCCAGGTGGAATTGTTTGCCTGTGCTGGGTGTGGTTTCCGATGATTCATCGGACTGGGTATCTATCTTAACATATTCCAGGAAACGGTCGGTTACTGATTTCATATTTTACTTATTTAACATATATCAAAAATAAAACTTGAAAACGGGGGTAACAAATAAATAATAAATAACCAGCGGATCTCCCTGGATAAATGGTGATTTGTGGAATTGTGTTGTTGATGAATACCGTCACTCCGGGGCGAAGCCGTGGGAGTCTCCCTTCTTAGCCACCGTCACTCCGAGGCGAAGCCGTGGGAGTCTCCCCTTTACGGATTCCGTTCCCT
>CAZIXF010000089.1:0-7922 GCA_964543195.1 uncultured Roseivirgaceae bacterium
CGACTAAAATTAAGGAAATAAGGGGCTACTCCCCGAAAGTTTCACCCCCATGTTGCAAGTTTGTTTTGACAATAAACCACAACATGGATAAAAATACGGAAAAATAATTTATCGGACGGCGATTTTGCCGAAAGGCATGGCTTGCACCATAAAACAAATCTTAAAATTGATAGATGCAGTTAACATACAGGGATTAATAGATAAGCATCGGAGTGATTATTATTACAAGGCATTTAAGACGCGTACGCATATAGAGACAAAGAGAACTCATTACTGCGTATATAATCATTTATCAATACTCACAGTCATTCCCTTATTGTCTTTTTTATTTATATATTGATAGGTTTCAGTCTGTTTCCCGGCCAGGACAGACTCCGCTTATAAGGATCAAAGGAGGAACCCGGGGAATCTTGCAGCATGTTAATGGGAAAAAATTCCTGAGAAGCAGACCTTCTTTATTTCTTTTTATTTCTTAAGGATTGGTTTCTTCTATCCTTTTCGTCGGGAGGCTCAGAAGTAATATTGCCGTATTTATCCACATACGCTATCATATCTTCCATTTTTCTGCTGGTTTCCTGATCTTTTTTAGCTTCTTTTTTCTGTTTTTTTTCTTCATTCTTCTTTCTCTTTTTTTCAGCTTTCTGTTTTTTAATAAATGCATTATGATTTTTCTTTCGCATAAGCCTGGTAGTTTATTTTATATTACTTTTTTTATTTACTCTTTTATGCCTGTTAAGTCTACGAATGGAATGTCCATTCGGATATTTTATCCTTCTTCTGTTATCAGGATCTCCCGACGTCTTGATTTTATTTTCGTTTTCATCCCGGTTAACCCGGATTTGCCGGCCTTCAATTTGTATATCCGCAAAATGCCTCCCCAGACCCGTGCTGAAATTATTATCGATAAAGAAGAATGCACAATTCTTTTTCATATCAATATCCCCGAAATGCTTCCGGTTTATTCCCGATATATCTGATAAGAAATGACCCAAATCACCTGGGGTCAACCCGTCAACCGATCCAATATTGATAAAATAACGGTGGTATCCGGCTCTGTTTTTATGCCCTGAACTGTTATGGATAGTTTCATTAAGGTTTGTTGAATCGGTACCTCCGTCCATCAGGTGGTCCAGTTGTGTGGTTATCAATCTTTTCAATAGATCTTCCTTGCTTAAATGATCAAACCGGGAACGGATCTGCGGGATTATTTTATCCACCTGTTCGTCAACCCTGGTATTGATAATCAGGTTTGCCCAGTGGTCAATCCGGTAGGATTTAATTTCATTCAGCCCGGGCACCGCGATCGGTTCGAATTTTATTTTGATCCTTTTTTCCAGTTCTCTTATCCGTCTGCCTTCCTGTGGAGTTATAAACGCCACGGATACCCCTTTTTTGCCGGCACGTCCAGTTCTACCGCTTCTATGTGTGTAGCTATCCAACTGTTCCGGAAGTGTATGGTGCAATACATGCGTCAGGTCATTAACATCGATCCCGCGTGCGGCCACATCTGTGGCAATCAGCAATTGCATTGATCTTTTTTTAAATCTTTTCATAACGGCATCCCGTTGAGATTGGGAAAGGTCGCCATGAAGTGCTTCTACCCCATAGCCGAGGTTACCCAGGTCATCAGCAATCTTCTGGGTTTCTCTTTTTGTGCGACAGAACATGACCCCTCGCATATCGGGCTGAAGGTCTAAAAACCGTCGAAGTGCTGGTATTTTGTTGGATGTTTTAGTTGACACATACTGGTGGGTAATGTCGCGGTTACTTATTTCATGGGTATTTACAGCTACTTCATATGGGTGTTCCATATATTTTTTAATCAGTTTTCTTATTTCGGCAGGCATGGTGGCCGAAAAAAGCCAGGTCGAATGTTTGGCATGGATGCAGGATAAGATTTTATCAATATCTTCCTTAAATCCCATGTTAAGCATTTCATCCGCCTCGTCAAGTACAACATACTCCACATTTTCAAGACGGATTGCCCTCCTGTTGATCAGATCCAGCAGGCGGCCGGGTGTGGCCACCACAACCTGTGTTGATTTTTTAAGGGCTTTGATCTGGTTGGTTATGGACGTTCCTCCATATACCACTTCAATATTGAGCAAGCTATGATTCCTGGAAAATTCCTTTAACTGTTGAGCTGTCTGTTGACCTAATTCCCTTGTGGGGGCCATAATAAGTGCCTTGGTATCCTGTTCTGACCAATCGATAAGATCGATCAGGGGAAGACCAAACGCGGCTGTTTTACCTGTTCCGGTTTGGGCAAGACCAATAAAATCGACTTTTTGATTCGTCAGTAATATTGGAATGGCTTTTTCTTGAATCGGGGTGGGTTGTTCGAAGCCAAGTTGATCAAGGACTTCAATTATCGATGATGAAAGTCCTAATTCGTTAAATTTATTCAATAATTATTTTTTAAAATGAAGGGCAAAGATAGGCCTTTTATTTCGGACATGTCCTGATAACAACTTATTTCTCCTAAATAATGTCTCTTTGACCGTTAGACAAACAAAAACAACATCAAACCTTCCGCTTATTCCTAAGATGAAAATCAGGTTAAAAGTATGGGATTTGTCAAACTATGACAACACTCTGAAACGAACCCACTCGTGCTCACTTAAAAATAAAAAAAGCAGCCCTGGATCGAGCTGCTTTTCCTTATTCCTTTTTTAGTTTATTATTCTTCACCCCCTTCATCTTCATTACTGACACCCAGTGCTTCCAGTTTCTCCTGCACTTCATTCACTTTTTCATATTCTTTCATAAAAGAATATAAAGTCTGAAGGGTTTCAAGTGTTGGGATGTCATCGGGACGTACCTCGTGGGCTTTTTCAAAATAAGGAACAGCGACTTTAAATATTTCCTGGGCTTTTTCCTCTACTTCTTTACCTTTCTCTTTATAGGTTTCGAGATCCATTGCCTGTGCTTCTGCAAGGATGTCTGCTCCTTTGTTATAATGCAGAACTCCTATGTTGTACAGGGCGTCAAAAAATTCAGGGTTTCTTTCAATGGCTTTTTCATACCAATCAATGGCTGTATCGATTTCTCCTGCAGCATCATGTATATATCCCATTTCATAATAAAGTAAGTGGTCATCGGGATTCTTTTCAATGGCCTCTTCGAGTTTTTTCTTGGCTTCCTCCACTTTTTGGGCCATGATCAATAAGGTGATCTCATCCTGTTTTAATTCAGGATTGTCAGGAAATTGCTGGCGGGCGCGGTCTGCGGCGTTGATAGCTTCTGCAGTATCTTTTACAATCGCTTTGTACATATAAATCAGGTTTCTATGTACATTCACATCCGCCATATTATTTTCGGATAGATATTCGAAATTCTCAATGGCCAGTTCAGTTTTCCCGATCTGGTTAGCCGCATAGCCGGAATACATCCAGGCGGCCGTATCGTCAGGAAAAACCATTTTTACCTTATCGAAACTTTCTATGGCTTTTTCATAATTCTCATTCTGGTAAGCTTCGGCTGCTTCATTGAAAGCTGCACTGTACATGGCCACCAGACGCTGATCGGCAAAGACATAATAGGTACTGTTTTCATTCTCCATTTCCTTTACTTTCAGAAAAGCCTCGGCGGCCTCCTTAAAGGCTTGATCGCTCAAGCCCCTGATATCAGGATCTTCTGCATTATAAACCGCCTCATATATCAGGCCCCTGTAATACCAGGTCTTTGTCCTGTCTTTTGTCTTTTCATGTTCGATGGCATTGTCAATGATTGATTTAGCCTCAACTATTTCATTATTATCTAATAATCGTTTTGCTTTCTCAATCCTGGGTTTTCTCTGTGCAAAAACTACTGTTGTTGCAATTAAAAAAATAATTAATAAATTAAACTTTTTCATGACACGTATGATTAACTAGTTTATTCTTAATAAATCTAAAATATAAAATTGGTAATCAGTTTCTTATATTAATTTTTTTCATTCTTTTCATCTTCAGATTCTGCTTCCTCGATCCGTTCAATTTTTTCCACACTACTGATGGAATCTTCCTCATTCAGCCGGATCAACTTTACTCCCTGGGTAGCGCGTCCCATGACCCTTAAATCGGCCACAGAAATCCTTATGGCAATGCCTGACCGGTTGATGATCATCAGGTCGTCCGAATCCACTACTTCTTTTACAGCAACAAGCTTGCCAGTTTTTGGAGTGATATTGATTGTTTTTACTCCTTTTCCACCTCTCTTGGTTATTCTATACTCGTCAATAGCGCTTCTTTTTCCGTATCCTTTTTCGGAAACCACCAGTATATTGGCCTCTTTACGACTTATACATACCATTTCAATCACTTTGTCGTCAGCGCCTTCCAGTGTTACTCCTCTAACCCCCGCTGCCGATCTTCCCATGGGTCTGATATCCGATTCATGAAAATGAATGACTTTACCGGATTCCTTACCGATCACAATATGGTTGTTCCCGTTGGTCAATCTTGCATTGAGTAAACGGTCGCCCTCATTGATACTGATGGCATTTATTCCATTTTGACGTGGTCTGGAAAACGCTTCAAGGACTGTTTTTTTCACGATACCTTTTATCGTGCACATCACAATGTAATTGTTGTTGATATAATCTTCATCCTCCAGATCATGTACATTCAGTACTGCCCTGATTGAATCTTCGGGTTCAATATTGATCAGGTTTTGTATCGCCCTTCCCTTGAACGTTTTTACTCCTTCGGGTAGTTGATATACTTTTTTCCAGAATACCTTACCGAATTCGGTAAATACCAGCAGGTAATCATGTGCATGTGAAATAAAGAGATGGTCGGTAAAATCTCCTTCCCGCGTAACCACTCCACGACTTCCTACGCCTCCTCTACCCTGAATACGGTAATCTGCCAAGGGTGTACGTTTAATGTAGCCATGATGGGAGATGGTGATCAACATTTCTTCATTGGGGATCATGTCTTCGATTCCGATCTCTTCGGCACTATGAACGATTTCAGTCCGGCGGTTATCACCAAATTTTTCTTTCAGATCCAGCAACTCATCCTTGATGATCTGCATTCTCCTATCTTCATTCTTCAGGATTTCATTCAGCTCCTTGATCAAATCCTGAAGTGCTGCATATTCTTTTTCGATCTTTTCTCTTTCAAGTCCGGTCAGACGCTGCAGTCTCATATCCAGAATAGCTTTGGCCTGAATCTCAGAAAGCTCGAATTTTTCCATCAGGCCATTTTTGGCAGTTTCAGGATCGGGTGATTTTCTGATCAGATCGATTACCTCATCTATATTATCGAGCGCAATAATATAACCTTCAAGAATATGGGCCCGGCGTTCAGCCTCTTCAAGCTCATATTCAGTTCGTCTGATCACTACCTCGTGTCTGTGGTCCACATAGTTGGATATCAGCAATTTAAGGTTAAGCAATTGAGGCTTTCCTTTAACCAGTGCCACATTATTCACCCCGAAGGAAGACTGAAGTTGTGTATGTTTGTAAAGTGTGTTCAGCACAATATTGGGTATGGCGTCTTTCTTGATCTCGTAGACTATCCTGAGTCCTTGCCGGTCGGATTCATCTCTTATATCAGAAATGCCATCTATCTTTTTATCGTTAACCAGCGCTGCCGTTTTTTCTATCATGGAGGCTTTATTTACCTGATAAGGTATTTCGGTAACGATTATACTGTTTTTCCCTGTGGGAGATGTAACAATTTCAGACTTAGCGCGGACCACAATCCTTCCTTTACCGGTTTCAAAAGCGGATTTCACGCCCTGATATCCATAAATTATGCCGCCCGTTGGAAAATCAGGCCCTTTTATATGTTCCATGAGGCCTTCGATGCTTATATCACGATCATCGATAAACGCCACAATTCCATCTATAATTTCATTCAGGTTATGGGGCGGCATATTGGTGGCCATTCCAACGGCAATACCCGAAGCCCCGTTAACCAGCAGATTAGGTAATTTGGCGGGCAGCACAGTAGGTTCCTCCATCGAGTCATCAAAATTCGGCTGCATTCCAACCGTATTCTTATTGATGTCGTTGAGCATATCCTCGGCAATCCGCCGTAACCGCGCTTCGGTATATCTCATGGCTGCCGGAGAATCTCCATCGATAGAACCAAAATTACCCTGACCATCCACCAGGGGGTATCTTAGCGACCATTCCTGGGCCATTCTAACCATTGTATCGTAAACGGACGAATCCCCATGGGGATGATATTTACCCAGCACCTCACCTACGATCCTGGCTGACTTCTTATAGGAACGGTTATAGGTTACTCCCAGTTCAAGCATACCAAATAATACACGCCGGTGAACGGGTTTCAAACCATCCCTGACATCAGGCAGTGCCCTTGAAATGATCACCGACATGGAATAGTCAATGTAGGCACCCCGCATTTCCTCTTCAATATTGATTGGAATGATGTTTTCGTTAGCTCCTTCTGCCATCTAAATGTGGTAAATAATGATGTGTTTATTTATGGTGCAAAGGTACTAAAAATAATGCTTTCCATGTATATTTTACACCCTTAATTACATATATCGGCGTTTCAGAAAATATTGTATTCGGGATAAACTTAACTCCTGTTCAGGGCATGCAAACATTAGTATCCTCCATTCAGTTTACGTCGGTTGAAGAACCTGTATTTATGGAGTTGACGGTAGTTTTCGCCTATTTTAGGATTTTGTTCTTTGTAAAAAGGCTGTCCGCGATAGGCCTTGTTGCCATGAACGTGCTTTTTCTGTATTCTGCAGGTTTTATTGGTAAAATTCTTATGATAATCGTAACCGGAAGGATTCTTTGCCTTTAGAGGACAACGCGGGATCTCGGGGATGTTGTATCTGAAACCGAAATGAACCAGTAAGGCCGGCTGCTGATGGGTAATCGCCCTGATATCACCGATAGCTACCCTATAGTTTTTAAACTCAAAGGAGGGCCGTACAAATCCCCTGAAATATTCGGAAAACTCATATTCTACAGGAAAACCAATATTAAAGAATAAACCGTTTGTAACGGTAGCCCTATCGAATGTTTTACCCATTTTTACTTTTCCAATCTGGATATCCACAAAATAAGCCCAGCCGAGTTCTTCGTAGATCTTCCCTCCTGCCATGCCAAAATACCTCAAAAAGCCTACGCTGTTTTTAATAGGTTCATAGGGGCCTATTATATCATTCCCCACCAAGGCTTCCATGGTGGGTAAATGGTGGATTTCATAGGCTATTCCTCCGCCAAGCCGGAAGCGTTCTAAAAAATTATAATGGATGGTCAGGGTGAATGGGATCGCGGCAGAATTTCCCTTATAGCCAAGACGCGCCGTATCACTCAATAACTGATTACCTTCATCAATATTTTCAAATCGTGTAATGGTCGATTCCCGGGGAGTGGTCAACCAGTGCTGATAAGCTGTAAACGTAGTACTGACTGAATCAGATATATTAAAAAGATATAAGCCCGAAAATAAGGAATCATCCTTATTGATCACCCCATACCCCGGTAACTGGTGCTTATAAAATGTCCTGCCGTATCCCCCTGTAAAACTGAAGGAAAATTTATTTAGAAATTCCCGGATTGGATTTTTCTCCACCCTTTGAACCATAAAGGCCGCATAGGGATCATTATTTTGAGCGGATATGGTTCCAACCCCTGCAGTTAAACAGGCTACAAGAAAGAAGGATCTTATGAGAGATCGTATGGTCAAATTATTTCTATGGCCGATATTTTGTTTAAATAAACGCCAAATTTTCCCGGAAATTTCTAAAATATTCCTGTTTTTTCCAAAGATCGTAATATGTAGCGCCGCATTTACCTGAAATTTATTATTAACTTCAATATTATGCGATTGCTTTAACTATTATTAACCCCGATTATTCATAAACCATTCTCAAAATAAACCGTTTTTATTATTTAAAGTATTTATTATCAGGTAGTTACAAAAAGGGATTAACCCCTGATAAGC
>CAZIXF010000090.1:0-6387 GCA_964543195.1 uncultured Roseivirgaceae bacterium
TAAATAGTAAAAACGGTTTATTTTGAGAATGGTTTATGAATAATCGGGGTTAATTGTCAGATTTTTGTAGCCTGCATGTAGCATACATATCGGCAGAATCGTCCTGTCGAAGGGGTTAGGATGTGAACGGATGATGAAGTCCTTTGGAATTTTTTTGATGTATGAATGAAAAAGTGAGGGATTAAACCGGTTTTTTAAATCCTTGTGTAATCAGGATAGGAAAAAGCCCGCTTCATATACCACAAAAAAAGCCTTCCCTGAAAGAAGGCCTTTATTTTTTTGTGATCAAATTTGGCAGCCATGAGGAAAAATCCTCGTTTAACGTCTCCCTATAAAGATAAAAATTATTTGTGAAATTCATATGACCCAGCTCTGAAAATTTTATGAATAATGCATAATTTACTCCCTGGGGCATAGTCCATTAATCATATGACCAATTGGCAGCGGATTAATTATCATTATGATAAACATCCGGAGCCTTTTTTGATTTGAGTCCCGCTGCCGGTCTCCTGTTTTCATTGCTGATGATCATCGGCAGTTTTTCCATGTAATGTACTTCTACCATAGGATAGTTGAAATCCTCATCCACTTTTCCTTTCAACAGGTAAAACCCTTTACCCCGGAAGGGATATCGCGAGGCCGTGCCGGGAAAGTGGACCGTGTCAAAAACATATCCATCCTTGTCCAGGAAAGTGCCGAAATGCATGAGCTTATGATCGACGGTCCGGGTGTTTTTTGTGGTGACCAGATAACCGTGAAGCGTTACTTTTTTACCCACTTTGCTGATCAGTTCCCGGGCCATGGTGTCGGAAGGATAACCGGGTTTAACCAGTTCAAACGGATTACAGAGTGGAAATCCAAGCAACTCAATCTCATCGAGGGCATCTTCATGATCTTTTTTCTCCAGGAGAGGGAGCTCGAATTTCCTGGTGGCCAGTTCAAAGATCCCTTTTGTGGGGGAGGTGCTTTTTCTCTTGTTAAAATAAAAGTGGGCATTCCAGAGAAGTTCACGCTTTGAGAGGCCGGTGAAACGGAATGCGCCGATCCGGATCAGGATGCAGGCCTGTTCCAGGGTGGTGGGGATGCGTTGAAGGAAATCATCAAAGCTTTTAAAAGGCCCGTTTTGATTTCGTTCTCCGGGTATCCGTTCGCCGGTCTTTGTTTCCACGCTTTTCAGATGGATGAAGCCTATATAGATGGTGGTGCCGTAAATGGTGGTGAGGTAATCGCTTTTGTTGACGCAGGGCGCCTCGATCAGTGCCCCTGCCATCCTTGCTTCATGAAAATAAAACTCGGTCCGGTAAAATCCGCCGAAATTATTGATCACAGCCACCATGAATTCATAAGGATGATAGGCTTTGAGATAAAGGCTCTGATAGCTTTCCACGGCATAACTGGCGGAGTGGGCTTTGGAAAAGGAATAACCGGAAAAACTTTCGATCTGCCGCCATACCTCGCGTGCGATCTCATCGGGATATTTTCTTTCTCTGCAATTCCGGAAAAACTTGTCTTCCACTCGCTTGAACTCTTTCCTGGACCGAAATTTTCCTGACATGGCCCTTCGCAGGATATCCGCCTCTGCCAGGTCGAGGCCGGCAAAATGATGGGCTACTTTGATCACGTCCTCCTGGTATACCATAATACCGTACGTTTCTTCCATCAGTTCCTGCATTTTCGGATGGATATATTCATACTCCCCGGGGTGGAGATGGCGGTGGATGTATTCCCGCATCATGCCCGAGCGTGCCACGCCGGGACGAATGATCGAGCTGGCAGCTACCAGCGTGCGGTAATTGTCGCATTGTAATTTTCCCAGCAGCATGCGCATGGCCGGAGACTCGATGTAAAAACATCCCATGGCTTTTCCCTGCCGCAGCAGATCATTCACCTTGGGGTCTTTTTTGATCTCATGGAACCGGGTGATATCCACTTCGGCATTTCTGTTCTTTCCGATCAGTTCCACGGCATCCTTGATATGACCCAGTCCGCGCTGGCTCAGTATGTCGAACTTATGGGCGCCCAGGTCTTCGGCAGAGATCATGTCGAAGTGTGTAATGGGGAAACCTTTGGGTGGCAGGTCGAGTGCCGTATAGGCCGTGATGGGCTTTTCGGTGATCAGGATCCCGCCCGCATGGATCGAAAGATTGCGGGGCATCTCATGCAGATAGTTGGCGTATTTGAATATCAGCCGGGTGATGTGGTCGCGATCCCGGTTCCGGCCGGGATGATCGACGATCCGGTCGATCTCGTTTTTGGGGAGCCCGAATACCTTTCCCAGCTCCCTCACGATGGAGCGTCCCTGGAAGGTAGTATAAGTGGCCAGCAATGCGGCATGGTTGCGGTATTTGTCAAGAACGTATTCCGTTACCGTATCACGGTCTTTCCATGAAAAGTCGATATCAAAATCAGGTGGTGAGCTGCGGTAAGGATTCAGGAAACGTTCAAAATACAGATCCAGCTCTACGGGATCTACATCGGTAATGCCCAGGCAATAGGCCACCATGCTGTTGGCCCCGCTGCCCCGGCCTACATGAGCGAAATTTTTATGACGGGCAAACTCGATCACATCGAGTGATATCAGGAAATAGGCTTCGAAATTTCTTTCGGCAATCACTTCGAGCTCTTTCAGAAGCCGTTCCATGGCATAATGATTGTAATGCTCATACCTTTTCCGGAATCCTGCCAGTGCTTTGCTCCGAAGTATGAAATGATCCTTTTTCTGGTCGCCGGAAAAGGTCTTTTTGTTTTTGATCACACCCAGCTCAAGGTCTGCATGACAGGATTCCAGGATCATCTTGGTATTGGAGATGATCAACGGGTAATGCCAGTAATGTTTCAGCAGTTCAGTCTCAGGGACCATGACCTCGGATCGAGGGGCCTGCAGGTCCGGTGAAAGTTTGCTTAAAAGGGTGTTCGCGTCAATGGCACGAAGCAGACGGTGTACGTTATAGCCTGCTTTGCCCGAAAAAGTGACCGGATGCCAGATCACCAGCCTTTCTTCCATTGTGTCGAGTCCCCAGGCCCTGATCCGGTTGATATCGGAGATTTTTATCCCGATATATTCGTTTTCTTTAAGACCGGAGGGAGTGGTCCCGCCGGCCGGATAAATGACGAAGGCATGGCCGAAATCCGGAGGCCGTTCGGGCAGGGGATGATCATGCAGGTTATGCCAGGTAAGAAACCGGTTCATCTCCTCAAATCCTTCATTGTTCATGGCAATACAGGAATACAGGAACCGGTTATCCTTCCTGAATTCAATACCCGGTATGATCTCCAGGTTAAACTGATCCCTGTTTTCAATACAGATCCGCTGCATTTCAATCAGGGCTGAAGTGTTGTTGATATCACTCAGTACCAGCCTGTGAATACCGTATTTCCTGGCTTCATTGAAAAGATCTGCAGGCGACAGGGTGCCGTATAATAAACTGAAAGAGGTATGACAACAGAGATACATATACTAACAAATTTAGCAAAAAATCCCATTAATAATACTAAAAAAATTAGTGTATTTTCTCCTGATCGTCTCGCCGCGGAAAGTGGGCCAAATGAGCACCTGCAACCCTTAACATTATCAGGTAAAATCAGTTACTTTGTCGTTGGGTGCGTTTATTCGTAACAATTAAACCGTCAGACAGTTATTAGTTAGTAATAATTAGCGGGTTGATCATCATGTCCACACAATTTCTGGAAACTGAAAACATAAAAAAATATTGCAACAGCCTGGTTCGATACAGCCGGCGAAAGACCCGGGAGGTGTGTATCGGCGATGTGCCCCTGGGCGCTGAAAACCCGATACGGGTACAGTCGATGACCACGGTCGATACCATGGATACGGAAGGAAGCGTAAAGCAGGCTATCCGGATGATCGAGGCGGGATGTGAGTATGTGCGTATTACGGCTCCTTCAATTAAGGAAGCGCAAAACCTGGAGAATATCAAGAAGGAGTTGAGGAAAAGAGGCTATCAAACACCCCTGGTGGCTGATATTCATTTTACCCCCAATGCAGCCGAGATCGCCGCCCGTATCGTGGAAAAAGTAAGGGTGAACCCGGGAAATTATGCCGATAAGAAAAAATTCGAGCACATACGCCATACCACCAAAACATACCAGGCGGAACTTGACCGGATCAGGGAGAAATTCACCCCTCTTGTGAAAATCTGCAAGGAATATGGTACGGCCATGCGTATCGGCACCAATCACGGGTCGCTTTCCGACCGGATCATGAGCCGGTTTGGCGATACGCCGCTGGGCATGGTGGAATCGGCTCTGGAGTTTGTAAGGATATGCGAAGACCTGGACTTTCATGATATCGTATTATCGATGAAAGCCAGTAATACCCAGGTGATGGTCCAGGCTTACCGCTTACTGGTCAACAAGCTGGATGAAGAAGGATTACAGCCTTATCCCTTGCATCTGGGCGTGACCGAGGCGGGAGAAGCAGAGGACGGACGGATAAAATCGGCCGTTGGAATTGGAACCTTGCTGGAAGACGGACTTGGCGATACGGTTAGGGTGTCGCTTACCGAAGAACCGGAGGAAGAGATACCGGTGGCCAGTGTGCTGGTCGAACGTTACCGTGACCGGGAAAATCACCGGCCGATACCCGGAATAGATGATAATCCCTTAAAACCATTTGAATATACAAGGCGGGAAACCCATGAAGTGGCTAATATCGGGGGTGCCAACGTGCCCCGCGTGATCGCTGATTACAGCCGCGTTCCCGTAAAAGAATTTAAAGATATAAAGCCAATAGGGCATGTGTATCTTTCCGAACCGGATAAATTCATCATGAAAGATAACGGGGCTGATTTTATCTATACCGGTAAACATCCGGCCCGGTTCGAATTACCTTCCGGTTTACGGGAAATTACCGATGCCGAAACCTGGCTGAGTTCGGGAAAGCCTGGTCGGTTACATCCGCTTTTCACAAAAAATGAATATCTGGAAATAGAGGGAAGGCAACAGGAACTTAATTTCATCACCCTGTATCTGTCCGACCTCGATGATGAACTGATACAAAAAATAAAGGAGGATGAAACCGCAGTGATCCTGCTGAAAACGGCTAACCAGCATGCCTATGCGGAGTTGAGAAGGTTTTTTATCGAACTGATCAATCATGACCTGACTACTCCGGTTGTGGTTTGCCGGGATTATGAAGATCTTTCACAGGATAAATTGCTGCTTTTTGCCTCCACGGATGTCGGGGGTCTGCTGATCGACGGACTGGGCGACGGAGCCATGCTTTCGACCGATCAGATCAAAACAGCAGATGTCGGTGCATTGAAAGCTCAACTCGGATTCTATAATGATACGGTATTCGGTATACTTCAGGCCGCCCGGACAAGAATTACCCGGACTGAATTCATCAGTTGTCCCTCATGCGGACGCACCCTTTTCGATCTGCAGGAAACCACGGCCATGATACGGAAACGGACCGATCATCTTAAAGGCATAAAGATCGGTATTATGGGATGTATTGTGAACGGCCCCGGTGAAATGGCGGATGCGGATTATGGTTATGTAGGGTCGGGAAAAGGTAAGATCACCCTGTATAGGGGGAAGGAAGTGGTCAAAAGAAGTGTACCATCCGAAAATGCAGTGGATGAACTGATTGCGTTGATCAGTGAGGATGGTAAATGGATAGCACCATCAGGAAATCATGACCGGAATGAAAATTAATTATGAGCAGAGATAACGGCAAACAGAACTGGAAAGAATATTTTAAATTCGGTGAGGTAGTCCATTATTTTTTCAGGAAAAAGGATCCTGAACATAAGCCCCGTTTCAACCTCCGGGTAATGCATGGAATAAACCGGCTCAGCATCATCATGTTTCTGATTGCTCTGATCATAATTATCATACGCAATGTATTTTTTCGGTGAATATTGAAGAATTCCGTGAATATTGTTTGTTAAAACCGGGTGTTACTGAAGATATGCCCTTCGGTGATGAGACCCTGGTATTCAAAGTGTATGGTAAAATGTTTGCCCTGAGCGGAATCGATAATTTTTCCACGATCAATCTAAAATGTGATCCGCAACGGGCTCTGGAACTGAGAGAGAGATATCCTGAAGTGATCCCCGGTTATCATATGAATAAAAAGCACTGGAATACCGTAACGATAAATCAATCTGTTCATGATCGTGAAATCTTTCAATGGATCGATGATTCCTATGAACTTGTAGTCAGGAAATTACCCCGGAGTATCCGGGAAAAGATATTAAAGAAGTGAGGAAGGTCGGATGAAATAATGTTCAAATCCCGATAATCAATATCCAAATAATTTCTGAATGATCAATTTTTAAAATTCCAAACCCTCCCCGGGCAAGAAATTAACCCCGATTATTCATAAACCATTCTCAAAATAAACTGTTTTTACTATTTAAA
>CAZIXF010000091.1:0-6308 GCA_964543195.1 uncultured Roseivirgaceae bacterium
TAGTAAAAACGGTTTATTTTGAGAATGGTTTATGAATAATCGGGGTTAATAATAAAAATAAGGCATTGACCGAAAATTTCATTCCTGCAGAGATATTCACAAGATAACAGGAAATTATCCGGCTTGGTCAGTGGAAAATCATTCGTGGAATTGGCGGAATGAAATTAATTTTCGATTATACCGGCCAAAGCGGGCATCGCCTTTCGGGATCAATATATTTTGCATACTTAATTGATAGGAGATGGTAAAATTGTTCGGAAAAACCATTGGATAGCATAAACAGGCAGGTCAATTATGTTCGAGCTCAATGAACACAGGAAGCAGGGTTTTGCCATTCCCTTTACCTGAAAATTTGATTGACTCCGTTTCCCAGTGAATATTTCTCTGGTCCACAATGTAATCACCCATGATTTCATTAAGCCGGTCGTCGATCCTCCCGTTTCTCTTCTTCAGTTCTTTGAGCAGGTTATCGAAAGGGATCTCTTCCTTTGAATAAAGGATTACCAGAAAATTTTTGCCAGGATCACCGGTTATCTGAATATGGTGTTTTTCACTTGGAAGGGCCACGCTGCTTTCTTTGTAATTGAGCACGGGACTTATATCATCGTGGTAAGGAAATAATTTGAAATATTCATTGGTCAGATCGGTACCGAATACATAGATATACGCGGTTTTATTGTTGGTTATGTATATTCGAAAATCAGTTCCTGCGCCGTAAGGTTGTGTGGTTTTATAATAACCTTTATTGTTGTCCAGTTCAGTTTCAATGAACGTGCCGTCAGCCAGCACAAGTTTGATTTCACCGGAAAAGTCTATGGTGTTCTGATTTTCATGTCTGATCACAAATAATTCAAAAGCACTTTTCGTAAATTCCAAAAAATCGGGGTATCTGATCCAGATATATCCTTCATTACCCCAGTTACTGCCCCAACTGTTCAGCACCTCAAACGCTCCTCCGTATTTCGAATCATCGTAACCCACTACCACCAGGGCATGCCCTTCATATGCATCAATCCTGTCCTCTCTTGGCTGCCAGAATTCTTCAGCGATGAAAAATGAGGGGGGGCAGATCATTCCTGTCACTACGGGCATGTTTTCGGAAAGGGCTTTTTTTACGGCTTCCAGCTTTTTCTCCGGAGGATCCTGGGGTTCAAATAGCCGGAGAAAATCCGTGATCTTATTTTCTTTTGCAAGAATATAAACAGTATCTGGAATTGATTTGGGACAGAATTCCTGGAATTCGACGTATTTCGGGGTGCCAAAATTTTTCAATGCATCAAGCGCCTTGACCAGACTGATGGGTTCACTACAGTTTTTGGATTCTAACTGGGTACTTACTGAATAATTAAATACCGGTGAGTAGGCATTTTTTGTTATCGTAGAGATATCAGTCCAATCATTATTGATCGCTTCCATTATGGTCAGGGCACCATAGGTAATGGCCCAGTTGGTGGAGGTTTGAAGCTGAAGCTGATTGCCGGGCTTGGGACAATATTTTTTTAGCGAGGCTTTATCGGGTAATTCTTTGTAATCTCCCCGTATCAACAAAGCTTTATGGGGAACTTCTTCATATTCTTCCTGGTTGAAAATATATCCTCTTGCATATTTTACCTGGCCATATACCGGTACGATGACCAGGTATACCAGTGCAGCGAAAAATAATCTCATGCAGTTTATCTGGCTATAAATACGAAGTCGCTTCCAGGCTCGTTATCTCCGAATTCACCGAATTTGGGTTCGGGGCTTATCGTTTCCACATAAGTGATTAATTCCATTGTAGTGAGAACTTTATCTCTGCCACCATAATTCCTGAGCGCTTCCAGGAATTTCCTTGCGAAGGGTGAATGATGGCCCGGTCTTCCGTCAGGAACATATTGCTTCCCACCCGAGGTAAGATATTTCCGGGTTTTGAACCTGAGTTTTCTCTTGATGAATTCCTCGGCCGGGAGATCGGCGTACAGATCTTCACCCCGGCTTCCGGCCCTTGCGATCGACTGATCGAATGTGCCGCCGAAACAGACGTCCATCACTATAAAAGTATGATTGCTTGGAATATTGTTCACATAGGTTCTGAGCGTGGAATGGGAAATATAGGTTTCCTTTTCTTCGTCATTCCGTTTGGAATCTTTGCAGACAATATAACCTTCCGTGAAAATATCATCGAACTGGCCATGGCCTGCAATGAAGATCAACAACTGATCATCGGTCAGATAGCTTTTCTTGGCGTATTCACGGATCGTTGAAAGGAATTCCCGTTTCGTGGGATTCAATACCAGTTCGGTTTCGAAACCATAATATTCACTGAGCTCTTCTTCAATGGTTTTGCCATCAAAAACCGGGTTGGTCAGATCGCCCCAGTCATCATAATCATTGGTGGCAATGATCAGGGCTCTGTCAGTTCGTGAAGCAACCGCTTTTTCGGGAAGCTTGACATCAATATTTCTTGTAAAGGTCTTCTCCAGTCCATCCACATCCGATGCGATAATCTTGATTTCATTGAGACCTTCCTGAAGTTTGATTTCTTTGGAAATGTATTGATCAAAGTCCTGACTGTTGTCTGATTCCACTACAGCAAATCCCCGGTCAAGCGAGGCCGGAACATCATTGATATATAGCTGAACATTCTTGAGCTCAGCTGAACTGTTCAGTCCGGCCTTCACGGTGACACTGTTCTTGTTAACGATAACCGTTGGATTTTCGGGATATTCCCATGTGACCGCAATACCGGCAGCACTGGTAATTTTGGATTCTGATTTAATATCCAGGAAAAGGGCATTGCTTCTTCCGGATACAGTCTGGGCAATGGATGCCGAAATACTCATGAATACTAATGCGACTGCAAGGAGGTTGATGGAGAGTTTCATGGTATTAAGTGTTTAAATTCATGCACTCGTTTATATTTTCGATACTTAATTGGTAACCAGCAATTTACAAATATATTTCATTTTTTAATAATTTTTCTGTAAAAAGTATTCAAACCGCCTTCAGGATCCTTAAATTCAATTCTTACGATATAAATACCTGCCGAAACCAACGATTGTCTTTCATTTCTTCCATCCCAGATGATTTCATATGAGCCTTCCTGATATTTTTTACTGATCAGTTGCCTGACTTCCTTTCCGGTGAGCCCGATAACTGAAACCGAAACCTGGTTTCCGCTATAATCCATGGGCACCCTGAACGGTATGGAGATCATGGACAAGAAGGGATTAGGATAGGGTTCCAATATCAGATTACCGGCAGAGGAGAGGGGATCTCCTGCATACAATATCCTGAAATTCCTTTCCTTTTCCGCGGTAAAGACATAGGCGTTCTCCATTTTCATATCGATCTTCACTTTTCCAACCAGGTCAAAAAGGATTAGGGAACTTCGGTCGTCTTTAAACGGATCGTTATCCCAGGATAAGGTTACCAATTCACCGGTAACATTGGTGTTCACGGCAAAGTTCCAAGTGTATTGACCGGAAGTATTCACTATTTTACGTGTGACCGGATTGCCGTAGAATCGCTCACCCCGATGATTCAGGTCCAGGAAGTTCATAAAGGGCGGAAGAGTGAAATCGTCGAAACGGTCGATGTCATCGCTGGCTTCCGGATGCATACCGATACCTCCAAAATCATTTTTAAAGGAATCTGACTCGAGATGGAGAGAAACCATCCATTTCTCCGTATCTATCGAACTGCCAAGGTCGGCTACCGGGCTTGTCTGTGCTATCCTGGCATTTCCCCTGCGGACAGGGATTGTAATGGTGGTACTTTGATCGGAGGAGACAAAGGCGCCTTCAAATACACGTAACCCGGAACTATTGTCAAATGAGTTGCCATTGAACACCTTTAATTCACCGATTGTTATGTCAGGATTGGCGGCCCGAACCTGTGCCCAGGAAACAGGAAACGGATAGGGATTGGCTATCAGGTTCCATCCTGCTCTCAACTGCATGCTGAATGGATTGCCCGGATAATTGGCCGGTGTGGCAGCCGAGGGAAGTGAAATGTCGGTATTTTCGGTTTTTATAAACCAGTAACCCATGCCCCGCTCTATTGCGGTAGATCCGCTCAGTTCATTATAGGGAAGGGATCCGTTATAAGCGAACAACCGCCATAGTTCCTTATTATAAGATCCGAGATCATCGGAAAATATGGCGTTTACCGTATTATTGCCCGACATTTCATAGGGTATTCCGATAATTTGATAGGCTGATTGCCTATTACCTGATTTCAAGGAACTGATTTGCAAATCATCACTTGTAAGATAGGCATACCGGATATTCGTGGTATCTGCATTTCCCGAAAGGTCGTTAGCCACAATAAAGTATGCCATTCCCATTTCGTCGAAATAGGATTCGGGTACGGTAAAAGTATATTCGGGGTCGTTAAAGGTCATCAGTTCCTCTGATATCTGGCTTATATCATCCAGTATTTTTTTATGTACGAAAAATACATCACCAACACCCGTGTTATCATTGACTTCCACAGTCAATGTCATATCACCTCCACCACTGGTGAAGGTCTCAGGGAAATTAACAGAAACAATGGAGGGAGGTTCCGCATCAAGGCTTTGAATAGTTATTGACAAGGTGTCATAGTTGTTCAATTCATCCAGTTCGTCAATATTTTTAAAGGCATCGGCAGAAGCAAAGAGAAAAAAATCACCGTTCTCATAACCGACAGGCACTTCAATTCCTGAAAAGGTTAGTGATGCCGTAGAATCGAGTTTAAGGCCCTGGAGTTCCGTGGCTGCAATAACAGGGTCGGTGCTGCCGTCATCCAGTACCGGGTCGTTGGAAATCTGTATTTGCAGGTCACTGGTTTGGGTAGCATCAGTTGCTCCCCGGTTAGCCACGTCGATGAATACATCAAATGTAGACAGGGAATTGATCGGACTGGGATCAATACTGAATGAGGTAATACGATAATCGGGCCGGTTCGGTTCACTGACAATAAATGAATATATGTTTATGTTGTTGGTTTCGTTTAATTCAAGAACGCCATCATCCGGATCGACTTCGAATAATAAATAATAGGTTCCGGTAGCGAAATCGGTGGGAACGGTGTAACCGAAATCCACAAAGAAAAGGGAATCCACCGTAAGCGCACCGAATGAAGTTGAATTCAATAATGAATCATCACTGCTGATTGTGGCATCGCCGGAAAGGTAAGTCCGGACAAAGGATGTACCGGACATGTCGGCTGTCCCTATATTGGTTACATCGAAATTTATATATAACTCATGGCCCGGGAATGCCGTGTCCGGTTCGATACTGATGTTGGTAGCCGACAGATCAGGTAAGTTAACTGAATTGCCGTCGATGACGTAAAATGGTCTGCTGATTAACGTGAGACCGGTTACCACGGTATTGGTTATTTTACAATAATAGGTTCCGAATTCATCCGCTTCAAGAACGTCGTCTGTGTAGGTAGCCGAAGTAGCTCCAGGAATGGTATCTGTTCCATAAAACCATTGATACTGGTTGTTTGAGCCGCCCACGGTTATGGAGAGGGTCAACGGGTCACCTATGTTTAGGGTATCATACTGTTCAGTACCGACCGAATCCTGGGGGGAGTATACAAAACCGGTGATACCGATATTGGGTTCCAGGTCTTCAAAAGTCAGCTTATTGGAATTCACTCGGAGATCATTTAATTTAGTCAAACCTGAAAGATCCGGTAATTCAGTAAAACTATTATTAAAAACTGACAGGATTTCCAGACTATCCATGGATGCCATCCATGTAGGGATGGTCCCGGTAAGATTATTGTCGCCCAGGTAAAGAGCCCTCAGGTCGTTGAGATTAGCAAGCGAATCGGGTATTTCACCCACAAAATCATTAAAATCAAGTATGATGGCACTTAGATTCGGTAAACTCCCCAGTTCGTCAGGAATGGTGTCGGAAAGATTGTTGAATGCAAGGTCCAGTCTGTCAAGACTGGTGAGATTCGCCACCTCGGGCGGAATAGAACCTGAAAGCAAAGAATTTCTGATACTTAAGACCTTCAGTTTGGACATAGTCCATATTTCGGCAGGAAGTTCACCGGTAAGGGTATCCTGTTCGAGGGTCAGATATTCGAGTGCGGTAAGGTCATTAATAGAAGGCGGAATGGCACCTTTCAGATTGTTGTCAGGCAGGAAAATCTCGGTAACCCGGTTATCCGTTAGCGTAATTCCATGCCAGGTGGAAAGGTTTCCGGTTAACCAGTTGGTATTATCAGTCCAGTTAGGGCCATCGAGGGAGTCATAAATCATAACAAGCACCAGGGAATCCGAAAGGAAGGCATCCACTTCATCGGCTCCAATGGTCGGAACCGTA
>CAZIXF010000092.1:0-6083 GCA_964543195.1 uncultured Roseivirgaceae bacterium
ATAGTAAAAACGGTTTATTTTGAGAATGGTTTATGAATAATCGGGGTTAATAAATCCCGGGAAAAACGGGAATATCCTGTATGATTACATCATATTACGGTATCCATTCAGAGATATAAAATTACAGTTGCTGTATACGATTCTTTTAATAAATAAAAATTAATTTTAAGGGTAAGCTATCCAAAATTTAATTAACTAATAATTATGTCAGGAAAAGTTTGTATTACCGGAGGGACCGGTCTGATCGGAACTTCATTACGCGATCATCTCGCCAGTAAAGAGTATTCCATCCGCGTCCTTTCCCGCAAATCCCGTTCGTTAGAAAACGCTCAAGTTTTTCAGTGGGATATTCAGGAGGCTACCATGGATCAATCGGCGCTATCCGGAGTTGATGCCGTGGTTCATCTTGCCGGAGCCAATCTCGCTGATAAACGCTGGACGGATAAAAGAAAAAAATTTATCAGAAACAGCCGGGAAAATTCAACCCGGTTGTTATATGATACGTTATCTGATATGGATAAAAAGCCGGAGGTGTTCATTTCAGCTTCCGCCGTGGGAATTTATGGACATGATACCGGCGGGATCGAGATGGAAGAATCCCGGGCAAATTTAGGGGATGATTTTCTGGCCTCGGTTTGCAAGGAATGGGAAGAAGAAGCCCGTAAAATTGAAGAGTTAGGAATAAGAGTAGTAATTTTGCGGTTTGGAATGGTGCTCAGCATGAAGGATGGAGCGTTGCCGAAGATGGTGACTCCGGTAAAATTCGGCATGGGGGCTCCACTGGGAAGTGGCGAACAGTATTACAGTTGGATACATATTGATGATCTTTGTAGGATGATCATGCATGTGATGGAAAATGATCAGGTAAAAGGAACGTTTAATGCAGTGGCGCCCGAGCCGGAAACCAATAAGGATTTCATGAAAAAGATCGCCAAAGTGCTACACAGACCTTTTTTTATGCCTAATGTTCCATCATTCCTTATTTATCTGGTTTTTGGGGAACTGGCTTCCACTGTGGTGGGAGGACAAAAGGTATCGGATGATAAGATAAGATCCACGGGATTTGAATTCGAATTCAATACCCTTGAAAAAGCATTGATAGACCTTCTTGAACGGAAGAATTAAAAAAAATGAACGAACATAATAAAAACAAGCATTCCAAAATAGATAAAAAAGCCAATGTGCGCTATCCCACCATCGAAAAGCGTAAGAAGAAAAAGCATCTTAAATTCGTCGATGAAGAGGAAAAGGCTTTAAAGGCTGCATTTGAAGACAGGGACTGGCATCAGATAAAAAGCAGTGATTCCTGGTCTATATTTAAGTTTATGTCTGAATTTGTTAATGGCTTTGAAAAATTGGCCAAGATCGGCCCATGTGTTACTATTTTCGGTTCTGCCAGGACCGGGGAGGACAATAAATATTATCAAATGACCAAAAAACTGGCCTCCCTTCTGGTGGAAAGCGGATACGGTGTGATCACAGGAGGCGGACCCGGCATAATGGAAGCCGGTAACCGGGGTGCCAGTGAGGCGAAGGGAAAATCCGTCGGGTTGAATATCCAATTACCTTTCGAGCAGGAAAGTAATATATATATCGATCCTGATAAGCTGATTTCGTTTGATTATTTCTTTGTCCGGAAGGTGATGTTCGTCCGCTATTCCCAGGGATTTATCGGCATGCCGGGTGGATTAGGAACCCTGGATGAATTATTCGAGGCCATGACCCTGATCCAGACTAAAAAGATCGGACGGTTTCCAATAGTCCTCGTAGGAAAGGATTATTGGAACGGATTAAAAACCTGGCTGTACGATACCGTGTTTAAACTGGAATCCAATGTCAGTGAAGGTGATTTTGACATCTTCCATATCGTGGATACTCCTGAGGAAACCGTGAAGATCATTAACGACTTTTATGCCAAATACATGCTGGCGCCAAACTTTTAAAAAAGGGAACGTGAAGAAGACATCTGTGTTAATAACCATAATTATTGCTCTCCTCTCAGGCTACATCATTTCCGCCGGATTCCGTTTCGGTTCACCGGATAAAGAAGAGAAAGGAACCCCGGAAAACCGGAACAATCCTCCGGGAAAGGATAAGGAGGGGTCTATTGTATTGTTAAATCCCTATCCTGAGTACCTGGAATTTGCCGGAGAGGCAATTCCCCTGGATGAACCGGATCTTATTGAACGGTACGATAAAGAGATCATCGTTAATACCCATTTTCATTCGAGTACGATACTTCTGATCAAAAAGAGTAATCGATGGTTGCCCCTGATAGAAAAAGTGCTTAAAGATCATGGGATACCCGAAGATTTTAAATATCTGTCCCTGATAGAGAGCGGCCTGGAAAATGCACGATCATACAGAGGGGCGGTTGGATTCTGGCAGTTGCTGGCCTCCACAGCCAGGGAACTGGGCCTGGAGGTGAATGCCGAGGTAGATGAACGATACAGTCCGATCAAATCTACTGAAGCAGCCTGTAAATATATATTAAAGGCCAGGGAGAAGTTCGGCACCTGGACCAACGCGGCTGCTTCATATAATATCGGGATGCGGGGGTTGTCGAGGAATATGGAACGTCAGAAAGCCGATTCCTATTATGATCTCCTTCTCAATGATGAAACATCGAGATACATATTCAGGGTGATTGCCATAAAACATATCTTTGAGAATCCGGAGAAATATGGATTTTTTATTCCTGAAGAGCAGCTTTATACCTTCGAACCGCTTGATTCGGTTGAGGTCACCGAGTCCGTTTCCGACCTGGCTGAATTTGCCATCTCACAGGGCATCAACTATAAGGCCCTGAAAAGGCATAATCCCTGGTTACGAAAAAATACGCTGACTATTAAAAGCAGAAATAAATCCTATATCGTTACCATACCCCGCTCCACCGAAAAGAAGGGTAACCAGGCCATTAGTGCAGCCGATTCGCTTATCACAGAACCTGAAATGATCGAATCCCGGAACTCGGAATAATAAACAATAATCCTTAGATGGAAGAAGTGGAAAAGGAAACATTAACCGCTGCCGTTGATCCTACAGGCCATGATCATATCCTCGTGTTCGGGGCCAGGGAACACAACCTTAAAAATATTGATGTAGTTATACCAAGGAACAGGCTGGTCGTGATCACGGGGATCAGTGGCAGTGGAAAATCCTCCCTGGCCTTCGATACCATTTTTGCCGAAGGACAACGCCGGTACATGGAGAGTTTCTCGGCCTATGCCAGGTCATTCATAGGCAACCTCGAAAGACCCGATGTGGACAAGATCGATGGTCTGAGTCCGGTTATTTCCATAGAACAGAAAACCACTTCCCGTAATCCCCGCTCTACGGTGGGGACGATAACTGAAGTATATGATTTTATGCGGCTGTTGTATGCCAGAGCCGGCGAAGCCTATTCCTATATTACCGGTAAGAAAATGGTAAGGCAATCAGAAGACCAGATCGTGGATCAGTTGATCCGGCAATTCAGGGAACGGAAACTGATCGTGATGGCTCCCGTAGTAAAAGGACGTAAAGGCCATTACAGGGAGTTGTTTGTACAGATCAGAAAATCCGGCTATGCCCGGGTACGCATTGATGGACAGATCCGGGACCTGGTACCCAAAATGCAACTCGACCGGTATAAGGTACATGATATCGAAATTGTGATCGACCGACTTATCGTAAGTGAAGATGAACGATACCGGATAACCGAATCGGTAAGGACAGCCATGAAAGAGGGTAAGGGCATAATCATGGTGATGACCCCGGATGATGAAAAAGTTTACCATTTTTCAAAATTCCTCATGGATCCTGAATCCGGTTTATCCTATGATGAACCGGCTCCAAACCTGTTTTCATTTAACAGTCCGTATGGAGCCTGCCCGGTGTGTAATGGCCTGGGAGAGATTGAAGAGATAACAAAAGAATCCATCATACCCGATGATGAACTGTCGATCAGCAGGGGGGGTATCGCTCCGCTTGGTGAATACCGGGATATCTGGATCTTTAAAAAGATAGCGGCCATTCTTAAACGATACAAGGTCTCATTATCCACAAAGATCAAAGATTTGCCGGAGGAAGTGTTAATGATCCTCCTCTATGGGGATAAGGAAACCGTAGCGGTACCGTCGGTAAAATATCCCGGTACGGACTGGCATACCAGATTTGACGGTATCATCAATTTTTTAGAGAAACAAAGGGATACGGGAACCGAAAAAATCCAACGATGGGTAAGGGATTTTACGGTTGTGAAAACATGCCCCGAATGTGGCGGAGCAAGGCTCAAAAAACAATCGCTTTATTTTAAGATCGCTGATAAAAATATATCGGATCTGGCCCGGATGGATATTGGCAAACTGAAGGACTGGTTTGAGAATATTGAATCCCGATTGAATGAACGGCAGAATATCATTGCGGCTGAAATCCTGAAAGAAATACGTAAGCGGCTCATGTTCCTCAGTAATGTCGGACTGGAATACCTTGACCTCAACCGGCCTTTGAGAACCCTCTCGGGAGGTGAAGCGCAAAGGATACGGCTGGCTACTCAGATCGGCACTCAACTGGTGGGTGTACTTTATATACTCGATGAGCCAAGTATAGGTCTGCATCAAAGGGATAATATTAAGCTCATTAATGCATTAAAAGATCTGAGAAATCTGGGCAATACAGTGATCGTGGTGGAACATGACCGGGAGACTATGGTAAAATCCGACTATATTATCGATATCGGACCAGGACCGGGTCTTCATGGCGGACATATCGTCGCAGAGGGGAATCCGGATGAATTTATTCATAACGGCACCTTAACGGCAAAATATCTCAAAGGTCAGTTAACCATCAGGATTCCGGAGACACGCCGTAATGGAAACGGAAAGGAGATAATACTTAAGGGCGCATCAGGGAATAACCTGAAAAGGCTGAATGTAAACTTTCCTGCAGGAAAATTTATCTGTGTGACCGGGGTCTCGGGATCAGGGAAATCAACGCTTATTCACGATACCCTCTATCCGATTATCAGTCAAAAGCTTTACCGGTCAATTAAAGATCCATTACCTTACGAATCGATAGAAGGCCTGGAACATATCGATAAGATCATAGAGATCGATCAGTCTCCCATAGGCCGGACACCCCGATCCAGTCCGGCTACCTACACCGGGGTTTTTTCCCATATAAGGGCCTTATATGCCGATCATCCTGAATCCAGAATACGAGGGTATAAACCAGGACGTTTTTCATTCAATGTAAAGGGCGGACGATGCGAAACCTGTGAGGGGGCCGGCATGCGGGTGATTGAAATGGACTTCCTGCCTGATGTACATGTCCATTGTGAAACCTGCAAAGGGAAAAGATACAACCGGGAGACTCTTGAAGTCAGGTTCAAGGGGAAGTCAATTTCGGATGTATTGGAAATGACCGTAGATAATGCCATTGAGTTTTTTGAGAATCAGCCGAGGATCCTTAGAACCCTGCAGACCCTTCAGGATGTCGGATTGGGTTATATTAGCCTGGGCCAGCATGCCACCACCCTGTCAGGTGGAGAAGCCCAGAGAGTAAAATTATCGTCGGAACTGTCAAAGAAAGACACCGGAAAAACTTTTTATATACTCGATGAACCCACCACGGGCCTGCATTTTCAGGATATTCAACACCTTATTGATGTATTGCAGAAACTGGTCGATAAGGGGAATACCGTGCTGGTGATCGAACATAATATGGACATCATTAAAGTGGCTGACCATATCATTGATCTCGGCCCGGAAGGCGGGGATGAAGGGGGCAGGTTATTATTTTCGGGTACTCCCGAGGAATTGATCAAGGTACCGGGAAGCTACACGGCTGATTATCTTAAAAAGCAACTCTGAAAATTTTTCCCGGATTTAACATCCAGATTACAATAAACCAATAACCCATTCATTTTATAGTCGGGCGTGCCCTTGGCACAATAATCATTCACTGAAATCCCAATCCCTTTCATCAGAGGAATTAACCCGAAAAATTCATAAATTTTTCGCCCGAAGGGCCGATTAAGCGCAATTTCTTGATAATCAAAGAATTATATAGGGTTTTGAAATTCTTATACTTAATCAAATAGC
>CAZIXF010000093.1:0-5880 GCA_964543195.1 uncultured Roseivirgaceae bacterium
CGCCCAACTGCAGTGCGGCAGTCAGCGAGACCACCACAGTGACGGTGAATCCTGATCCGGCCGGCACGATCAGCAACGATGGACCGATCTGCGAAGGCAGTTCGGTAGATCTAACCTTTACGGCGACTACGGGCACGGGGCCCTATGATATAGTGGTGGAAGGGGTGACTTATAACAACGTGAACAGCGGGGATGTGTTTGTCACGCTGACCGAGGGCGTCGATTTCACGGGCACGACGGGTTTTGAGCTGACCTCGATCACCGATCTTGGTGTAACGCCCAACTGCAGTGCGGTGGTCAGTGAGACCACTACGGTGACGGTGAATCCCGCTCCTTCGGGCACGATCAGCAACGATGGGCCGATCTGCGAAGGCAGTTCGGTAGATCTAACCTTTACGGCGACTACGGGCACGGGACCCTATGATATAGTGGTGGAAGGGGTGACTTTTAACAACGTGAACAGCGGGGATGTGTTTGTCACGCTGACCGAGGGCGTCGATTTCACGGGCACGACGGGTTTTGAGCTGACCTCGATCACCGATCTTGGTGTAACGCCCAACTGCAGTGCGGTGGTCAGTGAGACCACTACGGTGACGGTGAATTTGCTACCCACGCCCACGATCAGTGGCACAACCACCTTGTGCTTTGGCGAGACAGCCACTTACACAACCGAGTCGGGCCAGAGCAATTATGTCTGGACGGTAAGCGGGGGTACGGTAATGAGCGGCGGCACGGGCACGGATGATTTTGTGGAGGTGACCTGGGACGGCACGGGTCCCTATGAGGTGAGTGTAAATTACGAGGATGCCAATGGGTGTACGGCGTCCAGTCCCACGACCACAACCATCAACGTACATCCTCTCACTTCCGTAACCTTCTCCATGGGTGATTCAACAGGGAATAGTGGTGATACCAAGGTCATGCCGGTGACCGTACAAGGATTTACCGGTATCACCTCCGCCCAGTTCACCATACAGTGGGATGATGCGGTAATAAATTTAACGGGACCGGAAAATCTTGCTTCGATTACAGACCTTGACAATAGTGATTTTACTGCCAGCCCCGGTACACTGGAATTTAGCTGGTCTACAGCATCCGGTCAATCCATAGCCAACGGCCAGCAGTTATTCGACCTTAGATTCGACCTCACAGGCCCGGATTGCAGCTTTTCGACCCTAACTTTTGAAAATTCGCCCGTTACCATTCTTGTGACCGATGCGAACGGCTGTAATGCCGATGTCAGCCTCAATAACGGTTCTATGAGCATATCAGGATCAGGTACCTCACCTCCTCCCGTTTTGGCATACACGGATACTACAAAATGTGTCCCCGAGGCCGTTCCCGAGTTATCAGCATCAGGCTCAACTATACAATGGTATTCGGATCCATCCCTGAGCACTCTGGTCTGGGCAGGAAATACTTTCACACCGGATACCATTATCGATAACACTGTTACGGGTGACTATACTTTTTATGTAACCCAGACGATCGGTGCCTGCAGCGAAAGTGCCGCTGAAACAGTTGACGTTCATTATCTGGATGTTCCCGGAGCTCCCACAGCAAGCCAGACCACGTATCAGATATGCACCGGTGATCCTGCTCCCACGTTATCTGTTACCGGTACAAATGTTACCTGGTATGCTGAAGCTTCCTTAGTTACCATCCTGGAAAACGGAGAGAACTTTACACCCGATGCCACTGAGCTGGATACCACTGTTCCGGACACCACGTTTTTTTATGCCACCCAGTCCAATCAATGCGGGGAAAGCCCATCTGTTGAATTTGAGGTTATCGTCTCCGGCCCCTCCGATCCTCCGGCAGCCCTTACCCCGGTTAATGTATGCCTGTTTGATTCAATTCCTACCCTTGAAGCTACCGGAACAAACCTGATATGGTATGATGATGCCGCTTTGACCACCCAGCTCGATACAGGCAGTAATTTTACCCCCGACAGCACCCAGCTCGATATGACCACAGCCGGAAGCACCTCTTTTTATGTAACCCAGAATGAAGGATGCGGGGAAAGTACCGGTACCGAGGTGGTTGTTCAGGTTGATACCTGCGGGGTAAATTGTGATGACTTTGAAGTTACCGTACTGCCAAAAAATACTTCCTGCACGTATACCTCGGATGGTTCGATCTATATGTTTATTGAAAATCCCATAGTAGGTAACAAACAATATAGCCTTGATACCGGAGCTACCTATCAAGATTTTGAAAATACCAATTCAACGGAAACTCCTGATACCCTGGCCATGGGAGATTATCTCGTCCTGGTCAGATCGGAAGGCAGCGGCTGTGATCCGGATACATTCAATGTAGTGATTGGAAGCCAGGTGGTACTGGTGGCCACGGCCGAAACGAAAGATCCGGAATGTGGAACCAGCAACGGAGAGATAAGAATTGAAATTGAGGGTGGATCTTCACCCTATACGGTGGATTTAAGGAACAGTGACGGAGATACCCTGACTGCCGACAGTGTAGGGCTATATACAGGAGTTTCCGCAGGTAAATACATGTATACGGTAACGGAACAATCAGGATGTGTCTACAGCCCGGTGGATTCAGTTGAACTGGAGATAAATACTTTGATCACGGCCACTGCCGATACTGCTTCGTTCGAAGATTCGCCCTGTTATGGTGAGCCTATGGGACGTGCGATCATTAATGTTACCGGCGGGTCCGGCGCTTATGAATATTCCCTGGAAGGCACTACCTGGACCTCATTCGTGTCGGGGAATTATATTGAAAATCTTCCACCAGATGGTACATATCTTATTCTGGTCAGGGAATCGTCGGACGCCCTCTGTTTTGAACAGGTTCAGGTTACCATCAATAATCAGAACCCGCCTGTCAGTTTTGATTATACCTCGGTAAGTGCAACCTGCAACAATAACGATGGAAGCATTTCCATTACTTCGGTAAGCGGGGGAGTGGCCCCTTATGAAATATCTTTTGAATCAGGAGCGTACACACAACTCGACCCGAATAACCTTCCGGTTTTCAATAATCTTTCCGGAGGAACAAAAAATATCAGGATACGGGATGCTAACGGTTGCGTGCTGGAAGACGACCAGGTAAATGTAGATTTCCCCGGATTTATTAATGCTGATATCCAGACCTATGCGCCTACCTGTAGTGGCGAAGGACTCGATGGAAGAGTAACCATAATGATTGACTCTTCCAATAATCCTCCCCCACCATATCAGATCGGATTTGCGGAAAACAGCGTACCGGAAAATCAGGTAACTATGATCCAGATTCAATCCAATAACCTGATCACCATCGATACACTGGGTAACGGGAATTATTATGTCCTGCTTGACGGTTCCAATGGTTGCCGTAGCAGGATGGATATTACCATTTCCGGCGGACCGGTACCTGTCGATTTCGATATTTCGGAAGTGAATAATGTTTCCTGTAAAGGCGAAACAGGCTCGGTCAGTATAGAAAATGTTGTAGGTGACCAGAGTCTTAATTTTCTGGTTGAGATTGTTACCCTGCCTTCCGCAGTTTCAGCATACAACAATGTATTCAGCTATTCGGATCTTGAGAACGGGTTGGTTATTGATGAACGATTAACCAATGCCCTGACCGCAGGAGATTTTCAAATCAGGATAACGCAGAATCAGAATGGATGCAATATCACGGAGATTTCTGATAATTTTGAGATACTTGAGCCCCCCGATGCACTTGATTTTGAAGTGATCAATATCACAAAATCCTATCCTGATTATCCTTCCGGCTCTCTTGAAATACAGGTTAACCCCAGTGGGGGGGCACCATATGAGACCAGTCTGGAAACCTCATTGACCTATTTTAACGGACAGGATATATTCCGTGACTGGGAAATTGTTCCACAGGATCCTGATAACCCCAACATATACCGTTTCGTTCATGATCAGATTTACAGTGGAGTATATAATGTATATGTCAGGGATAGTTTCAATTGTGAGATAATGAAGGAAATCACCGTAAATTATGATTCCGCGATATTCATTCCCAACATATTCACGCCTAATGGTGATAATCATAATGATGTGTTCTACATACGGAATCTGCCGGACGCCGGAACGGGCACCTCGCTCATAGTGACAAACCGGTGGGGGAATGTGGTTTTTGAGTCCGATGATTATCATAATGGCAACCTGTGGGACGGTGGGGACAATCCTGACGGTGTTTATTTCTATCGTATTAATATTCCTGCAGAAGGGACATTTACAGGCTGGGTTGAGATATGGCGTGGATCGGCAAGATAAAACTAACCTATAAGGTTTCCAGGAATTTCATGGTATCCACATGATCGGCATAATCACCAATCTCCGGAAACTGAGCTTTCCCGAACGGAATTTTATTTTTAATATAATCATGATGTGAGATGATCACCTGTATGTGGTCCTCAACCTCCTGCAATCTTTTTTCTGTTTCCCGGATATCCCTATAATTCTGATAATATAATACACTTGCCGGACTTACAAGATCAGGTGTGTTTTTTATAAGGAAAAAACCACCATCAAGATGGGATTCCCTGTTTAAGAGGTAAATTGATTTATAATATATATAATTATTGACGAATTTTTGATGGTCGCCAAGCCAGTTATACCTTTGAAAGGTGTTCATCAACCGCGAAGGATCATAATTTTCGGGCACAAAGATTTTTGAAATATTCCTGCAACCCAAACCGAAATATAAGAACACGTCATCTGCTAACCCATGCATTTCCCGGTCTGATTCATTTCCGGTTAACACGGCCACAGAGATCCTGTTTTTTCTGATGATATGAGGCCTATCCCTGAAATAATAGTTAAAATAGCGGGCAGTATTATCACTTCCTGTGGCAATTGCAGCATCCACGTTCTTTAATGTATTCGAGATCATGATCTTTTCCTCAACGGCCGGATCAATACGGATCAGTTGGTTGATCAGATACGGCGTCAATACCTCATCTTTCTTGCTTAATTTAACGGAGAGTGTATGGGGTGACATGAACACACATAAAAAATCATGAAATCCCACCAGGGGAATATTCCCGGCCATAACGATCCCTACCTTTTTGGAGACTGTCCGGTTAAAATCATACGATTCAGCCCATTTGTCCAGGTTTTCCGGATCAAGTAATTTTAAAACACCCTCCAGTGCCGATTGAACGAATGGCTGAATAAACCAGGGATTGCTTTCCCGGATTTTTTCATAAAGCGGAAAAGTCGTATCAGATGAAATCTGTTCAATATGGTCACGAAGCTTAAGTAAGTCGTTTAATTTTTTCACGGATTTCATTTTGACAAATATTTACGTTTATTTTGTAGGCTTGTGATAATTTTATTTTTGCTTAATCTAAAATAAATCAAATTATTTAAATTACACTATTATGGCTATAATGATCACAGATGAATGCATCAATTGTGGTGCATGCGAGCCGGAATGCCCGAACACTGCGATCTATGAAGGTGGGGTTGAATGGACCTGGGGAGGAGGAACCAGTTTAGAAGAAGTTGAGCTCGAAGACGGTACAGTGGTAGATGCAAATGAACCACAGGAACCGGTGTCGGATGAGTTTTATTATATAGTTAGTATGAAATGTACGGAGTGTACAGGATTTCATGAGGAGCCTCAATGTGCCGCAGTATGTCCTGTGGATTGTTGTGTCCCTGATCCCGATTATGAAGAAACCGAAGAAGAATTGAAGACAAAAAAAGCCTGGCTCCACGCTGAATAAAAAAAGGCTGCCTCAATATAAACGGCTGATTCTTTTTCTCTATATTCCATAAAAACAGGTAAATCCTGTCAGATTAATATACCCAGATTATTCATTAGAGCATAAATCACTGATTATTAACCCCGATTATTCATAAACCATTCTCAAAATAAACCGTTTTTACT
>CAZIXF010000094.1:0-5696 GCA_964543195.1 uncultured Roseivirgaceae bacterium
ATTGCGCTTAATCGGCCCTTCGGGCGAAAAATTTATGAATTTTTCGGGTTAAAAATCGATATCCAGTCCAAATTTATTTTTCAGGTTAACCAGGTTTGGATTTTTCCGGGCAAGAAATTCAAATTTATCCTTATTGGTATATAATTTTTTGTTCTCTTTCTTTTTGTTCAAAATTGTTTCAACCCTGATCAAATTATTTTCAAGTTTTTTCCTTAAATAATTGGTAAGGTGAGTACGAAACCGGTTTAATATGTCTTCTTCGAGAGAATTATCAATTTGAATAATGATCAGGTGATCTTCTTTTATTTCAAATGGCTTGGCCATCAGGTTAAATTCAGCATTTTTTTCTTCTTCCTGAAGTAATCTTCCATAGGATTGCCATATTTCATCCAGCTCTTCCTTTGTAAATTTTTTACTGTTATTCTGGATTGGAATCTCTTCTTTTACCTGGGTTTCTGTGGAGGTGGTATCCTGGGTGAAAACATGATGGTTGAGATCTTCAATTGTAGGTATTTTTAAAGTTTTCTTATTGATAGCAATGTTGGTCTGCTCATTTTTTATTTCTGGCATATTTTCAGTTTGAGTTGAGGTTTTGCCAGGTTTTTGCTTATCATTATTTGAAGATCCATCCTGATCAGGTTCTGATTTTTCTTTTGAAGGAACCGTTTTACCGGATCTGGTCAGATGTTTTTTTTTTAGTTCCTCGCCCTTTGATGGTTTTAAATCAGATAGTTTCAATGCGGCCTGGAGATGAGTCATTTTCATTAATGTGATTTCAACATGCAACCGTTGATTCCTGCTGCTCTTAAAATTAAGATCGCATTGATTGGCCAGGTTCAGGGCAGATAAAAGAAATGATTTATGAGCATTTTTCGCCTGATCCCTGTATTTTTTCTTTATAGTATCAGAGACTTCAAGTAAATCAATAGTCGACTCATCCTTGCAAACAAGGAGATTCCTGAAATGTTCACTGAGACCTGTTATAAAATTCTGTCCATCAAATCCTTTTTTAAGGATTTCGTTGAAAAGAAGTAATGATCCCGATAGATTTTCAGCAAGAAAATGATCGGTCATTTTAAAATAATAATCATAATCAAGGATATGCAGATTTTTAGCTGTATCACTGTAAGTGACTTTGTTTCCTGATGCATAGGTAACGATCAAATCAAATAATGAAAGTGCATCTCTCAATGCACCATCGGCTTTCTGAGCTATCAGGTGTAAGGCTTCCGGATCAGCATCTATGTCCTCTTTTTCAGCGATCAGGCCTATTCGGTTGGTAATGTCAGAAATATCGATTCTGTTAAAGTCAAATATCTGGCATCTGGAAAGAATTGTGGGGATCACTTTATGTTTTTCCGTTGTGGCCAGTATAAATATGGCATACGGAGGAGGCTCTTCCAGCGTCTTCAGAAAGGCATTAAAGGCCTGGTTTGAAAGCATATGGACTTCATCAATTATGTATACTTTATACCGTCCATATTGTGGTGGATATCTGACCTGATCGATCAGGTTCCTTATATCGTCCACCGAGTTATTTGAAGCAGCATCCAGTTCGTAAATATTCATTGCGGTAGATGATCCTTCTCCTTCCTGGTCGAATCCATTTATCTTATTGGCAACGATGCGGGCGCATGTAGTTTTACCAACTCCTCTCGGGCCGCAAAAGAGTAATGCCTGGGCAAGCTGGTCCTGTTGGATGGCATTATTCAACGTAGTAGTTATGTGATCCTGGCCCACTACTTCCTCAAATCCCTTGGGCCTGTATTTTCTAGCCGAAACAATATAATTTCCCATCATCGAAAGTTAAGCACTACAAAATTAACCACCAACTCAGGATTAAAAAAATAAATTTTCATAGGCTAAACATTTCATTTATCTTTACGTACAACTATTAGTACCACGGGGCCGACTGGACTTGACAGTAGGCGTAAGTCGTGTGTAAGCATGCAGGGTGTTGTTAGTATTACCCTTCGATCCTGAATTTATTTCAGGATAAACAAACTTTCACAAAATTAAACGGCGAACATAATTACGCCTTAGCTGCCTAAACAAAGGTAGCTATGTCTCGTCAGTCCGCTGCTCTGCTGGGCTGGCAATGAGGCATCGATCAGCAGAGCTAGCTGTTGCAGGGCTGTGATGCAACCGTGAATACGATCGCAGCTAAGGAAATTCTAATGGCCGGTCTGGTGCCACGGAATTCCCCGACAAACTAAAGCGGACTAAGCATGTAGAAAGCGCATCGGTTACCCTAGCTGGACCGGGGTTCGATTCCCCGCGGCTCCACCATTTTAATGAATGATTTTTGAATGAGTGAATGAGTGATTTCGTGATGTTGTGATTTGGTGGGTGGTATAAAGATCTTGTGTGTATCTCAATCGATCACAAGATGCTTTAATAATGTTTCAATGTGTTTTGATTAAGACTAAAGAAACCCTGTGTGAAAGCATTGGGTATTTTTATTTGGGGTGAAGCACGAACTGATAATGTTACCTTTCTCAATTAAATTTAAATCAACCTGTTCCAGGAAATAAATGACCCGTGGTGTTAAACTTCCAACCGGCAATGAGAAGAAAACACCATTTTTATTCTTATCTTTTAACCGGACTTTATGGATTTTTTGTTTTAAAACGGGTTTATTTCAGGCAGATAAAACGTGTCGCATTCTGATTCAATACGGCCGATTTGTTCAAATAAGGTTCATATATGTAATTTTTATGAATTTATACACTCGATCATCAATCATTAACAGGTTGGTGGTGATATATGAAGTTTAATTATGAAAAGATATTGGCTTATCGCGTATCCCTTTATAATTATTTATGGAATTATACTCTTGTCATCTTGTATAACAACGCAGGATCCGGATCATATTAACACGGATATATGCATACTTGGTGGAAGTGAGGCTGGTTTTACGGCCGCCATCCAGGCTGCCAGGATGGATAAGAAGGTTGTATTGATTGAACCAACCGGTCATCCAGGTGGTATGCTGGTGGAGGGTATTGCGAAAGATATCCGGTTTGGAAGTTCGGTGGTCATTGGGGGTATTGCTCGTGAAATCTATACGGCTATTGAAAGATATTATGGACGTGAGCCAAAATTCGATGTCCCCGGGTGGCATTCTCGTTATGAACCTCATGTGGCAGAAAAGATAGTTGAGGAATTTCTTGGAAGGGAAAAAAATATCATGATTATCCGAAAGACAAGGATACGGGAAACAGGGGGAGTTCATAAAGAGAACGGGAAAATTTCATCTGTTGTGTTGGAAAATGGCGTAAGGGTATCTGCAAAATTATACATAGATGCTTCCATAGAAGGGCATCTGCTTCATTTTTCCGGTGTGTCCACAGAAACTATCCGCGAAGGTAACCGGCGGTATGGAGAAACAAAAAATGGCACCCGGAAAAAAAATACCTACAGGCAGTTTCAGGTTAAGGTTGATCCATATATCGAGCCGGGTAGACCTGAAAGTGGTTTAATCCGTACAATACAGGAAGGTGAGGTGGGAGAACAGGGTGCTCCGAGTAAATATATACAGGGATACTGTTTTCGTCTGGTGCTTACAAGAGATCGGGAGAACAGGATTCCACTAAGCAAACCCAATGGTTACGATCCTCAGAATTATGAGATATACCTCAGGTATCTGGAGGCAGGCGGACAATTGTTCTATCCTCAGGCCAACCGTCCCAATGGGAAAACCGATCTTGGTAGCTGGCACGATTTATCAGCCAATTTATATGGTGAAAACTGGAAGTATCCCAATGGTGATTATGCTATTCAGAAAAAAATAGTCATGTATCACCAGAATTTTACACAGGGCCTGATCTGGTTTCTTCAGAATGATCCTGATGTGAGCCGGAAAACCAGAAAAAACTGGGAAGGCTGGGGTTTGTGCAAAGATGAGTTTACCGATAACGGGGGTTGGCCACGACGTCTTTATATACGAAGTGCAAGGCGAATGGTCTCTGATTATGTGATGACGGAACATCTTACCAGGAGAGAAAATACAGAAATGGTGGACGATCCCGTGGCTATAGCCTGGTGGCCTCCCGACATGCATCATGCAAGAAGAATCGTTAAAGATGGGCATGCATATAACGAGGGATTTGTCTTTGGTGGAGACAACTGGCGTCCGTTTGGAATTTCATGGAGAGCTTTGATCCCTGTATATGAAGAATGTACTAATATTATATCTCCCACTTGCCCGTCATCGAGTTATGTCGCTTATGGGGCTGTCAGGATACTACCTACATTTATGGCCTTGGGTCAGAGTGCGGGCTGTGCTGCCAGTTTGGCCATAGATTCAAATATTGCTGTTCAGGATATAGAGTATGGCGTATTGAGAAAAAAACTTCTGGATCACAAGCAGATCCTTGACCTTCCGGAAAATTGGATATCCATTATTACTTCAACAAATTAAATTCAACTTTTTTGCTCATGACTTTTGGAAAACACGCACTTGATTTTTACAGAAACCTTGAGTCTCCTGAAAAAAAGTTGCCCGGAGATGTTGAAATTATGAATCCTCTAAACGATAAAAAAGTAATTCGGATTATCGAAAAGTTTTACCTTGAGTACTATAAGGATACAAAAGACCGGATTTTTTTAATTGGAATCAATCCCGGGAGGTTCGGCGGAGGAATAACCGGTATTCCATTTACTGATCCGGTGAATCTGGAAAATATACTGGGTATTAAAAACGATTTTGAAAAGAGGCATGAACTCTCATCCCGGTTTGTCTATCAGGTGATTAATGAATTGGGTGGCCCTGGAAAATTTTTTGGTAATTTTTATCTTACTGCAGTATCCCCGCTAGGGTATACAAGCAATGATAAAAACCTGAATTATTATGATATTCAATGGATAAGAGAAAACTGGAAACCATGGTTTGTTGAAAAACTGAAAGAACAGATTGGTTTTGGTGCCAGAACAGATATTGCCTTTTCTCTGGGAAAAGGTAAGAATCTTGATTTCCTGAAAAAAATAAACAAAAAAGCAGGCCTGTTTAAAAAAATCGATCACCTTCCTCACCCAAGATGGGTTATGCAATACAAGTATAGGATAAAGGAAAAATATGTAAGACAATACATGGAAAGCCTTAAATCTGAGATAGAATCATCTGAATAATTTTCAGTCCGGTGGTTCTATTGTTCTAAACCGTTCAGAATTTTGTACGAAAACGCACACTTGGTCAGGATTATTTTTTAAGTTTATACTATAACATTCTGATTTATATCAGTTTATGCATTATGGCATGTCATATGCTTTATTTATAACCGACAAAGGGAACAAATATGAAAAGCATAAAAGCCATTTTCTTCAGCAAAACTGCAATTGTAATGATAGTTCTGGCTTTTTCAACGTCAATATCGTTACCGATCACCGCCGGATCCATCAATAGTGATTTTCATTCAGAAACAGATTATTTTCGACTTGCTGAAATTTTATCAGATTATCTGATCGATTCAGATGAAATATCTCCGTTAATGACTCCAAAGAAAAAAAAGGTTGAGATCTATAACAAAGAAAATCAATTAGTCCGGTTCGGTAATTCAGATGATCCGGTGATATTCAAACTTTTGATCAAATCTGATTATTTAACGATAATAGATGGAGTTGAATATTATAGATTGAATAGTTAACCCGAAAAATTCATAAATTTTTCGCCCGAAGGGCCGATTAAGCGCAATTTA
>CAZIXF010000095.1:0-5694 GCA_964543195.1 uncultured Roseivirgaceae bacterium
GTTTATGAATAATCGGGGTTAATAATCAGGAATTTATGCTCTAATGAATAATCTGGGATAAATTCTTTCGATCTGATAAACAAAAAACACCCGCATTCGGGATACGGGTGTTTTGGTTTACTTGAATTCAGTTATGGCCTATGAAATCACCTTCAGGAATTAGCAATCTCTTTTACTAATTATCACATCCAACGGACAAATGCAATACCCGGTCGTGCCATTCATCTAACAATTCTTCTACCGGGTATCTCTTCTCTATGGTTACAATCTCGCCTGAGGGGGTTACGATATCAATGGATATTTGTACAATCTGACTCGAATCGAAACACCAGACCAATGGCAGATACCAGAGAGAGTTTTCATCCGAGAATTTACCATTTATTACCATTGGCTCGGGAGACCCTGGTATTTTAGCGGTGAGAGTTTTAATTTTTCCGAGATGATGACCAGATTCATCACAATAGTTAACAAAGAACCATACCCTGAACACGAGGCATTCGAAGAAATCGATGATCTTGATGCCGAAAAGAGGAGCTTCACCATACCAAAAGCAGTAAACGGCAAGATGGTTAATAATCTTTCGGCCAGTTCTTATTTCAAATTCATACGGAAGGGTATGAGAAACAAAACCAAATTCCGAATCTTCCTGGGGGATGGCATATATTACAGTTCCGTCCTCATCCATCACCAGAAATTCTTCAATCACATAATTTCCGGGTGTTGTATGAGGGATCTGAAGTTGCCATCTGCCGATTGCCGGGAAAAATTTAGGTGTTACTTCTCCTTCCCATTCGGATCCATCGGGTAGTATAATCCTAAGAAATACCATGTGTATCTCTGTTTCATTACAGGGAGGTATGGCATCACCCTGTGCTACTCTGGCACCCTCATCAGGACTGTTTAAAACCTCAAACTCGATAATGGTTTGGGTAACTGCATCCGGATCATTATCCTGGCAGGAGCTTACAACAAGGAACAACGCAAGAAATGTTAGAAATATCTTTGAGTATTTCATGATTGAAAAATTATTGGTTACAAAATGATTTTTTTTCAAGTTAAAAAAATTCCCCAATTATTAAAAGTTTTAAGAATATAATTTCCGTCTATTCATATCCTGGAATCTTGTAAAACCTGACTTTGATCCGGCGCACATTTCCAGGTTATAGATTCGAATCCAGTACTGCTACCTTCCATACCGGAACGGAATTTTATTTCATTATTATAATTCTCGTTAAATCACCTTATGTCCAAAGACAACAGAATGGTAGAACATGTAATCCTGTGAGTAAGTCCGACAGGGAGAATAGCCCCATGAAGATATTTTATTATCTTTATGTAACAATAATTTTCATTTATTTGTATTATGAAAAATCACATATTTTACCTTATCCTTCTGTTTTTTATCCTTTCATGTGCCGAAAAAAAACCCAATATTCTCCTTATCAATATCGATGATATGGGATGGAGGGATGTGGGTTTTATGGGTTCGGAATTTTACGAAACACCCCATATCGATAAACTGGCCTCCGAAGGCATGGTTTTTATGCAGGGTTATTCCTCAGCCGCCAACTGTGCACCCAGCCGGGCATCCATGATGAGTGGCATGTATACGCCCAGACACGGGATTTTCACTGTGGGCAATTCGGACAGGGGGGCCAGCAGAGACCGAAGGCTGGTCCCTACAGTGAATACGGTAACCATTCATGATACGATCATCACCCTCACGCATGTTCTTAAGGCCAATGGTTACCGTACCTGTCATGCCGGAAAATGGCATCTGAGTAACGATCCCCTTGAGTATGGCTTTGATGTGAACATTGGAGGCTCCCACGCCGGCCACCCGAGAAGCTATTATTCTCCTTATAAAAATGTAGATCTGGAAGCGCCCGATGGCGAATATCTCACTGACCTGATCATGGAAAAAACCTTGGAATTTGTGGAAAAGGAAAGCGATCAGCCATTTTTTCTGAATTATTCACCCTACGCAGTGCACACGCCAATCCACAGGATCGACAGCCTGATGTATAAATTTGAAGATAAGGAACCCTGGAAAGGACAGCAAAATGCGGCTTATGCGACCATGGTGAACAACCTGGACAGGAATATCGGCAATTTGATCAACAGTCTTAAGAAGAACGGGCTTTATGAAAACACGTTCATCGTGTTCACCTCTGATAACGGAGGATTATACCGGATCACCCGCCAAAAACCTTTGCGGGCAGGGAAAGGAAGCTACTACGAAGGCGGAATACGCGTACCCCTGTTTTTTGTCTGGGAAGGAAAAATCGCCCCGGGCACTACGAATAATGAAACGCCGGTGATCAATATTGACTTTTATCCCACCCTGCTGGAAGTGGCCGGTATCGATCCGCCGGAAGATAAATTGCTTGATGGCATGAATATTCTGCCGGTATTAAGGAATGAAAAGCAGTTTCCGGAAAGAACTCTCTTCTGGCATTTTCCCATTTACCTGCAGAACGGTAACAAGGAAACCCGGGATACCCTGTTCCGGACCCGGCCAGGGACAGTTATCCGGCACGGCAAATGGAAACTCCACCAGTATTTTGAAGACGGGGATATGGAACTTTACAATCTCGATACGGATATTGGCGAACAAAATAACCTGGCAGGTTCAAATCCTGATAAGGTTCAGGAGCTGTTGGAAATTTTAATAGAGTGGCAGGGGAAGACACAAGCCCCGGTCCCCGAACAGCGAAACCTGGATTATGAACCCCGGCTATCCGCTGATGAATAAAGTAGGCTGTCATGGTGCAGGAATTAGTGACATCCGTTTATATGTTCCGGTACCCGCTGATGAATAAAGCCAAATCCCCGTCTTTCAGGGACGCGTTATTTCTAAGATATCCCGCTTAGTTTTATGCTTGTTGCCTTTGCATGCTGCTCAGCCCGGATCCTTTTCCCCGGGGAATGCTCAGCCCGGCTTCATTCCACCGTGGAATGTTCAGCCCGGTTTCATCACACGAAGAAAGCTGCTCAGTCCGGTTTCACTTCCCCGGAGAATATTTTTCATTCAACCTGATCACTTCACCGGCTAACAGGGCTATCAGGCCCTTTCCCGACCACTCGGGAATGATGCTCCTGGGCAAGTTTCACTCCACCGGCGCCGCTTCACCATAGTTCTTCAGGATGGCTTCATCGAAAATCTTCCAGTGTTCTTCCGTCATACGGCCCGGTGTAAACAGACAGATCCCGGCTGCCCCGTTGATCATGGATTCGCGAATGGCATCATCCAGTTCTGAGGGTATCAGTCCGTGGTTTTCCGGATCAGGTTCCGTGGTCTTGCTTTCCGGATCGGGGCAGATGAACAACCCGCTGTAGAGTGGTGCCCTGTCGTTGATGGCCGTCACACCTTCCCTGCATACCTCACCGATCCATTCCGTATCCTCCAGATAAAAATCATTATAATTCATGGGGTAAAAAGCATCCAGGTTCCACTTGTCCCATTCCTGGCGGACGATCTTTTTGGCAATGGAATTCGGGCCCGGGAATACAGCAGCCGTGATCTCCTTGTTCCTGGCATGGACCATTACCGCCAGCCTGTTCACGATATCGGTGATCAGGTCGTACCGGAACTGCTTCCATTCCTCCACCCGAGAAGGATCTTCCACCTCCCGGATGTCGATCCCGGTCTGTTCCCTGAAATTCGACACGCAAACATCGCAATAACAGTAATCGAACTGTGGATATTCCTTATCCATCACCAGTCCGTATTTGTCCCATAAACCTCTTGCCAGGATTACATCGGGAAAGCGGATATAGTCGAGGTGAACGCCGTCTACTTCCTCTACATCGGCCACACGGCCATACAGGTCTTCAAGAAACTGGTACACCCCTTCACGGCTGGGACACAGGAATTTATAATATTCCACATAAGCGGGTTTTTCGAAGGCCGATTCACCCAGCCCGTTCACCGCATACCATTCTTTTTCGATCTTCGGGTTTTCCCGCTGAACCATAGTGGGTATCCAGGTATGGAATTCGAGACCGGCCTCTTTGGCGATACCGCCTACCCGGCGATAGGTTTCCGGGTCATGTCCACCGTTGTACATCAGTCCGTCGACACCCTTATTTTTCAGTTCCCGGAAATGCTTGCCGATTTCTTCGTTGGTGGCTTCACCGGGTCCGCCAAGCCAGGCGTAAACCGGTACTTTATAGCCGGCATCTGCTGTCCCGCCAGCAGTTCCTTCAGATTGATTTTCATCCTTCTGCCGGTCTTCCTGCCCGGTGCCACAGGCCGCCAGAAAAAAAATCCCTAATATTAAGATCCATTGGTTCATATTAATCTCCTGTTTTATTTAAAAAGTTGCGTAATTTTTTTCCGATGCAATATGCGAAATTTTTTTAACTTACGGTAAAAAAAACCGGCTGAGCTCGTCAATATTCCCGGCTGTATGATCGGGCTTCAGGTCTTTCAATTCCTCTTCCTCGCCATATCCGTATTTCACCCATAAGCTATGTATGCCGTTCTCTTTTGCCCCGATCACATCATGTTTCCGGTCACCCACCATAATGAAATGGCTTTTGGGCACCCGGGGATGGTCCGACAGGGCAATCCGGATGATATCGGTCTTTTCCAGTATATTCCCGTCCATACTGCTGCCGGTCACTTGTTTGAAAAAATGACGGATCCTGAAATGCTCCAGGATCTTGTTGGCATAATAAGTAGGCTTGGCAGTAGCCATTAGAAGATGATAGTTACGGCTGGCCAGCTTCTCAAGCAATGCTTCCATGCCGGGATAGAGCCGGTTTTCAAATACGCCTTTTTCCTTGAAATATTCCCGGTAGAATTCCACACCCCGTTGCGCCTCCTCAGTTGAAAATCCAAATTCCTCCATAAGAGAGTTCAAAAGAGGCGGACCGATAAATTTTTTCAACAATGCAGGCGAATAACCGGTGAAGTCCATTTTATCCAGGCTGTAGATAATGGAATTGATGATCCCTTCCTCTGAGTCCGTTACAGTGCCGTCCAGGTCGAAAAGAATATATTCGTATTTGTTTTTCATAACAGTGCGCCGGTCATTTTACCGGTCAGCTTATCGGAACTGATTAATTCAACTGAGGCATATACAATCATTTCATCTCTAAAGATGCAGTGAAATCCCGTAAAAGTATAAATATAGGTTTCAAAACCAAAAAAAGATGATGGGTCGCCTGGAATTATTCCGGGATGCGGTGATTTTTTTACTTTGAAAAAGTCCCGTTGGACAGAACGCCGGTATATTGGGAGATGGAGGGTCGTGGAGTTGTGGATTGAGGACCGGAGACCGGAGACCGGGGACCGGTTGTTGGGGAGAAATGCAATTAGTCCTGAGTTGCCTGACGAAGGAAGGCAGTATCGAAGGACGGTCTTTGAGGATGTGGAGTTGTGGAGGTGGGGAGGTGGAAGATGGAAGATGGAGGATTGAGGATGGAGGATGGAAGATGGAGGATGGAGGAGGGTGAGAGGTGAAAGGACCGGGGACCGGGGACGGAAGACCGGGTGTAAGGTGTAGGGTGTAAGGTGCAAGGACCGGGGACCGGGTGTGAGGTGTAAGGTGTAAGGTGTAGGTATAAGGTGTTAGGGACCGAAGACCGGTTTGGGGTAGAGGGTATAAGATATTAAGTTTGTAGTGGACTTGTGAACCTGCTACATTTGACTGGACAGTAAGTTAAGCCAAAATTATTAACTTTAAT
>CAZIXF010000096.1:0-5580 GCA_964543195.1 uncultured Roseivirgaceae bacterium
CAAATTTTAGAAATGCGGCTTAATTATTTGTCCGAAAAAATGTTGCAAGTCCATTGTGAACCTGCTACATTTGACTAACTAACAGCTAACACCTAACCGTGAACTGCTACACCCTACACCCTACACCCTAAACCCTAAACCCTGAACCAATGAACCAATGAACCCCTGAACCAATAGGTCGGCGGGCGAAGTGTCAATCCTAGTGAAAGAAAAGGTATGCGATCACGATGGCTGCAATGACACCGGCCGCATCGGCAATCAGGCCGCAGGTCACCGCATAGCGGGTATTCCTGATATTCACCGCCCCGAAATACACCGCCAGCACATAAAAGGTGGTTTCCGTGGAGCCCTGCATCACCGAGGCAAGCCGGCCCACAAACGAATCAGGCCCATAGGTGTCCATGGCGTCGATCATCATGCCCCTGGCTCCCGATCCGCTCAGGGGTTTCATAAAGGCCGTAGGCATGGCAGGAATAAAATCGGTATCCAGCCCGAACCATGAAACCGCTTCAGCCAACCCCTGGACCAGATATTCCATGGCACCCGAAGTCCTGAACAGGCCGATACCCACCAGCATGGCCACCAGGTAGGGGATGATCTTCACCGCAACCGAAAAGCCCTCCTTCGCTCCCTCAATAAAGGCTTCATAGATATTCACCTTTTTGCGTATGGCCAGGATCATGAAGAGGATGATGATGGTAAACAGCAGGAAATTGCCCGCAGTCGAGGATACCGCGTTCAGGGTCTCCTTTTCGAGGGTTGAAAAATAGGCGATTATGCCTGCGATGATCACGGTGATGATCCCTACGTAAAACAGGATGGTTCTGTCGAAAAGATTGATCTTCTGATAGATGGATACGGCGATCAGTCCGGCCACCGACGAAAAGAAGGTGGCGATCAGGATGGGTATGAACACGTCGGCCGGATTCTGTGCCCCAAGCTGGCTGCGGTACAGCATGATGGTGATAGGTAGGATGGTGAGGCTCGATGTATTGAGCACCAGGAACATGATCTGTGCATTAGAGGCCGTGTCTTTTTCCTTGTTCAACTCCTGCATGCCTTCCATGGCCTTCAGTCCTAAGGGTGTAGCCGCATTATCGAGCCCCAGCATGTTGGCGGATATATTCATGATCAGCGGACCAATGGAATGATGGTTCCTGGGGATCTCGGGGAAGAGTTTCCTGAGAAAAGGACCGATGAGACGGTTGAAAATACGGACTATACCACCTTTTTCACCGATCTTCATGATGCCCAGCCAGAGAGCCAGTATCCCGGTAAGCCCCAGGCTCAGTTCAAAGGCCAGTTTGGCCGTATCGTAGGTATCGTTCATCAGGGCAGGGAAGATCTCCATGTCTCCAAAAAAAACCAGTCTGACCAGGGCGATCAGAAAAGCGATGAGAAAAAATGCGATCCAGATATAATTTAATACCATCGGCCTTGATTAAGCACCGCCAAAATACGGATTTTTATGGAAAAACAGGGCCCACATCGGAAAAATCAACAGACCGGAATTAACCGGACCGGTTTGTAAAAGGCTTCATCAATACAGACCGGGCCGGAGCAGATCACGTAGAAGATATTCCCGGCAAAAACAGATCCGGCCAAAAAATGTCAGGTAAGGACAAAAGCGGCCATCATCCCAACGTCCTGCACAAATCACATCCGTTCAGCGTATCCGGTCGACCGACCGGACCAGTTTCTCGTCCTTCCGGATAAACCGGTTTGCCAGGGAATTGAATATCAGGGCAGCAGCCGGCATGAACAGGCCCGGTTTATATACACCGACGACCTCGGGCATCATTCCTGCCTGGTCACGGTACGACAGGTAGGCTGCCACAATGAGAGAAGCCGTGATCACAAGGGAATTGACCATGCCCAGCTTGATCTGGGTAAGCCGGTTTTTGAATTTGAAGATCTCGATTATCGCAATGATCACCGACAGGCCGGCCAGGATCCCGCTGATCGTATAGGGAAAATAGATATACTCTACAAAACCGGTGCCGGGATTTTTATGAAGCATGAAGGAAGCATAAAGCTTATAGAATTCTCCCGTTGCAGGGTCCAGCTTGATCCATACTGGCAACACGAGAAACAGGATCATGCATACCCCCACAAGAAGAAGAAAAATGGTTTGAATTCGTTGAAGCATGGTTCGGTAATATTTTTATCTCGTCAAAATTAATCAATATTTAAGTTATCTTTGCTGATTAAATCCTTGATCTTGCGGTATTTTATCGATCTGACATATAACGGAACAGCGTATCATGGATGGCAAATACAACCCAATGCGGTCTCGGTCCAGCAGCTGATCAACGAGGCCCTTGGGTTAATGCTGCGGGAACCTGTCGAGACCCTTGGAAGCGGAAGAACGGATACAGGTGTACATGCGCTACAGCAGGTGGCCCATTTCGATACCGGGAAGCGTTTTAAAAACGATACGCTGGTCAGGAAACTGAACAGCTATCTTCCTAAAGATATTGCCGTACGCTCGATCAGAAAGGTCGATAAAAATGCCCATGCCCGTTACGATGCCCTTTCAAGGGAATACGAATACAGGATTGTGCTTAAAAAAGATCCGTTCCAGATCGATAAGGCCTATTACCTGAGGAAAATACCTGATCTGGATGAAATGAACCAATCGGCGGAAATCCTGAAAACCCATGTTGATTTTGAAAGTTTCAGCAAGGTGAAGACAGATGTGACTACCTTTGAATGCAGGATCGCAGAAGCTGTATGGAAGATGGCAGATAATATGCTCATCTTTAACATTTCAGCCGACCGGTTCCTGAGAGGAATGGTGCGGGCCCTGGTAGGCACTATGCTCGATATCGGGGACAAAAAAATTCGACCCGATGATCTGATCCATATCATTGAAAGTAGGGACCGCCGGAAGGCGGGTATCGCCGTGCCGGCCCATGGGTTGTATTTAAAAAAAGTGACCTATCCGGAGGAAATATATTTGAACTGATAATCGTTTGGGAAAAGATACACATAGCGGAAGAATAATGGATACCGGGGTGCTCAAAAGGCTTTTTGAGTATGTGAAACCCTATAAGTTGGTGTTTGCGTTCCTGGTGATCCTCACCTTCCTCGTGGCTGTTTCCGGGCCACTGAGACCCTACCTGGTATCCATCGCCATCGATGATTATGTGGCGGTGAATGATTACAACGGGCTGGTGATGATGATCGGCATCCTCCTGGGCTTGCTTTTTTTCCAGGCGCTGGTTCAGTATGGCCACACCTATTTTTCGGACTGGCTGGGACAACATGTGATCCGCGATATCCGCACGGCACTGTACGGTCATATTCTGCGCCTCCGGCTCCAGTTTTACGACCGGAATCCCATTGGCCGGCTGGTCACCCGGAATGTCTCCGATGTGGAAACGCTTTCGGATGTGTTCAGCCGTGGCGTGGCAGCTCTTATCGGGGACCTGTTGCAACTATTTGTTATACTGGGAATCATGTTCTATACCGACTGGCGGCTTACCCTGATCAGCCTGTCCACCCTGCCCTTGCTGATCATCAGCACCTATGTGTTCAAGGAGAGAGTGAAATCAGCCTTTAATGCGGTCAGGAATGCAGTAGCCAACCTAAACTCCTTTGTACAGGAGCATATCACCGGTATGAGTATTGTCCAGATCTTCAACAGCGAAGAACGGGAATATGAAAAGTTCAAGGAGATCAATAAGGAGCACCGAAAGGCAAATATCCGAGCAGTGCTCTATTACAGTATCTATTACCCGGTAGCTGAAGTGATCCAGGCCATCGGGATCGGTTTGCTGGTGTGGTACGGCGCCAAAGGAGTGATCCAGGAATTTACCAGCATTGGTATCCTGATCGCGTTCATTATGTATATCCAGATGTTCTTCAGACCTATACGTCTCATTGCCGACCGTTTTAACACCCTGCAGATGGGCATAGTCAGTACTTCCAGGATCATCCGGTTACTCGATAATGAGGACTTTATCCCGGATGAAGGGGAAGTGGATCCCGGGCATTTCAGGGGTAAGGTTGAATTCAGCAACGTGTGGTTTGCCTATGAAGATGAAAACTATGTGCTGAAAGATATTTCCTTTAAGGCAGAACCGGGCCAGACCGTCGCCCTGGTGGGGGCCACCGGGGCTGGTAAAACCTCGGTGATCAACCTACTGTCACGATTTTATGAGATCAATAAAGGGGTGATCAGGATCGATGGCCGCAATATAAAAGAATATACCCTGACCGGGCTGCGAAGAAATATCGGTGTAGTGATGCAGGATGTATTCCTTTTTTCGGGTTCCATAAAAGAAAACATAACGCTGGGCAATGAATATATCACCGACCGGCAGGTGATGGAGGCGGCAAAAATGGTGGGTGCGGCCCATTTCATCAACCGGTTACCCAATGGCCTCGATTATAATGTGATGGAAAGGGGCAGCACCCTTTCGGTGGGACAGCGCCAACTGATCTCTTTCATCCGGGCTATGGTTTATGATCCCAAGATCATCGTGCTCGACGAAGCTACTTCTTCGGTCGATACGGAAACCGAAGAGCTCATCCAGAGTGCAATAGAAAATGTGCTTAAAGGAAGGACATCGATCGTAATTGCCCATCGGCTGTCAACCATACAAAGGGCCGACCGTATTCTGGTGATGGAAAGAGGAGAGATCAGGGAGGTGGGCACCCATGAAGAGTTGCTGGAAAAAGACGGGCATTATGCTCATCTTTACAGGATACAGTATAAAGAACTGGTGCAGTAAGTTATGGGAAAAAGTTACAGGTATCTGCTGATCGCCCTCATGTTAACCGGAGTGCTCATTATCTACCATCAGTTCGGCGGATTCAATCAACCGGAAATATCCTATGTCGAGGAAGAAGGATATTATCTCGTAGGGAAGCATTACCAGGGACCATTGGATGACCGGAAATGGGAATCACTATTCTCTGAAATGCGTAATTTGATGGAAAAGGACAGTCTTAAGGGCACACTTACCATCGTCTGGTTCGAGGATCCGGAAATCAAGAAGGATACGGCCAACGCCTTTGTGGGAATAATCACCGCTCCGGATACCCGGGCTCCTGCCGGCCTGGAGAAACAATCGATCCTGATGAGGGGAGTCCTGCGGGCAACGATCCGGGCCCATGCCATGGTGATGCCTGAACCGGCCGAAGTGGTCGATCAACTAAGAAAATACGCGGCAGAGCAGGGTTATGAGTTGAGGGAAAACATCCTTATAGAAAAATATCCGCAGGAATCCCTTGTGATCACCGAGATCCCCGTGAAAAACGGGACAGAGTAGTCAGCCGGATCGCCACAGGCATGTCTTCCCGTAAAAAATTGATTTTAAAAGTCCAAATCCCAATAAATCAATTTTCAATTAATTTTTTAATTCTCAATTTGTAAAAAATTTGCTGAAATCGGACTTTCCACCACGAAAGGAGGTGGCATTAACCCCAATTTTTGTCTTGCACCGCAAATTTTTTTCAGGCGCACACACCTTTCGGGCAAAGCCCTGCAAGAACATGGTCACGCCCTAAGAACGTGGGTTTTTAACCCGAAAAATTCATAAATTTTTCGCCCGAAGGGCCGATTAAGCGCAA
>CAZIXF010000097.1:0-5308 GCA_964543195.1 uncultured Roseivirgaceae bacterium
ACATTTTCAGAAAGTTACGCGTATATTTTATTTTCTAATGACAGATTTGGGTTTAATACAGGTTATTGGCAAAAAAACTCATTCATAAACCGGGAGCCAGAGCCTGAATTCATCCACACCGGGTTCGAGACTGCCGGCAGAGGCATAATCCACCAGGGTGATCCGGGTCTCTCTGCCATTGATCTGACCGGTGGTCTGAAACTTTACCTGCGGGATGTTGCTTCCGGCCTGTAGCGCTACCGGCTCAAGTTCCGGTGTTTCCCGGTATTTGATCATGGTCGATTCAATGGGTGTACCGTACCGGCTGTCGATGGCAAGGACCAAAGGGCCGTATTTAACGGCCATACGGTCTTCATCATTGATGTCGGCTTCAAATTTGGATACAGTCATCTCAAGATCCAGGTCGACATCGGATCCGGATGCCGGCCAGTTCCGGTTTATGACCAGGTAACCATTTTTTTCTTCCGGATTAATGGTCCGCCCATCCACTTTTACCGAAGCATTTTCGCACCATTCCGGTTTGCGGAGCATTAAAGTGAACTCTGTATCCCGGGCCGGCCGGAGATTGATCAAGATCTTTCCGGTTTTGGGGTAATCCGTTTTTTGTTCCAGGACCACATCAGTACCTTTTATGCTGGTTGCAGTGGTGGAAGGAGTAAAAAGATTCACCGCCAGTTTATCATCCGATTGCATATATACATATCCGGGAAGATACGACAGGATCCGCATTCCCCTGTACCGGCAACAACTGTAGGCACCCGGGTCTTTTTCATGGATTTTATGTCCGATATTGCCCTGATAATAGGAAAAGTCGTGGCCGTCCATGGCCTGTGATCCCACCAGGTGATTGTACAGGGTTTTTTCCAGTTCATCGAAATAAATCGCTTCACCCTCGAACTGGGATAATTCCGCGTTGAATTTCATCCACCCCATGGCCACACAGTTTTCATTAGGCCTCATGTCGTTGGTAAGATCGATGGGCGTGTTGCCCAGGTGATTCCAGTTTTCTCCAATGGTCCCATTTCCGGTGATCCGGATCTGGATCTCTTTGAGGTTGCGCCAGTAGTTGCGGGCTGCCGTAAGGTATTTCTCGTCCCCGGTGATCCGGTACATTTCCAGAATACCGAAATAGATATTGAACATTTCGATCCCCTTGGTGCATCCCATCATATAATTGATCGCCCAGAATTCAGCTTTATTGGGAATGGTAAGCACCTTGATGGAGGAGTTTTCAAGCCTTTTGATGATGTAATTGGCAAAATCCAGGTAGCGTTGTTTCCCCGTGATGCTGTATAAATGGGCTGTTTCCTCCAGGATAGTGGCATGCTGTATACCCATGTTGAGACCAAACAGGATGTCCAGCGTGTCCGATTCAAGGTATGCTGTGGCAATATAATCGGCGCATTTTGTCGCTGCTTCAAGCGCCTTTTGATTACCGGTGGCTTCATATTGGGCGATAAGGCCCTTGATCATGAAGTTCTGGTTCCATACGCTGAACGTATAATCGAATTCCAGCCCTTCATGGTACGTTCCCAGGTATCCGTTTTCCCGCTGGCCTTCAAAAACCGCCTGGAGAACTTCCCTGTTCCTTTCGGGGATCGTTTCATTACCGCTGTGGGCGTATAATAAAGGACCGGCCGTCAGCCAGTGTCCCAGGAATTCGGGTTCGGCGTACCATGGATCATGGGTCTCGGCATAAATATTTTTTAATTCCTCCTTGTCGATGGCAAGGTATAGATTGTCGATGTTTTTACGGCACCGTTCAGCCAGCATGCCGTCGGTCAGCTTGGTTTGCCCTGCCGGAACAAACGTGAATTCAGGATCTGTTTTAACCGGTTTTTCCGATGCTTTTTGATCTGCCGGACCGGTATTACAGGAAGTGATTGCAAATATCAGCATAAAAGTTGCGCCGTATTTGAGTAAATTATTCATGATAAAAATTTTTATTAAATGGGTTATAAAAAATACAAATCGGTTATTATCAATCAGCTGCTTGAAAATAAAAGATTTATTTTAAAAATAATAAAACGGGCCTGCTGCCTTATTTCAAACCCGACAAATACTCCACCAGGTCGATCAATTCTTTCTGGCTCATGCTCGCGGTCATATTGGTCATCAGCGAGTTGTCCATCATTTCAATTTCTTCGATCCCGGCCCTTTTGATGGTGGTATTCATGCCGCCGATCTGCCGCAATACGACCTCTTCCTCGGATTCGCTTAATAAAATACCGGTCTGTACACCTCCGTTCTTAAGACGGATAAGATATCCCTCATATCCATTATTGATCCCCTGGTTGGGATAGATGATGGATTGAAAAAGACCCTCCTTAGAGAGTTTGTTGCCGATCTCAGACAGGTCGGGCCCGAAATTGATCCCATTGTTATTGACCTGGTGACAATCGATACAAAAGGTGTTGAAAACCACTTTCCCTTCCTCGGGAACACCGCTGAAGGCAAGCAGGTCCCGCACCGGTGGCAATGAGGCTCCCTTAGCCGAGTTGGGCTGTTCGAGGTATCGTGCCGCTTCCTCCCTGATATTGGCCCTGTATACACTGAACAGAACAGAAGCGGCCACCGGCTTGAGCGGTTCGGCGATCAGATCATTCGTTACCAGGTCGATCAGGAAATCCTCACCCCACCAGGTACTTCCCATCGCACGGATGGCAGTCCTTCTTACCGGGACCGGGATACTTGCATTTAAAATGGCTTCACGGATCAGGTTCAGTGAGGTTTCCGTACTGATGGGTGCCAGGAGCTGCAGCGCCACCTCGCTTTCGTCTGTACCTTCCATTATTTTGTTTCGTACCAGGTTGAGTCCCTGTAAATCCTCATTACCGATCAATACCTTCATGGCATTCACCCCGAGGTCGCCCGGGCCCTCCGAAATAGCCAGGGAAAGCAGTTCATCACGATAGCCGGCCAGATCATAATTATCAATGATATTGACATAATCCTGTGTGCCTTTTATCCGGTCCAGGGTAGAACGGATGGCAGCTCTTAATTGAGGCGTCATGGATACATTTCCCGCGTCGATGTGCTGTATGACCAGGCCGGTGATCAGGTTTTTTTCCGGGTGATCTTTATCCAGCAGGGTCAGCAGGGCTTCATTTTTTCCTTCGTATTCAAGAAAATCGAATGACCTGAAAAAACGGGTGATCTCTGTGCTGTCGGCCGACGTGCCGGAAATCACCGATATTTTGGATGGGATGGAGGACCGGGCCCTTGACAACCAGATAATGTCCCTGGCCGCTTTTTCCCCGGTATCGGGGTTATGATTACTTTGCCAGGTTGTGAAACAGGATTCCCAGCCATCGTAGGCAGCAATACCCAATGCTTCCAGGTACCAGCGGTCGTTGCCATCATGCTGACCGGCCAATTGAGCCCAAATTTGATCCTTTATGTTTCCTTTTTCGTGCCTGAGTTCAATGGTTACCGTTCTTCTAACCTGAGGAGAGGGATCATTCACCATTTCGGAGGCAATGTCCGGAAAGAAAACACCCTTCTGCCTTGCCAGCCGGATGGCCGTGATCCGGATGTCCTCATTGTCATCCTTCAATGCCCGGTCCAGATAGGTTTTTCCTTCCGGAAGCCTTCCCAGCAGCCATAAGGCCCTTGCCCTGAATACCGGGTTATCGTGGTTCCAGAGGTTCTCAAGGGTATCGACCGCCTCTTCACCGGCTTTTGCCAGGTAATCCCAACCCAGGTAACGCATGGCCATATTCGGGCTTTTCAATGCATCGACGGCTTCCTCGGGGTTGGAAATTTCCGGCGTCTCAACCGGGTAATCCATATCAGGCCGGGCTACCCGGTAGATCCTGCCCAGGCCAACCGTGTCGCCTACCGCCGACCCCCCGACGATAGGATCATACCAATCGGCCACCATGATGGAACCGTCCGGAGCTACAGCCACATCGACCGGCCGGAACCATTTATCCTTTTCACTCCAGAGAATATTTTCCATGGTGGCCCCGTATCCGGCTCCTTCCTTTTTTACCGGGTAGGCCCGCACTACATTGGGCCCGGCATCCGTATGGATCATTTGGTTTTGGAAGACTTCGGGCAACAGGTCACCTTCATAGAAACAAATGCCTGCAGGGGATCCCGCTCCGGTGACCAGGAGATTCGGTACAGAACCGGGATCATTCTGATGCCAGTGACGCTGGGGGATCTCAGGATGCTGACCCGTCCGCGGGACCGACCAGTGTTCACCGGTCATCTCGTCGAGATAGCCGTAATTCCCGTATTCAAGTATAAAATTGATCCGGCAGCTCTTGTTCCCGTCATCGTCATTGTCCGATTGCCAGATGTTGCCGTAAGAATCCACGGTGACCTCATAATTATTCCTGAAATTATGGGCCAGCACCTCAAATTCAGACCCATCCGGATTACAGCGGAAGATCATGCCGCCGTGATAGGGATGGCCATCAGAGCGGATTTCATGGCCAAAAACATCCCTGACCGGCGTTTGGTCGGGATTCAGGACCCGGTTACCGGCATTTCCATAGTTAAAATAAAATTTACCGTCAGGACCAAAGATCATAGCATGGGCGGAATGATCTCCGGGATTGCCCATTCCCGTGAACAATATTTCCTTTTTATCGGGCTTGTCGTCGCCATCTTCATCGGTAAAGACCATCAGGTGGGGGCTCTGGGTTACATATACCTTGTTTCCGAGCACCGCAACCCCCAGCGCAAGGCTTACATCTTCACCCTGGTAAAAGATGGTCTTTTTATCCGCCCTGCCATCCCCGTCCATATCCTCCAGGATGGATATTTTGCCACCGGGTTCATCCTGCTGGTTTTCGGTCAGGCCGTAATTATAGGCTTCGCACACCCAGACCCGGCCTTTTGCATCCACATCCATATTGGTAGGGTTGGAAACCATGGGTTCGGAGGCAAACAGGCTTACTTCCAGGTCCGGATGCGCTTCCATGGCCAGGAGGGCGTTTTCGGGTTTGCGCCTTTCTTCCAGGGAAAGGGTCTGGTACATGTGTCTTCTGTAACGGCGGTTGGCCTCCCTGTTATCTTTACAGGTGGTAAAAGTAAGAACAACTGCTGTTGCGAACAGGAAACAGGATTTTTTCAACATGAATTTTATCTAAAAGCTTTTAGTTTGCCAGAGCTAACGGGTCTGTTTACCGGGCAAACGCAAATATTATATTTGAGATTGACAATGCAAAATCCAGTTGGTTTTCCGGACCGTCATTCCGAGCCGACGGCGCTGGTCAGGAACGTCACTCCGAGGGTGACGACAGGGGCCCGCGGGAGTCCCCTTGCAAAGTCCCCGGTCCACCAAAGGAGGGGATTG
>CAZIXF010000098.1:0-4676 GCA_964543195.1 uncultured Roseivirgaceae bacterium
CCCTTGCGGTCTCCTCCTCGCAATGACGGTACTGAACGAACCGTCACTCCGAGGCGCAGCCGCGGGAGTCCCCCGGTTACTGAACGGGGGGATTGCCGCGTCGCCGCCCTTGCGGTCTCCTCCTCGCAATGACGGTACTGAACGAACCGTCACTCCGAGGCACAGCCGTGGGAGTCCACTGGTTACCGAACGGGGGGATTGCCGCGTCGCCGCCCTTACAGTCTCCTCCTCGCAATGACGGTACTGAACGAACCGTCACTCCGAGGCGCAGCCGTGGGAGTCCCCCGTTAATATTAATTTTCAAGAACCCTGACAAGGGGCCACATGAGTAGAAAATAAGGATTATTTTTACTATTATGTTCAGGATGATCCGTCTTATATCATTATTTATAATACTTCTTTTTGCCATCAACACCTCCGCCCAGGTCTATGAACAGAAACCGCCCCGGAAAACCCGGATCCTTTTCCTGCTCGATGGATCGGGCAGTATGCTGGCTCCCTGGGGACCGACACTCCGGATCAATGCCGCTAAAAGGTTCCTGGCCGATTTTGTGGATTCCCTGAAGGTGAATGACGAGCTTGAGCTGGCCCTGCGGGTCTACGGCCATCAGTATCACCGGCGGTATCAGCGGTGTGATGACAGTAAGCTGGAAGTGGGATTCAGGAAAAATAATCACCAGGAGATCATCCAGCACCTGAATCGGGTCGAGCCCAAAGGGACCACCCCCATAGCCTATTCCCTCTCACAGGCTGCCAATGATTTTCCCAGGGAAGAAAACGTCCGGAATATCATCATTATCATTACCGACGGAATTGAATCCTGTGAAGGAGATCCCTGTGAAGTGTCACTTGAATTGCAAAAGCGGGGTATTTTTTTAAAACCCTTTATCATAGGCATTGGCATGGAACAGGATTATACCGACGCGTTTGGCTGCATGGGTAAATTTTACGACGCCCGGAATTTAAGTGAGTTCAGGACAGCCCTGGAGGAATCGATCTACCAGACTCTCGACCGCACCACTGTGAGTGTGGACCTGTTGGATCAAAATAACCAGCCGACCATCTCCAATATCAATGTGACGTTTATCAATGATTTTACCAATGAACCGGTCTATGAATTTATCCATTACCGCGATGGCCGGGGCCGGCCCGATTCGGTGGAAGTGGATGCGGTACTTTCTTATGATATCCGGGTGAATACGGTGCCTCCCGTTTACCAGCTCAATCCCACCATTATTGCCGGAGAACATAATATCATTAAGATCCAGTGTCCCCAGGGCAAGCTGATGATCACACAGAAAAACCATAACGAATACAAAAAAAATGTGGAGGTACTCGTCTACGAAGATGACGATAAAGCTATTCTGCACACACTCGATGTTGGACAGCAGCATGATTACCTCATGGGCACCTATGATATTGAGATCACCACCCTGCCAAGGATCCGGTATGAGAATGTATATATCAAACCCGGAGAACTGGTAAGGATCGACCTGCCTGCTCCGGGCGTGCTCAACATCAAAAGGAATTTCCCGGGGTACGGAAGCCTTTATCTGCTCATGGAGGATGGATCGGAAAACTGGATCTATAACCTCGAAAGTGGTCAACTGGTAACATCGGTGGCCATGCAACCCGGAAAATACAAGCTGGTATTCAGGGCCGATAATGCCCATGGAAGTAAATTCACCAAGATCAGGGAATTTGAGATAGCCCCGGGAAAAACGGTAGACATTGAACTTTAACTATACCGGCTCATGGAAAAGTTTTCAGACCATGCGGACGACCTCTTTTATAAAAAAGTAGCGCAAACCTCGCCTTTTCCGCTGGGTATCACCGTCGATCGTGCCGAAGGCATATATATTTTCGATACAATAGGTAAAAGATATATGGATCTGATCTCGGGTATCGCGGTTTCCAATATCGGGCACAGACATCCCCGGGTGATAAAAGCTGTGAAGGATCAGCTGGACAAATATCTGCATGTCATGGCCTACGGGGAATTTATCCAGGAACCGCAGAGCCGGCTTGCTGAAAAACTCACTTCCCTGCTTCCCGCCCCGCTCGATAATATCTATTTTGTCAACTCCGGCACGGAAGCGAATGAAGGGGCCATCAAACTGGCCAGAAGGATCACAGGCAGGAAAGAAATCGCCTCCTTTTATAACAGCTATCATGGAAGTACGCTGGGTTCTTTGAGTGTATCAGGAAACGAGATCAAAAAATACCGGTACAGGCCCCTCATCCCGGGAGTGACCTTCCTGCAATTCAATAATCTGGATGACCTGGAAAAGATCAACCCGGAGATGGCCGCGGTAATCATCGAACCTGTCCAGGGGGATGCAGGGGTCCGTATCCCTTCAGAAGAATATCTTAAAACATTGCGGCGGCGATGTGACGAAACAGGTGCCCTGCTGATCTTCGACGAGGTGCAGACCGGTTTTGGGAGGACCGGAAAGTTATTTGCGTTCGAACATTTTGGTGTAGTGCCGGATATCCTGACCATGGCCAAGGGGATGGGTGGCGGCATGCCCATCGGGGCTTTTGTAAGTTCCAGGGAACATATGCTGACCTTTTCCCACGATCCCATCCTGGGCCATATCACCACCTTTGGCGGTCATCCCGTAAACTGTGCAGCAGCCCTGGCTAATCTGGAAGTGCTGACAGAAGCCGGGCATGATCTCATCGAACAGGTGGATCAGAAAGGGCAATGGTTTGAAAATTACCTGCAGCATCCATCCATTAAGGAGATCCGCCGCATCGGGCTGATGATGGCGGTGGAGTTTGAATCGGAAGAAAAAGTGCAGCAGATCGTTCAGGGTTGCCTGGCACGGGGAGTGATCACCTTCTGGTTCCTTTCCACGGCAAACAGTTTCCGCCTGGCTCCTCCCCTGATCATCAGCGAAGCAGAAATAAAAGAAGCCAGCAGGATTATTCTGAAGGTTATAAATGAGAAAGACTGACTTTTTTCCACGGAAACCAATTTTACCTGTGGATTTTCGGCGCTGAATGAAATCGTCCCGGCATCCCTGCACCATGGTAACTGCAGAAATGAATGCCTAATCGACCGGGGAGGTGATCAGCCCGGAATAATTTCTATTTTAGCCTGAACCGGTATTTTCCCTTAAGTACTTGCACTCTGCCATCCAGGTGAACGCCCTCCGGGATTTCAAAAGTTACGGTTAATTCAGACTCATCAATTGATTCAATATGCATTTCCACATCATCAACAAGCCTGATAATTCTATCTCCTGACTCATTGATAATGTATTGTCCTGATGGCCACACGTTGTCAGCTCCGTCAGGATGACCGGACGGGATCATTTTGGACTCATCGAAAGATACGCTAAAATCAACCCACTCTGAAGGCAATGTTGCGGACCCATAGGGTATTTCAACTTCTGATTGGCCCCATCCTCCGGTTTTCTGAGTTAATAATTCATAGGTTATCTCCTCTGGTGATACAATATCCTCTGAGTTGTCACAGGAGTATCCGAATATCAATGTCCCCGCAAGTATAATATTCAAGATATGATTATTCATTTTTTTCATCTTTATTAATATTTAATGAATGTAGCCTTATTGATTGCATGGGAATTTTCCATAAACAGAAGATAGGTGCCTGGAAGTAAATGGCCTACGTCTAATTCGTAATGATCACTCTGCCTGTCCTTATCTACTTTATGACTCTCCACTAATTTTCCGTTCAAGTCAAAAATCCTGATGGATTCATAGGCCGGACTATTGGCCGATAATTCTACTGAGAGGTAATTTCGTACAGGATTGGGAAATATCTTCAACCCGGCAGTCTGGATATCATCAGTCAGCCCTGTTAATACAGCCATATAAGGATCTGATTCGCCAGTGCAGCCATCAATTGTTACTTCCAGGATATACTTTCCCTTTTCATACACATCATATATTGGTTGAACAGCCCCCTCTATGAGTTTATTTTTATAATACCACTGGTTGCCGGTTTCATAATTAGAAACAAGTTTTATTTCGGAATCAGTACCCGGTTCTTCGCTTATCACTGGAACAGGATTAATGCAAAATGAAATGGTCACAGGTTCTGCTGCCTTGTAAAATTCATCTCCTGGTTGGCTTGTTGTAACGGTAACTGAACCCGCTCCCAATAAGGTTAGAACATCACCTTCGAGAGTGACGGGCCCCGTGACCTCATATTCCACGGGAAGCCCGGAATCAGTAGTGGCATTTAACGTTAATACACCCCCTTTATCTTCCTGATCCTCTATCGGATCAAATGTTATTTGCTGTACTGCCTTGTCAACCACACCATCACAATCATTATCTTTTCCGTCCGGAAGGTGCGGTGCTTCGGGATAGATATCCCCATCGGAATCATCACAATCTTCAGCATTTTCCACATATCCCTGAGGCTTGTTGCATGAAACGGTGATCTTATCGGAATCACCATATCCGTCTCCATCACTGTCCATATAATAGGCTGTACCGAGATTTTTATTCGGCTTGGTATCGTCACAATCATCATAATTCATAACATAACCATTTGGTCGAGTACATGACATCTGACTCACGTTGAGATCGCCATATCCATCTCCATCTTGATCGTCATACCAGATGGTTTCCGGGTTAATGGCTACATCGGTATCGTCACAGTCCAGGTCGTTGTCCACATAATCTGCAGGTTGCTCGCA
>CAZIXF010000099.1:0-4116 GCA_964543195.1 uncultured Roseivirgaceae bacterium
TTTCAGTAATTGTTCATCGCAAATATACGATGAATAATAAAAATAACAAATAGCTGTATATTGAATATTGTTATTTAATTGAAAGTTATAGATTTGAGAAAACAATGAATTTTTTACATTTGATAAAGTGATATAAAAAAGCATCCCTGAAAAATATTACGGTCCTTGTATAACGTTGTATCAGCTCCACATTATAAGCAGTATTCTGCTGAATAAGAGAATCCAATTACTATAAATAAAGCCGGTACTTGGAAGTTAAGGATTTTACCTATAATTTTCTGGATTTTAGAGGCTGATGTTATCAAACTGGTGAAAAACAACTTCACATCCATAGCTGTTTTCTGTTTTTTGATCATTCAGACATATTTAACAGGATGTCAGAAGTCTAACCATGGATCAATTTATACCTTCAGGCTGGGACATGTCGCCAATACCGACCATACCTGGCATAAAGCTTCCGAATATTTTAAAGACATTCTTTACGAAAGGTCCGACGGAAGAATTGTAGTCGAGGTCTATCCGAACGAGCAGCTGGGTAAGGAAATAGAACTGATCCGGAGCATAAAAACGGGTATTGCCGATATGACCATTACCGGGGGAACGCTTCAGAACTGGACGGATATAGTGGCATTTGCCGATATGCCCTTTATCTTTCGGGATACGACCCATATGAAAAAGCTTGCAGAAGGCCCCATCGGCGAAATGATGGAGGAAACGATCCTTGAAGAAACAGGGATCAGGATCCTTACCTATTTTGCACGCGGAGCACGTCATCTGACCTCGAACCGGCCGGTCCGGCATCCTTCCGATCTCAATGGGCTGATCATCCGGATCCCCAACGTTCCTTCCTATACGGATGCCTGGAATGCACTGGGCGCCAATCCAACCCCTATGGCCTTGTCTGAAGTATTTACCTCCCTCCAGCAAGGAACTATTGAAGCCCAGGAAAATCCACTGGCAATGATCTACAGTACCAATTTGTATGAGGTGCAGGATTATGTGAACCTGACAGGACATGTATTAAGCTGGGCCTATGTCGTGATCGGCGACAGGCAGTTTCAGCAAATGCCGTCTTCGCTTCAGGAGCTTTTTCTCCAGGCTGCAAAGGATATGCAAACCTATGAACATGACTTATTCCTGCAAAATGAGGCCCTGCTCAGGGCGGAACTCGAAAACAGGGGGATGACGTTCATCGACGTGGATCAACAGGCGTTCAGGGAAACCGGTTCAAAGGCGGTCTATCAGAACCTCTCATCTGAAATGCAATTAATATACGACCGGATTATCGGGATAAAATGAAAACAGGAAACCGGATTATCACCAGATTTTTAGAGGGCGGAACGCTGATTGGAGCTTCCGGTTTAATATTGACGGTGACCCTTCAAATTGTCACACGGCGGTTTTTCACGGAGAGCGCTCCCGCCTGGACCGAGGAAGCCTCCCGTTTCTTTTTTGTCTATGCCATCAGTTTTGCCGCAGGTCTGGCCCAGAAAGAAGGTTATTTTGTAAGCATGGATTATTTTTACCGGAAATTTAATCCCGGTATAAAGAGAATCATCGATCTTTTTATCACCATAGTATCCATGATCCTTTTCGGGATCATGCTGATCTTTTCCATTCAATTTATCCTCCTGGGAACGATCGAAACCTCACCGGGACTGGGGTTGCCCATGTCCATTGCCTTTACAAGCATGTTTATTATGAGCGGTTCCGTTTTATACTATTTACTGATCTATTTGATACAATTCTACAGAACCATAAAACAATGATCCTGTTACTAATCATTATATTTATCATATGCCTGGTTCTCCGGTTCCCGATTGCCTACGCTATAGCTATTACATGTCTTGTGTATGTGTTTCTGGAAGGGATTCCACTGATCATCCTGCCTATGAAAATGTATTCCGGGATCGATGTGTTTGTTCTGTTGAGCATACCGGGTTTTATTTTAGCGGGAAATCTCATGAACCACGGGGGAATAACCGAAAAGATCATTGATTTCTTCAATCATATTTTCGGACATATTCGCGGGGGATTGTCCCTGGCAAATATTGGTGCATCGATGCTTTTTGCGGGGATTTCCGGGACGGCCGTTTCCGATACGGCAAGCATCGGATCTGTGATGATCCCGGCCATGAAAAAGGAGGGATACAAAGCGGGGTTTGCCAGTGCCGTTACCGCTGCATCCTCCACCGTCGGTCCCATTATCCCCCCTAGCGTTCCCATGATCATTGCCGCCACCCTGACCGGTTTATCTGTGGGAAAATTATTTCTTGCCGGGGCAATTCCAGGGTTGTTGCTTGGTATCGGTTTTATAGCGGTTGCCTTTGTATTATCAAAAAATCAGCCACACCAAATCAGGAAACGAAGTTCATTCCCAATTGTTTTAAGAGGATTTTTCGATACATTCTGGGCGTTACTAATGACATTCATCATCCTTTATGGGATCATAGGAGGATTTTTCACACCCACCGAAGCCTCTATTGTAGCCGTTTTATATGCCGCTCTCATCGGTTTATTTGTTTACCGGAAATTATCCTTAAGATTAATACCACATATTATTCTGGATTCATTCAAGACGTCCGCCTCACTTATGCTGCTGGTCGGATTTTCCAACCTGTTGGGCTGGATACTGGTCACCGAAAAGCTTCCCCACCTTATTTCTGAAAGTCTGCTTGGCTTCACTACCAACAGAATTGTCATCCTGATCTTCATCAATCTTATTCTTTTAATGGTCGGGACCTTTATGGAAACGATAGCCGCCCTGTTGATTCTTTTTCCTGTATTACTGGAAGTGGCTGTCTCTGTGGGCATAGACCCGATACAGTTCGGGGTAATTGCTGTGTTGAACCTGATTATTGGACTTACTACTCCACCTGTGGGCGTATGTTTGTTTGTGGCTTCGAGCATCAGCAAAACCTCCATCGATGAAGTAAGCCGGGGCGTGTTGCCTTTTGTGATTGTGGCTGTTTTTGTGCTCCTTTTGGTCACCTATATTCCACAATTGTCCCTGTTTTTGCCTAACCTGTTTTACGATTAATGGAGAAGGCAATAAAGGCAAGCGATATCTCATTCACGAAACTGATGTTTCGGATCATCTCCCCGCAGATCAGGTTGTTAAACTGTGGACCACAGATGATACCCGTAAAAAGAGATCCGGTGATATCCCTCTAATGCACCTGTGCAGGAATTCAGCAGGCGGGTAATGATAATAAATAAAAAGAAGTTTGTGAAAATGGTTTTTATCCTATCGGTATGCTTTGCGGTATTTCTTTCAATTATTAATTTGACTTTTGTGCGAATAATCACCTAAATAAGATCTCATGGCTTTAAACCAATTGACAGCCATTTTTTCCTGTCCTTTTAAATTGGGATGTGCCCAGTCGAATGTATCTGAATATATGTCATCAGGATTTTCACGCCAGCCTTTATAATGATGTACCGTTACCACCTGTGAATTCTTACTGTTCAAATCATGGGCCACTTTCTCCACCACAGCTCTTATATCCAGGGCGGCTGCACCATTGTTGAAATTAAGGTGTCCCAGCAGTATCACCACCTTGGGGTTTTTTGTCCTGAGAAAGCTGATAAAATCCCTTAATGGATCGCCTACATTCTTTTCAAAATCACCGGCCTTTTGATCATTGGTGCCCAAATGTACCAGAACAATATCCGGCACAGTAGTATAGGTTGCAAAATTTTCCTTTACCTTTCTGCATACCGCTTCAGTTTTATTGCCATAAAAACCCTCATGATCCGGATCGAATGGGACGCCTTCCGCTACATCCGGCCACTCAACCTCTTCATGCAAGCCTTTTTGCCTCGACCCGATAAAGTCGAAGGGTATTTTTTGTTCATGCAACAGTATTTGCAATGGCAATCGATAAGTATATTCCGCCTGTGTTTTTTTGCCTCCCTGCGTAATCGAATCTCCTACACACAAAATCCGTAGTGGTTGCTTCATCATGACACTGCCAAAAACAAAAGCAAGTGCTATGGTTAGGGTAAAAAACACGGTTTTTGTAAAATATCTATTAATCATATTCAATTGCAGTTAATTATTCTTTTTAAAAACGTCCTGTTCTATATCATCTAATTATCCTTCAATCTATTTAA
>CAZIXF010000100.1:0-2958 GCA_964543195.1 uncultured Roseivirgaceae bacterium
TGAAGTGGAGGTGTGGAGAGTTTGCGATATGTGATATGTGATTTAGTGATTTAGCACTACTTAAAAACCCACGTCCTTAGGGCGTGGCCATGTTCTTGCGGGGCTTTGCCCGAAAGACGTGTGCGCCTGAAAAAAAATTTGCGGTGCAAGGCAAAAATCGGGGTTAATGCTACTTCCTTTGGTGGTGGATAGTCCGATTTTAGCAAATTTTTTACTGATTTACTGATTTGTGGTGATGTGTTCAGGACTGTCACTCCGAGGCAAAGCCGTGGGAGTCCCCTCCTTTAGGATTGTCAACCCCTTTCTTCAGTTTTTTCTTCGAGGGAATTCCTTCCGTTCTGGAATCGATCCGCAATGCTTTAAAAAGACTTATACAGGCAATAATAAGAAATATACTTTGCAACAGGCCGGCTGATATGGATGCCGTCTGAAGTGCGTTCAATCCCCCGGAAACCAATAGCACAGCGGCAGCCGCTCCCTCGGAAACACCCCAGAAAGCCCGCTGTACGGGGGGTGGATTCGGATGCCCGCCTGAAGTGACCATATCATCGACCAGCGAACCCGAATCAGAAGAAGTGATAAAGAAGATGATCACCAGCAATAGTCCTGTCCACTGGGTTATATCAGCCAGGGGAAGTTCAGCCAGCAGGGCATGCAACGACATCGATACATTCTCACTCACCGTTTGTGAAACCGAATGGTTCCCGGCCAGCTCCAGGTGCAAAGCGGTACCTCCAAATATGGAAAACCACAAAAAGGTCAACAGGGAGGGTATAAACATTACAGAGAGGATAAACTCCCTGATGGTACGTCCTTTCGATATCCTGGCGATAAAGATACCCACAAACGGGCACCATGATATCCACCAGCCCCAGTAAAAGATCGTCCATCTATCCTGCCATTCCGACTCCGGTCTCACATCGACCCAGAGGCTCATTTCGACCAGATGCTGAAGATAATCCCCAAACGTAGTCAAAAACAACCGGAGATGATAGAGCGTTGGACCGGCAATGAACACAAAAACCAGCAGGCTGATCATCAGCACCAGGTTGGCCTTGCTGAGGAAACGGATCCCTTTTTTTACACCGGTGATGGTGGAAGTGGTGGCTACGGCCGTGATTACCGCTATGATAATTACCTGGTTCCTTGTGTTATCAGGAATTTCTATTAACGCATTAAATCCGGAATTGATCTGCATGGCGCCCAGGCCCAGGGAAGTGGCTACGCCCAGAAGTGTGCCCACCGTACTGAATGCGTCAATAAAATGTCCGGCGGGCCCCCAGGCTTTGTCGCCTATCAGGGGATAGAACAATGACCGCGGGGCAAGCGGAAGTTTATGCCGGAAATGAAAATAGGCAATCGCCATCCCGAAAATGATATAAATGGCCCATGCATGAAATCCCCAGTGAAAAAAAGAAAACCTCATTCCTTCTTTTAATGCTTCCATCGTTTCCGGCTGGGCCCGGGGTGGTGTGGAATAATGCATGATCGGTTCGGCCACGCCCCAGAAAACCAGTCCTATTCCTGTGCCCGCTGCAAACATCATGGAAAACCATCCAAACCGGCTGAATTCCGGCTTGGCATCCTGTCCGCCAATTCGTATCCTGCCGTAATTGCTGAAATAAAGCCATATCACGAAAAGCAGGAAAAAAGTGACGATCAGCACATAATACCAGCTTAAATAATCCGTGATGAAGGTCAGTGTTTGTTCAAATATCCTGCCCGCCAGTTCAGTCCAGATGCTGCCGAATACAATGAGTACAATAACAAATCCGGCCGCACCGAAAAACACAGGCGGATTCATCATGGTAAACCAGTTGGAGAAAAAATCGTGTATCTTTTGGCGTAAACGGTTCAGCTGATTCCTCATAAATAACAGGTCGTTGCCCGGTGTTTATAACATCGGACGGGATGTCCATTCATCCTGAAAATCTTCAAGGACAGGACATCAGTCTTTAGCGGCCGTTTTATCCTGATTGAATAACGCATGTATTTCAATGTCGATGAATTTTCCGTTTTTAATCTCCTTTTGTTCCATCGTCCCATCATGCCGGAAATTAAGCTTTTTCAGTACTTTTTTACAATTCAGGTTTTCCGGTTCCACGTATCCTTCGATCCGGTGTAATCCTAAGCAATCGAATCCATAATTACAAATCAACGGAAAGGCCTCTTTCATAATACCCTTTCCCCAATGCTCCGGCAACAACCAGAAACCCGCCTCCGCTTTTTTATGGGTTTTGTCGATCCCGTTCAACCCGCCCGCGCCGTAAAAAATGCTTCCATCGCGTGAACATATCGTCCACCAGAGCCCTTTGCCTGACATTTCGAGGTTACTGAACCACTTCATCTGTTCCCTGGCCGCCTCTTTCGTATCGAAACGGATCCCGTAATAGCGGGTTACCCCGGGATTGGATAATCCATGGTATACATTATCCTGGTCATCGTCATGGATCTGCCGGAGCAGCAACCGGGCCGTTTCAAAAGAAGGGAATTTCTTTTTCATGGGATTCAACAAAACTCCAAAGATAACTGATAATTGACTGAAAAACCTCTGAAAAATCTGAATTACAAATTTTAACTTGCATGTATTCACCGGGCAGGCCAGTTTTGTTTATTTTTAAATGAAAAAACCGAATCGTATGCCGGATTATGAAAAAATAAAAAATATCTGCCTTGAAACCGGCAGGATCAGCAGTAAGGTGCTGGATGAATTCCTGATCCATTATGTGGCGGACCGGGAAAACCTGGAAAGGGAAATAAATCAGCGGATGTCACGGTACAGGCAGGTTTTAAGAAAACTCCCGGGGAATACCGTGGACCTGTTCAAATCGCAATATATAGCTCACCGGATCTTTAAAAAGAACGGGTTGATCGGAAAGTACCTGAACCATACCGTCCTGAAGCGACTGGGAAACCAGGAACGGTCTTATCTTGAAAATCAGGCCGGACAACTCTGGC
>CAZIXF010000101.1:0-2679 GCA_964543195.1 uncultured Roseivirgaceae bacterium
TAAATAGTAAAAACGGTTTATTTTGAGAATGGTTTATGAATAATCGGGGTTAACACTTAGTGATAGTATGAGTGTTCTGATGAGTGTCTGCCGTTCTACCTGTGAAATTTGATCCTTCCGGCAATCAACAGAACGAACATGAGCAAAACAATTATGATCCCAAGTGCTACATCCAGGCCATAACCCTCTGCAATAAAACCAATAAGTGGAGGACCCGCGAAAAGACCAAAGTATCCCAGTCCTGCCACCTCGGCAATGCTTTTACCGGCTGGCTGCCCGGGCACATTGGCTGCGGAAATATAGATGGAAGGGATCAGGCAGGAAAACCCCAGGCCGGCAATGGTAAACCCTGCAATGGCAAGACCTACATGGGGGAGAAATAAACCGACCGATAAACCGGTCAATCCGATCAAGGCGCCCCCGAATACCAGCCTGCCTGCTCCATATTTATCCAGGAGCCGGTCTCCGAAAAACCGCCCTAATGCCATGGAGAATGAAAATCCTGCAAATCCCAGGCCGGCATAAAACGCATCGGCCATCAGGGTATGACGCAGGTAGATGGTGCTCCAGTCCATGATCGCTCCTTCACCCATCATGATACAGAAACTGATCACAGCCAGTCCCAGTACCGGACGGCCGGGCCATGAAAAACGGACCGGTTCGGATTCAGTATCTTTTATGGTTAGTAACCTTGGTCTTAATCCATAAAGGAGGAAAACCATCAGAATCGCGGTAACGATAATTTGAAGGTTGGCGCTTATTTCGAGCCCGGCCAGCAGGCTGGTCACCGCAGCGCCGATCATTCCGCCGATGCTCCACATCCCGTGACTGGTTGACATGATCGCTCTTGAAAACCTTTTTTCAATGGCTGCGGCGGAGGCATTCATGGCAATGTCCATAGCACCAGTGGAAATTCCCAGGATGATCAAAGTGGTGATCAATAAGAAATAGGTGGGAGCAAGCACCGGGAAAGTCGATAAAAAACAGAATATGAAACCACTGACCAGGGTTATACGACCGGATCCGAATAACTGGATCAGTTTTCCCATAAACGGCATAATGAGGATCGAGCCTATGGGCAGTCCAAGTAAAGCTATTCCCAGTTCCCCTTCTCCGATCTCCAGCTTTTCCTTTATTTCCGGCAGCCTGGTGATCCAGGAGCCAAGCAACAGGCTGTTCACGGCAAACACCAGTCCGATGGTCCGGAAATGGGGATTGGCCAGGTAGTCTTTGAGATTACTGATCATAAACAGCAGATATGGAATGATTGATTTTTTCGATGTGCAAATGAATTAAATAAATGCAAATCGGCCAAATCCTTTTCACCGGTCAAACCAAGCTTGAAAAGCTTGAGAAAAACAGGCGGGATTAGCCGGATGTGCTGCTGCTGCTGATCGTTACTTGCGGTATTCAGTGTATTTACTGCGTCTTCGGTAGGCTATTTTATAGGAAGGTACCTTGGCATACATACCGTTGACCGTCTTTTAGGTCATAAAAAAGAGCAAAACTCGAATATTATATTGACCGTTTCGGATTCTGGGCGGTTGTGGCCACGCGACTATCTCCCACACTTTCCAACGATGCCATAAGCATTGCCGGAGGGATTTTAAGAATGGGATACTGGCGGTTTATTGGCGCCACATTGGCCGGTATAGTGCCGCTTACTATTCTTTTTGCCTATTTTGGAGAAGATAATCAAAGGCTTGAAACCGGGCTGATCTGGATATCGGTCCTGAGGCTTGTGGCTTTGGCCGGATATATCCTGTATGATATAAGGATCAGAAAAAGCGGTAAACGATGACTTTAAGCATCTTGCGGTTGTTCCGGTTTTCTGTCTGTTCAATTACATAATCAGCTTTAATGTTAAATGAACATATTCAACCCTGTTTCTGAAATCATAGGAAGAAACTTTTCGCAATGGATGTATAATGTGTCACCCGGTTGAACTGCGGACAATGTGGAAAGGTCGATGGATTTAATAACCCTCCAGGCAGCGCCCGGACTTTTTTTGTCTATCGAGGTCCTGGGTGGATCGGACCCGAAGGGTTATGAACTTAATGCAAAAAGGATCCACATTGCGCTTTCTTGAAAAAGTGCAAAAACAGGCTTGCAAGATAAGGAATCTCCCATCACATGCAAGCCTGAATCCCAATTTCACCCGACTCCCCTGTAAAAATTGAACATTTATTAATAAATCGGGTAAATTTTAGAAGGATATTAAAGAAATGATTACCGTTCCTTCAATCCGGCTCATATTCCATGTTCCCGGTAAAGTTCTATTTCTGAAGGATTATAGGGAACTTTAACTGCCGTTTTATATATCATTATTCAATAGAGTTTGCCAGACTGCGGTTCTTATCTTTATCAAAGACAATATCTTCAATCATTTCTTTTTCCTTCGTAATGGCCTGCCGTTTAATAATGGTGTGTTTTGGAATGTTAATTTCCTCAAACCATTCGCTCCATTTTTCCATGATCCGGTCCCATTCCAGGTCCTTTTCGCGGGGAGCGGCTTCAATCAGAACCGTATGCAATTCCGGGTAACGGGCATTGACCGGTTCCAGTTTATTGGTATTTCTTCCGACTATGGGGTATCCATCGGTCAATATGAACAGGTAATTTTCGGTTAAGGTATCGTCGACATAGTCATACCGAAGGTCCTCATAAAAATACTGCCAG